>NZ_JAUNTO010000020.1 GCF_030538655.1 Paracoccus sp. (in: a-proteobacteria)
ACCACGGCGCGGGCGCCTATATCTGCGGCGAGGAAACGGCGCTGCTGGAAAGCCTTGAGGGCAAAAAGGGGATGCCCCGGATGAAGCCGCCGTTCCCGGCTGGCGCGGGGCTGTATGGTTGCCCGACCACGGTGAACAACGTCGAATCCATCGCCGTCGTGCCGACGATCCTGCGGCGCGGGCCGGAATGGTTCGCGGGCTTTGGCCGCCCGAATAACGCGGGCGTCAAGCTGTTCGGTCTGACTGGCCACGTCAACACGCCCTGCGTTGTTGAGGAGGCCATGTCGATCCCGATGAAGGAACTGATCGAGAAACATGGCGGCGGTGTGCGCGGCGGCTGGAAGAACCTGAAAGCGGTGATCCCCGGCGGCGCCTCTTGCCCGGTGCTGACGGCGGAGCAGTGCGAAACCGCGATCATGGATTACGACGGGATGCGGGAGTTGCGGTCCTCGTTCGGGACGGCCTGCATGATCGTGATGGATCAGGACACCGACATCATCAAGGCGATCTGGCGGCTGTCGGCCTTTTTCAAGCATGAAAGCTGTGGTCAATGCACCCCCTGCCGCGAAGGCACCGGCTGGATGATGCGGGTCATGGAACGTCTGGTGAAGGGCGAAGCCGAGGTCGAGGAAATCGACATGCTGCTGGACGTGACCAAGCAGGTCGAGGGCCACACCATCTGCGCCCTGGGCGACGCGGCGGCTTGGCCGATTCAGGGCCTGATCCGCAACTTCCGCGAAGAGATCGAGGACCGGATCAAGGCGAAACGCACCGGACGCATGGGGGCGATGGCGGCGGAATGATTGCTGGCCGGACATATCTGGCCGGTCTGGCCCTTCTGGCGGTGACCGCCTGCGCGCCCGCTGGGGAAGCGCCGGGCTGGGTTTTGTATCCGCCTGCTGAAGCACTGGTGCTGAAATGAGGGCGGCGTCGGTATATGCTCACGCCCACCTGACGCAGCCGTGTCATGCACCAGCGGGCTTGGCGCATTATGTCATCGTGTATGTCAAACGAAAGGCAAACACGATGAAAACCCTTTGGAAACTGACGGCGGCTGCGCTGGCCGGGGCCATGCTGACCACACCGGCGGCGGCGCTGGAGCCGCTGAGCCAGGAAAAATACATCAACGACCGGCTGGTGGCGGCACGGGTCGCCGACCTGATCCGGCGCGGTTGCCCGACCATCGACGGGCGCTTGGTCTATGCCTATACGCAGGCGCGCGCGCTGAAACGCTATGCCGAACGCAAGGGCTATTCAGCGGCGGAAATCGACGCGTTCCTTGATTCCCGCGCGGACAAGGATCGCATCTATGCGACTGCCAACACCTATTTGCGGCAGAACAATGCAACGGATGAGGCCGGGCTTTGCCGCCTTGGCCGCGAAGAAATCGGAAGGCGCAGCGTGACCGGATCGCTGTTGATCGCGAAATGAAGCGGGCGATGCGGTGGATTGCAGCGACGTTGCTGGCTTTGGCGGTGTTGACCATGGTTCTGGCCGACATCGTGCTGGCGGCCCCCGCGCCGGAACAATCTGTGGCCGTGGCGGGCCACGCGGAACACGCGGCGGGGGTCATGCGGCCCCTGACTGCCAAGTAAGGATGGAATGATGGCGGACCTGCGGAAACTCATCATCGACGGCAAGGAAATCGAGGTCGATCCGAACCTGACGCTGATTCAGGCGTGCGAACAGGCCGGGGTCGAGGTTCCGCGTTTCTGCTATCACGAGCGGCTGTCCATTGCCGGCAACTGCCGCATGTGTCTGGTCGAGGTGGTGGGCGGCCCGCCCAAGCCCGCCGCAAGCTGCGCCATGCAGGTCAAGGACTTGCGCCCCGGACCCGAGGGGCAGCCGTCGGAAATCCGCACCAACAGCCCGATGGTGAAAAAGGCCCGCGAGGGCGTGATGGAATTCCTGCTGATTAACCACCCGCTGGACTGCCCGATCTGCGATCAGGGCGGCGAGTGTGACTTGCAGGATCAGGCCATGGCCTATGGCATTGATTTCAGCCGCTATCGCGAACCCAAGCGCGCGTCCGAGGATCTGAACCTTGGCCCGCTGGTCGAAACGCATATGACGCGCTGCATTTCCTGCACCCGCTGCGTGCGCTTTACCACCGAGGTCGCGGGCATCACCCAGATGGGCCAGACCGGCCGGGGCGAGGACAGCGAGATCACCAGCTATCTGAACATGACGCTGGATTCGAACATGCAGGGCAATATCATCGACCTGTGCCCGGTCGGTGCGCTGGTGTCGAAACCCTATGCCTTTACCGCCCGCCCGTGGGAGCTGACCAAGACCGAATCTATCGACGTGATGGACGCGCTTGGCTCGAACATCCGCGTCGATACCAAGGGGCGCGAGGTGATGCGGATCATGCCGCGCAACCATGACGGCGTGAACGAGGAGTGGATTTCCGACAAGACCCGCTTTGTCTGGGACGGCTTGCGGCGTCAGCGTCTGGATCAGCCCTATATCCGCGAGGGCGGCAAGCTGCGCCCGGCAACCTGGCCCGAGGCTTTGTCGGCTGCGGCTGCGGCGATGAAAGGGAAAAAGGTTGCCGGTCTGATCGGCGATCTGACCCCGGTCGAGGCGGCCTTCAGTCTGAAAACCCTGATCGAAGGGCTGGGTGGGCATGTGGAATGCCGCACGGATAGTGCGCGACTGCCTGCCGGGAACCGCTCGGCCTATGTGGGCTCGGCGCGGATCGAGGACATCGACAACGCCCAGATGATCCAGTTGATCGGCACCAACCCGCGCGTCGAAGCGCCGGTTCTGAACGCGCGTATCCGCAAGGCGTGGGCGAAGGGCGCTCAGATCGGGCTGCTGGGCGAGGCGGTCGATCTGACCTATGACTATGCCCATGTCGGCACGGATCGCGCGGCGCTGGACAAACTGTCCTCGCAGCAGATCAGTGAGGAAACGCGCGCCAAGCCCAGCATCGTGATCGTCGGGCAGGGTGCCATCCGCGAAGCCGATGGCGAGGCGGTTCTGGCTCATGCGATGCGCTTGGCCGAGAACAGCAACTCCAAGCTGCTGGTGCTGCACACTGCCGCGGCCCGTGTCGGGGCGATGGATGTGGGTGCCGTGACCGAGGGCGGGATGGACGCCGCCATCGACGGGGCCGAGGTGATCTTTAACCTTGGCGCGGACGAGGTGGACATCGACGCGGGTGCCTTTGTGATCTATCAGGGCAGCCACGGTGATCGGGGCGCACATCGCGCCGACATCATCCTGCCCGCTGCCTGCTATACCGAGGAAAACGGTCTGTTCGTCAACACCGAGGGGCGGCCGCAACTGGCGATGCGGGCCAACTTCCCACCCGGTCAGGCCAAGGAAAACTGGGCGATTCTGCGCGCTTTGTCCGCTGAACTGGACGCGACTCTGCCATGGGACAGCCTTGCCGCGCTGCGCCGCGCACTGATTAAGGCGGTGCCGCATCTGGCGCAGATCGACCATGTGCCGGAAAACGCGTGGCAGCCGCTGACCCGCTTTGATCTGGGGAAGGCCGGGTTCCGCTATGCGATCAAGGATTTCTACCTGACCAACGCGATTACGCGCTGTTCGCCGCTGATGGGGGAACTGTCGGCCATGGCGGCGGCGCGTCACGCCACAGCGATGGCGGCCGAGTAACACGATGCGTCTGACCCGCCCCCCCGCTTTGACCCTGCTTGCCGCAAGCCTGATGCTTGCCGGTTGTGGTTCGGATGCGGGCGATGGCCTGGCGACGCGCCCGGCCGCCAAGCCCGAGGTGCTGACAGCGCAGCTGGCCAATCCCGGCGCGGCCAAGGGGCAAGGGCCTTTGACCCGTGCGCAGGTTTCGACCAAATCGGGCGAGATTCTGATTTTGGAACCCGATGGCTCGGTCACGACAATGCGGCTTGATTCGCCGGGCGGGCGCGATGCCTTTGCGGTGACGCAGGCCGACCTGGCGGCGGTCAGCCGCGTTGGTGCCGAGGCTATCATGGCCGCCCCTGCCGTGATGCGGGCCAGCCACCGTGGCCCGACCGCGCAGCAGGTGGCGCTGGATGAGTTCGCGCAGCGGACGCGGCCTGCCTTGCCGGAATGGCGCGCCGGGACCGAGATTGATCCCTCGGTATTTCTGGGCAGCATGATTTCCGGTCTGTCGCCCGAAAGCCGTAGCGATCTGGTCGAAGTCACGGTAAACCTGCGGCAAGGGGTGGACGCGGATATTGCGTTTTCGTATGCCACCTGCGCATTGGCCGGTTGGGCGAAATCGAACGGCGCGGGTTATGCGCGCCACATTCGCACGTTGCAACAACAGCGTGACGGCAAGCTTCTGGTCGGGGCGGCTTTTACGTTGTCGAAGACGCGGCCCATGGGCCTGCGGGTGATGGAAACCAACGAGACCCTGCGTGAATGCAGGGCACGCGGAATACCCGCGGCATAAGGAAAGGGACGGGCGATCATGGCAGAGTTCTGGTCATCGCCGCTTGGCTTCGCGATCATTATGCTGGCCCAAGGGCTGGGTGTGATCGCTTTCGTCATGATCTCGCTGATCTTTCTGGTCTATGGCGACCGCAAGATCTGGGCGGCGGTCCAGATGCGGCGCGGCCCGAACGTGGTCGGCCCCTGGGGCTTGCTGCAAACCTTTGCCGACGCGCTGAAATATGTGCTGAAGGAAATTGTCGTGCCCGCCGGGTCCGACAAGTTTGTGTTCTTTCTTGCGCCGTTCCTGTCGATGATGCTGGCGCTGCTGGCCTGGGTCGCTATTCCCTTCGCGCCCGGCTGGGTGATGGCCGACATCAATGTGGGTATCCTGTTCATCTTTGCCGTCTCCAGCCTCGAGGTTTACGGCGTCATCATGGGCGGCTGGGCCTCGAACTCGAAATACCCGTTCCTCGCCTCGCTGCGGTCGGCGGCGCAGATGGTTTCTTACGAAGTGTCGATGGGCCTGATTATCATCGGCATCATTATCTCGACCGGCTCAATGAACCTGACCGCCATTGTCGAGGCGCAGCGCGGGCTGGGGCTGCTGTCGTGGTATTGGCTGCCGCATCTGCCGATGCTGGTGCTGTTCTTTGTGTCCGCGCTGGCCGAAACCAACCGCCCGCCCTTCGATCTGCCCGAGGCGGAATCGGAACTGGTCGCGGGTCACATGGTCGAATATTCCTCGACGCCTTACCTCTTGTTCATGGCGGGCGAATATATCGCCATCTGGCTGATGTGCGCGCTGATCTCGCTGCTGTTCTTTGGCGGCTGGCTGTCGCCGATTCCGGGCCTGCCGGATGGCGCGATCTGGATGTTCCTCAAGATGGTGTTCTGGTTCTGGATGTTCGCCATGGTGAAGGCCATCGTGCCGCGTTATCGCTATGATCAGCTGATGCGGATCGGGTGGAAAGTGTTCCTGCCGCTGTCGCTGGGCTGGGTGGTCATCATCGCATTCCTTGCGAAATTCCAGGTGTTCGGGACGTTCTGGGCCCGTTGGGCGGGGGTATAATCATGGCCTATTCCAACAAGATCGCTGAAATGCTGGCACAGGCGAATGAGACCGATAAGGTGGAATTCGCGCATTTTCTGGCCAATAATCTGGATGCCGAAGAATGCGCCCATGACAGCGCGCGGGTGCGTGAGTTCGTCGCGGCCTTTGACAGGTTTGCCGCGCCCAAACGGGGGGAGCATTTCTGATGGCATTCGATCTGGCCAAGGCGACCAAATACTTTCTGATGGTCGATTTCATAAAAGGCTTCGGCATCGGGGTGCGGTATTTCTTTGCGCCCAAAGCGACGCTGAACTACCCCCACGAAAAGGGGCATCTGTCGCCGCGTTTTCGGGGTGAACACGCGCTGCGCCGTTATCCTAACGGCGAAGAGCGTTGTATCGCCTGCAAATTGTGCGAGGCGATCTGCCCCGCACAGGCGATCACCATCGACGCTGAACCGCGCGCAGATGGTTCGCGCCGCACGACGCGTTATGACATCGACATGACCAAGTGCATCTATTGCGGCTTCTGTCAGGAAGCCTGCCCGGTGGATGCCATCGTCGAAGGCCCGAATTTCGAATACGCGACGGAAACGCGCGAGGAACTGTTCTACGACAAGGCCAAGCTGCTGGATAACGGTGCCCGCTGGGAAGCCGAAATCGCCCGTAACATCGCTTTGGATGCACCCTACCGATGACCGACGCTTTTCAAAAGCTGTTCTCGCAGATGCTCCAGTCCGGGCAAGAGATGGCGCGCGTCTTTAATCCGGCACTGGAAAAGTTCGACGCCAGGGCGTTCGAAAAGCTGATCCCGACGATGCCGGCGGATATGCTGGAATTGTGGTTTGGCAAGACGTTCAACCGCGACGGGCTGGATGCGCGGACGCGGTTTCTGGTGACGATTGCCGCGCTGACGGTGCAAGGCGCGCTGGCGGAACCGCAATTGCGCCTGTCGATCCGCCACGCGCGCGAGGCAGGGGCGACGCCGCGCGAAATCGCGGAAGTGATTTACCAGATGGGCATGTTCGGGGGGCTTCCCGCCATGCAGAAGGCGCTGTCTTTGGCGCAGGACGTGTTCGCCGAGGAACAAGAGGACGACCAGCCATGATGACCTTCGCATTCTACCTGTTCGCGATCTGCGTTTGCGTATCAGGCTTCATGGTGGTGATGGCCCGCAACCCGGTCCATTCGGTGCTGTGGCTGATCCTGGCCTTTTGCGCCGCATCGGGGCTGTTCGTGCTGCAAGGCGCGGAATTCGTGGCGATGCTGCTGATTATCGTCTATGTCGGCGCGGTTGCGGTGCTGTTCCTGTTCGTGGTGATGATGCTGGACGTGGATTTTGCCCAGCTTAAGGGCGAATTTGCCCGCTATCTGCCGCTGGCGCTGCTGATTTCGCTGGTGATGCTGGCGCAGCTTGCCATCGTCTACGGCAGTTGGCAAACCGCCGAGATCGCCTCGGCGCAGCGTGTGGCACCAATCTTGTCTGAGGTTCACAACACACGCGGCATTGGTCTGATCGTCTATGACCGCTATCTGCTGCCGTTCCAGCTGGCCGGGATGATCCTGCTGGTGGCGATGATCGGGGCGATCACGCTGACCATGCGACATCGCAAGGACATCAAGCGTCAGGACGTGCTGAAACAGATGTATGCCGATCCGGCCGAGCGGATGGAACTGAAAGACATCAAGCCGGGGCAGGGGCTGTAAGGATGAGCAGAACAGTTATCGTTGTGGTCGTCGTTGTCGTGGTCCTCTTGGTCTTTGGACGCGGAATTTTCGGCTGAACGGCATCTGCAAGCTGTTCTATCCGAACGGCGTGAACTAAACACCCATCCGGCGGGGATGCGCCGGGACCGAGAGAACCGGCAACAGCCCGGAGGGACAGAAACGATGATCGGATTGACGCATTATCTGGTGGTGGGGGCGATTTTGTTCGTCACCGGCATCTTTGGCATTTTCGTGAACCGCAAGAACGTCATCGTCATTCTGATGTCGATTGAGTTGATGCTGCTGGCGGTGAACATCAACTTTGTCGCTTTTTCCGCGCATCTGGGCGATCTGGCGGGGCAGGTGTTTACCATGTTCATCCTGACCGTCGCCGCGGCCGAGGCAGCCATCGGCCTTGCGATCCTTGTCGTATTCTTCCGCAACCGTGGCTCGATCGCGGTGGAAGATGTCAACGTGATGAAGGGGTAAGGCCATGACGACGATCATTCTTTTTGGCCCCCTGCTCGGTGCGATCATTGCCGGTTTTGGCTGGCGCCTGATCGGTGAACAGGCCGCGCAATATCTGACCACCGGCATCCTGTTCCTGTGCGCCGCGCTGTCGTGGATCGTGTTTTTGACCTTTGACGGTGTGACGCAACACATCCCGGTGCTGGACTGGATCGTGACCGGCGATTTTGTGGCGCAATGGGCGATCCGGCTGGATCGGCTGACCGCGATCATGCTGATCGTCGTGACCTCGGTGTCCGCCTTGGTTCATATGTATTCAATGGGTTACATGGCCCATGACGAAAACTGGGATCATCACGAACACTATAAGGCCCGGTTCTTTGCCTATCTGTCGTTCTTTACCTTTACCATGCTGATGCTGGTGACGGCGGATAACCTGCTGCAAATGTTCTTTGGCTGGGAAGGCGTGGGCGTCGCGTCCTATCTGCTGATCGGCTTCTACTACCGCAAGCCGTCGGCCAACGCCGCCGCAATCAAGGCGTTTGTGGTGAACCGGGTCGGTGACTTTGGCTTTCTGCTGGGGATATTTGGCATCTACTGGATGACCGGCTCGATCCAGTTCGATGCAATCTTTGCGCAAGTGCCGGAGATTGCCGCCAGCCAGTTCCACTTCCTGTGGCGCGATTGGCCCGCCGCCGATCTGCTGGCCTTCCTGCTGTTTATCGGCGCAATGGGGAAATCAGCGCAGCTTTTCCTGCACACCTGGTTGCCCGACGCGATGGAAGGCCCCACCCCGGTGTCCGCACTGATCCATGCCGCGACCATGGTCACGGCGGGGGTGTTCCTTGTCTGCCGCATGTCGCCGCTGTTTGAATTTGCGCCGGATGCCAAGATGTTCGTCGTCATCATCGGCGCAACCACGGCCTTCTTTGCTGCGACCGTGGGTCTGGTGCAGAACGACATCAAGCGCGTGATCGCCTATTCGACCTGTTCGCAGCTTGGCTATATGTTCGTGGCGGCGGGTGTTGGCGTCTATTCGGTCGCCATGTTCCACCTGTTCACCCACGCCTTTTTTAAGGCGATGCTGTTCCTTGGCGCCGGTTCGGTGATCCACGCGATGCACCACGAGCAGGATCTGCGGAACTATGGCGGGTTGCGCAAGAAAATCCCGCTGACCTTCTATGCGATGCTGATCGGCACGCTGGCCATCACCGGCGTCGGCATTCCGCTGACCCATATCGGCTTTGCGGGCTATCTGTCCAAGGATGCGGTGATCGAAAGCGCCTATGCCTCGGGCGTGGGCTATGCCTTCTGGATGCTGGTGATCGCGGCGCTGATGACCAGTTTCTACAGCTGGCGGCTGATGTTCATGACCTTCTGGGGCAAGCCGCGCGGAGATCATCATGCGCATGACCACGCGCACGAAAGCCCGCCGGTGATGACCATTCCGCTGGGTGTGCTGGCCGTTGGCGCGATCTTTGCCGGGATGGTCTGGTATAGCAGCTTCTTTGGATCGGAAGACCGGGTGCGCGGTTACTTTGGCCTGCCGGTCGCCGAAAGCCATCAGGTTGATGCCGGGCACGAGGCGCCGCTGGATGGTGCCGTGGCCGAGGCGCCGCACGCCGAACCGCAGGGCGAGGCGCTGCACGCTGCCGCCGGTGCGGCCAGCGATCCGTCCGAGGTCAGCGTTGTGACCGTGACGCCGGGCGCGATCTATATGCATCCCGATAACCACGTGCTGCATGACGCACATTATGTGCCCACATGGGTCAAACTGTCGCCGTTTGTCGCGATGCTGATCGGGCTTTTCCTGGCTTGGGTGTTCTACATCCGCGCGCCGGATACGCCCGCGCGTCTGGCTGCGTCGCAGCCCTATTTGTATCGGTTCCTGCTGAACAAATGGTATTTCGACGAACTGTATGATGTGATCTTTGTTCGTCCCACAAAATGGCTGGGCCGGTTCTTGTGGCAGCAGGGTGATGGCCGCATGATTGACGGTGCGATCAATGGCCTTGCCATGGGGCTGATCCCGCGTCTGACCCGTTTCGCTGGCCGTGTTCAATCCGGCTATCTGTTCCACTATGCCTTTGCGATGGTCCTTGGAATTGTGGCCTTGCTGATCTGGGTGATGCTGCGGAGCGCGCACTGATATGACGAGCCTTCTTTCCATCATCACCTTTCTGCCCATCGTTGCTGCGGGTATTCTGGCGCTGTTCTTGCGCGGCGATGATGCCGCCGCACAGCGCAACGCCAAGTGGCTGGCGCTGATCGCGACCAGCGCCACCTTCCTGATCTCGCTGTTCGTGCTGTTCGGGTTTGACCGTTCGAACACCGGCTTTCAGTTTGTGGAAGACCGCGAATGGATCATGGGGCTGCGCTATAAGCTGGGCGTGGACGGCATCTCGGTTCTGTTCGTGATGCTGACCACCTTCCTGATGCCGCTGACGATCCTGTCCACCTGGGATGTCAGCAAGCGCGTCAAGGAATACATGATCGCCTTCCTGCTGCTGGAAGGTCTGATGATCGGCGTGTTCGTGGCGCTGGATCTGGTGCTGTTCTATCTGTTCTTCGAGGCAGGGCTGATCCCGATGTTCCTGATTATCGGGATCTGGGGCGGTCAGAACCGGATTTATGCCGCGTTCAAGTTCTTTCTTTATACCTTCCTCGGCTCGGTTCTGATGCTGGTGGCGATGGTGTCGATGTATCGCATGTCGGGCACCACTGACATCGCCGCGCTGCTGGACCCGGCGCGCACGGCGTTTCCGTCGGAAACCATGCGCATTCTGGGGATTAGCGTGATCGGCGGTGTGCAGACGCTGCTGTTCCTGGCCTTTTTTGCCAGCTTTGCGGTCAAGATGCCGATGTGGCCGGTGCATACTTGGCTGCCCGACGCGCACGTTCAGGCCCCGACCGCCGGTTCAGTCGTGCTGGCCGCCGTGCTGCTGAAGATGGGCGGCTATGGCTTTTTGCGGTTCAGCCTGCCGATGTTCCCGGTCGCCTCTGACATCTTCCAGCCGCTGGTGTTCTGGATGTCGGCGATTGCCATCGTCTATACCTCGCTGGTGGCGCTGGCGCAGTCGGACATGAAAAAGCTGATCGCTTATTCGTCGGTTGCCCATATGGGCTATGTGACGATGGGGATTTTCACCGCCAATCAGGTCGGCGTTGATGGCGCTATCTTCCAGATGCTGAGCCACGGCTTTATCTCGGGCGCGCTGTTTCTGTGCGTCGGCGTGATCTATGACCGGATGCATACGCGGGAAATAGACGCCTATGGCGGGTTGGTGAACCGGATGCCGGTCTATGCGCTGGTGTTCATGTTCTTCACCATGGCGAACGTCGGCCTGCCCGGCACCTCGGGCTTTGTGGGTGAGTTCCTGACCCTGCTCGGCGTCTTCCGCGAAAACACTTGGGTCGGCCTCGTTGCTACCTCGGGCGTGATCCTGTCGGCGGCCTATGCGCTGTGGCTCTATCGCCGCGTCACCTTGGGTGCGCTGATCAAGGAAAGCCTGAAAACCATCACCGACATGACCAGCCGCGAAAAGTGGATCTTTGCGCCGCTGATTGCCATGACCCTGATCCTTGGCGTCTATCCGCGCCTTGTGACCGACATCACCGGACCGGCGGTTTCCAACCTGCTGACCAATTACCACGCATCCATCCCGGCCGAGCCGGTGGCCGAGGCCGCCGCCGAGACCGGGCATTAAGGGGGCCGACATGACCGCGCTGGATTTCTCAATCGTCCTGCCCGAGTTTCTGCTGGCCGTCTATGCGATGGCTGCGCTGCTGGCGGGGGCTTATCTGGGCAAGGATGCCATCGCGCGCCCGATCCTGTGGGTGACGGTGGCGGTGCTGCTGCTGGTGGCACTGTTGATCGGCTTTGGCGGGCGTGCTGACCAGACGGCATTCTTTGGCATGTTCATCGACGATGCCTTTGCGCGCTTTGCCAAGGTGGTCGTGCTGATTTCGGCTGCCGCTGTTCTGGCGATGAGCGCCGACTATATGCAGCGCCGTAATTTGCTGCGGTTCGAGTTTCCGATCCTGATCGTGCTGGCCGCGCTTGGCATGTGCATGATGGTGTCGTCGAACGACCTGCTGACGCTGTATATGGGCCTCGAATTGCAGTCGCTGTCGCTGTATGTCGTGGCCGCGATGCGCCGCGACAGCGCCCGTTCGTCCGAAGCGGGGCTGAAGTATTTCGTTCTGGGCGCGCTGTCTTCGGGGCTGCTGCTGTATGGAATGTCGCTGGTTTACGGTTTCGCCGGCACTACGAATTTCGTCGGCGTGATGGCGGCGGTGTCGGGGGGCGAACATCTGTCGGTCGGGCTGCTGTTTGGCCTGGTATTCCTGCTGGTCGGTCTGGCCTTCAAGGTGTCTGCGGTGCCCTTCCATATGTGGACGCCGGACGTTTACGAAGGCTCGCCCACGCCGGTGACGGCATTCTTTGCCACCGCGCCCAAGGTGGCTGCGATGGCCCTGATCGCGCGGGTGATGTTCGGGGCCTTTGGTCAGGCCACGACCGACTGGACGCAGATCATCGCCGCGCTGGCCGTGATGTCGATGTTCCTTGGCGCGATTGCCGGGATCGGGCAGCGCGACATCAAGCGTCTGATGGCCTATTCCTCGATCGCGCATATGGGCTTTGCGCTGGTCGGTCTGGCGGCGGGCACGGCTTATGGTGTGCAGGCGATGCTGATGTATATGACCATCTATGCGGTCATGAACGTCGGTGCATTCTCCTTTATCCTGTCGCTGGAACGTGATGGTCGCCCGGTCACGGATCTGGCCAGCCTGAACAGCTTTGCCAGTGCTGAGCCCCTGAAGGCATGGGCGGTGCTGTTCCTGATGTTCAGCCTTGCCGGTGTGCCGCCTTTTCTGGGCTTTTTCGCCAAGCTGGGTGTGCTGTCGGCTGCGGTTGATGCGGATATGGCGTGGCTGGCGATTGCTGGTGTGGTCGCCTCGGTCATCGGTGCGTTCTATTACCTGCGCATCGTTTACTACATGTTCTTCGGCGCTGAATCCGAAGGTGTCAGCAGCCGTATGGGGCTGGTGCAGACCGTGGCCTTACTGGTTCCGGCAGCGGTGCTGTTGATTGGCGCGGCAACGATGTTCGGCGTGGATCGCGCGGCGGCAACGGCTGCTGAAACGCTGGTCGGTGCTTCCGCCCTTGCGCCGGTAGATGCGCCGGTCGCGGGACAGGGTGCGGCCGTCACGCCCGGCGGCGACGGGTGAGCCAACCCGTCGCGCCCCGTAATGACTGGCCTGATGGCATAGCGCGGCATATCCTGCCGCGCTGCGATTCCACCAATGCCGAGGCTTTGCGGCTGGCCCCCGGTCTGTCTGGTGCAGCGTGGATCATGGCGCGCGAACAGACATCAGGGCGCGGGCGTCGTGGGCGCGGCTGGTCGATGCAGGCCGGAAATTTTGCCGCAACCCTGCTGATGCGACCCACTGGCGGGCCTGCGGATGCCGCCCGGCTGTCCTTTGTCGCGGCATTGGCCTTGCATGACGCATTGCGCGATGTGGCTGGCCCTGCGGCGCGACTGTCGATCAAATGGCCTAACGATGTGCTGCTGAACGGCGGCAAGGTGGCGGGCATCCTGCTGGAAAGTGGCGGCAGTGGCGCGCGGCTGGATGCGCTGGCTGTGGGCATCGGCGTGAATTTGATCGCTGCCCCTTTGCCCGAGGCGCTGGAACCCGGTGCCATGCCTGCTGTCAGCGTCGCGGGGGAAACCGGCCTGACCGTCACGCCCGAAGACTTTCTGGATCTGCTGGCCCCGGCCTTTGATCGTTGGCTGCGGCAGATGACCGCTTATGGCTTTGCGCCGATCCGCACCGCTTGGCTGGCGCGCGCCGCGCATCTGGGTGGCACCTTAACTGCCCGCACGGGCAAGGCGGAACTGACCGGCACGTTTGAAACCATCGACGACAATGGCGCGTTGATCCTGACGACCACGCAGGGGCGGCAGGCGATTCCGGCGGCCGATATATACTTTGCCGAAAGCTGATCCATGCTGCTGTGTATTGATACGGGTAACACCAACAGCGTGTTTTCCCTTTGGGATGGCGAACAATTCGTGTCGCACTGGCGCATCAGCACCGATCATCGGCGCACGGCGGACGAATATTTCGTCTGGCTGCAAACCATGATCTCGCTGACGCACTTCGATCTGGATATTGATTCCTGTATCATCAGTTCTACGGTGCCGCGCGTGGTGTTTAACCTGCGGGTGCTGTGCAACCGTTACTTTAATACACGCCCGCTGGTGGTGGGAAAACCTGACTGCCTGTTGCCCATGGCTCCACGGGTCGAGCCGGGGTCGGCGGTTGGTCCCGACCGGATTGTGAACACCTGGGCCGCGCATGTACGCCACGGCGGTGATCTGGTTGTGGTCGATTTCGGCACCGCCACCACCTTTGACGTGGCCGATACCGATGGTGCCTATATCGGGGGCGTGATTGCGCCGGGCGTTAATCTGAGCCTTGAGGCGCTGCACATGGGCGCGGCCTCGCTGCCGCATGTCGATGTGACGATGCCGGCACAGGTGATCGGGCGAAATACTGTGGCCTGTATTCAGTCCGGCATCTTCTGGGGCTATATTGGTCTGGTGCAAGGTATCGTACAGAAAATCCGTCAGGAACGGGCCAGACCAATGAAGGTGATCGCAACCGGCGGCCTTGCGGCGCTGTTCGATCAGGGCTTCGATTTGTTTGACGCGATCGAGGACGATCTGACCGTCCACGGATTGCGACTGATTTATGACCACAACAAGGAGGCGGGCAATGTCTGATCGTCTGATCTATCTGCCGCTGGGCGGCGCGGGCGAAATCGGGATGAACGCCTATGTTTATGGCTATGGCCCGGCAGGCAAGGAGCGGCTGATCCTTGTCGATCTGGGCGTGACCTTTGGCGACATGGACAGCGCGCCGGGGATCGACCTGATTATGGCCGACATGCGTTGGCTGGAACAAAACAAGCATCGGCTTGAGGCGATCTTTATCACGCATGGTCATGAGGATCATGTCGGCGCTCTTGGTCTGTTGTGGAACAAGCTGAAAAAGCCGGTCTATTGCCGTCCCTTTACCGGCGCGCTGGCCCGCATGAAGCTGGAAGAAGCGGGTATCGCTCCGGATGCGGTGCAGATCACCGGCCCCCGCCCCGAGGTGGTGCAAGCTGGCCCGTTCACCGTGCAATTCGTGCCGATCAGCCACTCGATCCCCGAAAGCGCGGCGCTGCTAATCGACACCCCCGCAGGCCGGATCATGCACTCGGGCGATTTCAAGCTGGACGGCACCCCGGTCGTGGGCGAAGCCTTCGAGCCGATCATGTGGCATCAGATCGCCGGTGAAGGGCAGGGCATCAAGGTGCTGGCCTGCGATTCCACCAACGTTTTCAGTCCGCAACCCGGCCGGTCCGAGGCGATTTTGGCCAACCCGTTGCTGGATTTCATTATGGCACAGCCGAACATGGTCGTTGCCACCACCTTTGCCAGCAACATTGCCCGGCTAAAGACGCTGGCCGAAGCCGGGGTCGCGTCGGGGCGCCAAGTCTGCCTGCTGGGCCGCGCGATGCGCAAGATGGTGCAGACGGCGCTGGATACCGGAATCCTGACCGATTTCCCGGATACCATCGGCCCGGAACAGGCATCCGAATTGCCGCGCAACAAGGTGCTGCTGATCGTCACCGGCAGTCAGGGCGAACGGCGGGCGGCCTCGGCGCAGCTGTCGCGCGGGCGCTATCTGGGGCTGCAACTGAAAGAGGGCGACAGCTTCCTGTTCAGCTCGCGCACGATTCCGGGCAACGAACGCGGTGTGATCCGTATCATGAACGCTCTGTCGGAACTGGGTGTCGATGTGTTCGATGCCGATGACGGCACCTTCCACGTCTCGGGCCATGCCAACCGCCCGGATCTACAGGCGGTGCACGATCTGATAAAGCCCGACATCCTGATTCCGATGCACGGCGAACATATGCACCTGCGCGAACATGCGAAAATGGCGCGCGCCAAAGGTATTGCTTCGGAAATTGCGGTCAACGGCACCATGCTGGACCTGACTGGCCCGACGCCAAAAATCGTCGATCAGGTGGAAACCGGGCGGCAGTATCTGGATGGCACGGTGCTGATCGGAGCGATGGATGGCATCGTGCGCGACCGTATCCGCATGGCGCTGAATGGTCACGCGCTGGTCTCGGTGATCGTGGATGAGGACGATAATGTTCTGCCTGATGCATGGGTTGAACTGATGGGCCTGCCCGACATCACCCGCAATGGCCAGTCACTGGCCCGCCATATCGAAACCGAACTGGCCGCGTTTCTGGAAAGGGCCGATGACCGGATCGTGCGCGACGATGCAAAAATGGACGAGGCGATCCGCCGCGCCACGCGTCAAGCCGCGATGGAGGAAATCGGCAAGAAACCCGAAGTCACCGTTATCATCAGCCGCCTGATGGCCGACTGACCCGTCTTTCGTTTGAAAATATCCTCTGGGGGTCCGGGGGGCGAAGCGCCCCCGGCTTTGGGGGCAAGGCTGCAACAGATCATGACCGACGAACCCGAAACCTTTGATCCCAACCCGCCGCGCCGCAACTTCTATGGCCGCCGCCACGGCAAGACTCTGCGGCAAAGCCAAAAGGGCTACCTGGCCGAGGATCTGGGCGATCTGCGCCCGCGCGGGATCACCGTGGACGAAAATCCCGACCGTACCCCGATCAATCCGGCGGCGATCTTTGGCGATGATCGTCCCGTCTGGCTGGAGGTTGGCTTTGGCGGAGGAGAGCATCTGGTCCATATGGCCGCCTGCTATCCGCAGGTCGGCATTATCGGGTGCGAGCCGTTCATCAATGGCGTGGCTATGCTGCTGGGCAAGATTCGCGCGGCGGGTGTGACGAATCTTAGCGTTCATCCCGGTGATGCGCGTGATCTGATGGATGTGCTGCCAGATGCGGTGCTGGATCGGGCCTTTCTACTGTATCCAGACCCTTGGCCCAAAGCACGCCATCATCGGCGGCGCTTTGTCACGCCGGAACATCTGATCCCGCTGGCCCGTGTCATGCGCCCCGGCGCCATCTTTCGTATTGCCAGTGACATCCCGGATTATATGCGCCAATCGCGCGAGCAGGTGCCGCCCGCCGGGTTTGATCTGATTGCCGATACGGATCAACCATGGGATGACTGGCTGTCCACGCGCTATGAGCAAAAGGCCCTGCGCGAAGGTCGTGTGCCGCATTACCTGACTTTCCGGCGTCAGGGTTAGCGCATCAGCCCGCGGGGGCCAGCCCCCGCACCCCCGGGATATTTGCAAACGAAAGACAGGGGGGCTTCAGCCCAGAGAGGCGACCCATTCGGGCACGGTCTGGCTGGCCGGGCCAATGATGCGTTGTGTGAAGTCGTGCCCGTTCGCGCTGTCGGCAAGGTTCAGTTCCACGCAGCGCAGCCCGGCGCGGGCGGCGTGTTGGGCAAAGCCGGCGGCGGGATAGACCTGGCCCGAGGTGCCGATGGCGGCGAACAGGTCGGCTTCGTCCAATGCGTTCCAGATTTCGCGCATGTGTTTCGGAATTTCGCCGAACCAGACGATGTCGGGGCGTGTTGTCTGAGATCCGCAATGCGGGCAGTGATCGCTGATGTGCATCACTGTTGGCGCTTGCCAATCCCACCGGCAGACGGTGCAGGTCGCGCGATTCAATGCGCCGTGCATGTGAATAACATGGCGGCTGCCTGCGCGTTCGTGCAGGTCATCCACGTTTTGTGTGACCAGTGTCAGGTCGTGGCTCCGCGCCAGTTGTGCCAGCGCCAGATGAGCGGCGTTGGGTTCGGCCTCTGCCGCCCTGGCCCGACGCTGGTTATAGAACTCGTGGACCAGTGCCGGGTCACGCTCGAACGCTTCGGGTGTGGCGACATCCTCGACCCGGTGGCCTTCCCACAGACCATCGGGGCCGCGAAAGGTGGCAAGCCCGCTTTCGGCAGAGATTCCGGCGCCGGTCAGAACGACGATGCGCATTCGGATCAGCGACGGCAGTATGTCTCGGCGGTCGAGGCAAAGGCGCGATAACGCGCCCAGAAGGCGTTGTCGGCGTCGCGTTTCGACATCCGCACCTCTTGTGCCTTATGCGGCTCGCGGAAGAATTGCGCGGCACGGCGCTGATCGGCGCGCGACAGCGTTTGGTTGGCGACCTGCTGGATGCAGCCACACAGCGGCGCATTCCCGCGCGCGCGGTCAGAGCGGACGCAGGCGCTGTCGATTGGCCCGGCCATCGCCAGCGGGGTGGTCAGCACGACGGCGGCGGCCGCGATGATAAAGCGGTTGAGCATGGTTCTGTCTCCTCGGGTTCCGGCCTGGGGGGCGGGCGGTGATTCCGCCTCTGATTGGTCAGCTTATCCACAAAATATAGCCAAAATTCCAAACATGATCCAATAACGGAAAGTTTGGCCTGGGTAGCGACGCGGTGGTGGTTGTGGCCTATATCTTGTGTTGCCGCGTTATCAGACCAGTTGGGGCGTATAGCCTGCATCGCGAATCACTGCTTCGGCGGCTTGGCTGTCCAGCCCCTGCACATCGACGGTTTTCATATCCAGATCGACAACGGCATCACCGCCCGCCGCAGTCACGGCCTTTTCGATGGCGGCCTTGCAATGGCCGCAGGTCATATCCTCGACTTTGAACAGCATTCTGTTTTCCCCGATTGACGCCCGTCACGCGGCGGGCCAAAGCTCGGGCATGAGCTTCGCCCGCTGTCCTTCGCTTCGTCAAGCCCGCCATGCATAATCTGCGGGCGGCCCTGTCGATGATCGGCGCGATGGCGCTGTTCGCAGTCGAGGACATGTTCCTGAAATTGCTGGCCGAACGGCTGTCGGTGGGGCAGGTGCTGGTGATGACGGGCACGCTGGCGACGGCGGTGTTCTGGGCGCTGATCGCGCTTCAGGGCGGGCGGCTGTGGACGCGCGAGTTGCTGCACCCGATGGTGATGCTGCGCAATCTGGGCGAGGGGCTGGCCTGCGTGCTGTTTTTGTCGGCGCTGGTGCTGGGCGATCTGGCGACGGTCAGCGCCATTCTTCAGGCGCTGCCGCTGATGCTGACGCTGGGTGCGGTGGTGTTTTTGCGCGAAAGGGTCGGCTGGCGGCGGTGGCTGTCGATTGTGGTTGGCATGATCGGTGTGCTGATCGTGGTGCGGCCGGGGACGGCGGCGTTTCAGCCTGCATCCGCGCTGGCTGTTGGTGGCGTTCTGATGCTGACGATGCGCGATCTGGCCACGCGCCGGGTGCCTCCGGGGATTTCGTCCAAGACGCTGACCGCTTCGGCTTTTGCGTCGCTGGTGCCGTCGGGGCTGGTATGGATGGCGCTGCAATCGGGGCCGGTTCTGACGCCTGACCTGACCGAAACCCTGCAATTGCTGTGCGCGGTGGCCTTTGGCCTGTGCGCCTATATGCTGATGGTTGCAGCCATGCGCCTGGGGGAAATCGCGGTGATCGCGCCGTTCCGCTATACCCGGCTGCTGTTCGCGCTGATCCTAGCGGTTTTGGTGTTCGGCGAACGGCCCGACGCCGCCACTCTGACGGGCGCGGCGATCATCGCGCTGGCGGGCATGGCTGCCATGTGGCGCGAGGCGCGGCTGGCGCGACGAGGACGGTAAATCCCCCTTTTCGCACCCCGCGCGCCCTTGTATAGCCGGGCCATGACCGACCTTGATCTCATCCGCAATTTTTCCATCGTGGCCCATATCGACCACGGCAAATCCACCTTGGCCGACCGGCTGATCCAGATGACGGGGACTGTCGCCGAACGCGACATGAAGGCCCAGTTGCTGGACAGCATGGATATTGAACGCGAACGCGGCATCACCATCAAGGCGAACACCGTGCGTATCGAATATCCGGCGAAGGATGGGCGCACCTATGTGCTGAACCTGATCGACACCCCCGGCCACGTCGATTTCGCCTATGAGGTCAGCCGCTCGATGCGCGCCGTCGAAGGCAGCCTGCTGGTGGTGGACGCGACGCAAGGGGTCGAGGCGCAGACGCTGGCCAACGTCTATCAGGCGATTGATGCTGACCACGACATCGTGCCGGTGCTGAACAAGATCGACCTGCCCGCAGCCGAACCTGACCGCGTGAAGGCCCAGATCGAGGATGTGATCGGCATCGATGCTTCCGACGCGATTCCGATTTCCGCCAAGACCGGCCTTGGTATCCCCGACGTGTTGGAGGCCATTGTCACGCGTCTGCCCGCGCCAAAGGGCGACCGCGATGCGCCGCTGAAAGCGATGCTGGTTGATTCGTGGTATGACCCTTATCTGGGGGTCGTGGTGATGATCCGGGTGATGGACGGCGTGATCCGCAAGGGCGACCGCATCAAGATGATGCAGACCGGCGCGATCTACGGCATCGACAAGCTGGCCGTGCTGCGCCCGCAGATGCAGGACATCGCGGAACTGGGGCCGGGGGAAATCGGCGTGCTCACCGCCTCGATCAAGCAGGTGCGCGATACCCGTGTGGGCGACACCATCACGCATGAGCGCAAGGGCGCCGATACGCCGCTGCCGGGCTTTAAACCCGCGCAACCGGTGGTTTTCTGCGGTCTGTTCCCCGTTGATGCCAATGATTTCGAGGCGCTGCGTGACGCGATTGAGAAACTGGCGCTGAATGACGCCAGTTTCAGCTTTGAGATGGAAACCTCGGCGGCACTGGGTTTCGGTTTCCGTTGTGGTTTTCTTGGCCTGCTGCATCTTGAGGTGATCCGCGACCGGCTGGAACGGGAATATGATCTTGATCTGATTACCACCGCACCTTCGGTTGTGTTCAAGCTGCATATGAAAGACGGCGAGGTGCGGGATCTGCATAACCCCGCCGACATGCCCGATCTGACTTATGTCGATCATATCGAGGAGCCGCGCATCAAGGCCACCATTATGGTGCCGGATGAGTATCTGGGCGACGTGCTGAAGCTGTGCCAGGACCGGCGCGGTATTCAGATGGACCTGACCTATGCCGGTTCCCGCGCGATGGTGGTTTACGACCTGCCGCTGGCCGAGGTTGTTTTCGATTTTTACGACCGCCTGAAATCCGTGACCAAGGGCTATGCGTCGTTCGATTATCAGATCAGCGAATATCGTGAAGATTTTCTGGTCAAGATGTCGATCCTTGTGAATGACGAACCCGTTGACGCACTGGCCATCATGGTGCACCGCGACCGCGCTGAATCCCGCGGACGGGTTATGGTGGAAAAGTTGAAAGAGCTGATCCCCCGCCATATGTTCAAGATCCCGATTCAGGCCGCCATCGGTGGCCGTGTCATCGCCCGTGAAACCCTGTCCGCGATGCGCAAGGATGTGACGGCGAAATGCTATGGCGGCGACGCGACCCGCAAGAAAAAGCTGCTGGAAAAGCAGAAGGCCGGGAAAAAGAAGATGCGCCAGTTTGGCAAGGTGGAAATCCCGCAGACGGCGTTTATTCAGGCCTTGAAGATGGATAGCTGAAGCGAGGAGGTCATAAAATGACCGGGCGTTTGACGGACATTGGATGGCTTTCGCGTGTCACTGGACAGTTTGGCTGGCTGCGCATTTTTTTGGCGGCGCTGCTGGCTGTTACCTTGCATGTCTTTGCGGTGATGCAGGGATTGGCATCCTCGGTTAAGATATTGATCGGTGGCCAAATTAGTTTCGCTTTGGCTGTGCAATTTTTTTGCTCTGGCTGGTGCGGGCGCGATAAGTATTTTGGCTAAATTTCCTTTTGTTGCGGTTGTCGCTCTGACTGCTGATTTCCGATATCGTGACATATCTTCACGGGCGATGCTGGCCATAAATATTCTGGTCTGGTTTATTTATATTTTTGTTGCGGCGATTCTTTATATGGGGCTTTCGTCTGTCGGTGGCCTGTTCGGCTTTATCTGGCAGGGAATTGGTATTCCGCTGCTGATAGCGCTCCCCGTTATCGGTGTGCTTTTTGCTATTTCCCGGCTCGTTCCTGCTATCTGGAGAATGCGCGAAAAGCCACGAAAAGGGCGAGATCAACCTGAATTAGCGATCGCTATGGTGGCTGTGGTAATTGTCACTGTTGCAATAGGGTCGGGCTTGGCCCGTGCAACATTCATGCTGGACCATAATCCGGTTGTTCAGGTTTCAACGGCTGACGCATCCGCCCGACCTATGCGGCTGTTTTTTTCATCAGGTGATTTCATCCTGTTTGCGGATGGTGCATGCAACCTTATCTATCGCCCCTTGGCGGTTATAGATAAGATCGAGCATCAGCCAAAGGCCGACCTCAGCTTTCCGCGCTGTTCAAACGCCAGTAAAAATCTAGATCAAAACTAACGGTGCGACATTATTTTCGCTTCTTATTCTGCGCCCCCATCCCCCACGCCTTCATCCACGCCTCAACCCAAGCTTTCTGCCACTCCCGCATCATCGCGTTCTGCGTCTTACGCATTTCGGCCATCATCTGGCCACGTGCCGCGGCGGTCATCTGGTTGGCGGCAGACAGCCACAGGCTCATCCACGGGTTTTTCATTTTCCGGCCTTTCGTTGATTTTATCCCGCCTCGCGGACGCGTTCTTCGACCACTTCGAACGGGACGCCCGGTTCATCCTTGGCGCAGCGGATCACCAGCGATGTCTTGACGCTGGCGACGTTGGGGGCGGCGGTCAGGTGTTCGGTCAGGAACCGTTGAAAACTAGGTAAATCGGGCGAGGTGCATTTCAGGATAAAGTCGATCTCGCCGTTCAGCATGTGGCATTCGCGCACCAGCGGCCAACTGCGGGCCAGTGCTTCGAAGGCGGACAGGTCGCGTTCGTGCTGGCTGGCCAGCCGGACCATGGCGAACACCTGCACTTCGAACCCCAGTTCGCGCGGGTCGATGTCGGCGTGATAGCCGCGGATATGGCCACTTTCCTCAAGCGCGCGGACGCGGCGCAGGCAGGGCGGCGCGGAAATACCAACCCGGCGGGCCAGTTCGACGTTGGTCATACGGCCATCGGCCTGTAACTCGGCCAGAATTCTGCGGTCGATTTCGTCCAGCCGTGTGCCTGCCATTTCTTCCTGCCCTTGCCCGAAATTCAGACGGAAACTATCCTGTAGGGCGATCTTGCGCAATATTATTTCGCGGAATTGTGCTGCATTGCAGAACCGGGCGGCGCCCACTACCTAGGGCGAAACCAGATGAGGCGATCATGTCCAGCAAACACACGCAACTTTTGATTATCGGTTCGGGACCGGCGGGCTATACGGCGGCGGTCTATGGTGCACGGGCAATGCTGAACCCGCTGTTGATCCAGGGGATACAGCCCGGCGGACAGCTGACCATCACCACAGAAGTTGAAAACTGGCCCGGCGAAGTGGAGGTTCAAGGCCCCGATCTGATGGTCAAGATGGAGGCGCACGCCCGCGCCATGGGGGCCGAGATCGTCACTGATCTGGTGACGTCGCTGGACCTGTCGGTGCGTCCGTTCCGTGCGACATGTGATTCCGGCGCGGTGGTGACGGCGGATGCGGTGATTCTGGCGACCGGAGCACAGGCGCGCTGGCTGGGTCTGCCATCCGAGGAGAAGTTCAAGGGCTTCGGCGTCAGCGCCTGCGCCACCTGCGACGGATTCTTCTATCGTGGGCGCGAGGTTCTGGTGGTCGGCGGTGGTAATACCGCGGTCGAGGAGGCGCTGTTCCTGACCAAATTCGCCAGCAAGGTGACCCTGGTTCATCGCCGCGACAGCCTGCGGGCGGAAAAGATTTTGCAACAGCGGCTGTTGAATAACCCCAAGGTGCAGGTGATCTGGGATCACGAATTGGACGAAGTGCTGGGCGATGATACCCCTCTGGGTGTCACCAGTGCGCGGCTGCGCTCGGTCAAGGACGGTTCGGTGCAGGATGTGGCGGTGGCAGGGGTGTTCATTGCCATCGGCCATGCGCCCGCCAGCGAGTTGGTCAAGGATCAGCTGGAGCTGCACAATGGTGGTTACGTCAAGGTCGAGCCGGGCAGCACGCGGACCTCGATTCCGGGCGTGTTCGCGGCAGGCGATCTGACCGATCACGTCTATCGGCAGGCCGTGACCAGTGCGGGGATGGGCTGCATGGCGGCGCTGGACGCCGAACACTGGCTGGCCGAACAGGCAGCGGTGGTGGGCTGAGACATGTGAGGGGGCGCGTGTCACCGGCCCCCGACCATCCGCTTGCTTGCGCTGCGCTGCCGCATCGCTAGGATCGCGTCACCGACTGGGCAGGAGGCGCGCATGTTCCATAAGATCTTGATTGCCAACCGTGGCGAAATTGCGATCCGCGTGATGCGGGCAGCGAATGAGTTGGGCAAGCGGACGGTCGCTGTCTATGCCGAAGAAGACAAGCTGTCGCTGCACCGTTTCAAGGCGGATGAGGCGTATCGCATCGGCGAGGGGCTTGGCCCGGTTGCGGCCTATCTGTCGATCCCCGAGATCATCCGGGTGGCGCGCGAATCCGGGGCGGATGCGATCCATCCCGGCTATGGCCTCTTGTCGGAAAACCCTGATTTTGTCGATGCTTGTGCGGCGGCGGGCATCGCCTTCATCGGGCCTGCCGCAGATACGATGCGGGCGCTTGGCGACAAGGCATCGGCGCGGCGGGTGGCGATTGACGCCGGCGTGCCGGTCATCCCTGCAACCGGGGTTCTGGGCGATGACTGGGACGCGATCCGGGCCGAGGCGGGCGAGATCGGCTATCCGTTGATGTTGAAGGCGTCCTGGGGCGGCGGCGGTCGCGGGATGCGTCCGGTTCTTGGCTCGGATGAATTGGAAACCAAGGTCCGCGAGGGGCGGCGTGAGGCCGAGGCAGCTTTCGGCAATGGCGAGGGTTATCTGGAAAAGATGATCCAGCGCGCCCGGCATGTCGAAGTGCAACTTTTGGGCGATACGCATGGCGGCCTTTACCACCTTTATGAGCGTGATTGCACCGTTCAGCGCCGCAATCAAAAGGTGGTCGAGCGTGCCCCTGCGCCTTATTTGAATGACGCGCAGCGGACCGAGGTGTGCGAACTGGCGCTGAAGATCGGCCGCGCGGTGGGGTATCAGAACGCGGGCACGGTCGAATTCCTGATGGATATGGATTCGGGCGCGTTTTATTTTATCGAGGTGAACCCGCGCGTTCAGGTGGAGCATACCGTTACCGAGGAAGTCACCGGAATTGATATTGTTCAGGCGCAGATCAAGATTGCCGAAGGTGAAACGCTGGCCGAGGCGACAGGAATGCCCACGCAGGATACGATCACCCTGTCAGGCCACGCGCTGCAATGCCGGGTAACGACCGAAGATCCGCAGAATAACTTTATTCCCGATTATGGTCGGATCACGGCCTATCGCACGGCGACCGGCATGGGTATTCGTCTGGACGGCGGCACGGCTTATGCGGGCGGGGTTATCACGCGATTTTACGACAGCTTGCTGGTCAAGGTCACAGCTTGGGCGCAAACACCGGATCAGGCGATCAAGCGGATGGACCGGGCTTTGCGCGAATTTCGGGTTCGTGGGGTTTCGACCAATATCGACTTTGTGATTAATCTGCTGAAACATCCGGTGTTTCTGGCCGATGAATATACCACAAAGTTCATTGATACGACGCCCGATTTGTTCACCTTTCGGAAGCGGCGCGACAGGGCCACGAAGATCCTGACCTATATCGCCGATATTTCAGTGAACGGGCACCCCGAAACCGCAGGCCGCGCCGCGCCGCCCGCCGAGGTGCGCCCGCCCGTGCCGCCCGTGCCCTTGGTTGAGCCTGCACCCGGCACCCGGCAACTTTTGGAAGAAAAAGGCGCGCAGGCGGTGGCCGACTGGATGGCGGCGCAAAAGCGGCTGCTGATCACCGACACCACCATGCGCGATGGGCATCAGTCGCTGCTGGCGACGCGGATGCGGTCAATTGACATGATCCGGGTTGCGCCCAGCTATGCCGCCAATCTGCCGGGGCTGTTCAGCGTCGAATGCTGGGGCGGGGCGACGTTTGACGTGGCTTATCGGTTCTTGCAGGAATGTCCGTGGCAGCGGCTGCGCGATATTCGGGCGGCCATGCCCAATCTGATGACCCAGATGTTGCTGCGCGCCAGCAATGGCGTTGGTTATACGAACTACCCCGATAATATCGTCCAATCCTTTGTCAAACAGGCGGCAGAGACCGGGATCGACGTGTTCCGGGTGTTTGATAGTCTCAACTGGGTGGAAAATATGCGGGTCGCCATGGATGCGGTGGTTGACAGCGGAAAGATCTGCGAGGCAGCGATCTGTTATACCGGCGATATTCTGGACCCCGACCGGGCGAAATATGATCTGAAATATTACGTCGCCATGGGGCGCGAATTGCGCGATGCCGGGGCGCATATTCTGGGCCTGAAAGATATGGCCGGGCTGCTGAAACCCTCGGCTGCGGGGGCGTTGATCCGCGCGCTGAAGGATGAAGTCGGGCTGCCGATCCATTTTCACACCCATGACACCAGCGGCATGGGCGGCGCTTCGATCCTCGCTGCCGCAGATGCGGGCGTTGATGCGGTTGATTGCGCCATGGATGCACTGTCGGGCAACACCAGTCAGCCGACGCTGGGGTCCGTGGTCGAGGCGCTGGCCCGCACCGACCGCGACACCGGGCTGAACATCGGCGCGATCCGGGCGATGTCCAACTATTGGGAGCGGGTGCGCGAGGGCTATGCCGCCTTTGAATCCGGCCTTCAGGCCCCCGCGTCAGAGGTTTATCTGCACGAGATGCCGGGCGGTCAGTTTACCAACCTCAAGGCGCAGGCGCGCAGCATGGGGCTGGAAGAACGCTGGCATGAGGTCGCGCAGACCTATGCCGATGTGAACCGGATGTTCGGCGATATTGTGAAGGTCACGCCCTCGTCCAAGGTCGTGGGCGATATGGCGCTGATGATGGTGGCGCAGGGGCTGACTCCCGATGATGTGCTGGACGAGGGCCGCGAGGTGTCCTTCCCCGACAGCGTGGTCGATATGATGCGCGGCAATCTGGGCCAGCCCCCCGGCGGCTGGCCCGAGGCCTTGCAGCGCAAGGTGTTGAAGGGCGAAACCCCGATCAAGGGCCGCCCCGGCGCGCATCTGCCGCCCGTCGATCTTGAGGAAACCCGCGCCAAGGTCAGCGCCGAGATGGAGGGCCGCGCCGTCGATGACGAGGATCTGAACGGCTATCTGATGTACCCCAAGGTTTTCTTGGATTACATGGGCCGCCATCGCCTTTACGGTCCGGTGCGCACCCTGCCGACGCGGACCTTTTTCTATGGGATGCAGCCGGGCGATGAGATCAGCGCCGAGATCGACCCCGGAAAGACGCTGGAAATCCGCCTGCAAACCATTGGCGAGACGGATGAGAACGGCGAGGTCAAGGTGTTCTTTGAACTGAACGGCCAGCCGCGCGTGGTGCGCGTGCCAGACCGTTCGGCCACCGGCGCGGCGGCGGCGCGGCCCAAGGCGGATGCGTCGAACCCCGGCCATATCGGTGCGCCGATGCCGGGTGTTGTCGCCTCGGTCGCGGCGACAGCGGGGGCCAAGGTCGCGCAGGGCGATCTGCTGCTGACCATCGAGGCGATGAAGATGGAAACCGGCATTCACGCTGATTGCGCTGGTGTGATAAAGGTCGTCCATGTGACTGCGGGGCAGCAAATCGACGCCAAGGATCTGTTGGTGGAAATTGAGTGAGCGAGTCACCGGGGGGCTTCGCGCCCCCCGGACCCCCCGCGGGATATTTGGAAACGAAAGACGGGGCGGGTTGCCCTGGTATGGTGACGGATGACTGATCTGCCGGTGGTGCGTTTGCGCCCGAAATCGAAACCTCAGGCGATCCGGCACGGGTTTCCCTGGGTTTATGCTGATGAACTGGTATTGGATCGCCGGTCCCGCGCGATTGAGCCGGGATCTTTTGCGGTGCTGGAGGATGCCGAGCGGGTGCCGCTGGCCTTGGTGACGGTGAATCCGGCGTCCAGGATTGTGGCGCGGGTGATGGATGCCGATCCGGCGGTCGTGATTGATGACGCGTGGCTGCGGGCGCGGCTGGCGCGGGCCTTGGCGATGCGGGAACGGTTGTATGATGCGCCGTTTTACCGGCTGGTTCATGCCGAGGCGGATGGCTTGCCCGGTCTGGTGATCGACCGTTTCGGCGATGTTGCCGTGATGCAACCCAATGCCGCCTGGGCTGACCGGATGGCCGGGGATATTGCCGCTGCGCTGGCCGGGGTGACAGGTGTGGCTACGGTGATCCTGAACGGGCAGGGGCGCGCGCGCGGGTTGGAGGGGCTGGATGAACGGACCGAGGTTCTGTTTGGCGTGGCCCCCGATGCGCCGGTTCAGGTGCCGATGAATGGGGCGGTCTACCTGGCTGATCTGGTGGGCGGACAAAAGACCGGGCTGTTTTATGACCAACGGCCCAACCACGCCTTTGCGCAGCGTTTGGTTGCGGGCGCGCGGGTGCTGGATGTGTTTTCTCATGTCGGCGGCTTTGGTCTGGCGGCGCTGGCTGCCGGGGCCGCGCAGGCGACCTGTGTCGATGGCAGTGCCGCCGCGCTGGATCTGGCGCAGGGCGGGGCGCGGGCGATGGGGGTGGCGGATCGGCTGACCACGCAGCGCAGTGATGCCTTTGCCGCGCTGATCGCTCTGCGCGAAGCGGATCAGCAGTTCGACGTTGTTATCTGCGATCCGCCCGCCTTTGCCCCGGCCAAGCCGGCGCTTGAGACTGGATTGCGCGCCTATGAGCGGGTGGCCTTTCTGGCTGCGCCGTTGGTCGCGCCGGGCGGTTATCTGGGATTGTGTTCGTGCAGCCATGCCGCCGATCTGGCCGCGTTCCGCAATGTCAGCGCGCGCGGGATCGGACGGGCCGGGCGGCGGGCGCAGTTGATCCACAGCGGGCAGGCCGGGCCGGATCATCCGGTTTTGCCGCAACTGGCCGAATCGGGTTATCTGAAATCACTGTTTTTTCGGCTGGACGGATGAAAGCGGTTCTGGATGCCTGCGTCCTTTACCCGACAGTGCTGCGGGAAATTCTGACCGACCCGGCGCTGGTGGCGCATTATGCGCCGGTCTGGACACCGCGCCTGCGGGATGAATGGCTGAACGCTGCGGCCCGGCACGGTATCCGCGACGTCGCCGGGGCCGAGGCCGCGTTGCTGGCTGAGCGTATCGCGCCCGCAGCGGATGCCCGCGCCATTCCGGCGGTGGATCTGCCGGATGCCGCTGATCTGCATGTGCTGGCTGCGGCGATTGACGCCGATGCGCCGCTGATCGTCACGCTGAATTTGCGCGATTTTCCGCAACGGGTGCTGGCACCGCTTGGTATCCGCGCGCTGCACCCCGATGCCTTTCTGCTGGATCTGCACCGCGATCATCCGGGGGGCGTGGCGCAGGCTGTGGCAGCGGTGCATGCACGTGCCGTGCGAATGGGCGGCGATCTGCCGTTGCGCACCTTGCTGAAACGGTCGGGGTTGCCGCGTCTGGCTAAGGTGCTCGCTTGATGGTGGTTGCCGTTATCGCTAACCATCGTTAAGCGAATAAGGCGGAAAAAGGAGTCTGCCATGGTTTCGCGTGTCATTCCGGTCGAAGATTTCGATCTGGTCATTTTCGGCGCCACCGGCGATCTGGCGCATCGCAAGATTTTGCCGGGCCTCTATCGTCGCTTTATCGCCGGTCAGATTCCCGAAACCGCGCAGATCATCGGGGCGGCACGCACCCGCCAGGACGATGCCACATTCCGCGAACAGGTGCGCGCGGCGGTGGCTGAATTTGGTGGCGTCGCGGCGGATGAACCGCAACTGGATGCGTTTCTGTCGCTGATCGGATATGTGCCGATTGATGCCACCGGCGAAGGCGGCTGGTCGGAACTGAAATCGCGGGTGCGCCCCGGTGCGGTTCACGCGTTCTATTTCTCGGTCGCGCCGTCGCTGTTTGGCGATATTGCGCAGCGTCTGGCCGGGCATGGCATTGCCGATGCAAACAGCCGGATTGTGGTGGAAAAGCCGTTCGGCCGCGATCTGGAATCCGCCCGTGCGCTGAACGCCACGTTGGCGCAGCATTTCACCGAGGAACAGATTTACCGCATTGACCACTATCTGGGCAAGGAAACCGTGCAGAACCTGATGGCCGTCCGGTTCGCCAATATTCTGTTCGAACCGCTGTGGAAGGCCGAATATGTCGATCATGTTCAGATCACCGTAGCCGAAACCGTGGGTGTGGCCGGGCGCGGCAGCTATTATGACAAATCCGGCGCGATCCGCGACATGGTGCAGAACCACATGATGCAGCTGCTGTGCCTGATCGCGATGGAGCCGCCCTATCATTTCGACCCCAACGCCGTGCGCGATGAAAAGCTGAAGGTGATCCGGGCGCTGGAACCTGTTGGCCCGGATGATATTGTGCGCGGCCAGTATCAGGCCAATGGGGACGGCACGTCTTATATCGAGGATGCCGAAAACCCGGATTCCCGCACCGAAAGCTATGTCGCGATGAAGGTGCGCATCGCCAACTGGCGCTGGCAGGGCACGCCATTTTATCTGCGCACCGGCAAAAAGCTGCGTGCCCGCACCAGCGAGATTGCCATCACCTTCAAAGAGCCGCCGCACTCGATCTTTGACGAAGGGGTGCCCAAGGCGGACCAGCTTGTCATCCGCCTGCAACCGAACGAGGGTATGAATCTGAAGGTAATGATTAAAGAGCCGGGGCCGGGCGGAATGCGTCTGGTTCAGGTGCCGCTGGACATGACCTTTGCCGAGGCGCTTGGCGCGGATGGGGCAGACGTGCCGGACGCTTACGAACGGCTTATCATGGATGTGATCCGCGGCAACCAGACGCTGTTCATGCGTGGCGACGAGGTAGAGGCCGCCTGGGCCTGGACCGACCCGATCATTCAGGCGTGGGAAAACGGCAAAGCCCGGCCCGAGCCTTATGACGCCGGATCATCCGGCCCGGAGGAGGCGCTGCGGCTGTTGCATCGCGATAACCGCCGTTGGCGTGAAATAAGGGCGTAAGACAATGCAACTGATCGAATATCCTGACCGTGATTTTCTGGCCCTGTCACTGGCACAGACGATTGCCGGGCAGTTGGCCCAGCATCTGCGCACGGCTGAACGCGCATCGTTAAGTGTGCCGGGTGGCACGACGCCTGCGCCGGTATTTGACACGCTGTCCGGCACCGATCTGGATTGGGGCCGTGTCAGCGTTATTCTGGGGGATGAACGCTGGGTTGACGGTGAACATCCCCGGTCCAATGCCCGGCTGCTGCGCCGTCACTTGTTAAGGGACAAGGCCGCGGTGGCGAACCACATTCCGCTGTATACCGGCGATGCCGACCCTGAAACAGCGGCGGATATGGTGGCGGCGCAGATCGCGCCGCATCTGCCGCTGACCGTGGCCTTGCTGGGGATGGGCCACGACATGCACACGGCCAGCCTGTTTCCCGATGCGCCGATGCTGGCGCGGGCACTGGCCTCGGATGCGCCGCCGGTGATGGCGATCCGCGCTGACAGCGCGGGCGAGCCGCGCATTACCCTGACCGCTCCGGTTCTGCGCGGAGCCTTGGCGATCCATCTGATGATCCTTGGCCCTGAAAAGCGCGAGGTGCTGGACAAGGCCGCCAGCCTGCCCCCCGAACAGGCGCCGATCCGCGCCTTTCTTGACAACGCAACCGTGCATTGGGCCGAATGATGACCGAGCTTTGGAACCGTCTCGCCGATTACCGCACCGCGCAGGGCGATCTGCGCATTGACGCGCTGTTCGATGACCCCGCCCGCGCCGATGAGTTCTGCATTCAGGCCGAGGGGCTGGCCTTTGATTATTCCAAAACGCTGATTGATGCGGGCGCGCGTGATCTGCTGGTTGCGCTGGCCGAAGCCACCGGGCTGGCCGCGCGGCGCGAGGCGATGTTCACAGGTGCCCGCATCAACGAGACCGAGGGGCGTGCGGTTCTGCATACCGCCATGCGCAATCCTGACACCCCGGTGCAGGTCGATGGCGTGGACGTATCGGCAGGCATCCGCGACACGCTGGCCCGGATGCGCGCCTTTGCCGATGCCGTGCGCAGCGGCGTTATGGCGGGGCAGGGCGGCGCCTATACCGATGTGGTGAATATCGGCATCGGCGGGTCTGATCTTGGCCCGGCGATGGCGGCGCGGGCGCTGTCACCCTATCTGGACGGGCCGCGTCTGCATTTTGTTTCGAATGTCGATGGCGCCGACATCGCCGACACGCTGGCCGGGCTGGACCCGGCCCGCACGTTGGTGATCGTCGCCTCGAAAACCTTTACCACGATTGAGACGATGACCAATGCCGCAACCGCCCGCGACTGGATGGCGGGTGTGGTCGCTGACCCTGCATCGCAATTCGCCGCCGTCTCTACCGCGCTGGATAAAACCGGGGCGTTCGGCATTCCGGCGGATCGTGTGTTCGGTTTTGAAGATTGGGTCGGCGGGCGCTATTCCGTCTGGTCGCCCATCGGGCTGTCGCTGATGATCGGTGTCGGGCCGGATAATTTCGACCGTTTTCTGGCCGGCGGGGCGGCAATGGACGCGCATTTCCGCCGCGCGCCCTTGACCCAGAACATGCCGGTCATGCTGGCGCTGGTCGGCATCTGGCACAACCAGATCTGTGGCTGGCCCACCCGCGCGGTGCTGCCCTATGACCAGCGGCTGGCGCGCCTGCCGGCCTATCTGCAACAGCTTGAGATGGAATCGAATGGCAAGCGGGTGGCGATGGACGGATCGGACCTGCCGCGTGTCTCTGGCCCGGTCGTCTGGGGCGAGCCGGGGACCAATGGCCAGCACGCGTTCTATCAACTGATCCATCAGGGCACGCAGGTGGTTCCCTGTGAATTCATCCTCGCCGCGCGCGGGCATGAGGGGCACCTGACCCATCATCACCGCCTGCTGATGGCGAACTGTCTGGCGCAGGCGGCGGCACTGATGACCGGGCGCACGCTGGATCAGGCCCGCGCAATGATGGAAAAGGCCGGGCTGTCGGGGGCCGAGCTGGAACGCCAGGCCCGCCATCGCGTTTTTCCGGGCAACCGCCCCTCAACCCTGCTGCTGATCGGGCAGCTTGACCCGTTCACGCTAGGCCAGATTATCGCGCTGTATGAACACCGCGTGTTCGTCGAGGGGGTGATTCTGGGGATCAACAGCTTTGATCAGTGGGGGGTCGAGTTGGGCAAGGAACTGGCCAAGCAGCTTGAGCCGCTGCTTGAGGGTAAACCGGGGCAGACCGACCCTTCGACCCGGCATCTGATTGATCTGATCCGGGGCGTGTAGGGGCGCGGTCGCCCCCAAAGGCTGGGGGTTTTCCACCCCCAGACCCCCGAGGATATTTGTAAACGAAAGACAGTTATGGCGGCTGCATTCGATCAACGCGGCGATCCATGACCCTGCGCCACAAGGGCGGGATCAGCGCGATGGCGGCCATGATGGCGATCGGATAAGGCAGCAGCGGGCGGTTGTCAGGCAGGCGCAGCGCCGGGTAGGGGCGAGCCGGGTTCATGTGGTGATCCGCGTGGCGCGGCGCGTTCACCAGCATCAGCGAGGATATGGGATGCGGGCTGTCCCACGCATGGCGCGGGCCGACAGGTTCGGTGCGGCCATCCGGCAGGGTGCGGCGGCGCAGCCCGTAATGCTGGACGTAATCCGACAGCAGGATCTGTATCTGTGCGTAAAGGCTCAGCCCCAGATAATCGGCCAGCCCGCGCGGCCCGGTCAGCACCGCCACAACCAGCATGCAGGCCAGCCCGCCGCCGACCCACCAGACATAGGGGTTCATCCGGCGCGTGCGCCGCGCCGACAGTGCCCGTTCGGCGGTCAGCCCGGTGCGGAACGACCCGGCCCATGCGCGCAGAGCAAAGCGCCAGAAGCCTTGCCCCGCCCGTGCTGAATTTGGATCATTTTCGGTCGCCACATGCACATGATGCACCAATCGGTGTGCCGAGACATGATGTCCGAACAACATACTGACATAGACCGCGGCCCCCAGCCGGAACAGCCCGCGCGCGCCGCGATGGATCAGTTCGTGCCCAACGGCGTGGCCGACCTGCCCGGCATACATCCCTGCGGCCAGAAACAGCGCCATCCGCTGCGGCCAGCCCAGATCGTCGCCCGACAGCCGCAGCACGGCCACCGCCATCACCGCCAGATGGCACAGTGCCAGAACCACCAGCCCTGCATCGGCCCCGCGCGCGTCCTCGTCTTGACCAAAGCCGCGCGCCAGCAGCGTATCCGCCGCAGGCCCGGCCACCGCCAGCAGGATCAGCGCTGCCCAGACCCAGCCCGACAAGATCAGCACGGCAGGCAGGGCACCCACAGCAACAAAGGCCGCAACCGGCGGGACATAGCGTATCTGTTTCATGCCGCTATCCTATCGCAGCTGATCCAGACCGTCAGCCGCTTCCTGTTTGCCCGAATACGCATCTTTGGGCCGGACGCCGCTCTTTTCCTTTGACTGCGCAACCGTTACCCTCTGCGCGAACAAAAGGATCGCTGCATGTCGTTTTTTTCGAAGCTGCGCGAGCGGCTGACCCGCTCATCCACCAAGATCGGGCAGGGACTGGATGATCTGGTGGCCGAGGATGCCCCGGCGCACAGCCCGCCCGCCACCGCGCCAACACCCGAAGCCGCGCCGCAGCAGTCCGGCTTGATCGGGCGGCTGTTTGGTGCCGCCACGCCAGATGAGCCGCGCCGTGCCCTTGACGATGCCATGCTGGAGGATCTGGAGGATATGCTGATCCAGTCCGACATCGGTGTTGATACCGCGCTGCGGGTGACCGCCAATATCGCCGAAGGCCGTATGGGGCGCCGTATCTCTGCCACGGAACTGAAACAACTGCTGGCGGCGGAAATCGAGCGGATCATGACTCCGGTCGCCCGCCCGCTGCCGCTGTTTCCGAAAAAACCGCAGGTGGTGCTGGTGGTCGGCGTCAACGGCTCGGGCAAGACGACGACGATTGGCAAACTAGCCAGCCAGTTCCGCGCCGCGGGCAAGAATGTGGTGATTGCCGCCGGCGATACCTTTCGCGCCGCAGCGGTCGAGCAGCTTCAAGTCTGGGGGCAGCGGGCCGGGGTGCCGGTGATGACGGCCCCCGAAGGCAGCGACCCGGCCAGCCTGGCCTATGACGCCCTTGCACGGGCCGAGGCCGAGGGGGCCGATCTGCTGATGATCGACACCGCTGGCCGCTTGCAGAACCGTGCCGATCTGATGGAGGAACTGGCCAAGATTGTCCGCGTCATCCGCAAGCGCGATCCCGAGGCACCGCATAACACCCTGCTGGTGCTGGACGCGACCACCGGGCAGAACGCCATTTCACAGGTCGAGACTTTTCAGAAACTGGCCGATGTGTCGGGGCTGGTGATGACCAAACTTGACGGCACGGCGCGCGGCGGCGTGCTGGTGGCGCTGGCCGACAAGTTCGGCCTGCCGATCCATGCCATCGGAGTGGGCGAACAGATCGACGATCTGGATGCCTTTGATGCAGGCGATTTCGCCCGTGCCTTGGTGGGGCTGGAATGATGCTGAAACAGACCCTTGCCGCCCTTGCGTTGACCATCACCGCGACCAGCGTCCATGCCGCGACGGGCTGTGTCGGGCGTGATCTGATTGCTGATCTGCCGCAGGCCGACCGCGACCGGATCGCGGCGGCGGTGGCGCAGGTGCCCTATCATCAAGGGCTGCTGTGGCAGGCCAGCCGCGATAACGCCCAGATCACCATCGTCGGCACCTATCACTTTGCCGACCCCCGCCATCAGGCGACGATGCAGGCCATCGCCCCGGCGTTGAGCGACGCGGCCCTTGTGATGGTCGAGGCCGGACCCGATGAACAGGCGCGCCTGACCAGCGTTCTTGCCTCGGACCCGTCGTTGATGGTCAACACCGATGGCCCGACATTGCCAGAGCGTCTGTCTGACGATGAATGGGACATTCTCAGCAGTGCCATGGCTGAACGCGGTATGCCCGCCATCATGACGGCCAAGCTGCGGCCGTGGTATGTGTCGCTGATGCTGGGAATATCGCCCTGCATGATGGCCACCATTGCCGAAACCGGGGCCAAAGGCTCGCTGGACGATCTGCTGATCGAGGGGGCGGCGTCCCACGATATTCCCATCCGCGCGCTGGAACCATGGGACACCGTGTTCACTCTGTTCAGTGGCCTGACGCCCGATCAGGAAATCGGAATGCTGCGCATGATGCTGCCGCAGGCGGAATATGCCGATGATTACGCGGTCACGCTGTCTAACGCCTATTTCTCGGGCGATGTCTGGCAATTGTGGGAATTCGGGCGGCTGGATGCCGAAAATCAGCCCGGCTTGTCGCAGGCCGAGGTCGAGGAACAATTCGCCCTTGCCGAAGACCTGCTAATGAACCGCCGCAACCAGAACTGGATCGCCCCGCTGACCGAGGCCGCCCAAGCTGCTGCTGCCGATGGCAAAGGCATTGTCGCGGGTTTCGGTGCCCTTCATTTGCCGGGGGAACAGGGCGTGCTGAACCTGCTGGCCAAGGACGGCTGGACCATCGAAAGACTGGATGGATGAGCCTCCGCGATCTTTGGGCCGTGGAACAGGCGTTCTGGACCGATGATGCTGAACAGGCCCTCGCCCACGTAGATGCGGCGGCGGTTATGATCTTTGCCGATGCCGGTATCCTTGATCGCCCCGCCATCGCCAAAGGGCTGCGCGATGCCCCGCGCTGGCAATCTGTCAGCATGACGAACCAGACAACGGTCGAGGCGGGTAATACTGTCGTTCTTGCCTATCGGGCAGATGCCCGCCGCGAGGGGCAGTCCTATCGCGCCCTTTGTTCCAGCATATGGGTCAGGCAAGGTGAAGGCTGGTGCCTGCTGGCCCATCAGCAAACGGCGGTCTGAATTGCACAACTTCTGGCAACGACATGGACGGTTTCTGGCGGCCTTCGCCATCGGGCTGGCGGCCGCTGCGCTGTTGCCACTGTCTCAAGGTGACCGGCTGCTGATCGGTGCCGACCTGTTCTTCGGCTGCTATCTGATCCTGATGGCGCTCAAAGGGCGCCATCTGACCCCAGACGACCTGCGCCGCCATGGCCAGACCGAGGACGAGGGGATCACCTTTATTCTGACGCTTGCGGTGATCGGGGTCGGGGTGGGGCTGTGGTCGGTGGTCAGCCTGCTGAACGTGCCGCATGGCGGGGTTGGCCCGGTGCGCGCCGCGCTGGCCGTTGCCTCGGTGCCGCTGGGCTGGGCGACGATTCACACGGTTATGGCGTTTCACTATGCCCGGATGTATTACCAGCAGGGTCGCGCGCCGGGTCTCGATTTTCCCGGCATCGCCGAGGAAAGCGCGGCTAGTGCCAATGACTCGACCCGGCCCGGTGTGCGCGATTTCATCTATTTCAGCTTCACCATTGGTATGACCGCACAGACCGCCGATGTCGCCATCTGCCGCAGCGAGATACGCCGCACCGTCACCCTGCATGGCGCACTGTCGTTTTTCTATAATACCGTCATTCTGGCCCTGACGGTAAACGCCGCTGTTACGCTTGGCGGCTGAGTGGCATCTTCTGTCCAGAAATATCCTCGGGGGTGAGGAGGGGTAGAAAAAGGTCCACTGGACCTTTTTCCCAACGAACGCCCGGCCCTTGGCCGGGCTGGGGGGTGGAAAACCCCCGGTGATGCCCTCAGCCCCAAAGCGCCGCCAGTGCCTTGGCCGGATCATCCGCCGACCAGATCTCGGTGCCAACCGCCAGAAAATCGCAGACCGGCGACAGGTCGGCGATCAGATCGCGGCTCAGCGCACCTTCGGCCACCACGGGCAGTTCGATCATTTCCGACCACCATTCGAACAGATCGCGCGGGGCAGGGGTGCCGCGACCAAGCGCCGTGTCCCCCACTGGCCCGAACGAGATGTAATCCGCCCCTGCCTCGCCCGCAGCGATGCCGTCATGTCGCGAGGCGGCGCAAAAGGCACCGACGATGGCATCCGCGCCCAACTCTTTGCGCGCTGTCCGCACGCCGCGCGCGCCATCGGTCAGATGCACCCCGTCCAGCCCGTGCCGCTGCGCCAGCAGGATGTGATCCTCGATCACCACCGCAATGTCGCGGGCATGGGCGATCTCGCGCACCAGATCGGCGATGCGGCCCAGTTCGGCTTCGTCCCCCGCGGCGGGGATGCGGATGCAGGCGACCGGCGCGATGTCCAGCACGGCGGCCAGCCGCTCGGGCAGTCCGGAGGCAGAGGCCGCAGGCGGCAAGATCAGGTAAAGCTGCGGCTGTTGGTCCATGGCCATTCCTTTCATGTTGCGCCCGCCATAGCGCAGCGGCGGCTTGCATAAAAGTGTTGCGTTCACATTGACCGTGGCACAGGGCGCGCTAACCTGTCACCGGGTTCGATTCCCCGAATGGGCGGACGGGGTGTGCGCGACAGCGCCGCAGAAAACTCTGTCCGTCTTGGTTGTGGTCGCACAAACCCCGCTGCCGGTGCTGGCCCTTTGGGGCAACCACCTTTTGGCCATGCAGGCTTCGGGCCTCCGCCAGAGGGTTGTGGTGCCGGCGGCGGGTTCAGCAAAGGGGGCCGGATGGCACTGATCCTGACACTGGTCGTTCTGGCCGGTCTGACCGCCGGGGCTGTCTGGCTGAACCGCCACGCGCATGTGGTGATCGGGCCGGGCTGGCAAGGGGTGCTGTATCACAACGGTGTTTTCCGGGGCCAGCTGCCGCCGGGGCGGCACCGCATTCCTTTCACGGGCACGGTTGATCTGCGCCGGGTCTGGGCCGGGCCGGTTGCGGACTATGGGCAGACAGTGGATGTGATCGCGCAGGATCAGTTCACGTTTCGACTGACGCTGGCCGCACAGCTCCGTGTGACTGATGCCGCTGAACTGACCCAAACGCATGATCTGCGCGACGAGGTGGTCAGCCATCATCTGACCGCGCTGTTGATCCCGCATCTGCGCGCCGCCGCCAGCCGGGTGATCGCGGGCATGACGCTGGACGCCGCACTGGCCGGACGCGATACACTGGCCGATCAGATCGCAGATGCCATGGGCCAGCCCGTGCCGGGGCTGGAACTGACGGGTCTGATGCTGCTGGAGATCACGACACCCCCCGAAGTCCGCCGCATGTTCACCGAGGTTGAACGAGCCCGGCGTGAAGGTTTGGCCGCGCTGGAACGCGCACGGGCCGAACAGGCGTCTTTGCGCGCGCTGGCCAACGCGGCACGGGCGCTGCAATCGAACCCGGCCCTGGCGCAGTTGCGGATGATTCAGGCGGCCGAAGGTGCGCGCGGGGCCAAGACCTTTGTTCTGCACGCGCCGGGAACGGGGCCGGATGCAGGCGACCCCTTGTCCTGAGCGCTACCTCGCGCTAGGGCCGCGTGCATGACCGCCCCCATCATCATCCTCGTGCGCCCGCAGATGGGCGAAAACATCGGTGCCGCCGCGCGCGCCATGCTGAATTTTGGCCTGACCGAGATGCGGCTGGTCGCCCCCCGCGACGGCTGGCCGAACCCGCGCGCCGTCGCCATGGCCTCGGGTGCGGCGGGGCAGGTGCTGGACCGGGCGCGCGTCTATCCCACGCTGGCTGAGGCGATGGAGGGCGTCGATCTGGCCTTTGCCACCACGGCCCGCGGGCGTGAACTGACCAAGCCCGTTCATACCCCCGAAACCGCCATGGCGCAGGTGCGAACGTATGCGGGGCAGGCGGCGGTGATCTTTGGTCCCGAACGCGCCGGTTTGGAAAACGATGACATCGCACGGGCTAATGCCATTATCACCGTGCCGGTCAACCCTGGCTTTGCCTCGCTCAATCTGGCGCAGGCGGTGCTGTTGACGGGCTATGAATATTCGCGCGGCCTGCTGCCCGACCAGCCCGCCCCGCCGGGTCGCCGCCCGACTGGCGAGGCCCCGGCCGACCGGCTGGAGATTGAACGCCTTGCCGATCATTTCGAGGAACGGCTGGATCACGCGGGCTTTTTCTTTCCACCTGAAAAAGCGCCTACGATGAAGCTGACCATGCGGAACCTGTGGTCGCGGATGCCGCTGACGCAGGGCGATGTGCGCGCCCTGCATGGGGCTTTGCGGCAATTGGTGCGCCGCAAAGAATAGGCCGCGATTAACTGGCGGTTTTCATCAGCACCAGCCCGGCCACGATCAGCCCCGCCGCCATCAGGCGCATCGGGCTGGCGGATTCGCCCAGGATCAGGATGCCGACCGCAAAGGCCCCGACCGCGCCAATTCCGGTCCAGATGGTGTAGGCCGTGCCCAGTGGCAGGCTGCGCATCGCCAGCGACAGCAGGCCAAAGCTGCCGACCATCAGCACAAAGGTCAGGATGGTCGGGCCAGGAAGGCTGAACCCCTCGGATCGTTTCATTGAAAACGCCCAGCCGATTTCCAGCAGACCGGCAAAGAACAGATAAATCCACGCCATAACGTGTCCCTATGATTTTATGCCGCCGGGCCGTCCCGGACATGATCCCGTGATCGGGCGAGGACGTTGCCCCGTTTGCGCAAGGTGTCGCCCCAAGCTTATTTGGCCAAACAGCAAGCGGGATGATCCTGTGCTAAACAGGTGATGCAAGGCGCGCATCGGGTCAAGGGGGCGTTCCCCCTTGCCATCGCCGCCCCGCGCGGTCAAATTCCGTCCCGACCGAAAGGAGCCTGCCATGGCCAAGCGCCCCGTTTTTCAGGAAGTGAGTCAGGCGCCCCGCCCGACCGCCACCACCGGCATGATCGACGCCGCCCCCAAGGGCGCGCGGCGGGCGATCCGGGTCTGGCTGATCGTGCTGTTCGCCTTGGTCGCGGCGATGATCGCGCTTGGCGGCGCGACGCGGCTGACCGGCTCGGGCCTGTCGATCACCGAATGGCGGCCGGTGACGGGGGCGATCCCGCCGATGGATGCCGCCGCCTGGCAGGCCGAGTTTGACCGTTATCAGCAGATCGACCAGTTCCATCAGGTTAACCCCGACATGGACCTTGCCGGGTTCAAGCAGATTTACTGGTGGGAATGGGCGCATCGCCAGCTTGGGCGGCTGGTCGGGCTGATCTGGGCGGCGGGCTTTGCGCTGTTTCTGGTGCGTCGGCAGGTGCCGACCGGCTGGACGCCGCGCCTGCTGGGGCTTGGCGTTCTGGGCGGGCTGCAAGGCGTCATCGGCTGGTGGATGGTGTCTTCCGGTCTGGGTGAGGGGATGGTGCGCGTCGCCTCTTATCGCCTTGCGGTGCATCTGGGGCTGGCCTTTGCCATTCTTGGCCTGATCGCGTGGTATGTGCTGGACCTGTCGCGCAGCGAAGCGGACCTGATGCGCGCCCGCCGCGCCGGGGACCGCAGACTGTTCGGCGCAGCAACCGGGCTGATGCACCTGACCTTTGTGCAAATCCTGATCGGCGCGCTGGTCGCCGGGATTGATGCGGGCCGCACCTATACCGGCTGGCCGACCATGGGGGGCGAGTGGATTCCAGCGGCGATCTGGGACAGCGCGCTGGGCTGGCGTAACCTGTTCGAGAACCCCGCCACGGTGCAGTTCATCCACCGTATCGTCGGTTATTTGCTGGCGATCATGGCGGTTGTCGTCTGGATGCGCGCACGCAGATCGCCGCATCCGGTGACGCGCGGGGCCTTTACCGTGATGCTGGCGATGGTCGTGGTGCAGATCGGGTTGGGCATTCTGAACGTCATCCACGCCTCGCCTTTGGGCCTGGCGCTGATCCATCAGATCGGGGCGGTGGCGCTGTTTGTGCTGATTATCCGCGCGCGGCACCACGCCCGCTATCCTTTTGAAACCTCTGTCCGGGGAACCATCCGATGAGCGCATTTGACGATCTTCTGGCCTTTCAGCGCCAGACCGAGGCTTTGGCATCCGTCGCCGGGCGGCTTGGCTGGGATCAGGAAACCGTCATGCCGCGCGGCGCGACCCAGCAGCGGGCCGAGGAAATGGCGGCGATGGAATCGGTCCTGCACGAACGCCGCACCGACCCGCGCATCGGTGAATGGCTGGAGGCAGCACAGCCCCAGACCGAGGTGGAAACCCGCATCGCTGACCTGATCACCCGTGATTTCCAGCGCAACGCACGGGTTCCGGCGCGTCTGGCGGCGGAGCTGGCGCGGCAGACCTCGCTGGCGCAGGGTATCTGGGCCGAGGCGCGGGCCAATGACGCGCCCGCCGATTTTCTGCCGACGCTGGATAATATCCTGATGCTGACGCGCGAAAAGGCCGCGCATCTGGCTGATGGTGGCGATCTGTATGACGCGCTGCTGGACGATTACGAACCCGGCGCGCGCGGCGACGATATTGCCACGCTGTTCGACGCCATGCGCCCCCGCCTTGTCGCTCTGCGCGAAGATGTGTTGGGCGCCGATGCGCAGCCCGCCACGCTGACCGGCCATTTCGCGCATGACACGCAGATTCGTCTGGCCCGCACCTGCGCCAGTGCCTTTGGCTATGACTGGTCGCGCGGGCGGCTGGATATTGCCGTGCATCCGTTCAGCTCTGGCGGCTGGCAGGACAGCCGGATCACCACCCGCGTGGTCGAGGCCGAGCCGTTCAACTGCCTGTATTCGACCATTCACGAGGTCGGCCATTCGACCTATGAACTGGGTATCGACGATGATTATGCCTTCACCCCGCTTGGCCGGGGCGTGTCGATGGGCGTTCACGAAAGCCAGAGCCGCATCTATGAAAACCAGATGGGCCGCAGTCGTGCCTTTACCGGCTGGCTGTATCAGCGGATGAGCGATGCCTTTGGCGGGCTGAACGTGCCGGATGCCGATGCTTTTTATGCCACGGTGAATCGCGTGACTCCCGGCTATATCCGCACCGAGTCCGACGAGGTTCAGTATAATCTGCACATCATGCTGCGCTTTGATCTGGAACGCGATCTGATCGCCGGGCGGCTGGATGTCGAGGATCTGCCCGAGGCATGGAACACCCGCTTTCTGCACGACTTTGGCGTAGCGGTGGACCGGCCCGCGAATGGCGTTTTGCAGGATGTTCACTGGTCGGTCGGGTTGTTCGGCTATTTCCCGACCTATGCGCTGGGGAATGTCTATGCCGGTTGCCTGAATGCCGCGATGCGCGCCGCCGTCCCCGATCTGGACGCGGCGCTGGCGCGGGGCGAGGCCGGGCCGGGCGTCGAATGGCTGCGCGAAAACGTCCAGCGCCACGGCGGTCTGCTGTCACCGCGCGCGCTGATCGAGAACGCGATTGCTGCCCCCATCAGCCCCGCCCCGCTGCTGGATTATCTGGAAGCCAAATTCGGCGAGATTTACCGGCTGTAACGATCTGACCGCGCGTCCCTTGCCCTGATTGTCAGGGCAAGGGAGTTTGGGCCGATTCGGCGCGGAAGGCGGTTGGTGTTCAGGGACATGGCGGGCTGAAGTCGGGGAAACGGAGAACTAGGGTCTGGACCCATTAAATTGCTTGCGGGAGCGGCAATTCATTGGTTCACTGATGGCACCAAAGGGGTGCTGCCATGACCGATATGTTCCTGTTGTCCGACAACCAGATGGCGCGGATATCGCCGTTCTTTCCTTTGTCGCAGGGCATCCCCCGGGTGGATGACCGGCGGGTGATCAGCGGTATCATCTTTGTCATCCGCAATGGGTTGCGGTGGCGCGATGTTCCGCCAAGCTATGGACCACACAAGACAATCTACAATCGTTTCATCCGCTGGAGCGAGTTGGGCGTGTTCGGGCGCATTTTTCTGGAACTGGCACAAGGCGGTGGCGAGACCGCCGAGATGATGATCGACGCGACCCACCTCAAGGCACACCGGACTGCGGCCAGCCTGCTCAAAAAGGGGCTCTTCCCCGGTATATCCGACGCACCAAGGGCGGGTTGAACTCAAAACTTCATGCGGTTTGCGACAGCGAGGGACGTCCGAGAGCCCTGTTCCTGACAGCGGGCCAGGTCAGCGACTACACCGGTGCCGTCGCATTGTTGGGGACCATGCCCGCTGCCAAAGTGCTGCTAGCCGACAAGGGCTATGACGCGGACTGGCTGCGAGACGCCCTTGCAGATCGCAAGATCGAATCCTGCATCCCATCGAAATCAAACAGAAAAATCCAGATACCCCATGATCGCGCACTCTACCGCGAGCGTAACAAGATCGAAAACATGTTCGGCCGACTGAAGGACTGGCGCCGTATCCACA
>NZ_JAUNTO010000021.1 GCF_030538655.1 Paracoccus sp. (in: a-proteobacteria)
GAGGCTGCGCCGGTTTCGCATCATTGCGGAAGGATGCGGCTTTATAGCGGCGATTGCGGCGAAATCAAGATAATTCGGCGGAACCTGTGCGGGGGCAAGTGCGTTGCCCGGCTTTGGAAGGAGTCATCCATATGAAACGGACGATCATTGCAGCCGCGTTTGCTGCCGTTATGCCGATGGCCGTGCTGGCACAGGATACGCCCGACAGCGGCACCTATGTGTTTGACAGCGATCACGCACAGGCGCTGTTTTCGTGGAATCACATGGTTTTTTCGACCAGCTATGGTATGGTGAATGGCATTGAGGGTCAGGTCGTTCTGGATGCCGAAAATCCGGCCAATTCGACCGTCGAGGCGCGGTTTCCGGCCGTGTCCATTCAGACAGTCTCGCCCGGTCTGGACGAGCATCTGAAATCCGAGGATTTCTTTAATGGTGACGGCGGTGAGGTGACGTTTGTGTCCACCGTGGTCGAGCCGGGCGAAGGGAATTCGGCCCGTGTGACCGGCGATCTGACGTTGAACGGGCAGACGCATCCGGTGGTGCTGGACATGGTTCTGAACCACAGCGGCGAAAACCCGATCGCGCAAAAGCCTGCCGTTGGCTTTACCGGCACGACGATCATCAAGCGGTCCGACTTTGGGCTGGGTGCTTTTGTGCCTGCGGTCAGCGACGAGGTTCAGATCACGCTGAACGTCGAGGCAATGAAGGAATAACTCTTGCCTGATCTGACGATCAAGCGCGCCTATGACCCGCCCGCGCCCGGCGATGGGGCGCGGGTTCTGGTGGATCGGCTTTGGCCGCGCGGCATGACGCACGAGGCACTGGCGCTGGATCTGTGGCTGAAGGAAATCGCCCCCAGTGAGGATCTGCGACGCGAATTTCACCATGACCCGGCGCGCTGGCCCGAGTTTCAGCAACGCTATGCCACTGAACTGGCGGGCAATCCCGCGGTGCAGACCCTGCGCGATCTGATGGCCAAGGGGCGGGTGACGCTGATCTATGCGGCCAAGGATCAGGCGCATAACAACGCCGCCGCGTTGCGGGATTGGCTTATGGGGCACTGACGCGCGGGATGCAGTGCAGCGCCCCAGGGCGCGTATTTCGCAAACAGGAAACCGGCGGTCACTCTGGAGGAGTGGCCGCCTTTTTCGTGGTTTTCTTGGCTGCCGTCTTTTTAGTGGCGGGCTTTTTGGTGGTTGCCTTCTTGGTCGTGGCCTTGGGCTTGGCCGCCGCTTTTTTCGGTGATTTCGCGGCCTTGGCGGCGATCAGGTCCAGCGCCTGTTCCAGCGTGATGTCTTCGGGGGTCACATCGCGGGGCAGGGTGGCGTTGATCTTTTCCCATTTCACATAAGGGCCATAGCGGCCATTCATCACCTGAATTGCACCGCCATCCGGGTGATCGCCCAGTTCTTTCAGCGGGGCAGCCGTGGTGCGGCCTCGGGTCTGTTTTGCGGCCAGCACCTCGACCGCGCGGTTCATACCGATGGTAAATACCTCATCGACATCGGGCAGGTTTGCATATTTCGACCCATGTTTGACATAGGGACCAAAGCGGCCAATCGCGGCTTCGATCATTACCCCGTCTTCAGGATGCGGGCCGATCTGGCGCGGCAGATTCAGCAGCATCAAGGCCCGGTCCAGATCGAGGCTGGCCGCGTCCCATCCTTTCGGGATCGAGGCGCGGGGCGGTTTCGGCACATCTGCGGTTGCCTCGCCGCGCTGGACATAGGGGCCGAAACGCCCGACGCGCAGGCTGATTTCGTCGCCGCCGTCATGGCCCAGCACGCGGTCGCCCACGGGTTCCTCGCCATCGGGCGCTGACAGCGGGCGGGTATAGCGGCATTCGGGATAATTGCCGCAGCCGATAAACGCGCCGCCCGAGCGCGCGGTTTTCAGGTTCAGCCGCCCGACGCCGCACAGCGGGCATTCGCGCGGATCGCCGCCATCGGCGCGGGGCGGATACAGATGCGGGGCCAGCGCCTCGTCAATCGCGGTTAACACCTCGGAGATGCGCAGTTCCGAGGTGCCTTCCAGCGCCTTGGTGAAATCGCGCCAGAACCGGGTCATCACCTCGCGCCACAGCCGGTCGCCGGCGCTGATCTCGTCCAGCTCGTTTTCCAGCTCGGCGGTGAAATCATAGCTGACATAGCGCGGGAAATATTCGGTCAGAAAGACCGTGACCAGCCGCCCCTTATCCTCGGGGATCAGGCGCTGGCCGTCCTTGCGCACATAGTCGCGGTCCTGAATCGTGGTGACGATGCTGGCATAGGTCGAGGGGCGGCCGATGCCCAGTTCTTCCATGCGTTTCACCAGCGTCGCCTCGGTATAGCGGGGCGGGGGCTGGGTGAAGTGCTGGCGCGCGGCGGTCGCGGCGCTGGCGGCGGCGATCAGGCCGGGGGCGGTTTTCATCTCGCCCGGCGCGGCGGGCAGATCGCCGCCCTTTTCAGTGGCGCGGGTCAGTTCGGCGGTGAAGCTGCCCTCGACCTGCCGCGCGGCCTCGCCCTTGGTGATCTGGGGCAGGCGGGCGCTGTCTTCGCCATCGTCATCGTCGCGGCCCTGATCATAGACGCGCAGAAAGCCGTCGAACAGCATCACCTGACCCGTCGCGCGCAGCCCGACCTGAGCATCAGGGCTGGCGATTTCAACCGTGGTGCGCTCCATCCGGGCGGCTTCCATCTGGCTGGCCAGGGTGCGTTTCCAGATCAGATCATACAGTTTGCGCTGGTCATCCGCCGTCACGCGCAGCTTGTCGGGCGACAGCATCATGTCGGTGGGGCGGATACATTCGTGGGCTTCCTGCGCGTTTTTCGCCTTGTTTTTATACATGCGCGGGCTTTTCGGCAGGTATTGATCGCCAAATTTCGCCCGGATCGCGTCGCGGGCGGCCATCACCGCCTCGGGCGCCATGTCGATGCCGTCGGTCCGCATATAGGTGATGTAACCCGCCTCATAGAGCCGCTGCGCCGTGGACATACACGCCTTGGCGCCCATGCCCAGCTTGCGGCTGGCCTCTTGTTGCAGGGTAGAGGTCATAAAGGGCGGCCACGGATTCCGGCTGGCGGGCTTGGCGGTGACATCGGTGACGGTCAGATCGCGGCTGGCGACGGCGCTGACGGCCAGGGCGGCGGCCTGCGCGTCGGGCAGATCGAAACGGTCCAGCTTTTTTCCGGCCAGCGAGGTCAGCGTCGCGTCATATTCATCGCCGCCGGGCGTGGCCAGACGGGCGTGAACCGACCAGTATTCGCGGGCGCGGAACGCCTCGATCTCCATCTCGCGGTCAACGATCAGGCGCAGGCAGACCGATTGCACCCGGCCCGCTGATTTCGCGCCCGGCAGCTTGCGCCACAGCACCGGCGAGAGGTTAAAGCCGACCAGATAATCCAGCGCGCGGCGGGCCAGATAGGCGTCAACCAGCGGCTGGTCGATCTGGCGCGGGTTGGCCATCGCCTCGGTCACGGCGGATTTGGTGATGGCGTTGAAGGTCACACGCTCGACCGTTTTGCCCTTTTTCAGCGACGGCGCCAGTGTCTGTTGCAGGTGCCAGCTGATCGCCTCGCCCTCGCGGTCGGGGTCGGTGGCAAGGATCAGGCGGTCATCATGGGCCAGCGCATCCTTGATCGCCTTGACGTGCTTTTGGGAATCCGCCGCGACTTCCCATTTCATATCAAAGTCATGGTCGGGATCGACGCTGCCGTCCTTGGGTGGCAGATCGCGGACATGGCCAAAGCTGGCCAGCACCTTGTAATCGCCGCCAAGGTATTTTTCGATGGTTTTGGCCTTGGCCGGGGATTCGACGACGACGACGGGCATGGGCTTCTCGCTAAGGCGCTGCAATCGGGGCGTGAACATGGGGGGCGGGCGGGCGGCTGTCAACTGTCATGCCAAGGGCGGGCGGGTAAGGCGGGGCTGGAACCAGTCGCGAAACCGGTGATACTGGCCCGGCAAAACAAGGAGTCCGCCATGTCTGACACCCACCGCCCGACCGGAGAGCCTCTGCCGGGTTTTACCCCGCCGCCACCGCCCGGACCGGCCCGGATTGAAGGGCGTTTTGTCACGTTGGAGCGGCTGGACCCGGCACGTCATATTGATGCGATCTGGCGGGCGGGGCAGGGGGCGGACTGGATCTGGGATTATCTGGGCTATGGTCCGTTTGCTGCGGCGGCGGATTACCGGGCGTGGGCTGATGGTGTGGCATCGGGTTCAGACCCTTGTTTTTATACGATTATCAGTGGTGGTTGCGCGCTTGGGGTGGCGTCTTTTCTGCGCATTGGTGTGGCCAATGGCGTGGCTGAGATCGGGCATATCCTGCTGACGCCGCCGCTTCAGCGGACCCCGGCGGCGAGTGAGGCGCTGATGTTGATGGTCCGCTGGGCGTTCGAGAACGGTTATCGGCGGTTTGAATGGAAATGCGATGCGCTGAACGCGCCCTCGCGGCGGGCGGCGATCCGGCTGGGTTTTACCTTCGAGGGTATTTTCCGCAAGCATATGATCTATAAGGGGCGCAACCGCGATACGGCGTGGTTTTCGATCACCGACGATGAATGGCCTGCACTGCGCGGGGCCTATGATGCGTGGCTGAACCCGGCGAATTTCGATGCCGAGGGGCAGCAGCGGGAAAGCTTGTCGGCGCTGACGGCGCGGGCCTTGCCGGGGCGGGGCTGAAGCGCACGCAACGGGGCGGGCGTTGCGGGCGCAACGCTCACATTCGTGCGATCCTGGAACGCCAGCATTTGCTGTGTTTTGGGCTGCACAGGGCGTACACAACCCATGCACAACCTGTGCACAGGCTGTACACAGGCGGCGCGCGGTAACACGGGCGGTTTCGCAACGGAAACGCTGCGGTCGTCATGGGTGTTTTGGGTAATGGCCTGCCTTGGCTGAACGTCCAGACGGCTTCATTCTGCGCGACCTTGGCTGGCGTTGGCAGAGGTCCGGGCCTTGCGGAGCCGCAGCAGTCGGCAGAGAGCGAGTGCAGTTTCATGGATAGCGCCAGCCAGCGCAGCGGTCCGGTCGGCGGTGATGCCGAGGGCGAAGAGGTGCAAAAGATCGTGGAATTTACGCTCGGAGATCTGCCTCTGAAAGAGAGGGTAGTTTTCTAATATATAACAGCGAGTTAGCGCACCTTCAGAACCGTCTGGATGGGGGAGTCCCTTGGACAAACAGAAAGCGGCGGCATCGGTTCGTGGCGCGCGCATAAAAAATCGGCCCCGGAGGAGCGGTCCGGGGCCGGGCAGGCGACGGGGTTCGGATACCGTGTCTGCCAGAGTTATTCATGCCTGGCCGGTCGCGCGAAGGGGCGGGCGTCAGACCCTGCCCAGAGCGGTCAGAGGGGGCGGGTGTCAGACCTCGCCCACGGCGGCCAGACGGTCCTGCACCAGACCGCTGATCCGGGCCAGATCGCCTGCGACGGCGCGGCCCGCCTCGTGATCGCGGGCCAGTGCGGTGGCGGCCTGTTCCAGCGGGGCGTCATGGGCCGAGCGCGCCACACCTGCCAGAAAGCGGGCGATATAGTCGATTGCGGCGGTGTCGGTCGCGCCCGACAGAACCTCGGCCACATGGGCCAGATCGTCGCGCAGCGCAGCGGAATCAGGAGAGATCACATCATCGGGCAAAAGGCGCGGTCCCGCTGGTTGCGATTCGGCGGGCAGGACCGACAGGATCGCCTGTTGAAACACGGCAAGGCTTTCGACCGGCTTGGCCAGAAAGCCGTCCGCACCGGCCGCCATCGCCGCGGCTTCGTTATCGGGATCACCCGACAGGCCAAGAATGACCGGCACGCGCGGTTCGGCCCCGGCAATACGGGCGATCAGTTCGGCACCGTTGCCATCGGGCAGGCCCATATCCGCGATGACCACCGCCGGACGATAGGTCAGCAGGTGGCGCGTGGCCGATTTCAGGCTGTCGGCGCGGCGAATGCGCGCGCCCGAGCGCAGGCACAACAGGCGCACCGCCTCGCTGGCAAAGCGCGAATCTTCGACCACCAGCACGGTCAGGCCCGTCAGCGGGCGCCCCGGCAAGCTCATCCTCCAGGCGGGCAAGCTGCCCATGCCGGTTCCGACTTCTGTCTGCATCGCCATTCCCCTGCGAATCGTCATCTGATCCCTTGGTAGCGCGGCAAACACTAAGATCGGGTTAACGGCGGCGGGTTTCTCTTTCCCTTGGCGGCCATGATCCGTAAACACGGGGAAACGGAGGATACCATGATCGGACGCCTGAACCATGTCGCCATTGCTGTGCCTGATTTGCAGGCTGCCGCGGCGCAATACGAAAACACGCTGGGGGCCACCGTGCGCCCGCCGCAGGACGAACCCGATCACGGCGTGACAGTGGTGTTCATCGAACTGCCGAACACCAAGATCGAACTGCTGTATCCGCTGGGTGAAAACAGCCCGATTCAAGGGTTTCTGGACAAGAACCCCTCGGGCGGGATTCACCATATGTGCTTTGAGGTCGAAGACATCATCGCCGCCCGCGACAAGCTGAAAGCCGAAGGCGCGCGCGTTCTGGGCACCGGCGACCCCAAGATCGGCGCCCATGGCAAGCCGGTGTTGTTCCTGCATCCCAAGGATTTCAACGGCACCCTGATCGAGCTGGAGCAAGTCTGATGAATCTGACGGGCGGCATCGTTCTGTATACCGTGCTGTGGTTTCTGGCGCTGTTCGTGGTTTTGCCCATCGGCCAGCGCAGTCAGGCCGATGCGGGGCAGGTGGTGCCCGGCACCCCGGCCAGCGCGCCGCATAACCCCCGGCTGGGCCGCAAGGCGCTGATCGCGACCGGGGTGGCAGCGGTTGTCTGGGCGGTGATCGCCTGGGTGATTTTCAGCGATCTCGTGACCCGCGCCGACATTATCGCGTTTGAGGCGTGGTTGCGCGAATAAGGTGAAACAGGTGCGTAAAGGCCGCAGCGGCCAGCACCGGCACCACGATATTCAGCACCGGCACCGTCAGCAGGAACGCAATCAGCACGCCCGCCCATGTGATGCGGGCGTTGTTGACCTGACGCAACGCCGTCGCCTGCGGCTCGTGCAGGTGGCGGCGGGCGGCCATCTGAAAGAACTCGCGCCCCAAAAGCCAGCCGTTGGCCCCATAGAACAGCACCGGCGAAAACGGCCCAAGGATCGGCATGGTTATCAGCGACAGCAGCGCCACGCCAATCACCGCGCCCATCACCGCCAGCGATTCCAGCAGCCCGTCCATAAAGTCCAGCGACTGGCCCCTGGCTGTGGGATAGTGCGTGTCCTCGACCGCATCGGCGACCTTTTCGGCAAACAGGCCCGAAAAGGCGGCGGCGACCGGGGCCATCAGAAAGAACCCGATCAGCGGAAACAGCGCCAGCGAGGCCCATGACAGCACGGTGCCAAAATCAATCGGCCCCCAGAAGGGCAGGCTGAACCCGCCCGGCACAAAGTTGCGGATCAGAAAAAACACCGCCGCCTGCAACGCGATGAACAGGCCGATGGTCAGCGCGATCCCCGTCAGCACAAGGCCGAAGATGCGCGGGCGCAGCAGGTCGGTGATCGCGCGGCTGAGGGCGATGAAGACCATTACAGCCACCCGGTCTTGGCGTTGATGTCGGGGCGGGGGCGATCGGGCGGGGCCTCGCCCCGGCTGCCGATATGGATCAGGCCGGCGACACGCTCGCCCGGTTTGACGCCAAGGTGCGCGGCGGCGAAATCCTGATCGAGCGCGGCAAAGCCCGTCATCCATGCGGCACCCCAGCCCGAGGCCAGCGCGGCATTGACCAGCCCCAGACAGACCGCCCCCGCCGACAACACCTGTTCCCATTCCGGCACCTTGCTGCTGTCCACCGGGGACGAGATCACGGCGACGACCACCGGGGAATCAAAGGCCGAGGCCGCTTTGTCCGCCGCGGCCTGATCCTGCGTGGCCTGAAGGACGGCGGCGTGCAGGTCGGGCTTGATCCGGTCCAGCGCCGCGCGGCTGATGACGACAAAGCGCCACGGTTCCAGCTTGCCATGATCGGGTGCGCGGGCGGCCAGCGTCAGCAGGCGCAGGATCTGGTCGCGGTCGGGGCCGGGTTCGCGCAGCATCTTGGGCGGGTGCGACCGGCGGGTGGCCAGAAACGTCTGCGCGGCGTCGTTGCGGTGATCCATGGCTGTCTCCTTTTGTCGCCGGGATGTAATGGTGGCGGGCGCGGTTGAACAGGGCTTGCGGGGGGTTCCGCGCGGGCCGATGATCGCGGCATGGACGATCTGACTCATCTGGCCCGGCCGGGCACTGAAATCGCCGTTCGGGTGACGCCGCGTGCCGGGCGGAATGCCGTCGTTGCGGGGGATGGTGTGCTGCGCGTCTATGTCACCACCGTGCCCGAGGATGGCAAGGCCAATATCGCTGTGCAAAAGCTGTTGGCCAAAGCCATCGGCGTTGCGCGGACGCGGCTGGTTCTGGTGCGCGGGGCGACGGGGCGCGACAAGCTGTTCCGGGTCGACGAATAGCGCCCCAGATTGCGTATCCGGGCAAACAGGACGCCTTGTCACGGGCGCATGACGTAATTCCCTTCGGGCAGGTTCAGGGCGGCGCGCAGTTCCTGCAACTGTTTCATGCTGAAGACGACGGTGGCCAGCGTGTCGCCCTCGGGTGAGAGCTGTTCGACCAGCACCCGGTCGTCAAAGGCGGTGATAACGATGTCCTCGTTCAGCGGACGGGCGCCGGGTCTGGCTTCGTCGATCAGGGTGATAACGGTCGAGTCAAAGTCATGCTCGATGGTAAACATGGCATTTCTCTTTCAAATTTTCGGCACATCAAACGCTTGAAGGGGCCGGTCGCGGGTTGTGGCACTGGCGCGGCGCAGGTCATGCGGTTAGATTGACCGCAAAGCCGGTTGATCGGCAAGGGGCAGTGCAGGGGCAAAACATATGCATAATCGCAGCAGAATTGCAGCCATTCTTACCACGGCCTGTGTCGGGCTGGCGGGCTGCGTCGTGCAGGTGCCGGTGGACGGGGCAGGGATGCCGGTTCCGCCGCAGCCTTCGACGCCTGCGCCTGCAACCACTGCGCCAAACCCCTATCCCACGCAAACGACGGCCACTCCGGTTTCCAACAATCCGCAGGCGGCCGCGCGGGCCTTTGTTTCAGTCATGCAAAGGATGGAGCCGGTGATCGAACGGGAATGCCTGACCCGTCGCACCCGTCCCATCAACTGTGATTTCCAGTTCGTCGTCGATGACCGCCGCGGGCAGGAGCCGAATGCCTTTCAGACCATCGACGGGCAGGGGCGGCCTGTGATCGGCTTTACACTGTCGCTGATCGCGGCGGCGCAGAATACCGACGAACTGGCCTTTGTCGTCGGGCACGAGGCCAGCCACCACATTCTGAACCACCTGTCACAAAAATCCAGCGCCGCGACGGCGGGCGCGGTGATTCTGGGCGGGCTGGCGACGGTGTATTCCGGGAACCCTGCTGCCGTGAATACGGCCAGCCGTATCGGGGCGACGGTCGGATCGCGCTATTACTCGAAAGAGTGGGAGCTTGAGGCCGATTATATGGGTGCAATCATCACGCTGAACGCCGGGTATGACCCGCAGCGGGGGGCGGCCTTCTTTGCCCGGATGCCTGATCCGGGCGATCAGATCCTGGGGTCGCACCCGGCCAATTCGCAGCGTGTCGCGCAGGTGCGCCGCGCTGTGGCCGATGTGCAGTCGGGGCGCGTGCGCTGATTTGATCCAGATCATTTTGGCACTGGTCTGAGCACCCTTGCCTTGGTGGGGCGGTATTGATTCGCTCAATTTGACTGCAAATTTCGAACCCGTCGGTTCAGTTTTTTGGAGGCAAAGCGTTCAGTTCAACCGTGGGGCGTGAAAATGGCCGGGGAAGGCTGGAAGGTCTTTGTGCTAAATTTGCAACTGTCTTTTTGGCGAAAGGTTACGAAGGCTGACGTAAAAAATTTATGGCACGCGGCCCCAAATTGCCTGAATAGACAGGTTTCGCCCTTTGCATTCGGGTCGGCGGGTTTTCGCACATCTTTCATTTCATGCAGTTTTTTTGTGGGCCGCAAGATTCGCGATGTGCAGTTTGCTTTTGACCAGTGGTTCCCTGTGACCTTGCGTCATAACGCGGGAAGATGGCTGGTCTCACCGATTCGGTGGAGAAGGTTTCCCCTGCGTAACTACACGGGATTGCGAGGAAATTAAACCAAAATTCCAAATGCTCCCTTTCACTGGGATTTGGATGAACATATGATCCAACTTGCGAACAGGGATTGCCGGCACATCCTACATGCCGGTTTGGAGTGGAAGGACCATCAGAAGATGATCGGTGTAGTGGTGTGGAGCAGTGCGGACCGTGAAAAGGCGGTCATCTGGTGCGAGGATCAGGGAGCACTGGCCTATCTGCAAGGGCGTGAAAATCTGGCGATGCCGGGAATGGGCTGGCCCGAAGCTGGTGATCTGATGGAACTGGAAACCGAATTTCTGGCCTCGCTGCGCCACGCCCGCCGCGTCGCCTTGCTGAGCGAGGCGCAATGCCCCGACCTGCCCGACACGCTGCGCCGCACCACCGAAGCCGAGCCGCACCTGCGTCTGGTTTCCTCGCGCGAGGATGGGCGGATCAGTAAACCGACCCAGACGACGCACGCACCACTGCGCCGTGTGACGGTGACATCTGTCGCAAGCTGAATGTGCCTTCACGGCAGGAAAAAGGGCGGCGCGGGGAAACCGGGCCGCCCTTTTCCGTTTCCTGCCGTCTTACTGACCGCGTGCCAATGCGGCCACGCCAGTCCGGGCCATATCGCTTAACCCCAAGGGGCGCATCAAATCGGCAAAGGCGTCCAGTTTCTGCGGCGCGCCGGTGATTTCGAACACGAAACTTTCCAGCGTCGAATCCACGACCTTGGCGCGGAAAATCTCGCCGATGCGCAGGGCTTCGACGCGCTTGTCGCCTGCGCCAGAGACCTTGAACAGCCCCAGTTCCCGCTCGACCGAGGGGCCTTCGACCGTCAGATCATGAACCTCGTGAACGGGGACGATGCGGCCCAGTTGCGCCTTGATCTGTTCGATCACGGCAGGCGTGCCGCGCGTCACCACGGTGATGCGCGACCGATGGCCGGTGTGATCCACCTCGGCCACGGTCAGGCTGTCGATGTTATAGCCGCGCCCGGAAAACAGCCCGATGACGCGCGCCAGCACGCCCGGTTCGTTTTCCACCAGCACCGCAAGGGTATGGCTTTCGACAACCTCGGCGTTCGGGTCGCGCAGATCATAGGCGGAATGGCTGGATGCGCCGCGTTCGATTTTCAGTGCCGACATCATACCACTCCTTACACCAGAACCGCGCCGTCGGACTGGATCGCCCCTTCGGTGGACGCCTCGCCCAGCAGCATTTCGTTATGCGGCTTGCCCGAGGGGATCATCGGGAAGCAGTTTTCGTGCTTTTCAACCAGCACATCCAGAATGAACGGGCCGTCGTAATCCAGCATCTGCTGGATCGCCGCATCCAGACCGGCGGGGTCGCGCACCTGCGCGCCCTTGCAGCCAAACGCCTCGGCCAGCTTGACGAAATCGGGCAGGCTTTCCGACCAGGACTGGCTGTAACGTTCGCCATGCAGCAGCTGTTGCCACTGGCGCACCATGCCCAGCCGTTCGTTGTTCAGGATGAACTGCTTGACCGGGGCGCGGAACTGAACCGCAGTGCCCATTTCCTGCATGTTCATCAACCAGCTTGCATCGCCGGCGATGTTGATGACCAGCGCGTCGGGATGGGCCACCTGCACGCCGATGCTGGCCGGCAGGCCGTAGCCCATCGTGCCCAGTCCGCCCGAGGTCATCCAGCGGTTCGGCTGATCGAAATGCAGGAATTGCGCCGCCCACATCTGATGCTGCCCGACTTCGGTGGTGATATAGCGGTCGCGGCCCTTGGTCAGCGCCTCAAGACGTTCGAGCGCGAACTGCGGTTTGATGACGCTGGTGCTGTTGGTGTAGGTCAGGCATTTCTTGGCCTTCCAGCCTTCGATCCGTTCCCACCACTGGCCAAGCGCGGCGGAATTCACCTTGCGCCCGCGCGATTTCCAGATCTTCAGCAGATCTTCCAGCACATGGCCGACATCGCCAAGGATCGGCAGATCGACGCGGATCACCTTGTTGATCGACGAAGGATCGATGTCGATATGCGCCTTGACCGAATGCGGGCTGAAGTCAGCCGTGCGCCCGGTGATCCGGTCGTCAAAGCGGGCGCCGATGTTAATCATCAGATCGCAGCCGTGCATGGCCAGATTGGCCTCATACAGCCCGTGCATCCCCAACATGCCCAGCCAGTTGCGCCCCGATGCCGGATAGGCGCCCAGCCCCATCAGCGTCGAGGTGATCGGAAAGCCGGTCGCATCGACCAGTTCCCGCAAAAGCTGGCTGGCAGCGGGGCCAGAGTTGATAACCCCACCGCCGGTATAAAACACCGGACGTTCCGCGCGTTCGATCAGCTCGGCCAGCCGGGTGATGGCATCCAGATTGCCTTTGCGCGGCGGGGCATAGTTGCTGTTGTCGGTCTGACGTGGGCCGGTATATGTGCCCTCGGCGAATTGCACGTCCTTGGGGATGTCGATCAGCACCGGGCCGGGCCGCCCCGAGGTGGCGACGTGGAACGCCTTGTGGATCGTTTCGGCCAGCTTGTCGGTATCCTTCACCAGCCAGTTATGTTTCGTGCAAGGCCGGGTGATGCCGACGGTATCCGCCTCTTGAAAGCCGTCGGTGCCGATCATGAAGGTCGGCACCTGCCCCGACAGCACCACCAGCGGGATCGAATCCAGCAGCGCATCGGTCAGCCCGGTGACGGCATTGGTCGCGCCGGGACCGGATGTCACCAGAACGACGCCCGGTTTCCCGGTCGAGCGGGCATAGCCTTCGGCCATGTGGACCGCGCCCTGTTCGTGGCGCACCAGCACATGGGTAATGTCGTTCTGCTGAAAGATCTCGTCATAGATCGGCAATACGGCCCCGCCGGGATAGCCGAATACGGTATCGACGCCCTGATCGCGCAGCGCCTCGACCACCATTCTCGCACCCGTCATTGTTCGGGACATCGCCATATCTCCAGTTTTGAACAAACAAACGCGCAGCCCCTTTGCTGCGCCGCCGCAAATTATGGCCGGGCACACGGATCGTCAATGCCTGCCGCTGGATAAAATGACGCCATGTGGCGGTTTTTTGTAATTATATTGCGAGCAGGGGTGGCTGCACGAAACTATTTGTCCGGCTGTGGCAGTTGTATCCGCGCGACCTGTTCGACGATAGGATCGACCGACAGCGGATGCGCTTCGCTGCTGTGACTGTCGGGGTTGCCGATGGGTTGCCAGACGCCCCCCTTGTAAATTTCCAGCGCCGGGAATTTCGCCTTGTAATCCATCTTGCGGCTGCCCGGCACCCAGTAACCCAGATAGACAAAGGGCAGGTTGGCCGCCCGCGCGATCTCGATATGGTCAAGGATGATGTGGGTGCCCAGACTGGCTTCGGTCAGGGCCGGGTCGTAAAAGCTGTAAACGAGGCTTAGCCCGTCATCCAGCACATCGGTCAGGCAGACGGCAGCCAGATGTTCCGACCCGGCGATAATCTGTCCGTCATCGGCCAGATCAGCGCAGCGGTATTCGATCACGCGGGTCTTGACCGGCGTTTCCTCGATCATGGCGGCGAATTCAAAGATGTCCATGTCGGCCATACCGCCATCGGCGTGGCGGTGGTCCAGATAGCTGCGGAACAGGTCATACTGTTCCTCGGTCGCCCATGCGCTGGTTGCCAGCCGCCGGATCGCGGCATTTCGGCGCATCATGCGCCGCTGCGTCCGCGAGGGCCGGAAATCCGCCACCCGGATGCGCGCCGACATGCAGGCCACACAGCTTTCGCAGCTGGGACGATACAGCACGTTCTGCGACCGCCGGAACCCTTGCCGCGACAGCGTATTGTTCAGCGCATTGGCATTTTCGCCGTGCAGGGCAGTGAACAGCTTTCGCTCAGCCCGCCCATGAAGATAGGGGCAGGGCTGTGGAGCCGTGACATAAAACTGCGGCACTTGAGGCAGGGTGTGGCGCATCAGCGATCTTGCGTTCGAATCTGATAAAGCCTGACGTTACCCAATAATGCGCCGTTTAACAGCCCAAATCTGACAGGACGCCTAACAACGCGTTGACGAATGACCAGAAGGTTACCGCGTTGACGCGGCCCGGCGCCACGTTATCGTGCGCGATCATGAGCTTTGTCGATCTGATCAGCCGCCAGCCCGTTCCGCTTGACCCGACCCGTGCCGATGCGGCGCGGCAGACCGCTGCGGGCGCGCCGCCTGCGCTGGTTGACCTGATGGCGGGGGCGGCGGGGTCCAGCCCCTATCTGGCCGGGCTGATCGGCCGCGAAGGCGCGTGGTTTCTGGAACATCGCGATCACGCCGATGTGGTTGCCCGCGAAACGGCAGGTTTTCAGGATCTGGACGCCGACGACCTTGGCCCGGCGCTGCGGCGCGCGAAACGCCGTGTCGCGCTGTATGCCGCGCTGGCCGATCTGGGCGGAGTCTGGGAACTGGAACAGGTCACGGGTGCGCTGTCTGATCTGGCTGACCGCGCCGCCGATCTGGCGCTGCGCGTTCACATCGCGGCCGAGACCCGGCGTGGCAAGCTGCCCCCCGCGCGGCCCGGCACCGATGCGGGCGGGCTGTTCGCGCTGTCGATGGGCAAGGGCGGCGCGCGTGAACTGAACTATTCATCCGACATCGACCTGATCGTGCTGTTCGACGATACCGCCTATGATCCCGATGACGTGCCCGAGGCCCGCGCCGCCCTGATCCGCGCCACGCGCAAGGCCGCCGCGCTGCTGTCGGATGTCACCGAACACGGCTATGTCTTTCGCACCGACCTTCGGTTGCGCCCCGATGCGGCGGTGACGCCGATCTGCATGTCGGCATCCGCCGCGCTGACCTATTACGAGGCCGAGGGCCGCACATGGGAACGCGCCGCCTATATCAAGGCACGCCCGGCGGCGGGTGATCTGGCGGCGGGGGAACGGTTCCTGCGCGATCTGCGCCCCTTCGTGTGGCGCAAGCATCTGGACTTTGCCGCCATTCAGGACGCCCATGACATGCGCCTGCGCATCCGCGATCACAAAGGCCTGGGTGGGCGGCTGACCGTGCCGGGCCACAATATGAAGCTGGGCCGTGGCGGCATCCGCGAGATCGAGTTCTTTACCCAGACCCGGCAGTTGATCGCGGGCGGGCGCGATCCTGATCTGCGCCGCCGCGATACCGTGGGCGGGCTGGCGGCCTTGGCGACCAAGGGCTGGATACCGCAGGCGGTCGCCGACGAACTGACCGCGCATTACCGCGAACACCGCGACATTGAACATCGCATTCAGATGGTCAACGACGCACAGACCCATTCGCTGCCCAAGGATGATGCCGGGCTGGCCATCATTGCCGCGCTGATGGGGGAAACCGATGTGGCGGCATGGTCTGACCGGCTGCTGGCCCGGTTGGAACGGGTGCACGACCTGACCGAGAATTTCTTCGCCCCCGGCGAGGCGAACGATCTGCCGCCCGTTTCGGACGAGGCGCAGGCGATCATTGACCGCTGGCAAGGCTACCCTGCGCTGCGCACCGAGCGGGCGCAGCAGATCTTTCGCCGGGTGCAGCCCGAACTGCTGTCGCGCATGTCCCGCGCCGCCCACCCGGACGAGGCATTGGCGCGCTTTGACAGCTTTCTGGCCGGTCTGCCCGCCGGGGTGCAATTGTTTTCCCTGTTCGAGGCCAACCCCTCGCTGATTGCGTTGATCGTGGACATCTGTGGCACCGCGCCGGGGCTGGCAGCCTATCTGGCGCGGCATCAGGGCGTGCTGGACGCAGTGCTGGGCGGATCGTTCTTCGCGCCATGGCCGGGGGCCGAGGGGCTGCGAACCGAACTGACCGCCGTGCTGGACAGCGCGCTGAATGCGCCGGGCGGTGGCTATGAAGCGGCGCTGGATACCGCGCGCCGTTGGGCGCATGAGTGGCACTTCCGCATCGGCGTGCATCACCTGCGCGGGCTGATCGACGCGGATGAAGCGGGCGGTCAATATGCCGATCTGGCCGATGCGGCCATCGCGGCGCTGTTTCCGGTGACGGCCGCCGATTTCGCGCTCCGCCATGGTCCGCCGCCCGGACGTGGTGCGGTGGTGCTGGGCATGGGGTCGTTGGGGGCGCGGCAGTTGAATGCCGGGTCCGATCTGGATCTGATCGTGATCTATGACGCGGATGGGGCCGATCAGTCGGATGGCCCGCGCCCGCTGGCCGCACGACCCTATTACGCGCGGCTGACGCAGGCGATGATTACCGCCGTGTCCGCCCCGACCGCCGAAGGCCGTCTTTACGAAGTGGATATGCGCCTGCGCCCGTCCGGGCGGCAAGGGCCGGTGGCAACCTCGGTTCAGGGGTTCGAGAATTATCAGATGACCGAAGCCTGGACATGGGAACATCTGGCCCTGACACGCGCCCGTGTCGTGGGCCGGACCGGGCCGGATGCCGATGCGCTGGCCGATCAGGTGGAATCGCTGCGGCTGTCGGTGCTGCGGGCCAAGGGCGGTGCCGCGCAGGTGATGCCCGATCTGGCCGACATGCGCCGCCGCATCTTTGCCGCCAAGCCGGTGAACGGCGCGTGGGAAGCCAAGGTCGGGCCGGGCCGTCTGCAAGACATCGACCTGCTGGCGCAATCCTTTGCATTGCGCGCGGGCGATCCGGCCCGTGGCACAGCCGCACAACTGCGCACCGGACGCCGCGCCGGGCTGGCCGACAAAGCCGCGACCGAGGTGCTGACCCGCGCCCACCGTTTCCTGTGGCGCCTGCACGCTTCGGCCCGGCTGCTGACGGAAAAGCCGCTGGACATGGCCGATATTGGCGGCGGCGGACAGGAATTCCTGCTGCGGGAAACCGGCGCTGAAACGCTGGATGCCCTGGCCGATATGCTGGCCGAACACACCAGTGCCGCCAATACCCTGATCGCGGCTGAATTGCCGCACGAAGATGATGGGCAGGACGAAGTAAACGCCCGATCCTGACCAACTGCCCGGATCGTGCCGCCGCCGGGCAAAGGGCCTGACAGAGCCTCTGTCTGTAAATCCTCACCCTCTGGACCTGGCGGCTCGGGCAGGAGCCTCCGGCGGGGATATTTATTAAACGAAAGACGAGGCGGTGTCTTTCGTTGATAAATATCCTGCGGGGTGACGAGGATCAGGAAAAGGTCCAGTGGACCTTTTCCCCGAGGAACGCCGGAACGGCGGCGGGGGGCGCACAGCCCCCCTGTGATCGTTCGCATAATATGCAAGGATTCAGTTAAAAACGCAGCGCCGGCTGCGGTTGTCAGACCGGCCGGGGGGATTCGCACAGATCAGATCAGACCGGCATGGGCCATGGCTGCGTCGATCTGTTTGCGGGTCGCATCGGTCAGGCCGACCAATGGCAGGCGCACCCGTTCGTCGCACAGGCCAAGGCGTGACATGGCGTATTTCGCACCCACCAGCCCCGGCTCGACAAAGATGGCGATGTGCAGCGGCATCAGCTTGTCCTGATACGCCAGCGCGGTGGTGTAATCGCCGCGCAGCGTCGCGTTCTGGAATTCGGCGCAGAGTTTCGGCGCGACATTCGCCGTGACCGAGATACAGCCGACCCCGCCATGCGCGTTAAAGCCAAGCGCCGTCGCATCCTCGCCCGACAGCTGGATGAAATCGGCCCCGCAGGTCATGCGTTGGCAGGATACCCGTTCCAGCTTGCCGGTGGCGTCCTTGACGCCGACGATCCGCGGCAGGCGGGCCAGTTCGCCCATGGTGTCCGGCGCCATGTCGATCACTGACCGGCCCGGAATATTATAGATGATGATCGGAATATCCGCTGCTTCGTGCAGTTCGGTGTAATGCGCGATCAGCCCGGCCTGTGTCGGCTTGTTATAATAGGGCGTCACCACCAGCGCGGCATCCGCGCCCACCTCGGCCGTGAACTGCACCAGCCCGCGCCCCTCACGCGTGCTGTTCGACCCGGCGCCCGCGATCACCGGCACCCGGCCTGCGGCGACATCGACCACGACTTCGATCACTTTACGGTGTTCGTCATGGGTCAGGGTCGGGCTTTCGCCGGTTGTCCCCACTGGCACGATAGCGTGGCTACCCTGATCTATATGCCACTCGACCAGCTTTTTCAGCGTGTCCAGATCCAGCTCGCCGTCCGGTGTGAACGGCGTGATGAGGGCAGGCATTGACCCTTTGAACATGACACGCTCCTGTGGTTTTGCGATTATGATTCGTCTGGATTACCGCCGCCAGCCGGTCTTGCCAAGGATGTGTCTTGCGTATCGGCGCCCGGCCCCGCACAACTGCCGCGATGAAACTGCTGTTGCGAACCCTGTCCCAAGCCGCGCTTGCGGCGTTGATCCTTGCCACACCTGTCCGTGCCGAAAACGCGGGGGCGATGGCGCTGGCCCTGTCCGCCGCCGAGGCGCGCGACTGGATCACCGCCCGCGATGCCGCCGCCGCATCCGGGCCGCTGGCGGAAACGCTGGTCGGCTGGCAGGCGCTGCGGTCGGGGCATGGCGAATTTGCCGATTATCTGGCCTTTGTGCGCCGCCACCCCGATTGGCCGGGGCTGGATCTGCTGCGTCAGCGCGGCGATGCCAAGCTGCGCGCGGGGCTGCCCGCCGCCGATGTGATCGAATGGCTGGATGGTCGTCCGCCGCAAACGCTGGCCGCTGAACAGGTGCTGCTGGCGGCGCTGCCGCCCGATCAGGCGGCGGCGGAACGCGCCCGGTTCTGGACACAGGCCGCCCTGTCGGTGGCGGATGCGGCGGCGTTTCTGGCGGCTTACCCTGATCTTGCGCCGCTGACCGGCGCGCGGATCACACATCTGCTGGATCAGCAGGAATGGGCCGCCGCCGATGCATCCTTGCCGCTGTTGCCCGAACCCGAGCGTGCGTTGCACGCGGCCCGCATCGCCTTGCAGGCCGGGCGGCAGGGGGTGGACGATCTGATTCTGGCGTTGCCCGACGATCAACGCGCTGACCCCGGCCTGACGCTAGATCGCTTTTTGTGGCGGGTGCGCAACCGCAATGCCGACGGCGCCCGCGCCCTGATGCTGGAGGCTTCGAGCAGCGCCGATACCTTGCGCCGACCTGAGCTGTGGGGATCGCGCCGGGCCGATTATGCGCGCGCGGCGATGCGGGCGGGCGACTGGCCCTTGGCCGAGCGTTTCGCCGCCAACCACTTTCTACCGCAAGGTGACCGCAATTATGCCGATCTGGAGTGGCTGGCCGGTTATGCCGCGCTGAAACAGGGGGCGGCGGACCGGGCGCTGGACCATTTCCTGCATCTGGAAACGCAGGTCGGTGCGGCGATCAGCACCTCGCGCGCGCTGTATTGGCAGGCCCGCGCGCTGGATGCCCTTGGCCGGACGCAGGATGCGCAGGCCGCCTTTGCCCGCGCGGCGCAGTTCCCCGGCACCTATTACGGCCAGCTTGCGATCGAGCGCACCGGCGCGGCCATGCCCGCCGATTTCGCCGTCACCGGCCCGGCCATCGAGACGCTGCCCGACTGGCGCGGCAGCGATCTGCGCGGCTCGGAACCCTTCCGTGCCGCGCTGTGGATGATCGCGACCGGCCGCCGTGACGAAGCGCAGCGATTCCTGATCCACCTTGCCGCGACCGCCACGCCCCAAGACATCGCCCGTATGTCGCGCCTGATGTATGAGGCCGGGGCACCGTGGTTCGGTCTGCGCCTGTCGAAACAGGCGGCCAGCAAGGGGGTGATCTTTCCGGCGGCGCATTTCCCGCTGACCGATCTGGCCGACAGGGATCTGGGAGTGCCCACAGAGCTGGCGCTGTCCATCGCCCGGCAGGAAAGCGAGTTCAATCATCGCGTCGCCAGCCACGCCGGGGCGCAGGGGCTGATGCAGGTCATGCCCGACACCGCCCGCGATATGGCGCGGCGCATCGGCGAACCCTATGATCTGCCCCGGCTGACCAGTGACCCGGCCTATAACGCCCGTCTGGGCGGCGCTTATCTGCGCGGGCTGCGGGACAGGTTCGGAACCTCGATTGCGCTGGTTGCCTCGGGGTATAATGCCGGGCCGGGGCGGCCCGCACGTTGGCTGGGCGATTTCGGTGATCTGCGGCAGGGGGCCGATCCGGTGGATTGGGTCGAACTGATCCCCTTTGACGAGACCCGCAATTACGTGATGCGCGTGGCCGAGGCGCAGCCGATCTATCGTGCGCGTCTGTCGGGCAAGCCCGCGCCCATCGTGCCAAGCTTTGACCTGACAGGGGGCGGGATCATGCCGCCCCCGCCCGTGCGTCTGACGCTGGCCATGTCGCGCCCGCCGGTGCCCAAGCCCTTTATCGGGCCGCCCCCGCCGCCCGGCTGGCGTCCGCCCGCAACACCGCAGGATGTGAACTGGCCTGAAACCGCCGCCGGTCTGGTCGCGCCGGGAACGGGCGGGGCCGCGCTCAGCTTTGGCGGCGCATCCGGGTCCGCCACAAGGTGAACAACCCGGCGGCAACCACGATGGTCGCGCCGATCACCACATTCAGCCGCAGCGTTTCACCAAAGATCAGCACGCCGATAAAGCTGACCCAGACAAGCTGCGTGTAGGCAAAGGGTTGCAGGGCGGATGCCTCGGCCAGCTCATAGGCTTTTATCAACATGAAATGCGACGAGATCGCGGTTACGCACAGCAGCCCCATCCAGATCCAGTCGCCCGGTGCCAGCCAGACCCAATCGCGCAGGCCGACAAAGGTGATCGCCACCGCGCCCGCAATCCCGGTCCAGAAAAAGCTGACCATCGCCGGATCATCGCGGGCCACCAGCCGCGTCAGCAGGCCGTAAACCGCAAACATCACCGCCGCGATCAGGGGCAGGGCGGCGGCGGGCGCAAAGACCGTCCCACCAGGGTCCAGCACGATCAGGATACCGGCAAAGCCCACGCCAATGGCCAGCCACCGCCGCCAGCCGACCTTTTCGCCCAGCAAAGGCCCCGACAGTGCCGCGACCAGCAGCGGATAGACGGTGAACACGGCGTGTGTTTCCACCAGCCCAAGCCGCACAAAGGATTCGACCATGACCAGAACTTCGGCCACCAGCAGAACGCCACGGAAAATCTGTGTCACCGGACGCTTTGACCGGATGGCCCGCCGCAGTCCGCCGGGCTGGCGCGCCACCAGCCAGATCACGAACAGCGCAAAGACCCAAAAGCGCAGCATCACGATCAGCACGGGGGGATAGTCGCCCGCCAATTGCCGCGACAACCCGTCCTGCATCGCAAAGATCAGACTGGTTGCACACATCAGCAGAATGCCCAGCCCCGTGCGGTCGCGCACCGGCGCGGCTGGCGGCGGCAAGGCCGTTTGTGGCAGAGGCGTGGTCTTGTCGGGCATGGCGACCTCATTACGGATCAGATCGCGGATGCGCGCTTTACTGCCCCGCGTCAAGCCGCCGCAGGCGCAAAGCCGGATTGCGGGGGCGTTTGCCAGCGCGCGCGATGAAAAAGAACAAAGCTTCAGACAGCAGGCGGCGCATTGCCCGACCGGATGGCACCGGGTGGCCCGGCCTCGCAATACAGTGATGCGGCAGCGGGGCGTGTTTCGGGCGAGGTGCTGATCTGCATGTCCTGTTCAGACCGCCAGTTGCCATAACGATACAGCAATACGGCCATCATCATGGTCGCAATCATTCCGGCCGGAAAGCTGAGCCAGATGGCGTCGGCGCCCAGAACCCCTTGCAGACCATAGGCAAAGCCAAGGCGGACCGGGAACATCGACACGAACAGTATCACCAGTGGCCAGAACACCTGACCATTGGCGCGGATCGTCGCGAACAGCACCATGGTCACACCAAAGGGGATAAAGCCCCAGGTCGCCAGCCAGGCGATATGTTCTCCGATGGTGACGGCATCGGCATCGCTGGCAAGAAAGATCTGCATTGCCTGCCGGTCGGCGGCCAGCAGCAGCGCGACCAGTGCTCCGGTCAGGAACAGGTTATAGATGACGCCGATGCGGGTGATCTGATCGACCCGGTCCCATCGGCCCGCGCCGATATTCTGCGCCGCCATGGCACTGACCGCCGCGCCAAGCGCCATCGCCGGCATCTGCACATAGGTCCAGATCTGCTGCGTGGCACCAAAAGCCGCCGTGGTATCCACGCCCTGATGGTTGATCAGCCGCATCATCGCCAGCATCGAGCCTGACACGACGATCATCTGCAAGCCCATCGGCAACCCCTTGCGCAGCATCAGCGCAAGGATCGACATGTCCGGGCGCAGCCACGCCAATTCTTCGCCGCGCAGCCGCAATGGCAGGTCGCGCGCATAGATCCACAGCAGCATCGCGGCCAGCGCGATATAGTTCGCGACCGCCATGGCAAAGGCAGACCCGCCGATCCCCATGCGCGGCGCGGGGCCAAGGCCAAGGATGAACACCGGGTTCAGCACCACATCCAGCACAACCGCCAGCGCCATAAAGATCAGTGGCGTGATCGCATCTCCGCTGCCGCGCAGGGCCATCATCAGCATGGTCATCAGCAAGATCGCAGGCAGCGCCACAAACGTGACGCGCAGGAAATCGCGGGCCAGCGGGGTGATTGCCGGATCGGTGCCCAGCAGGGCCAGCACGTCGGGGGCCAGAAACCAGCCGACCAGCGCCAGAACCAGCGCCACGGGCACAAAGGTGCCGACCGTGGTGCCGACGATCCGGCGCGAGGTCTCGATATCGCCGCGCCCGAAGGCTTGGCCGATCAGAATTGTGGCGGCCATGCCAAAGCCAAAGACGAAGGCGGTCATCAGGAACATGACCAGATTGCCATTCGTCGTCGCCGCCACCGCATCCGCGCCAAGCAACCGCCCGACCCAGATCGTATCAATCGATCCATTCGCCGATTGCAACATGGAGGCCGCCAGCGTCGGCAGTGCAAAGGCCAGCAATGTGGTGGCGATAGGGGCGGTGACGAGGTTGTTGCCAGATGCCATGGCACTTGTCCTTTCGGGCAGGTTCCTTGCCGGATTATCTGATGTAGGCGCGATGTCCAGCCGCCAGAAACGAAAAAGGGCGCCGCAGGGGCGCCCCGATCCGGTTTTCCGCGCGATCAGTTGCGCGCCTTGTCCACCATTTTGCCTTTGGAAATCCACGGCATCATCTCGCGCAGCTTTGCGCCGACCTGTTCGATCTGGTGTTCGTCGTTGATGCGGCGGGTCGCCTTGAAGCTGGGCTGGCCGACGGCGTTTTCCTGCATGAAGTCGCGCACGAATTTGCCGGTCTGGATGTCGGTCAGGACCGCCTTCATCCGCGCCTTGGTTTCCTCATAGGGCAGGATGCGCGGGCCGCTGACATATTCGCCATATTCCGCCGTGTTACTGATCGAATAGTTCATGTTGGCGATGCCGCCTTCATAGATCAGATCGACGATCAGTTTCACTTCGTGCAGGCATTCAAAATAGGCCATTTCCGGCTCATATCCCGCCTCGACCAGCGTTTCAAAGCCCATGCGGATCAGTTCAACCAGACCGCCGCACAGAACCGCCTGTTCGCCGAACAGGTCGGTTTCGCATTCCTCGCGGAAGTTCGTCTCGATGATCCCCGAGCGCCCGCCGCCGATGGCCGAGCAATAGGACAGCGCCAGATCCATCGCCTTGCCTGAGGCGTCGTTATGCACCGCCACAAGGCACGGCACGCCGCCGCCTTTGGTGTATTCGCCGCGCACGGTGTGGCCGGGGCCTTTGGGGGCCATCATGATGACATCGACGCCTTTTTTCGGCTCGATCAGGCCGAAATGGACGTTCAGCCCGTGCGCAAAGGCGATCGCCGCGCCTTCGCGCAGGTTGTCATGGACGTATTTCTTATAGGTTTCCGCCTGCAATTCGTCGGGCATGGTGAACATGATCAGGTCGGCCCATTTGGCGGCCTCGGCGATCTCCATCACTTGCAGGCCCTCGCCCTCGGCCTTGGCCTTGGATGGGCTGCCTTCGCGCAGCGCGACGACCACGTTCTTGGCGCCCGAATCGCGCAGGTTCAGCGCATGGGCGTGGCCCTGGCTGCCATAGCCAAGGATGGCGACTTTCTTGTCTTTGATAAGGTTCACGTCGCAATCGCGGTCGTAGTAAACGCGCATGATCTTTTCCCTGATAGCGTTTCGATGCGGGTTTTCTAACCGCTGCGGCGCGGCGTGTCTGTTCATTCTTCGCACAATAGGCGATAAATAAGAGATGTTCATGCCTTAAAGTTCTGCTAAACGAATAAATCATGCCTGACGCCACCGACCGCCGCATCCTGCGCCAGCTTTTGGCCGACCCTGACCTGCCCAACCCCGAATTGGCCGAACGCGCCGCGGTCACGCAGGCCAGCCTGTGGCGGCGGCTGGACCGGCTGCGCGCCACCGGCGTTCTGCGCGGGATCGAAGCGCGGATCGACTGGCGCGCCCTCGGATGGGAGGTTGAGGTCAGCCTGCGCTTTACGCTGGACAAGACCAACCCGCGCGCCTTTGATGAATTTCTGGCCGCCGCCCGCGAAGTGCCGGAAGTCACGGAAATTCAGACATTTCTGGGTAGCGTTGATATCCGCCTGTCGGTGATCGCGCGGGATATGGCGCATTGGCAGCAGGTCTATCGCGACCGTATCCTGACCCTGCCGCATGTGTCTGATCTAGATGCGCTGATGCTGGTCAGCACGATCAAAGACAGCGGGGCCTTACCGCTATGACCCCCGACGCAACTGATCTGGCAATCCTGCGGCTGCTGGCGCGCGACGCCACCCAAAGCGCGGCGGAAATCGGGCGGGCGGTCGGGATCGGCCAGCCTGCTGCGTGGCGGCGGATCCGGCGGCTGACCGAGACGGGTGTGATCCGGGGGCGGCGGGTGGAGCTGGATAATGCCGCGCTCGGGTTCGGGGTGACGGTGTTTCTGGGCATCCGGCTGGCCACCAAGGGTCGCACCAGCCTTGAGGATTTTGAACGCGCCGTGACTGCCATCCCCGAGGTGCAGCTGGTCCAGCACGTTCTGGGCCAGTTCGATTACCGGCTGCGTATCACCGCCCGCGATATTTCCGATTTCGAGCGTATCCTGCGGCGGCGGATCATGACCTTGCCCGGCGTGGGCCAAGTTGAAGCCAACGTTATGCTGTCCGAGGAACGCAGGCCCGGCCCTTTGGGCGGGTAGGTGCGGTCGCGCCCCAAGATGCATATTTGGGCAAACGGCAAGCGGGGCCGTGTCTTGACGGTGCGGGCCGAATATGTGCCGGGTGTATTTTTCCTCTTTTCATCGCGGATTTGGGGCGGCATAGTTCGCGCTATGACACGGACCCGCCACATTTTTGTTCAGACCGGCACGCGCTTTGGCGCGCCCTTGGCCGTGAACCTCCGTGGTCTGCTGCTGCTTACGCTGCGCTGAGCGGGTCCGCCGGGCCGCCGCTCAGTCAGGTTGGTGCCCGGTTTCCCCGAGAACTCAGCGAAAGACAGCGTTATGACCGACAAGAACCGCGTTTACATCTTTGATACCACCCTGCGCGATGGCGAACAGTCGCCGGGTGCCACCATGTCCCACGCCGAAAAGCTGGAAATCGCCCAGATGCTGGACGAAATGGGCGTCGATATTATCGAGGCGGGCTTCCCCATCGCATCCGAGGGCGATTTCGCCGCCGTGTCCGAGATTGCGAAACAGGCGCAGAACAGCGTGATCTGCGGGCTGGCGCGGGCACAGATCCCCGACATCGACCGCTGCTGGGAGGCGGTGAAACACGCTCGCCGCCCGCGTATCCACACCTTTATCGGCACCTCGCCGCTGCACCGGGCGATTCCGAACCTGGACATGGACCAGATGGCCGAGCGGATCGAACAGACCGTCACCCACGCCCGCAATCTGTGCGACAACGTGCAGTGGTCGCCGATGGATGCGACGCGGACGGAACATGATTACCTGTGCCGCGTGGTGGAAATCGCCATCCGCTGCGGTGCAACGACGATCAATATTCCCGATACGGTTGGCTATACCGCCCCGCGCGAGTCGGCTGACCTGATTCGTATGCTGCTGGAACGGGTGCCGGGCGCGGATAACATCATCTTCGCCACCCATTGCCACAACGATCTGGGCATGGCGACGGCGAACGCGCTTGCGGCGGTCGAGGCGGGGGCGCGGCAGATCGAATGCACCATCAACGGTCTGGGCGAACGCGCCGGCAACACCGCGCTGGAGGAGGTCGTGATGGCCATGCGCGTGCGTAATGACATCATGCCGTTCAGCACGGGGATTGATACGACGAAAATCATGGGGCTGTCGCGGCGGGTGGCGCAGGTTTCCGGCTTTCCGGTGCAGTTCAACAAGGCGATCGTCGGCAAGAACGCTTTTCTGCACGAATCCGGCATCCATCAGGACGGCGTGCTGAAGAACGTCGAAACTTTTGAAATCATGCGCCCCGAGGACATCGGCCTGACCGCCGCCAATATCGCGATGGGCAAACACTCGGGCCGGGCGGCGCTGCGGGCCAAGCTGGCCGATCTGGGCTTTGACGTGGGTGATAATCAGTTGAAGGATGTGTTTGTCCGCTTCAAGGCACTGGCTGACCGCAAGAAGGAAATCTTTGACGAAGACCTGATTGCACTGATGCAGGACAGCACCGCGAACACGGGCGACGATCATTTGCAGGTCAAACATCTGCGCGTGGTCTGTGGCGGCGGAGAGCCTGCGCTGGCCAGTCTGTCGATGGTTGTGGATGGTGCGGAAAAAACGGTTGAGATGCATGGCGACGGGCCGGTGGATGCGGCCTTTAACTGTGTTAACGCGTTGTTCCCGCATAATGCGATTCTGCAACTGTATCAGGTTCATGCCGTGACCGAGGGCACGGATGCACAGGCCACCGTTTCCGTCCGGCTGGAAGAGGATGGGCGGATCGCCACCGGGCAGGCGGCGGATACCGACACGATTCTGGCCAGCGTCAAGGCCTATGCCGGGGCGTTGAACCGGCTGATCGTGCGCCGTGCCATGACCGGGCCGGATGCGGATGCGAAACAGATCAGCATGTATTCGCATTGACGGATTGGCCGGGGGTGCCTTGGCTGTGCCCCCGGTTGGCCTATGCCCAATGGGCCGGGCGCAGGCCGTCAAAGTCGATCCCGGCCAGAAATGGAAAATGCCGGTTCAGGCTGGCGTCAAAGGCCGCAGGGTCCAGCCGCGTCAGATAGGGCGGCAGTTGGTTCAGATCCAGCGCACGCGAATCTGACGGCCAGCGCAGCAGCAGAGTGGCCGGGGCATCATGCGCGATCAGGCTGGTCATCTGCTGGCCCGCGCGGAAATGCGGGCGGGTAAACAGGCTCTGCTGCGGATTGGCCATGCGCATCGCCAGCCCGCCACCCAGAAACGGCAGGTTCATTTCCAGCAAGGCCATCGCCTGGCCCGGATACAGCGCCACATTCAGCCCGCGTGCAAAGCTGATGGCATATTGGTCGATCCCAGCCATGCGCCGGGCAAGGCCACGCAGGCGGAGGATGTAATCAACGGCCAGCGCATCGTCGTCATCCAGCCGGAACTGCACCAGATCGCCATCGCTGGCCTTGTGCAGTTCCAGTAGGGTGGGGCGCAGCGCGTCGCTCAGGTCGGTTTCGTCTGTCACCAGCAGTTGAATTTCGTCATGGCCATCACACAGGCCGCGCAGCCGGTTCAGCCAGGGCGCGGGCATTCGGGTCGAGGTGACGACCAGGAACACGAAACCCGGCTGCCGCTGCGCCAGAACCGAAGGCAGGCAGATGGTTTCAAAGGCATGAAACCGCGCGGCCATACGGTTATCAGCATAGAGATCGGCGGCGACGCCTGCCAGAAACTCCTCGGTCCGCTCGGGGCGACCGCGAAAGGCCGCGAAATCCGACTGGCCCAGATAAGAAAACCGGCAGATGCCAAGGATGACGGGGCGGGGCACGTGGACCTCGGATGCGGGTAATCGGGCTGATGCTGGGTAACGGTCGCACCCGTCGCGGTCAACAGATGGCGAAACCTCGCCCGTTACACGCTTAACGGGCTTTTACACGGGCGCGCGTGCCTCTATATGGGGCCACGCCATGGCGTGGGGCGATTCCGCGCCGTCCGCACATGGGGCGGGCACGGGCAGACGGGCAGGCCGGAAAACCGGCACGAAAGGATAGCAGGCATGGCATTTGGCGGGTTGTTTTCGACCGACATCGCGATTGATTTGGGCACGGCCAATACGCTGGTCTATGTCAAGGGCAAGGGTATCATTCTGAACGAACCCTCGGTCGTGGCCTATCATGTCAAGGACGGCAAGAAACAGGTGCTGGCCGTGGGCGAGGATGCGAAACTGATGCTGGGCCGCACCCCCGGCAGCATCGAGGCGATCCGCCCGATGCGCGAAGGCGTCATCGCCGATTTCGACAGCGCCGAACAGATGATCAAGCATTTCATCAAAAAGGTTTTCCGGCGCACGACGTTCAGCAAGCCCAAGATCATCGTCTGCGTTCCTCATGGCGCGACCCCGGTGGAAAAGCGGGCGATCCGGCAGTCGGTTTTGTCGGCAGGCGCGCGCAAGGCCGGGCTGATCGCCGAACCGATCGCGGCGGCGATTGGCGCGGGGATGCCGATTACCGAACCCACTGGTTCGATGGTGGTCGATATTGGCGGCGGCACCACCGAAGTCGCGGTTCTGTCGCTGGGTGATGTGGTTTATGCGCGCTCGGTTCGCATCGGCGGCGACCGCATGGACGAGGCGATCATCAACTATCTGCGCCGCAACCAGAACCTGCTGATCGGGGAATCGACGGCGGAACGGATCAAGACCAGCATCGGCACCGCGCGGATGCCCGATGACGGGCGCGGGGCCACGCTGATGGTGCGCGGGCGCGATCTGCTGAACGGTATTCCCAAGGAAATCGAGATTACCCAGGCCATGGTCGCCGAGGCGCTGTCGGAACCCGTGCAGGCGATTTGCGAGGCGGTGATGGTCGCGCTAGAGGCGACGCCGCCCGATCTGGCCGCCGACATCGTGGATCGCGGTGTCATGCTGACCGGCGGCGGGGCGATGCTGGGCGATCTGGATCTGGCGCTGCGCGAACAGACCGGCTTGTCGATCACGCTGGCCGATCAACCGATGAGCTGCGTTGCGCTTGGCACCGGCAAGGCGCTGGAATACGAAAAGCAGCTGCGCCACGTCATCGACTACGACAGCTGACGGGCGACGCGCCGTGGCAGCCAGAGGGCCGGACTATATCACGCCGCTGCGGCGGGTGCTGATCGCCCTGCTGGCACTGGTCCTGCTGACCATGTTCCTGTTCTGGCGCATCGACAGCCCGCGCGCCGAACGGGCACGGGTGGCGTTGATCGACCGCTTCGTGCCCTCGTTCGAATGGGCTTTGGTGCCTGTGACCAGGCTCAGCCAGATGGTGGCGGGCTTTCAGTCCTATTCGCGGCTTTACGAACAAAATCAGGAACTTCGCCGCGAATTGCAGCGGATGACGGCGTGGAAAGAAGCCGCCGTTCAGCTGGAGCAGGAAAACGCCAAGCTGTTGGCGCAGAACAATGTGCGGATTGATCCGGCGCTGACCTCGGTCACGGGGATGGTGACGGTGGACAGCGGCACGGCCTTTCGTCAGTCGGTGCTGCTGAATGTCGGCGCGCGCGACGGAATTATGGATGGTTGGGCCACCATGGACGGACTGGGGCTGGTCGGGCGCATTTCCGGCGTGGGTGAACGCACCAGCCGCGTTCTGTTGCTGACCGACCCAAGCAGCCGGGTGCCGGTGACGGTCCAGCCCTCGGGTCAGCACGCGCTGTTGAGCGGCGATAACACGTCGCGTCCGGTGCTGGATTTTATCGAGGGACCGGAAAACGTTCGCCCCGGCGACCGGGTCGTGACCTCGGGCGATGGCGGGGTGTTTCCGCCGGGGTTGTTGGTCGGGCAGGTCGCGCAGGGGGCCGACCGGCGGATGCGGTTAAGCATGGCCGCCGACTATGGCCGGCTGGAGTTCCTGCGCGTCGTCCGCAGCCAGCCGGGCGAGGTGCTGCCTGACAGCGGATCGCTGATTACCCAGGGGGTCGTGCCGTCGGCGCCCGAACAGGACATCGACCTGATGCCCGGCTTTACCGGCAGCCCGGCTGACGCGCCTGCGGATTCCGCCGATGATTGAGGGTGCGCGCGGGCGGATGCTGATGGGCACGGGCCTGTTCTGCATCTGTATCCTTGGCCTGCTGTTCGTGCGGCTTTTGCCGCTGAACGCGGGGACGGTGGGCTGGCCCGGCCCTGATCTGGGCCTGTGCCTGACCTTTGCCTGGGTGCTGCGCCGCCCCGCACAGGTGCCCGCGCTGTTGATCGCCGTGCTGTTTTTGGTCGAAGATATCATACTGTATCGCCCCATCGGCCTGTGGGCGCTGATCGTTCTGCTGGGGACAGAATCTGCACGCTTGCGTGAACAGCGTTGGCGCGAGCATCCCTTCATGGTTGAATGGCTGCGCGTGTCGATCCTGATCGGGGTGATGATGCTGGGCTATCGCATTGTGCAGGTTTTGGTTCTGCTGCCGGTTCCGGCCTTGGGGCAGGTGATGCTGCAATATATCGCAACTGTGGCGGCCTATCCGCTGGTGGTGGTCGTGGCGCGCTGGACGCTTGGGCTGCGCCGTATCAGCCCGGCGGATGCCGACAATCTTGGGAGGTCGAGATGAGAAAATCTCCCCGTGAAATCATCGAAAGCAGCCGCCAGATCGGGCGGCGCGGCCTGATGCTGGGCGCGATGCAACTGGGCGTCGCGGGGGCGCTTGGCTGGAAAATGCGGTCGATGCAGCTTGACCATGCCGATGAATACAGACTGCTGTCGGATGGCAACTCGATCAAGATCAGGCTGCTGCCTCCGGCGCGGGGGCTGATCCACGACCGCAATGGCGTGCTGGTGGCGGGCAACGAACAGAACTATCGCGTGACGCTGACGCGCGAAGATGCGGGTGGCGATGTCGAGGGCGTGCTGCGCGCGCTGTCGCGGCTGATCCCGCTGCCCGACGACCGCATTGCCGCGCTGTTAGAAGAGTTTTCCAAACGCAGCGCCATCACGCCGATCAGCATTGCCGACCGGCTGACATGGGATCAGTTCAGCACCATCGCGGTGAACGGCCCGGCCCTGCGCGGGGTGACGCTGGAATCGGGCCTGTCGCGCAGTTACCCGCGCAAGGGCGATCTGGCGCATGTGATGGGCTATGTCGGGCCGGTCAGCGATTACGACCTGTCCCGGATCGAGGAACCCGATCCGGTGCTGCGCTTGCCGGAGTTCCAACTGGGCAAAGTCGGTATCGAATCCAAGCTGGAAGACGTGCTGCGCGGCAGCGCCGGTGCCCGCCGGGTCGAGGTGAACAGTGCCGGTCGCGAGATGCGCGAACTGGGCCGACAAGAAGGTATTCAGGGCAGCACCGTGCAGCTGACCATCGACGCGCGGCTGCAAAACTATGCCGAACAGCGGCTTGGCGATGAAAGCGCGGCTGCCGTCGTCATGGATGTGCGCACGGGCGAGTTGATCTCGATCACCTCGGCACCGACCTTTGACCCGAATGCTTTTGTGCGCGGCATTTCCAGTGCTGATTATCGTTTTCTGATGGAACACGATCACCGCCCGCTGGCCGACAAGACGGTGCAGGGGGTTTACCCGCCGGGGTCCACCTTCAAGATGGTGACGCTGCTGGCCGGGCTGGAATCGGGCATCATCAACGCGGGCTGGCGGTCTTATTGCCCCGGCTACACCACCGCGGGCGGTCGCCGCTTTCACTGTTGGAGCAGGGGTGGGCATGGCAGTGTGGACGCGATCAAAAGTTTGGAAGAAAGCTGCGACGTTTACTATTACGACCTGTCACAGCGTATCGGCATCGACCGTATCGCCGCGATGGCGCGCAAGCTGGGCATCGGGGTGCGCCACGATCTGCCCATGTCGGCGGTGGCCGAGGGCATCGCCCCTGACCGCGCGTGGAAGCGTGCGCGCTATGACCAGGAATGGCAGGTCGGTGACAGCCTGAACGCCTCGATCGGGCAGGGCTATGTGCTGGCCTCGCCCTTGCAACTGGCGGTGATGACGGCGCGCATCGCTTCGGGGCGTGCGGTCGAGCCCCGGCTGATCCGCGCCATCAACGGCGTGTCGCAGATCCCTGACACGCCGTTCCCGGAACTGGATATCAGCGCCGCCAACCTGCGTGTCGCCCGGCGCGGTATGGATGCGGTGATGAACAGCGCCCGTGGCACCGCGAAACGGTCGCGTATCCTGCCGGATGAGTGGCGCATGGCGGGCAAGACCGGCACCAGCCAGGTGCGCAACATCACCGCCGCTGAACGTGCGCGTGGGGTGATCCGCAACGATCAACTGCCGTGGAACCGGCGCGACCACGCACTGTTCGTCTGCTATGCCCCCTATGACAACCCGCGCTATGCCGTGTCGGTCGTGGTGGAACATGGCGGCGGCGGGTCCACCGCTGCGGCACCGATTGGGCGCGACATCCTGCTGTTTGCGCTGGCGGGCGGGCTGCCGCCGCTGAGCGCGGTGCCCTCGGATCAGCAGGTGCCGATGCGCGACCGTAACGAAGCGATGGAGCTGTTCGAACCCGAACCAGCCCCCGCCGCGCGGACGCGGGCATAAGGGGCGCGGCATGGCTTATCTGAACTATCAGGTTGCCCAGACCCCGACCGGGCTGCGCAAGTTTCTGTTCATCAACTGGCCGCTGGTATTCCTGATTACGGCGGTTGCCTGCACCGGGTTTCTGATGCTGATCTCGGTCGCCGGGGGCAGGGCGGACACCTGGGCCGAGCCGCAGATGTATCGCTTTGCCGTCGGTATGGTGATGATGATCGGGCTGGCCTTTGTGCCGATGTGGTTCTGGCGCGGGATCTCGGTCCCGTTCTATGTGCTGTGCTTTCTGCTGCTGGTGGCGGTGGATCTGTTCGGCACCATCGGCATGGGGGCGCAGCGGTGGATCGACCTTGGCCCGATCCGGTTGCAACCATCGGAATTGATGAAGATCGCGCTGATCCTGCTGCTGGCGGCCTATTACGACTGGCTGGACCCGGACCGGGTGTCGCGCCCGCTGTGGGTGCTGATCCCGGTGGTGCTGATCCTGGCGCCAACCGCGCTGGTGCTGATCCAGCCAGATCTGGGCACCTCGATCATGCTGGTGACGGGCGGCGGGATCGTGATGTTCGCGGCAGGGGTTTCGCTGTGGTATTTCGGAGTCGTGATCGCCATGGCCGTCGGGCTGGTGGTGGCGGTGATGCAAAGCCGTGGCACCGACTGGCAATTGCTGAAGGATTACCAGTTCCGCCGTATCGACACCTTTCTGGACCCGACCGCCGATCCGCTGGGGGCGGGCTATAACATCATCCAAAGCCAGATCGCGCTTGGCTCGGGCGGCTGGTCGGGGCGCGGCTTTATGCAGGGCACACAGTCGCGGCTGAATTTTCTGCCCGAAAAGCACACCGATTTCATCTTTACCGTGCTGGCCGAGGAGTTCGGCTTTATCGGTGCGTCATCGCTGCTGGCGCTGTATCTGCTGATCGTGGGGTTCTGCCTGTATTCGGCGCTGACCAACCGCGACCGCTTTGCCAGCCTGATTACCATCGGCATCAGCGGCACGTTCTTTTTGTATTTTGCCATCAATATGGCGACGGTAATGGGGCTGCTGCCGGCCAAAGGATCGCCGCTGCCTCTGGTCAGTTATGGCGGCACCTCGCTGATGATTCTGATGATCGGGTTCGGGCTGGTGCAGTCGGCCCATGTCCACAGGCCACGATGATGCGCGTTTTGCTGTCTGCCCCCGATGGTTATTGGCCCGCATGGACACCGGCCTTGCGCGCGGCCTGCCCTGAAATGGACTTGCGCCCGGATGGCCCGCCCGATGCGTTCGATGCCATCATCTATGCACCGGGCGGAATCACCGATTTCACGCCCTATACGAATGTCCGACTGGTCCAGAGCCTGTGGGCCGGGGTCGAGCGCATCATCGGCAATACGACACTGACGCAGCCTCTGGCGCGGATGGTTGATCCGGGGTTGCGGCAGGGGATGGCCGAATATTGCACCGGCTGGACCATGCGCGCGCATCTGCACATGGATGCCTTTGCGCAGGATGGCGTCTGGCGCAACGGACAGGTGCCGCCGCTGGCCGTTGATCGCCGCGTCACCGTGCTGGGCATGGGCGAATTGGGCCGCGCGGTCGCCACAATGCTGCGCGGCATCGGCTTTGATGTGGCGGGTTGGTCGGCATCCGGGCGCGGGGCTGATCTGGCCGGGGCAGAGGGCTTGCCCGATGCGCTGGCACGGGCCGAGGTGCTGCTCTGCCTTTTGCCCGACACGCCTGATACCCGCGACCTGCTGAACGCGGCGCGGCTGGCCATGCTGCCGCGCGGTGCGTGGATCATCAATCCGGGGCGCGGCACATTGATTAATGACGATGCGCTGCTGGCGGCGCTGGATGCGGGGCAGGTGGGGTGCGCCGTGCTGGACGTATTCCGAACCGAGCCGCTGCCGCCCGCCCATCCGTTCTGGTCGCATCCGCAGGTGTTCGTCACCCCGCACATCGCCGCGGAAACCCGGCCCGCATCGGCGGCGCAGGTGGTGGCTGAAAACCTGCGCCGTGTGATGGCCGGTCAGCCGCCGCTGTATCTGGTGGATCGCGCGCGGGGTTACTAGGGCGCGGCAGCGGGTGGTGGAGGTGGTGGATTGTCTGTCGGTGCCATCTTTTGGGCGTTTCGGGTGGCGCGGGCGATACGCTTGGCCATCGCCTTGGACCGGCGGCGCTGATAGGCGCGGAAAATCGGCACGGTCAGATAATGAAAGGCCAGGGCAACCGGGATGCCGATAATCAGCCCGCCCACGGTATAGGGCAGGAACAGATTGTAATAAAACACTGACAGCCGGTCCCAATGTGCGGTCTCTGGTCCGAACAGCGACTGGAAATTGTGCCACAACTGCCCGGTCGCGCTGGAAAATTCGTAAAAAATCATTTGTGGCGACAGATCGCCCGGAACACCCAGCAGATACCGCCCCAACCCGATGGAAATGACGGCGATCAAGGGAAACGTCACCGGATTGCCGACAAAGGTGCCCAAGGCCGACGCGATGATATTGCCCCGGATCAGCCAGGCTATTGCTGCGGCCAGCAGGAAATGCAGGCCGAACAGCGGTGTAAACGACACATAGACCCCGGCGGCAAAGCCACGTCCGATCCTGTGCGGTTGGTCGGGTAGGCGCTGCATCCGATGCATGACATACAGTGCCGCACGCCGCCACCCGCCACGTGGATAGACGATGTTCGACGCCATCTGGCCATAACTGCGGGGTTTGCGTTTGAACACGTGAAACCTCAGGAGCGAACCAGAGCTATTTTGTCACGGTTTGCGAGCCGGGTCACGCACCCTTGCGACCTGCGCCACGTCACTTTCGGCCTCAAGCGCGGTCAGCAGGTTGTGCAGGTGTTCACGGTCGCGCAATTCGACCTCGATCCGCAGGCGATAGAAGTCGGGCTTGCGGTTCACGAATTCCAGATCCGAGATATTCGCCCCCTGCGTGCCGATCAGCGTGCAGATGCGGCCCAGAACACCCGCGTCGTGGCGGATCGTCAGGCTGAGCACGGTGGAATAGGCGGCGGGGTGATGCCCCTCGCGCCAGCGCAGATCGACCCAGCGGTCGGGGCTGTCCTCGTATTCGGCCAGAACCGGGCAGTCGATGGCGTGGATCACCACCCCCTTGCCACGATAGGTGATGCCGACGATCCGTTCCCCCGGCAACGGGTTGCAGCAGGGGGCGCGCTGAAAACTGGTGTCGGCCTCTAGCCCGGCGAAGGGGCGGCGGGAATCCACCTCGTCCTGCCGTTGTGCCAGTTCGGGATACAGCGTGGACAGAACCGCCTGCACCGACACTTCGGCACTACCGATCCGGGCCAGAAGTTCGTCGCCGTCTTGCAGGCCCATCTGCCGGGCGGCGGTGCGCAGCGCCTTGTCCGTGATCTTGCGTCCGACATGCTCAAAGCTTACACGGGCCAGTTCCGCGCCAAGGCGGATAAAGCGGTCGCGGTCTTCCTCGCGCAGAGAACGGCGGATCGCGGCCTTGGCACGGCCCGTGACCACAATGTCCAGCCATGTCGCCTGCGGACGCTGGCCGGCGGCTGCGATCACCTCGACCGACTGGCCGTTTTTCAGGCGCGTCCACAGCGGCACCCGAATGCCATCCACCTTGGCACCGACGCAGGAATTGCCCAGACGTGTGTGGATCGCATAGGCAAAGTCAATCGGCGTTGCCCCGCGCGGCAACTGGATCACGTCGCCAAGCGGGGTAAAGCAGAACACCTGATCGGAATACATCTCAAGCTTGACGTGTTCCAGAAATTCGTCGTGGTCTTCCTCGCCAAAGCGTTCGGTCAGCGTGGCAACCCATTCCGCCGGATCGACGGCAAAGGGGTTCTGCGTGCGCACACCGTCGCGGTAAGCCCAATGCGCGGCGACGCCCGCCTCGGCCACCTCGTGCATCTGGCGGGTGCGGATCTGCACCTCGACCCGTTTGCCATCGCGGCCCGATACAGTGGTGTGGATCGAGCGATAGCCGTTGGCCTTGGGCTGGCTGATGTAATCCTTGAACCGGCCCGGCACGGCACGCCAGCGATGATGAATGACGCCAAGCGCGCGATAGCAATCCGCCTCGGACCGGGTGATGATCCGAAATCCATAGATGTCGGACAACCGGCTGAAGGCCAATTGTTTTTCCTGCATCTTGCGCCAGACAGAGAATGGCTTTTTCGCGCGGCCGTAGACATCTGCGTCGATACCTTCGCGTTCCAGTTCGCTGCGGATGTCGGCGGTAATCTGGCCGATCACATCGCCCGATTCCTTTTGCAGACTGACAAAGCGGCGAATGATGGAAATGCGGGCCTCGGGGTTGATGACCTTGAAGGCAAGGTCTTCCAGTTCCTCGCGCATCCATTGCATCCCCATGCGCCCGGCCAGCGGGGCGTAGATGTCCATGGTTTCACGCGCTTTTTGCAACTGTTTGTCGGGGCGCATCGACCGGATGGTGCGCATGTTGTGCAGCCGGTCGGCCAGCTTGACCAGAATAACGCGCAGATCGCGCGACATGGCCATGAACAGTTTGCGAAAATTTTCGGCCTGTTTGGACTGTGCGCCTGACAATTGCAGGTTGGTCAGCTTGGTGACGCCATCGACCAGATCGGCAATATCGCGCCCGAACAATTCCCGCACCTCTTCCCAGGTGGATCGGGTGTCCTCGATCGTGTCATGCAGCAGGGCGGTGACGATGGTCGCATCATCCAGCCGCATTTCGGTCAGGATTGCGGCGACGGCGACAGGATGGGTGAAATATGGCTCGCCCGAGTGGCGGAACTGCCCCTCATGCATACGCTGGCCATAGTCATAGGCGGCGCGGATCAGGCTGGCGTTCGAGCGCGGGTTATAATTGCGCACCAGAACGATGAGGTCTTCGACATCCATCATCGCCGCCGAAGACCTCTGCTTTCTATCAGTCGCGCTGGTTCGCTTCCAGCATCATACGCAGCATCCGTTCCTCGGATTCCTCGTCGGCGGGCTTGGGTCGATCTACTTCGGCACCCAACAGCAGGGCCATCGCGTCTTCCTCAGGCTCGTCCACCTCGATCTGGGTCTGGCTGGATTCGATCATCCGTTCGCGCAGATCATCAACGGGCTGCGTTTCTTCGGCGATTTCGCGCAGGGCGACGACGGGGTTTTTGTCATTGTCGCGATCCACGCTTAGCGTGGCACCGGCGGTGATTTCACGCGCACGATGCGATGCAAGCATCACCAGGTCGAACCGGTTCGGAACCTTGTCAACGCAATCTTCGACGGTCACGCGGGCCATGAATCACCTATTGTTTGCGAATCGCACATCCGGGGCGAAAACGCATAACTGATGGCCTTGGCAGGAAATGTCAAGTTCGAACCATGCCTTTCAGCGCCTGCGGCGGCAGCGCGGCCAACATCTGCGCCACGGTTTTTCCGATACGTGGATGCCGCCAGCCGGGCGCGATTTCGGCCAGTGGGGCCAGCACGAATCCGCGATCCTGCATCCGCGGGTGCGGCAGGATCAGCTGATCGGGCGTTTCGGTCTGCTGGCGGTTTGGGGGCAGGGCGCGCCATTCATCCTGAGTCTGCGCATCAGGCAAAACCAGACCGTCCCAGCCGATCAGATCCAGATCGGCGGTCCGGGCCGACCAGCGCCCCTGTCGTTGACGATCCAGTTGCGATTCCGTGTCGTGCAGCAGAGCAAGCACTTGCTGCGGCGTCATGGCGCATGCCAAAATCGCGGCTGCATTGCAAAAATCCGGCCCACTTTCTGCGGGATGTGCAGGAGTTGTCCAAAAGTGACTGATTGCACGGATTGAAACTGCTGGCTGTGTGTGCATGATCGCCAGCGCGGTTCGCAGTGTCTGTGCCGGATCGCCCGCCCGGGACGGCAGATTCGCGCCAAGCGCAAGCAGGATTTGTGATGATTGCTTCAATTGTCTGCCCTGACCGTCCGGCCGATATGAATTTGTAGCCGAGCAGTCAGTTTCACCCAGCACGCAGCAAAAACGAAGGCCAAAAACGAATGTTTTACAAAGATGACAGGCTTGCACTGTTTATTGACGGATCGAATCTCTATGCCGCTGCCAAGGCGCTTGGGTTCGACATCGACTACAAGCTGCTGCGACAAGAGTTCGAACGCCGGGGCAAGCTGATCCGCGCCTATTATTACACCGCGCTGCTGGAGGGCGAGGAATATTCCCCCATCCGTCCGCTGGTCGATTGGCTGAACTACAACGGTTACTGCCTGGTGACAAAGCCGGCCAAGGAATACACCGATGCCATGGGCCGCCGCAAAATCAAGGGCAACATGGACATCGAACTGTGCGTCGATGCGATGGAGCTGGCCCCCCGTCTGGATCACGCCGTGCTGTTTTCTGGCGACGGCGATTTTCGCCCGCTGGTCGAGGCGTTGCAGCGTCAGGGCCTGCGCGTGTCGGTCGTGTCCACCATCCGCAGCCAGCCGCCGATGATCGCTGACGAATTGCGTCGGCAGGCCGATAATTTCATCGAACTGGATGCATTGCGCGACATCATCGGCCGCCCCCCGCGCGAGAATCCCACCCCCGAGGTGTGAAACGAAAAATCGGGGGCGAAATCTGCTTGACGCCCCCGGCGGCGGGGGCTAATCACCCCCCCACGCCGAGGCGCTCGACACAGGGCGATGACATCGGGGGCGACGTGCTGCAAGGTGCGGCAGCGGACTGTAACTCCGCCGGGGAGACCCATGCCTGGTTCGATTCCAGGGTCGCCCACCATTTGCCTTTGATTTAATTGGCAAATATTTCCCGGAACCTCTTTTGCCTAAAAGTTGCCTAAGCCGATGGCTTTCGGGCGAAGGCTTGGCGTCATCACGAAAAGGTGATGATGGGCTGCGTTTGGATGCCCACATGCGGCGGGTTAAGGTGCGACATGAGAACTGGAAGCATTCCTTTTCGCTTTGACATGACCGAACTGCTTGATCGCGCACGGCGGCTGCGCGACAAGCATGTTGGGGAAGTTACGCTCAACCTTCCGTTCATCAGTGTTGCGGTTAATCCAAAGGATAAGGAACGGCAAATCGCCCGTGAACTTGTCATCCGGCTTGCCGACCGGCGCGTTCTATCATCGTGGGAATGCTGCGACGGGTGCATTGACAACGCCCTAAAGTCGTTGGGCGAGATACGCGGCATTTTGGTTGATAAACAGGTCGAACTTGCCGACCTTCAAGACGGGCCGCTGTATATGCTGATTGACGCCATGGCGCGCGGCATTCGCCAGTTTATGACCTACGAAGAACTGTTGAACAGGCCCAGCGATGCACCGCCGCACCCTCGCTTCGGTGAGTTTTACCGCCCGAACGACGTGCGGCAGGCATACTTCGACGCGCTAGCCGCTGCTTGGGACAGGTTACGGCAATAGGCGGCATGGACCTTCCACAAGACGGCTTGGTCAAAAACTATCAGGGCGCTTGGCAGCTTGGAGCCTATGAAGTTCCGTTAATTGAACGCAAATGAAAAGGCGGCAGACGCCCCGAATGCATCTGCCGCCCCTATCAACGCCCCCCGGAAGTTCCCGCAACCGGGGGCGTCGATCCCTTATCGCACCGGCAAGCGGGCCAGAAGCCGCGTCCGTTCGGCGGGTTCAAAGGCATAGACTGGCACGGCCAACGCCGCCCTGTCATTGCCCACGGGAAGCCCCGCAGCGGTCATAGCGGCCCGGATGGTCTGCGACGCGCTGGACAGGCCAACCACGGCCACAGGCGGCACGCGCAGCGCGCTATCGACCCCCGCCGCGCCAGCCGCCCAAATCAGGTGAAGCGCCCGTTCCACCGGCTGCGGTTGGTTCGGCGGCGCTGACAGATCGCCGGGGCCGCTGGCCTGTGGGGAATAGATCACCAACGCCCCGTCCCTGATATAAGGCGCAAGGTCAGGGCGTGGGGTTTGGTCAAGGCCAAGCTGATGAAGCACGGCCCAATTCCCCCGAATAACCAAATCACCAAATACGTCGTCCAGCTTTGCGAACTATCGCTAAACCATTTGGCGACTTGCGCGATTTGGGTTTCAGCCGTGCCCATCTGATTACACGTCCACCCGGCTTTCGGCGGCTTGCTGCGCCAGATGCGGCAGATAGAAGTTCACGTGAACGTCACGAACCAAGGCTTCATAGTTGGGCAGGCGGCTTTCGATGGCGGCGGCTTCGGTCAGCATTTCCGCCACTTCGGGCACATACTGGCTAACCAGTGATGCGCGAACCTTGCCGTGAAGCTGTTCCGACATGCCGCAAAGATGGAAGCCCGCCCCGCAGATAGCCCGCGCCGTCTCAAGGTCGCGCTTGGCGATGTTTGTGACCGTGGCGACCGCGTTTTCGTCGCCGCTGGCAAGCGTCTGGCGCATCCAATCGCGCACCTCGCGTTTGCGGGCGTGATCGCGCGGGCCAAGCACGTCAGTCATTTTTTCAGCGGCGTCGCGCTGCATCCGGGCCGCATCGTGGGCAAGGTTGTCCTTGATGATCCGGGCCATGGCCGACACGCGTTCGGCCAGCACCTTTGCCGCTTCATGGCGGGCGCTTTCCGTCTTGGTCGTGTCCTTGTTCAGCCGGATCACGCGTTCGGTGTTTTCGGCAAGACTACGGATCATGGGTTCAACCTGCGCGAAGGTCTTGGGCATGGCGTCGGGCGAACCAAGTTTCGCCGCCATCATCGTTGCGGTGGGGAACTCCTTCAGCTTTTCTTCGGCGGTCGGCACGAGGTAGGACCGCGCGGCCATGAATTGATTGAAGTTGGTGATAGGCGTTTCGCTGGGCATTGGTCAGGTTCCTTATTCGGGCGCGCGGCTTTGCGCGGTGAATAGTTTGTCGCGGTATTGGGCCACATACTGTTTCCATGAAGCGATGTTCGGGAATGGATTGGCGGGCAGAAAAGGCCGGTCATCTTGCCGGTTTCGGGGTCAAGCGCGGCGGTCGGCATGGGCCGGAACTGCGGCGTGCGCTTGGCTTCAAGGCGCTGCAAGCGCGATGCGAGAAAGCGGGCCATCACTTTGCCCTTTCCAATGCAGAAAATCGGACTTCTAGGTTCAGGACCCATTGATTATAACCTTGTTCGATGATTCAGGAGGTGCCAG
>NZ_JAUNTO010000004.1 GCF_030538655.1 Paracoccus sp. (in: a-proteobacteria)
CTGATAGTCCAGTGCCAGCCTTTCGCGGTTCACCGCGTCAAGGATTTCCGTTTTCACATCGTGAATCGAGATCCGGCCCGCGTCAAGCAAGCCCCAGCCGATGGAGGCGGCGGCGGTCGCCACGGCGGCGAGTCGCCGCGCGCGGGTCGGGTCGGTGGTCGAAAGGGGAATCTGGACGGCGCTTCCGCGCCAGACGCGCCGCCACGCATAAAATTCGCCGCGCCGGATCACATAGTTCGCAAGTGCCACGTTTTGGCCCCAATTTGAGGGGTCAGCGGGCCGTGCGCGATGTCAACAAATGGACATGAGGTCCATACGCCGCCAAATCGCCGTTAAGCCATTGATTTTAAAGGATTTGGCTCCGGCGGTAGGGATCGAACCTACGACCAATTGATTAACAGTCAACTGCTCTACCGCTGAGCTACGCCGGAACACGGAGCGGTGTATAGCCTTGGGTTTTGGGGGCGTCCAGTGGGTTTTACGGAAAATTTTACGGAACTGTAAAAAAGGTGTCGGCGTGGATGTCGCCTTGGGGAATGGTGGCGCCCAGATCGGACAGGGCGATCAGGTGGGCCAGCACGTTGCGGGCGGCGGCGGGCAGCAGCGGGGCGGGCACGTCGTAAAGGCGCGCGGCCAGCCTGGCGGCGTTGGCGGGGCCGTCGCGCAGGGCGGCGATGATCTGTGCCGAACGCGCGCGCCGGTGGGCGGCCAGTTCGGCGATGCGTGCGGCGGGGGCCTTGATCGGATCGCCATGGGCCGGGAACAGCCGGGCAGGGGCCAGACGTTCCAGCCGGGAAAGGCTGCGCATGAAATCGGCCAGATCACCGTCGGGCGGGGAAATCAGTGTGGTGGCCCAGCCCAGCACCAGATCGCCGCAGAAAATCGAATCGCCCCACTGAAAGCACAGGTGGTTGCCGAAATGGCCGGGGGTATGATGGGCGGTCAGGCTCCATTCGCCGCCATCCACCTGTGCGCCATCGGTCAGCGTGATGTCGGGAATGAAACCGGCGTGCAGCCCTTCGCCACCGCCAAGCCGGCCAAGACCCGACAGGCGCTGCATTGCGGGCGAGCGGCCCGCCAGCGCGGGACCAAAGGCCAGCACCGGCGCGCCGGTCGCCTGGGCCAGCGCGGCGACACCGCCGGAATGATCCAGATGCGCATGGGTGACAAAGATATGGCTGATCTGCCCGCCCCCCGCTGCAACGGTATCCAGAATTGCCTGCCGGTGGCCGGGCAGGTCGGGGCCGGGGTCGATGACCGCAACCCGGTCGTGCCCCAGCAGGAATGTATTCGTCCCCGGCCCGGTCAGGGGCGAGGGATTGGGCGCCAGCACAACGCGCAGGTCTTTCGGATCGTCACTCATGCGGTTAGCCTAGCCGCGGCACAGCGGGGTTTCCATGGCAAACAACAGCGATAATGGCTGGCTCAAGCGGCTTGTGCCGCGCGGCATCTATGGCCGGGCGGCGCTGATCCTGTTTTTGCCGGTGATTGCGGTGACGCTGGTGGTGTCGGTCATGTTTCTGCAACGCCATTTCGAAGGGGTGACGCGGCAGATGACCGCCACGACCGCGCGCGAGGTGGCGCTGGTGGCCGCACGAATCGCGGCGGCGCCCGATACGGATGCGGCACAGGCGGCGGTGGCCGATATTCTTGGCCCGCTTGAACTGACCCTGACCATGCCGGTTCCGCCCGCAACGCAGGACCAGCGCGAATTTTATGATTTTTCCGGTCGTGTCGTGATCGAGGAACTTCGCGCCGAATTGCCCGATCTGCTGGCGGTCGATCTGATTGGCAATTACCGCGATGTCAGCCTGACGCTGGATGCGCCTGCGGGACCTTATGGTGTCAGCTTTGACCGGCGGCGGGTGTCGGCGTCGAACCCGCATCAGTTGCTGGTGCTGATGATGTTCACATCTCTGCTGATGACGGGGATCGCGACGATCTTTCTGCGCAACCAGTTGCGCCCGATCCGGCGGCTGGCCCGCGCGGCCGAGGAATACGGCAAGGGGCGGATCGTGCCCTATCGCCCCGCCGGCGCGTCCGAGGTGCGCAGCGCGGGCACGGCGTTTGTCGATATGCGCAACCGTCTGGAACGCAGCAGCGAACAGCGCACGATGATGCTGTCGGGAATCAGCCACGATCTGCGCACACCGCTGACCCGGCTGCGGCTGTCGGTGTCGATGCTGTCGCCTGACATGCCCCCGGATGCCGAGGACATCACCGCGATGGAAGGCGACATTGCGCAGATGTCGCAGATGGTGTCGGCCTTTCTGGATTTCGCGCGGGACGAGGCGCAGGACCGCGCGCCTGAACCCGTCACCGCCTTGCCCTTTGTGCAGGCGATCGTGGCGGATGCGCAGCGCGCCGGGCAGGCGGTGGTGCTGGCCCGCGCCGAGGGGGGCGAGACGGTGCAGATCGTCGCCCGCCCCGACACGCTGCGTCGCGCGGTGGAAAACCTGATCGGCAATGCCGTGCGCCATGGCACCCGCGCCGAGATCGAGGCGGTTCTGGGTCCACGCAGTCTGCTGATCGCGGTCGAGGATGACGGCCCCGGCATTCCCGAACATCAGCTGGACGAGGCGATCCGCCCCTTTACCCGGCTGGACCCGGCGCGCGGGCAGAATGCCGGACAGGGCGGGGCCGGTCTGGGTCTGTCCATCGCGGCGGATGTGGCGCGGGCGCATGGCGGGCGGCTGCGTCTGGCGCGCGGCAACAGGCTGGGCGGCCTGCGGGCGGAAATCATGCTGCCGCGTTGACGCTTGCCTTGCGCATGGTGATCCGTCAGCTTGCGCGCAAACACATGTGAAGCAGAGAATTGGTCATGCGTAACACACTCGGCCGCCGGGCCGTGGCCCTTGCTTTTGGTTGCGGCCTTGCAGGCTGGGTGACGGCGGCCACCGCGCAGGATGCGGTCGCGCCTGTAGGGGATGCGCCGCCGCCCTGCGCCTCGGAATGGATTGGCGGCACGGCTGACCTTTCCCGGATTTCCGGTGAAGGCGTGCTGTCGCGCACAGGGCTGTCGCTGCACGACGATCAGGCGCATCGTTTTGCGTTCCGCGTCGCTGATGAAGGGACCGATCTACGGCTGGATCTGCACGATCCTGATGGAAACGGCGATCCGGTTCTGACCCTGCTGGATGCGCAGGCGAACGAACTGGCCGAAAACGATGATTTCGGCGGCACCCTGTCGTCACGCATCGAACGGCATCTGGAGCCGGGCGATTACTGTGTGCTTGTAACCGCCATCGAGGGCGGTGCCGCATCGCAGGCAGATTTGCAGATTGCCACGCAAGACGTGCCGCCCTTGTTCGAGGACGTATCCGAAGGCGAAACCGGCACAGGTGCTGCCATGGCCGTCTGCACGCCGTCCACCCCGACGCAGGCCTTTGCGCCTGCGGCCCTGAATGCCGATGCGCTTGGGCAAGGGCCGCTGCGCGAGTCGGCACTGGTGTCGTCGGAACCGGCCTATCTGCGTTTCTCGGTCGAGGCTTCGGCACCGCTGACGCTGCGTGCAGCCAGCACCAGCGTGGACCCGGTGATGACCTTGTTCGATGCACAGGGGGCAGAGCTGGGGCACAATGACGATTCGGACGACGGGATGAATGCGCGGCTGGATTTCCCCGGCGGTCTGCCTGTCGGGGATTACTGTCTTGGCGTGGCCGCCTATGAACGTGCTGCGGGGGAGATCGTTGTATCGGCCGAACTCTATGACGAGGCGGCGGCCCTGCGTCGCGTTTATGAACGTGCTGAAATGGCACCGCCCTTGGACGGCTCGGTCGAAGTGGTGCAACTGAATTTGAATGAAACGCGGGAAATGGTGGCGCTGATCGGCACGGCGGCGCGCTGGTTCCGGTTCTCGGTTGATCGGCGCACGGCGGTGATGATCTCGGGCTTTGGCGGCGCTCCGGGCGCGGATGCGCGGTTGAAGCTGTTTGCCGCCGGTCGCCAGATGATTGCCGAAAACGATGATGCGAACGGAACGCTGGACCCGCAGATCGGCCCTGTGGTGCTGCAACCGGGGGATTATGATGTGGCCGTGCTGCTGCATGGTGCGTCGTCGGGTCTGATGTCGATGCGCCCTGTCCGTCTGACATTCGAGAGGTTCTACCCCGAGGAATGACATCTCTGCTTTGTTATCGGTTGTTTAACCCCGGAACGATATGGGAACGTGCAGATGTATTGAACGCGGTTGCGCGCATCCCTAGATATGGGCGCAGGCAGAGGTTGCGGACCGCCGGACAGGGGTCGCAGCTTCGGGCATGAAAGGATCGAATATATGAACGATTTTTCCACTCAGACCTATCCGGTGCTGCCGCTGCGCGACATCGTGGTCTTTCCGCATATGATTGTGCCACTGTTCGTCGGTCGTGAAAAATCTGTGCGCGCGCTTGAGGCGGTGATGGACGCCGACCGTCCGATCCTGCTGGCCGCACAAAAAGATGCCTCTATTGATGAACCGACCGAAGACGGGATTTACCGCACCGGCGTTCTGGCCAATGTGCTGCAATTGCTCAAGCTGCCCGATGGCACCGTCAAGGTGCTGGTCGAGGGGCGTGACCGCGTGCAGATCACCGGTTTTATCGAAAACGAAAACCACTTCGAGGCGGCGGCAGTCATGCTGCCCGAAACCGAGGGTGATGAGGAAATCACCTCGGCGCTGCTGCGCGCCGTCCCCGAGGAGTTCGAGCGTTACATCAAGGTGCGCAAGAACATCCCCGAAGAAGTCGTCACCGCCATTTCCGATGCCCGCGACCCGGCGCGTCTGGCCGATCTGGTCAGCGGTCATCTGGGCGTAGACATTGAAAAGAAACAGGATCTGCTGGAAACGCTGGATGTCGCCGCGCGTCTGGAAAAGGTCTATGGCCACATGCAGGGCGAAATGAGCGTCCTTCAGGTCGAGAAAAAGATCAAATCCCGCGTCAAGAACCAGATGGAGAAGACGCAGCGCGAATACTATCTGAATGAGCAGATGAAGGCCATTCAGAAGGAATTGGGCGACGGCGACGATGGCCAGAACGAGATTGCCGAGCTTGAGGCAAAGATCGAGGCCACCAAGTTCAGCAAAGAGGCCCGCGACAAGGCCATGAGCGAGCTGAAAAAGCTGAAATCCATGTCGCCGATGTCTGCTGAATCGACGGTCAGTCGCAACTATCTGGACTGGCTGCTGTCCCTTCCGTGGGGCGTGAAATCGCGCACCCGCAAGGACTTGGGCAAGGCCGAACAGGTGCTGGATGCTGACCACTACGGCTTGGAAAAGGTCAAGGAACGGATCGTCGAATATCTGGCGGTGCAGAACCGTTCCGCGAAACTGAAAGGCCCGATCCTGTGCCTCGTCGGTCCGCCCGGCGTGGGGAAGACGTCGCTTGGCCGCTCGGTCGCCAAGGCGACGGGGCGTGAATTCATCCGCATCAGCCTTGGCGGCGTGCGCGATGAATCGGAAATCCGTGGCCACCGCCGCACCTATATCGGCAGTATGCCCGGCAAGATCATTCAGGCGCTGAAAAAGGCGAAAACCACCAACCCGCTGATCCTGCTGGATGAAATCGACAAGATGGGGCAGGATTTCCGCGGCGACCCGGCGTCGGCCATGCTTGAGGTGCTGGACCCCGAACAGAACGCGACGTTCGTGGACCACTATCTTGAAGTGGAATACGATCTGTCGAATGTCATGTTCGTGACCACGGCCAACAGCTATAACATGCCCGGCCCGCTGCTGGATCGGATGGAAATCATTCCGCTGTCCGGCTATACCGAAGATGAAAAGCGCGAGATCGCGCGCCGTCACCTGCTGCCCAAGCAGATCGCGGCGAACGGGCTGCGCAAGGGTGAATTCAGCGTCACCGACGAGGCGCTGAACCACGTCATCCGGTATTACACCCGCGAAGCCGGGGTCCGCTCGCTGGAACGCGAGATCGCCAAGCTGGCCCGCAAGGCCGTGACCGAAATCCTGAAAGGGACCGCGAAATCGGTCGAGGTCACGCCCGAAAAGGCCGAGGAATATCTGGGCGTCCGCCGCCACCGCTATGGTCTGGCGGAAAAGGACGATCAGGTTGGCGTGGTGACGGGGCTGGCCTGGACTCAGGTCGGCGGCGATCTGTTGCAGATCGAGGCGTTGCGCCTGCCGGGCAAGGGCCGGATGAAAACGACCGGGAAACTGGGCGAGGTGATGAAGGAATCCATCGACGCTGCGTCGTCCTTTGTCCGCTCGATCAGCCCCGAACTGGGCATCCGTCCGCCGGAATTCGACAAGCGTGACATCCATGTTCACGTGCCCGAAGGCGCGACGCCCAAGGACGGCCCGTCTGCCGGTATCGCCATGGTCACAAGCGTGGTGTCGGTGATGACTGGAATTCCGGTTCGGAAAGACGTGGCCATGACCGGCGAAGTCACCCTGCGCGGCAACGTGCTGGCCATCGGCGGGCTGAAAGAAAAGCTGCTGGCGGCGCTGCGTGGCGGCATCAAGACGGTGCTGATCCCGGCCGATAACGAAAAGGATCTGGCCGAGATTCCAGCGAACGTCAAAGAGGGGTTGAAGATCATCCCCGTGTCCAACGTCCGCGAGGTGCTGAAACAGGCGCTGGTGCGGATGCCTGAACCCGTCGTCTGGGATGAGGCGGCGGAAGAAGCGGCCGAGGCAGCGCGCCACGCCGCCACCCGTTCGGGTGAGGGCAGCAGCGGCACCTTGGCGCATTGATCTGAACTAAAAGTCAATCCAAGTCAAAAGGCCGGACAGCGAGTCCGGCCTTTTTCATTTTCAGTTCAGAATCTGAACTGTTTTCCTTGACTTCTGGTCTGCTGCGTGTCCAGAATAGACTAATAGTTCATTTTGGGGATTGTTTGGGGGCGATCATGTCTGACCTTAACAGAGCCGTCGCAAGTCGGGGTGGTCCGCGCAGGAATCTTGGGGCTATGGCCCATGCCAAAAGCCGGGGCGAACCCGTGCCTGCCCGTATCGTCCAAAAGAAAGAGTTTCTGGATCGTGTGGTCGCCGCGTCCGGGGCTGGCCGGTCCACCGCGCGTCCGATCATCGACGCCGTTCTGGAACAGTTGGGCGAGGCGATTGCCGCAGGCGAAACCCTGGCGATCCCACCGTTCGGCAAGGCCCGCGTCAGCCATCAGCGCGACGTTCGCGGCAGCGACATCATCACCATGCGGCTGCGGCGCAAATCTCTTGATGGCGCAGACCGCCTTGGCGACGCCGACGACTGAAAGACCGGCGACTTTCGTCTTGCATCGGGTCGCGGCTGTCGCTAGAAGCCCCTCCACCGGGTGATTAGCTCAGCGGTAGAGCGCTTCGTTCACATCGAAGATGTCAGCGGTTCAAATCCGTTATCACCCACCATTATTCCCAAAGGTCGCCCGTGTGGCGGCCTTTGTTGTTTTCACCGCGTATGTGCCGCAGAAAAATGCAGGCAGGGGGAATAAGGTCCACTGCCGGGCGTTATCCGGGCATCGGCGCGACCGATGGGAAAAATTTTAGGCAAGGACCAAGAAATGGCGAGAATCACTGGCTCTGACAGAGACAACCTGATCCGTGGCACCAATGCCAATGATCTGATCCGCGGTCTGGATGGTGACGACACGATCTATGGGCTGGACGGCAACGACACCATTTATGGCGGCGACGATGATGACGTGATCTATGGCGGTAATGGCCATGATCTGATCTTCGGCGGTGACGACGACGACCTGATCTATGGCGGCGCCGGCAATGACACCATTTACGGCGGCGATGATGACGACGTGATCTATGGCGGCAACGGCAACGATCGCATTTTCGGCGACAAGGGCGAAGATCGTCTGTTCGGCGGCAACGGCAATGACTTTATCTCGGATTCCAGCGGTGACGATTACATCGACGGCGGTGCTGGCAACGACACCATCCGTGCGGGCGAGGGCAACGACACCGTGTTCGGCGGTGCGGGCAACGACCTGATCCGTGCCGGCGAAGGCAATGATCGCGTGACCGCAGGTTCCGGGAGCGACACCGTTCACGGCGGCGAAGGCAACGACATCCTGCGTGGCAACGAAGGTGCCGACCGGCTGTTCGGTGGCGAGGGTAACGACGTGCTGGACGGCGGGCGTGGTAATGACACCATGACCGGCGGCGAGGGCGCGGACCGCTTTGTCTTTAACCACGGGCGCGACGTCATCACCGATTTCGAACGTGGCGACGATACCATCGATCTGAGCAGCTTTAACGCCATGAACAGCTGGTCGGCGGTCAAGAGTGCCGCCAGCCAGGTGGGTAGCCATGTGCATATCGACATCGGCGATCACAAGCTGATTATTCAGAACTTCCGCGTCTCGCAGATGGACAGCGACGACTTTATCTGGTGATCGCGGCCACTTGCCAACACGCAGCAGGGCGCCAAAACTGGCGCCCTGTTTGCTGTTCAGGATCGCCCTATGCTGCCCGACCTTTATCTGATGCGCCATGGCCAGACCGAGTGGAACGCCTTGGGGCGGATGCAGGGGCGGCTCGATTCGCCGCTGACCGTGCAGGGCAGGGCGCAGGCCACCCGTCTGGCGCGGCTGGTAGAGGGCGTGCAGGGGCGATATATCTCCAGCCCGCAGGGGCGCGCGCTGGAAACCGCGCGGATCGTGTTCGGTGCCGGTTTTGCCACCGACGACCGCTTGGTCGAGATCGACATCGGTGATTTCAGCGGCCATCTGAACAGCGATTTGCGCGCGGCACATCCGGCGATTTTCGCCCCGCCCCGCCTTGGCTGGTATGACCGTGCACCGGGGGGCGAGGGCTATGCCGGGCTGGCTACCCGCTGTCGCGCCTTTCTGGCCGATCTGAACGGCCCCGCCATCATCGTCACCCACGGTATCACCCTGCGGATGCTGCGCCTGCTGGCCATGGGCCGCGACATGTCCACATTCGAGGATATGCCGGTGGAACAAGGTGCCGTGCATGTCATCCGCAGCGGCGCGCATGAAATATGGCGATAAGGGGGATGGTGCTGTGAGAGAGGATTGAACTCTCGACCTCTCCCTTACCAAGGGAGTGCTCTACCACTGAGCTACCACAGCATCGTGGAGGGGCGTTTAGACAATGGCGGCGCGGGGTGCAAGGGGGTATCGGGCATTTTCATCATTCCGCCATGCTGGACTGTTGCGGGGCGCGGCGCTAACAGGGGCAGATGAAGCAAAATCGACGCAGCGATCATGACAGCGACAGCCGCGAGGCGCGCCTTGCGGCGGCGCTGCGGGCGAATCTGGCGCGGCGCAAGGCGCAGGCCCGCGCGCGGGCGGCGGACGAGGCAGACCCCGAAAACGGGCAGGCAGATCAGGCAGACAAGGACGGGCAGAACTGATGGATCAGATCATCGTGCAGGGCAATGGCCCGCTCAGCGGCGAAATTCCGATTGCGGGGGCCAAGAACGCCTGCCTTACGCTGATGCCCGCCACGCTGCTGACAGACCAGCCATTGACGCTGACCAATACCCCACGCCTGTCCGACATCCGCACCATGACCGCGCTGCTGCAAAGCCTTGGGGCCGAGGTCGCCAGCCTGCAAGACGGTCAGGTGCTGGCGCTGTCCAGCCACGATCTGACCAGCCAACACGCCGATTACGACATCGTGCGCAAGATGCGGGCCTCGATTCTGGTGCTGGGGCCGCTGCTGGCGCGCTATGGCCATGCCGAGGTGTCGCTGCCCGGCGGCTGTGCGATCGGCGCGCGGCCTGTGGACCTGCACCTGAAGGCGTTCGAGGCGATGGGGGCCGAGCTGGACCTGCGCGACGGATATGTTCACGCCAAAGCCCCGATGGGGGGCTTGCGCGGGGCGGTGATCGATTTCCCGTTGGTGTCGGTGGGGGCGACCGAAAACGCGCTGATGGCGGCGGTGCTGGCCAAGGGCACGACCGTGCTGAACAATGCCGCGCGCGAACCGGAAATCGTTGATCTGGCGGTCTGTCTGCGTGCCATGGGTGCCCAGATCGAGGGCGAGGGCACCGGCACCATCACCATTCAGGGCGTTGATTCTCTGCATGGCACGACCCATCCCGTCGTCACCGACCGGATCGAACTGGGCACTTATATGCTGGCTCCGGCAATCTGCGGCGGCGAGGTGGAATGCCTTGGCGGGCGCATCGACCTGCTGGCGGCTTTCTGCGAAAAGCTGGACGAGGCGGGCATCAATGTCGAACAGACCGCGCGGGGCCTCAAGGTCAGCCGCAAGAATGGCCGGGTGCGGGCGGTGAACGTGAAAACGGAACCCTTTCCCGGTTTCCCGACCGACCTTCAGGCGCAGATGATGGCCCTGATGTGCACGGCGAATGGTGTGTCGGAACTTGAGGAAACGATCTTCGAAAACCGTTTTATGCACGCGCCGGAACTGACCCGCATGGGTGCCCGGATCGAGGTTCACGGGGGTCATGCCCGCGTGACTGGCGTAGAGAAACTGCGCGGTGCGCCGGTGATGGCGACCGATCTGCGCGCCTCGGTCAGTCTGATACTGGCGGGGATGGCGGCCGAAGGCGAAACGGTGGTCAGCCGCGTCTATCATCTTGATCGCGGCTATGAACGGGTGGTGCGCAAGCTGTCCGGCGTCGGCGCCAAGATCACCCGTCTGCGCGAGGTCGGCCATGACGAATGATGCCAGTTTTGCCGATGGCGCGCCGCAGGCGCTGGCGCTGCGGGCCGAGGATGCGGATGATCTGGCGATCATTTCCGCACTGACGCAGGACGCGATCCTGCCGGTGTCGGAAATCATCGTCGATGCCCGCGCACGCCAGCTTGCGCTGTTGCTGAACCGTTTCCGCTGGGAGGATGCCGAGGCCGCCGCGCGTGAGGAGCGCCCCTATGAGCGCGTCCGTTCCGTTCTGCTGATCCATGATGCGCTGCGGGTGCAGTCGGATGGCATCACCCGCGACAGCGACACCGTGCTGGAATTGCTGACGATCAGCTGGCAACCCGGCGAGGACGGTACCGGGCGCATGGTGCTGGATTTTGCGGGCGACGGCGCGCTGGCCGTTGATTGTGAATGCGTGAACGTCGAATTGCGCGATGTCACCCGCCCCTATGCCGCGCCGTCCGGGCTGCGGCCTGCACACCCGGACTGACGCGTTTCCGCCTTAACCGCGCGTTTCAGACCGCAATGTCTTGACCTGATCTGCGGTCAGATAGCCGGTCTGGCGCAGCCCGTGGTCGCCTTGCCAGCGGCGGATCGCGTTGCGGGTGTTGGTGCCGAACACGCCATCGGTGCCGCGCGTGTTATAGCCCAGCAAGGTCAGCCGCAGTTGCAGTTCCCGCCGCTCTGCCGCGCCCAGCGACAGCAGCCGTTCCTGCACCTGCGCGTCGCTTTGCTGGTTGCCTGAAGGGGTGCGGTTGGTGGGTGCGCCGGCCTGCTGGTTGATCTGGCGCACTTGTGCCGCAGTGACATATCCGGTTGCGCTGTGGTTATGCGCCCGCTGCCAGCTTTGAATCGCGCTGCGGGTGCGGTTGCCCCACAGCCCGTCGGCACCCTGCGTGTTATAGCCAAGCTGCGTCAATTGCCGCTGCACCCGCACCCGGTCGGATCGGGTCAGGTTCAGCTCTGCCTCGGTCCGGGCGGCTCTGCCGGCCTGCGTGGCGGGGGTGGAAATGACCGGCGCGGTAAAGGATGGCTGGCGCGAATTACCGTTGTTGGTCAGCCGGTTCAGCGCCTGCCGCGCGTTGCTGGCATGGGCGCCGTTGGGAAAGCGGTTCAGATAGTTGCGATAGGCGTTGGCGGTGTTCGCCTGACGCGCCTCGTCCCAGGCGTTGCGTTCCAGTTCCTGCGCCAGCAGCCCCTGGGCCACGCCCGAGATGATCTGGCCCAGATCCTGCGCCTGTGCGGCAGGTGCGGCGGTTAATCCGGCAAGCATCAGGGCAGAAAAGATAGTGTTACGCATGGCATCCTCTTGTGCTGTGCGGTTTCCTGACGGCCTAACGCGCGAAGCGGGGCAGTAATTCCCGTGCTCCGCATAACGTGATCGGCTTGAGCGGAACGATGCCAGCGGCTAAGAAACCCTGACTTGCGCAAGGACAGCCCATGCCCACGATCCTGACCACCGTTGATGCCGATTTCGAACCGCGTTTTCGCGGCGTTCTGACCATGAAGCGCGAGGATGCCGCCGATGTCGGGCAGGCCGTGGCCGCCATCATCGACGATGTGCGCGCGCGCGGCGATGCGGCGCTGTGCGAGCTGACCGCGCGCTTTGACCGGCTGGCCCTGACGCCCGCCCGGTTGCGCCTGTCGGCTGACGAGATCGCGACCGAAACCGCCAAGGTCGGCCCCGAGGATCGTGTCGCGCTGGAGCTGGCGGCGGATCGCATCCGTGACTATCACACCCGGCAGATGCCGCAGGATGAAAGCTGGACCGACGCCACTGGCGCGACCCTGGGCTGGCGCTGGACGGCGGTTGATGCGGCGGGGCTGTATGTTCCGGGGGGGACGGCCAGCTATCCGTCGTCGGTGCTGATGAACGCGATCCCGGCGAGGGTGGCGGGGGTGCGGCGGCTGGCGATTGCCGTGCCCACACCGGGTGGCGCGATCAACCCGCTGGTGCTGCTGGCTGCCGAACTGGCCGGGGTGGACGAAATCTATCGCATCGGCGGCGCGCAGGCGATTGCCGCGCTGGCCTATGGCACCGAAACCATTGCCCCGGTGGACAAGATCACCGGGCCGGGCAACGCCTATGTTGCCGCCGCGAAACGGCAGGTGTTCGGCAAGGTCGGTATCGACATGATCGCCGGTCCGTCCGAGGTGCTGATTATCGCCGATGGCGCACAGAACCCCGACTGGCTGGCGCTGGACCTGCTGGCGCAGGCCGAACATGATACGGCGGCACAGTCGATTCTGGTTACGCCCGATGCCGCGCTGGCCCATGCGGTGGCGGGGGCGGTGGACCGGCTGATCCCGACCCTGCCGCGCGCCGAGATTGCCGGGGCAAGCTGGCGCGACTATGGCACGATCATCATCACCCGCGATCTGGCCGAGGCCGCCGCCTTGTCTGATCGCATCGCGCCCGAGCACCTGGAAATCTGCACCGACGACCCCGAGACGGTGGCCGCCATGGTTCGCCACGCGGGCGCGATCTTTCTGGGCGGCTTTACGCCTGAAGCGGCGGGCGATTACGTCAGCGGGCCGAACCACGTTCTGCCGACCGCGCGTTCCGCCCGCTTTTCCTCGGGCCTGTCGGTGATGGATTTTCTGAAACGCACCACGGTGGCACGCCTGTCGCCGGGCGCTTTGGGCGCCATTGGTCCCGCGGCGGTGCGGCTGGCCTTGTCCGAGGGGCTGCACGCTCATGCGCAATCGGTGCAATCGCGTCTGGACGTGCTGAACCAGAACAGCCAATCTGACGGCTGACCACGACGAAGGGGACGCTGTGCATGACCCGGCTCTGCCATATTGAAATCGACGATTCCGCCCTGCCACCCGCCACCCCCGAGATGGAGCAGGAGCGCCGCGTCGCCATCTTTGATCTGATCGAGGACAACAGCTTTACCTTGCCGGGGCGCGAGGGGGCCGAGGTGCCGCCCGGTCCCTATGTCCTTGATCTGGCGATCCGCGAAGGGCGGCTGGTCTTTGGCCTGACGACCGGGGAACAGGCGCAGGTGGCCGAATTTCATCTGTCGATGGGACCGTTCCGGCAGGTGGTCAAAGATTACTTTCAGATCTGCAACAGCTATTTCGACGCGGTAAAACGCCTGCCGCCCGCCCAGATCGAGGCGATCGACATGGCCCGGCGCGGCATCCACAACGAAGGTGCGCGCACCCTGCAAGAACGGCTGGAGGGCAAGGCGGAACTGGACATCGACACCGCCCGCCGCCTGTTCACCCTGATCTGCGCGCTGATCCCGCAGGGGTAAGATGACGGGCAGCGGCATTCCCCATTCGGTGCTGTTTTGCTGCGATCACAACGCCATCCGCTCGCCCATGGCCGAGGGGATGATGAAGAAATATTACGGCCGCCGCGCTTATGTGCAGTCGGCGGGCGTGCATAACGATCTGGAAATCGACGGGTTCGCCATCGCCGTCAGCGATGAAATCGGCGTTGAACTGTCGAACCACCGCAGCCGGTCGTTCGAGGAAATGCAGGATTGGGGCGATGATCTGGGGGGGTTTGATCTGGTCATCGCCCTGTCCCCCGCCAGCCAGCGTCAGGCGTTGGAGCTGACGCGGCTGTATCACCTCGATGTGGAATATTGGCCGATCATGGACCCCAGCGGCATGGGCGAAACCCGCGAGGCCAAGCTGGACATGTATCGCCAGACCCGTGACCAGATCCGCAAACGGATGATCGACCGCTTTGGCCCCCCGACCGAGGGCTGATTCTACCAATCAGCGCAGCGGTTGCAGGACCATCGCCGTCGTCAGCCCAGCCAACAACAGCGCAAAGGCCGCCGCCATCAATGTCTGGCCCAGTGCGGGCGAATACCACTGATTGCGGAGCTGCATCACCGGCCGGTCAATTGCCATCCACGCGACCGCACCTATCATTAGCGACAGCGCATAGCCGACTGCGGGGCGGAGGGACGGATCAAATCCGCCCATTTTCCAGACCATATTCGCACCGAACAGACCGACCCAGTGCCACAGATACACCGGGAACGAGATCGCGCCAAAGAACTTGCCAACAGGCCCGCGCCGCCCCGGTCGAGCGCACAAAAGCACCACGGCGACCGAAAACAAGGGTGCCAGCAGAGCGTAGAACGATGGATTGGCACTGAACCCCGCAAATGTCGCAATCATCAGCACACCAAGTCCGAGCCAGGCCCAACGGCGCAGGTGCCAGTCGCCGAATTGATGCGCAAGTGCCGCTGCTAACACGCCCATTGCGATCGACCCATACCACCCTTGCTGCCAGACCATCAGCGCGGCGATCATCGCCCACAGCAGCACGCTGCGCCCGGCGGGCAGCATCAGGATCAGGAACGGCGCGGCAAGGTAAAACTGCTCTTCGACCGCGATGCTCCAGAAATGGGCGCCGGTGCCCTGCATCGGCATGGCGGCGATTACATCGGGTGTCTTGGGGATAAACAGGTTGTGGGTGAAGGTCAGGTCGTAGAGCAAAAATTCGAGGTATCGGGGTGCATAGCCGCCCTTGAGGATGGCCACGGCGTAAAGCGTCAGGACACAGACAAGAAACGGAATCCAGATCCGCGTCGCCCGGTTAAAGTAAAAGCGTGGTATATCCCCGACATCAGCGCGCATCAGAATACCGCCGATCAGCCATCCGCTGAGGGCAAAAAATACCTGCACGGCCAGATTGCCATAATCCCCCACCACCCCGGCGCCTGCGTGACCGATCACCACGACAGACGCCAGCACCAACCTCAGCCAGTCGAACAGCGGCCAGTCGATGACGCCCTCATGGCGGGCAGCAGTGGTCTGTGCAGAATGGCGGTAGCCGCCAACAGGTGCTGCCAATTGATCTGTGAATGACATGAACGCGTTCCCAAACTGCCCATGGGCCTGTGAGGGAACTACAGAGTTTGCGTAAACAAAGGGTTAACTACAGCCAACGATCTTTGGCTGGTCACATGCGCCTTGTTATGATTTCAGTCCAGTGGGCTGCTGCTGGCTGAACTCAATACCGGCAGACCCGAGTTATTCCGCCGCATGGGCGGTTTCGCTGCCCTCTTGCATCTGAAAACCGCGCTCGATCTGATCGGACGGGGCCACGGGATAGTCACCGGAAAAGCAGGCGTCGCAATATTGCGGGCAGTTGCTGTTGCGGCCCCCAGCCTCGCCCGCGGCGCGATACAGCCCGTCCAGCGACACGAAAGCCAGCGAGTCGACGCCGATCCAGTCGCGCATTTCAGCGGGCGTCATCTGCGCGGCAAGTAGCTTGCCCCGGTCGGGCGTATCGACCCCGTAAAAGCACGGCCAGGCGGTGGGCGGGCTGGCGATGCGAAAATGCACCTCGGCGGCGCCGGCATCAAGGATCATGTCCTTGATCTTGCGGCTGGTGGTGCCGCGCACCACGCTGTCATCGACCAGAACCACCCGCTTGCCCTGAATCAACGCGCGGTTGACGTTCAGTTTCAGCCGAACGCCCATGTTGCGGATCTGATCGGTCGGTTCGATAAAGGTGCGGCCCATGTATTGGTTGCGGATGATCCCCATACCAAAGGGGATGCCGCTTTCTTGCGCATAACCGATGGCGGCGGGGGTGCCGCTGTCGGGGACGGCGCAGACCAGATCCGCCTCGACCGGGGCTTCGCGGGCCAGTTCGACGCCGATCTGACGGCGGGTTTCATAGACCGACCGCCCGCCGATGATCGAATCGGGGCGGCTGAAATAGACATGCTCAAAGATGCAGAACCTGCTGCCCGACGGCGCAAAGGGGCGCGAGCTTTCGACCTTGCCGGGCGAGATGACCACCATTTCGCCCGGTTCGATCTCGCGCACGAATTCGGCACCGATAATGTCCAGCGCACAGGTTTCCGACGCAAGTGCATAGCCGTCTTCGCCCACGCGGCCCAGAGCCAACGGGCGAACCCCCAGCGGATCGCGCACGCCGATCAGCTTGGTGCGGGTCATGGCGATCACGCTGAATGCCCCCTCGACCCGGCGCAGCGCATCTTTCAGCCGCTCGGACAGGTTGCGCTGAATCGACCGGGCCATCAGATGAATGATGCATTCTGAATCGCTGCCCGACTGGAAAATGCTGCCGCGCTCGATCAGTTCGCGACGCAGGGCTGTGGCATTGGTGATATTGCCGTTATGGGCAATGGCGCAGCCCCCCATGGCGAATTCACCAAAGAACGGCTGCACGTCGCGGATCGCGGTATTCGCCTTGGTCCCGGCGGTGGAATAGCGCACATGCCCGATAGCCAGCGGGCCGGGCAGGGTCGAGATCACCTCGGCCTTGGTGAAATTGTCACGCACATAGCCAAAGCGGTGGGCACCGTTGAAGCCCTGTTCGGGGTCATGGGCATAGATGCCCCCGGCCTCTTGCCCGCGATGCTGAAGGGCGTGCAGCCCAAGGGCCACAAAGCTGGCGGCGTCGGCCACGCCGATCACGCCAAACACGCCGCATTCTTCGTGCAGGCGGTCCGAATCGAAAGGATCGGCCAGAAAGGGTTTCATCCGGTGCGTCCTGTTTGCTGGGTTTGGGCTGTCAGCCGCTATGTAGGACCGCAGGCCGGGAAAGTCACGCCCCCGCGCGTGGCGCGAGGGCGAAATTGTGACGAAACTGTTAAATCAGTTGGCAGGTGCCGTTGTGGCAGGCGCTGTGGGCGCATCCGCCGCAGGTCCGCACGACCGCACCAGTTGTTCATAGCGCGACACGATCCAGCCCGGCGCATCGGCGGGGATCTGGTCGTCCATCTGGCTGGAAAGCCGCACAAATACCTGGGCCGAGCGGGAGTTTTCCACCATCGGCACCGCCTGGCTGGTCATCACCCGATCATAGACGATAAAGGCGATCGCCACCAGCAGGACACCGCGTGCAACCCCGAACAAAAAGCCCATACCCTGATCGACCCCGCCCAGTGCCGACCGCTGCACCACCGATGAAAACAGCGGGGTGATGATGGAAAACACCACCAGCGCCAGCGCAAAGACCACCGCGAATCCGGCAATCGTGGCCAGTTCACAGCTGTCGCCCAGGAAACGGTCCAGCACCGGCACCTGCGCGATCAGCGGCTTGACTGCCGCCGCGAACATGAAGGCCAGAATGGCCGCCGCGATCCAGCCCAGAATCGACAGCGATTCGCGCACGAAGCCCCGGCTCCAGGCCAGGATGGCTGACAGGATGATGACCGCGGCCACCACTGCGTCAATGATCGTAAATCCGTCCATCGTCCTCTCACGCGCCGGTTTTTATGTTTTATCAGCGGGTCTTAGCCGGCGCCAAAGACTTCGCCCACGAATCCGGTCAGGTCAGCCATACGGGAAAGCCGCATGGTCCCGTCACCCTCAAGCCGCTGGCTTTCAGGTAAAATCGCCTGTGAAAAACCAAGTTTTCGGGCTTCTTTCAACCTGTTTTCCGCCTGTGCGACGGGACGCAGTGCCCCCGACAGGCTGATTTCGCCGAAAAGCACGGCTTCAGGAGGCAGCGGCGTGTCTTCACGAGCGGATAAAAGCGCACCGGCGATGGCCAGATCGGCGGCGGGTTCGGCGACGCGCATCCCGCCCGCGACGTTCAGAAACACGTCCAGCCCGGCAAAGGGGATGCCGCAGCGCGATTCCAGCACCGCAAGGATGGTGGACACGCGCCCCGAATCCAGCCCGACGACCGTGCGGCGAGGGCTGGCAAGGGTCGAGGGGGCGACCAGCGCCTGCACTTCGGTCAGCACGGGGCGGGTGCCCTCGATCCCGGCGAAGACCGCCGAACCGGCGACCGGCTGGCCGCGTTCCGACAAAAACAGCGCCGAGGGGTTGGCGACCTCGGCCAGACCACCGCCGGTCATCTCGAACACGCCAATTTCGCCCGCAGGGCCAAAGCGGTTCTTGACGCTGCGCAGGATGCGGAACTGGTGGCCACGCTCGCCCTCGAAATACAGGACGGTATCGACCATATGTTCGACAACACGCGGCCCGGCGATCTGCCCATCCTTGGTGACATGGCCGACAAGGATCACCGCAACTCCGCTGCGCTTGGCGAATGTTACCAGTTCGTGCGCGGCGGCACGGACCTGCGCCACCGAACCCGGCGCAGCCTGCACCTGATCCGACCACAGCGTCTGCACGGAATCGATCACCGCCAGATCAGGCTTTTCCGCATCAAGCGTCGTCAGGATGTCGCGCAGATTGGTTTCGGCCCCCAGCCGCACCGGCGCATCGGTCAGGCCCAGCCGGGCGGCGCGCATTCGGATCTGCGACCCGGCCTCTTCGCCTGACAGATAGATCGCCTGCGCGCCCCGCCGCGCAAGGGCCGCCGCCGCTTGTAACAGCAGCGTCGATTTGCCGATACCCGGATCACCGCCGACCAGAATCGCGCTGCCTGGCACCAGACCGCCGCCCAGCACGCGGTCGAATTCCTCGACCCCGGATGCGGTGCGGGCGGGGGGCGGTTCGTCGGTTGCCAACCCGGCCAGCGGCACCATGCGCCCGCGTGCGGCACCCAGACCTCGCCCCGGCCCCTGTGCCAGCGGCGCTTCCTCAATGATGCTGTTCCATGCGCCACAGGCATCGCAGCGCCCGGCCCATTTCCTGTGGGCGGCGCCACATTCGGTGCAGGTGAAAGAGGTGACAGGTTTGGCCATACCACCCCGCATAAGGGCAATTGCCGCCCGCCGCCAGTCATCACGCCATTGTCGGCTTGATCTTTCGGCCCCCCGCGTCCAGTTTGCCCGCGCTTTTGACCCGAGGTGCCGATGGCCAGCCCCGCCCCCTTTTCCCGCTATGAATTCCTGATTGCATGGCGATACCTGCGCGCCCGCCGGTCCGAAGGCGGCGTCAGCGTAATGACATGGATCAGCCTGATCGGCATCGCGCTTGGCGTGATGGCGCTGATCGCCACGCTGGCGGTGCGGTCGGGCTTTCGCGCGGAATTTGTGGATACGATCCTTGGCGCGAATGCGCATACGTCGATCTATATGGCCTCGACCAGTTTCACAAACGAACTGACCGGCGAGGTTTACACCCAGTCCGGGCGGATCACCGATTACGACGATATGGCGGCCCGCATTGCCGCGCTGCCCGGCGTTACCCGCGCGGTGCCGGTGGTCAAGGGGCAGGTGATGGCCTCGTTCGGGGATCGCTCGAACGTGGCCGAGGTGTTCGGCGTCACGTCCGAGGCGCTGGCCGCGATGCCGCGTATTGCCGATCCGTCCACCTCGCTGGGCCGTCTGGATCAGTTCGACAGCGGCATCGCTATCGGCAACGGCATCGCCCGCGAACTGGGCGTCAGCATCGGCGATAAGGTCAAGCTGATTTCCCCCGACGGCGCCCGCACGGCATTCGGCACCACCCCGCGGATCGAGGTTTATGACGTCGCCTATATCTTTACCGCCGGGCGCTATGACATCGACCGCACCCGCATCTATATGCCGCTGCCCGAGGCGCAATCCTATTTCAACCGCGAGGGCGCGGCGGATGAGATCGAGGTTTTCGTGAACGACCCCGAGCGGATTGACAGCTGGACGCCGGACCTGCTGCACGCCGCCGGGCAGGGGGCTTTGGCCTGGTCGTGGAAGGATTCGTCATCCTCGTTCCTGTCGGCGCTGGATATGGAGGATGACGTGATGTTCGTCATCCTGTCGGTGCTGGTGCTGATCGCGGCGATGAACATCACATCCGGCCTTGTGATGCTGGTCAAGAACAAGGGCCGCGACATCGGCATTCTGCGCACGATGGGCCTGACCGAAGGCGCGGTGATGCGGGTGTTCTTTCTGTGCGGCGCGTTCACCGGCGTGCTGGGCACCATCGCCGGGGTGATCCTGGGTGTGTTGCTGGCGCTGAATGTCGATAACATCATGTCGGCGCTGAACGCGCTGACCAGCGGCGGCGCATGGCAGCCCGAGGTGCGCGGCATCTATCGCCTGCCCGCCGAATTACGGCTGTGGGATGTTGGCCGCGCCGTCGCGCTGTCGCTGTTTCTGTCCTTCGTCGTCACCATCTTTCCCGCCCGCCGTGCGGCGCGGATGAACCCGGTCGAGGCGCTGCGCTATGAGTGAAGTTCTGTCCCTGCGCGATGTGTCGAAAACCTATGGCGTGGGTGGCCCCTCGCCGGTCGAGGTGCTGCGCGGCATCAACCTGACCGTCGCGCGCGGCGAGGTGGTGGCACTGGTCGCGCCATCCGGTTCGGGCAAATCGACGCTGCTGCATATCGCCGGGCTGTTGGATACGCCGACGGGCGGGCAGGTGATCCTGAACGGGCGCGACATGACCGGCCTGCCCGACAAGGCCCGCACCGAGGCGCGGCGGCAGGATTTGGGCTTTGTCTATCAGTTTCACCACCTGCTGCCCGAATTTTCGGCGGCGGAGAACGTGATCCTGCCGCAACTGGCCAATGGCACGTCCCAAGCGGCGGCGGCGGCACGTGCGGCGGATCTGTTGGCCCGTGTCGGCCTGTCGCATCGCGCCGACCACCGCCCGGCGGAACTGTCAGGGGGCGAACAGCAGCGGGTGGCCTTTTGCCGCGCGCTGGCCAATGCGCCATCCTTGCTGCTGGCGGATGAGCCGACGGGCAACCTTGACCCCGACACTTCGGACAAGGTGTTCGGTGTGCTGATGGATCTGGTGCGCGATACCGGCCTGTCGGCGCTGATCGCGACGCATAACCACGATCTGGCCGCCAAGATGGATCGGGTCATCGGTCTGGGTTGAGGCGGGAAATTCGCCTGTCCGGCGTGAAACGGTTGCCCGCGCGCGCCACCTGCGGCACAGTCGTGGCAACCGATAAAACCGGAGAACCCGATGAAACAGGCGATTGTGGCAGGAACGGCAGCTTTGGCGATGGCAGCGGTGATTGCGGCCTGTGCCCCCGATCAACAGATGACCACCGCGCGCAGCGATTATATGAACCTGTGCGCCGGATGCCATGGCACCACCGGCAAGGGTAACGGCCCGGCTGCCGCGGGGCAGAACCCGCGCCCCGCCGACATCACCACCATCGCGGCGCGTCACGACGGCGAATTCCCGCGCCTTCAGGTGATGAGCCATATCTATGGCTATACCATGGGCCGTTCCGAAAGCCCGATGCCGCAGTTCGGCGATCTGCTGGAGGGCCGGACCGTCATGTATGACGCCGGTGACGGGCGCGAGACGCCAACCCCGCAGCGGCTGGTCGCGCTGATGGAATATGTCGAGCGGATGCAGGAATAATCGTGCTGCGTCACGGCCTGTTAAGCTTGGGTATGGTCTTGACCGCCGCCCCGGTCGTGGCCGACCCGTTCGAGAATTTCGGCACCGCGATGAAATATGCCCTGCCAGCCGCTGCGGCGCTGTGCGCGCTGCGCGATGACCGGGCCGAAGATTTTGCGGTGCGCGGCGCGCTTCAGGTCGGCTTGGTTCTGGGGCTGAAACATCTGTTTCAAAACAGCGACATCGGTCGGCGTCCGTCAGGTGGGGGCGACGGGTTTCCGTCGGGTCATACGGCCTCGGCCATGTTCGGGGCAGCCGATCTGGCGGGCAAATGCTTTGACGATGATCCGCTGGCCGGGGCAGCGGCCTATGGTGCGGCGGGGATGACAGGTCTCAGCCGTCTTCACGCGGGCGAACATACGCCCGCGCAGGTCATGTCCGGCGCGCTGATCGGGCTAAGCTTTGGCGCGGCCAGTCTGGGCATCGGCACGGACGAGGTGTCGATCAGCTTTGGGATGCGGTTTTAAGGGCGATCAGTCGTGCAGCCGGTCTATCTCTGCCGCCACCAGTCGGTCCAGTTCCCAAATATAGGGGTCAAAAATCCCGGCATCACGCAAGCCGTGGGCGGTGCGATGCAGATATTCGGCACCTGAACCGGCGGCACCATTGGCGCGGGCCAGGCGGCGGGCCTGCTGATCCACGGTCAGATCGGCCAGTTCGGTGCCGACCGGATTGGCGTAAAACGTTAGCGCCTGTTCGCGGCCCCGGTCGGTTGCGACCTCGATCCAGACCGCATTTGCCGCCAGTTCATGCGCCACCAATTCGCGCCGCAGCAGGGCGCGCAGCGATTCCATTTCCGTGCCCGGCGCGATGTCCAGCAGCAGCCCGTCACATTCCCCGCCCGAGGCAAGGGCCAGCATCAGCCCCGGTTCCTCGGGCGAGCCGCGAAAATGATCCAGATGGATGCTGAACTGCCGGTGCCAGCCAACCGCCCGTGCCCGCCGCCGCGCCGCGACCTCGAAACCCGGATTCCAGATCAGCGAGCCATAGGCGAATACCGGAATCGGACGAGGACGGTCACGGGTCAGCGCCTTGGCCAGACGATCCAGAGCGGCGTCGTCCAGTATGGTGAAATGCGGGCTGTGCAGCGGACCCTCCACCGGCCGGGTCACGCGCTGCACATGGGCCAGCGACAGGATCGGGATGGGGATTTCGTCAGACATCCAGATCCTCGGCGAATTGCGCGTTTTCCTGAATGTATTCAAAGCGCAATTCGGGTTTCTTGCCCATCAGCCGTTCCACCAGATCGCCGGTTTCGCCGCCGTCCTGATCGTCGATGTTGACCCGGATCAGCTTGCGCGTGGCCGGGTTCATGGTGGTGTCCTTCAGGTCTTTGGCGTCCATCTCGCCCAAGCCTTTGAACCGCTGCACGTCGATTTTTCCCTTGCCACCCAGCCCTTTGGCCAGCAGACGTTCCTTTTCCGCGTCATCAGCCACGTAAACCCGGTTTGCGCCCTGCGTCAGCCGATACAGCGGCGGGCAGGCCAGATACAGATGGCCCTTGTCGATCAGCGGGCGCATCTGGGTAAAGAAGAACGTCATCAGCAGGCTGGCAATATGGGCGCCGTCCACATCGGCATCGGTCATGATGATGATCTTGTCATAACGCAGATCATCGACGTTGAATCTGCTTCCCATACCAACGCCAAGAGCCTGACAAATATCAGAAATTTCTGAATTTGATCCCAGCTTGGACGAGGCCGCACCCAGCACGTTCAGGATCTTGCCTTTCAGTGGCAGCAGGGCCTGAGTCGTCCGGTCGCGCGCCATCTTGGCACTGCCGCCGGCGCTGTCGCCCTCGACGATGAAAATCTCGGTGCCGTCGCGGTTGGTGGCGCTGCAATCCACCAGCTTGCCGGGCAGGCGCAGTTTCTTGGTGGCGGATTTGCGGGCGGTTTCCTTTTCCTGACGACGGCGCAGGCGTTCTTCGGCGCGCAAAATCAGGAAATCCAGAATTGCGCCCGCCGATTTTGTGTCCGCCGCGAGCCAGTTGTCGAAATGGTCACGCACCGCGCCTTCGACCAGTCGCTGCGCCTCGACCGTGGCAAGGCGGTCCTTGGTCTGGCCGACGAATTCCGGTTCGCGGATAAAGCACGACACCAGCGCACAGCCGCCGGTCAGCAGATCGTCGCGGGTGATATTCGCGGCCTTTTTGTTGCTGACCCGTTCGCCATAGGCGCGGATGCCTTTGAGAATCGCAGACCAGAACCCGGCTTCGTGGGTGCCGCCTTCGGGTGTGGGGACGGTGTTGCAATAAGACTGGATAAATCCATCGCGCGATGGCGTCCAGTTGATCGCCCAGTCCACCTTGCCGGGGGCGTTGAATTTTTCTTTGAAATCAACGCTTCCGGCAAAGGGGCGGTCGGCATAGGTGCTGGCCCCGGTCAGGGTTTCGGTCAGATAGTCGGCCAGACCGCCAGGAAAGTGAAAGGTCGCCTCAAGCGGGGTTTCGCCGTCGTCAATCTCGGTTTTCCATCGGATTTCAACGCCGCTGAACAGATACGCCTTGGATTTCACCATCTTCACCAGCCGCGCGGGCTTGAAGCGGTGATGGCCAAAGATCTGCTCGTCGGCGTGGAAGGTGACGGTGGTGCCGCGCCTGTTGGGTGCCGCGCCGATCCGTTCGACCGGACCTTGCGGGATGCCCCGCGAAAAACGCTGTTCAAACAGTTCCTTATTACGGGCGACCTGCACCACCATGCTGTCAGACAGGGCGTTCACGACCGAGGCGCCAACCCCGTGCAACCCACCCGAGGTCTGATAGGCATCGCCCGAAAACTTGCCCCCCGCGTGCAGCGTGCACAGGATCACTTCCAGCGCCGATTTGCCGGGGAATTTCGGGTGCGGATCAATCGGGATACCCCGCCCGTTATCGCGGATGGTGACGCTGTAATCCGCGGCCAGTTCCACCTCGATCCGGCTGGCATGGCCCGCCACCGCCTCGTCCATCGAGTTGTCAAGGATTTCGGCAACCAGATGGTGCAGTGCGCGTTCATCGGTGCCGCCGATATACATGCCGGGGCGTTTGCGGACGGGTTCCAGCCCTTCCAGCACCTCGATCGAGGCGGCGGAATAGGCGTCGGACGCTGTGTCGGACAGGAAAAGATCGTCGGACATGGGGGTGCTTGGCTCGTTTGTCATTTGCGGGGTATCTCACGACAGGGCAGGGCCGGGCAAGAGAGCCTAGGCCCGGTCGCGCAGCCAATCGGCCAGATCGCCATCGTCGATCAGCCCTTGCGCAAGGGTGATGATCTGGTTGCCAGCCTCGGTGGCGTCCCATGTGATCTGCACGCCGTTCAAGTCCAGGGCGGTATCCATCGACTGATGGGCGGTGCGCTTGTTGGCATCGTTAAAGCAATGCCCTTGGGCAATCGCCATCGCATATGCAGCGGCAAGATCGTAGGCATCGCCGATCATGCCGTAAGCGACACGATTTTCGACACGCGAGAGCGCACCTTCCAGTGATTTGTTTAGTGCGCGACCGGGCAATTCGCCGGGGTTCAGAACCTCGTCATGAATCGCCTCGACCAGTTCGGCGGGCAGCAAAATAAACGTCATGGTCGTTACTTGTCGCGCAGATAATCCAGAACCGGCTGGTTGATAGCACGGCGACGGCGCAGTGATTCCATCACCTCGTCGCGGGTTGCATAGCGGTGTTGGCCTTTATCCGTTGCCTCCTCTGGCACCAGATAGGCCACCAACTGCGAGTTTTTCAGCACCGCCACCGGCTTGCCGCCGGCGCGGTCAAGCACTTTTTGTGGTTCGCGCAGTTCAGTGATGGTGCAGATGTGGTTGGTCAGCAGGCGGGTCATGAGATGTCCTTTCAGATGTGCGAAATATCGCACATCTGATGTGATATTTCAATGTCATTCCGGTTCGGCCAGCCGTGTCTCCCACATCTTGCGAAAGGCCGGGCGGGCCTGACAATCCGCCAGCCAGGCGCTGATCGCCGGAAAGCGCGCCATCAGGTCGGCCCGCCCCTGCGCATAGCGGATCACCTCGGCCATGTTGATGTCTGCGACGGTAAAGCGGCCCGCGACCATTTCGCCGTGATGCGCCAGATGATCCTCGACCACCGACAGTGGGCGGATCAGCCTTTCGGCGGCGGTTTCGCAGATGGCTTTGTCCTCGGCCTTTGCGGACCCCGACAGGAACAGCAATGTCAGCGCATCGGGTTCAACCGCAGTCGCGGCATAGAACGACCATTGCATCATCTGCGCGCTTTCCGCCGCATCGGCGGGACCAAAGGGCGCGCCGTATTTGCCTGCCAGATACAGGGTGCAAGCCATGCTTTCCGACAGCACCAGACCGCCATCCTGAATCACCGGCACCGCCCCGGCGGGTGAAAGGCGCAAAAACGCGGGCGAACGGGTGTTCAGCGGCGCGTCGGCGGCCTCGGGGTCGGGCAGGCGATAGGCCTGAATTACCGGCACCTGCCGGAACTCAAGCCCGATTTCATGGCACAGCCAGATGATACGCGACGCGCGCGAGCGGGTGACGCCGTGGATGGTCAGCATGATTGGTCCTTTCCTGCCTGCCGCGGCAGGTTATGCGGCACATTTGCGCGCGAAAAGGTGCAAATTTGATCCGCCTCAATGCGCGAATTACAAGAATGTGACATAATCGCGCATTCGTTAAAGAAAAGGAGTGCGCGAACAATGCCTGATGACAGCCCGACCCGGAACCGTCTTGATATTGCCACCGAAGGTGCTGATGCTGCTGTGGCGGCGCTTGGCAGTGCAGCGGGTGTTGCCGCCGAACCGGCGCCTGTAACCACCAGAAAACGTGCCAAACCTGCCCCCGTTACACCCGAACAGGTGCGTGCCGCGTTTGAAAATGGCCGTTATCCTTATAGCCACCGCATGGGCCGCGCGGCTTACGAGGCGGAAAAGGCGCGGCTTCAGGCCGAACTTCTCAAGGTTCAGCTTTGGGCGCAGGAAACTGGCGAGAAATTCGTGATTCTGTTCGAAGGCCGCGACGCGGCGGGCAAGGGCGGCACGATCAAGCGGTTCAACGAACACCTGAACCCCCGTTTCGCCCGCGTCGTCGCCCTGCAAAAACCGACCGATCAGGAACGTGGACAGTGGTATTTTCAGCGTTATATCAATCACCTGCCAACATCTGGCGAGATGGTGTTCTATGACCGCAGCTGGTATAACCGCGCGGGCGTCGAACGGGTGATGGGCTTTTGTTCGGCCACCGAATATCTGGAATTCATGCGCCAGGCGCCGGAATTTGAACGGATGCTGGTTCGTTCGGGCATCCGGCTTTACAAATACTGGTTTTCGGTCACGCAAGAGGAACAGCGCCGCCGTTTTGTCGCGCGCGAAACCGACCCGCTGAAACAGTGGAAGCTGTCACCCATCGACAAGGCCAGTCTGGACAAGTGGGACGACTATACCGAGGCGAAAGAGGCGATGTTCTTTTACACCGACACCGCCGACGCGCCCTGGACCATCGTCAAATCCAACGACAAGAAACGCGCCCGCCTGAACTGTATGCGGCATTTCCTGTCGTCCCTGGACTATCCGGGCAAGGATGTCGAACTGATCGGCCAGCCCGACCCGCTGATCGTGGGGCAAGCCAGCCACGTCGTGTATCGGTCTGAACATATGCTGGGCAGCGCCATGCATCCCGAAACGCGCAAGACATCCGGTCAGCGGTCGGCTGCGAAGGCCACGTCAGGCGCATAAGGCAGAAAAGGATGACAAGGGGGCGGTTGCTGCGGCATTGCGTCCCCTTGTGATGGATTGCTGCATACACTTATATCGCCCTTCGCGCGTTTGATTTTGATGCAGATCAGGGCACAGGCTATACAATTTCCCTAGGTCGGGCGCGCGCAACAGGAGTCAGTGGTATGTCCTCAGAGGTCGAGCCTCCCCAGCTTTATGCCGCCAGAGAGCCGATTTTCCCCAAGCGTGTCTACGGAAAATTCCGCAATCTCAAGTGGATCATTCTGATCGTCACGCTGGGTATCTATTACATAACGCCGTGGCTGCGCTGGAATCGTGGGCCTGATCTGCCCGATCAGGCGGTGCTGGTCGATCTGGCCAACCGGCGATTCTTTTTCTTCTGGATCGAGATCTGGCCGCACGAGTTCTATTTCGTCGCGGGCCTTTTGGTCATGGCGGGGCTGGGGCTGTTCCTGTTCACATCCGCTGCCGGGCGGGTCTGGTGTGGCTATGCCTGTCCGCAAACGGTCTGGACCGACCTGTTCATCCTTGTCGAACGCTGGATCGAGGGCGACCGGAACGCCCGCATTCGCCTGTGGCGGCAGAAATACGACGGCCACAAGCTGCGCCTGCGCCTGTTCAAATGGACGGTCTGGCTGCTGATCGCGCTGCTGACCGGCGGTGCCTGGGTGTTCTATTTCGCCGATGCGCCGACCCTGCTGCGCAATCTGTTTACCGGGCAGGCGCATCCGGTGGCTTATATCACGATCGCCGTGATGACGGCGACGACGTTCCTGTTCGGTGGTTTTTTCCGCGAACAGATCTGCATCTATGCCTGCCCCTGGCCGCGTATTCAGGCCGCGATGATGGATGAAGACACGCTGACCGTCGCCTATCGCGACTGGCGGGGCGAGCCGCGTGGCCGTATCGCCAAGGACGAGGTGACGAAATCCGACGATCCGACGGCGGACAAGGGCGATTGCATCGACTGCTATGCCTGTGTGAACGTCTGCCCGATGGGCATCGACATCCGCAACGGCCAGCAGTTGGAATGCATTACCTGCGCCCTGTGCATCGACGCTTGTGACGAAATCATGGACAAGATCGGCAAGCCGCGCGGGCTGATCGACTATATGGCGCTGCGCGATGAAACTGCCGAACGCGCCGGTGCCGCGCCCAAGCCGGTTATCAAGCATATCCTGCGCCCCCGGACGCTGCTGTATTTCACGCTTTGGGCTGGGATCGGGGTGGCGCTGGTCGTGGCGCTGTTCATGCGCTCGCCCTTTGATCTCAGCGTGTCGCCGGTGCGCAACCCGCTGTTCGTGCCGCTGGCCGACGGTTCGATCCGCAACACCTACGAAGTGCGGATGCGTAACAAGCAGCACGAAGCGCGGCCCTTTGCCATTACCATCGACGGGGCCGAGGGGCTGATCGTGACTTTGGAAGGGGTGCAGGGCAATGTCGTGACCGTGCCCGCCGACGAAACCTATCTGCAACGTGTCTATTTAACCGCGCCCGCAGACAACCCGCTGGCCGCAACCGCCCAGCAGGGGATCAATATGGTGGTGACGGACACGACCGACGACATCGCCGCCTCGACCTCGACTGTATTCCACGGACGGACGCGCTGATGCAAAATGCCATGCCTTATCTGCTGGTTCTGGGTGTCGCGGCGCTGTTCGGTTTGCCGTTCCTGCTGTTTAGCGTTGGGAAACGCTTTACCGGGCGGCATATGCTGGGCTTTGCCGTGGCGATGTTCGGGATCATCATTGTGGTGAACGTCTTCATGGCATTCAAGGCCGTGGGCACCTTTCCGGGGCTTGAGGTGCCCAACTCTTACATCGCGTCGCAAAGCTTTGACCGCGAACGTGCCGCGCAGCAGGCGCTGGGCTGGACGGTGACGCCCGCCTACGATGGGCAGGAACTGACCCTGCGCGTCACCGATGAGACTGGTTTGCCAGCGCGGATCGCGTCTCTGTCTGCTACCTTGGGCCGTCCGACCCATGTGCGTGATGACGTGACCCCCGAGCTGAGCTATGACAATGGCGTGTTCCGTGCGCCGCTGCATCTGGCGCCCGGTGTGTGGATCATCCACGTTACCGCCACCGCGCCGGACGGAACCGAATTCCGCCAGCGCATCGACCATTACGCAGGAGACCGGGTGAACTGAGATGACGGACATTTCGGCAGACAGGGGCGGTTTCAGTGCCTGCCCGGCCTGCGATGCGGCCCCCTTGGCACAGCGTGTGGCTGCGGCCGGTGCAGACAAGGTTGCGGCGGGCGATGTCATCCTGTCGGTGCCGGCTGTTCATTGTGCGGTCTGCATTACCGACATCGAAGGCGCGCTGAACCGGCATCCCGGCGTGCGCTCGGCCCGCGTGAACCTGACCCTGCGCCGTGTGAGCATCGACGCGCCCGGCCTGACCGCTCAGGACCTGATCCCGGTGATCGAAGCTACCGGCTATGACGCGCATGAACTGGACCCTGGCGCGCTGTCGGCGACCAGTGCCGACCGGACCGCGCGCGATCTGCTGATGCGGATCGGTGTGTCGGGCTTTGCCATGATGAATATCATGATCCTGTCCATCGCCGTCTGGTCGGGGGCCGAGGATGCAACGCGCGACATGTTTCACTGGATCAGCGGTGCGATCGCCATTCCGACGGTGATCTTTGCCGGGCGGCCTTTCTTTGCCAGCGCGGGGCGCGCGCTGCGGGCCGGGCGGCTGGGGATGGATGTGCCGATCTCGCTGGCGCTGATTCTGGCGACCTCGATTTCCCTGTATGAGACGATCCATTCCGGCCATCACGCCTATTTCGATGCCGCCGTGATGCTGTGTTTCTTTTTGCTGATCGGGCGCTATCTGGATTACCGCACCCGCGCCGTCGCCCGCTCTGCCGCTGAAGAACTGACCGCGCTCGAGGTGCCGCGCGCCTGGCGCCTGACCGAAAGCACCGAAGAGCAGGTGCCGGTTGCCGATCTGCGCCCCGGTGATCTGATCCGGGTGCGCCCCGGTGGCCGCATCCCCGCCGATGGTGAGGTGACGGATGGTCATTCCGAGATCGACCGCTCGCTGCTGACCGGCGAAACCGTGCCTGTTGCCGCCGGGCCGGGGCAGGCCCTGATGGCGGGCGAAGTGAACCTGACCGGCCCGCTGACTCTGCGCGTGACGGCTGCCGGACGTGACAGTTCGCTGTCGCGGCTGACAGAACTGGTGGCGGCGGCGGAATCGGCGCGCGGCCGCTATACCTCGATCGCTGACCGTGCGGCGCGCGGCTATTCTCCGCTGGTGCATCTGCTGGCGCTGGCCAGCTTTGCCGGGTGGCTGTGGGCCACGGGTGATGTGCGGCTGGCCGTGAACATTGCTGCGGCGGTGCTGATTATCACCTGCCCCTGCGCGCTGGCGTTGGCCGTGCCTGCGGTTGTGACGGCGGCATCCGGGCGGCTGTTCCGGCGCGGCCTGCTGATTAAGGATGGCACCGCGCTGGAACGGATGGCGCAGATTGACACGGTGGTCTTTGATAAAACCGGCACTCTGACCATGGGCGCGCCGCAGGTTGTGTCGCTGGATGTCATCCCCGATGCTCTGCGCCCTGCGGCATTGGCCTTGGCGCAGGCGTCGGATCATCCGCTGTCCCGCTCGCTGACTGCGGCCTTGCGCGCGGCGGGGGTGGAACCCGCGCCGGTTGAGGCGCTGACCGAACATCCCGGATACGGCGTCGCCGCGCGCTGGCAGGACCAGCCGGTGCGCCTTGGCCGCGCGGATTGGGTGGGCGCTGACGCAGGGCAGGGCGCGCTGTCGGCAAGCTGGCTGGCAGTCGGCGATACGCCCCCGATCCGGCTTGAGTTCGCCGATTCTCTGCGGCCTGGCGCGCAGGATTGTGTGCGCAGGCTGCGGGCTGAAGGCCAACGTGTGATCCTGTTGTCGGGCGACGTGCCTGCGGCGGTGGCCGACATTGCCGAACGGCTGGGGATCGAGGAATGGCGCGCGCAGGTTACGCCCACCGGCAAAGCCGAGGCCGTGCAGGAACTGACCGCAGCTGGTGCGCATGTGCTGATGGTTGGTGACGGGTTGAACGACACGGCTGCGCTGGCGGCGGCCCATGCCTCGATCTCGCCCGCTTCGGCGCTGGATGCGGCGCGGGTCGCCAGCGACATCGTGCTGATGGGGCAGGATCTGTCGCCTGTTGTTGATACGCTGGACACCGCGCGTCAGGCGGTCAAACGTATCCGCGAAAACTTTGCCATCTCGTTGCTGTATAACCTGCTGGCCGTGCCCTTTGCGATGGCCGGGCTGGTAACGCCGCTGTTCGCCGCGCTGGCCATGTCCAGCAGTTCAGTCTGCGTGACGCTGAACGCATTGCGGCTGCGGCGCTGAAAGGACGATATGGAAATTCTGACAATTCTGATTCCGGTTTCGCTTGGCCTTGGTGCGATTGGCTTGCTGGCGTTTATCTGGACCCTGCGAAGCCGCCAGTATGAAGACCCAAAGGGCGACGCCGAGCGTATCCTCAGCAAGGAATGGGACGACCGACCCAAGCCGGATTGACCGCGCGGCGAGGGCCACATTTTTTGCATGGATTCTGGCTTGCAAGCCGCTGCGGTTTTGTGGCTTAGCGTGTAAGCGTTTTTTCGGATGAAAAACTGTTGCTTAACTGTCCTGATCCCGAAACGGATGGGGCTGCATTGTCTTTGCTCGGATTGTTCAGTCGCCCTGCGCAGGCACATGTCGATTGGCAGCCCGAGCCATTTTCCCCTGCCTGCGCCTGACAGATAACCGCACAGGCGCGAAGCGACAAAACGAAAAACGCCGGTGCGCCAAGGGCGACCGGCGTTCGTATTTATGACTGGTGGCTTTAGGGACCCGTAACTTTACAGCCCTCACCCCGCGCGGTCAGCCGTTCACAGGCAAGTTGCGCGTCCGAGCGGGTCAGGCCCGAAAAATGCGCCTCGAAACCGCGGCGCGTATCGGCCACGTTGCGCCGCGCACCAGACAACGAGCCACCATCCTGAAGCGCACTTTGCAGCAGGCGCTGTTCGGCCTCGGATCGTGAAGTATAGGTGCCAAGGATCAGCCCATAGTTGCGCCCCGTAGCCGCCGGGCGGCGCACGATCTGCACCGCCTCGGGGGACGAAATATCCCCTTCGCCCATGGCGGCAAGGATCACGGTTTCGGACCGGCGCTGCGGCGGCGGGGATGCCAGCAGCGACAGGCTGCCCGTGGGTGCTTCTACCGCAGGCGCAGGCGCGGATTCAGCGATCTGCTGCGGTTCCGGCGCGGCCTCTGCGACGGCGGCACGGTTACGCGGCGCGGGCGTCGGACGGGCGGATGCGACAATGGCTCCCGCGATGCTGGCCGATTGCGGTGCTTGTGCGGGGACTTCCGGCGCGGTCTCGGCGGCGGTCACAACCTCGGGCACCGAACCGGACGGGCGTGGAGCCGGGCGTTGGCTGGCCGCCAGCACGAGACGGGCTGCTGGGGCAGCCTCGGGGGCAGCAGCAGGGGCAGGGGTCGCAGCAGCCACTAGCGACGCACGGTCGGTCGCACGCTGCACCTGTCGCGGCGGTGCCGAGCGGCTGAGCACAAGACGCTGCGGCTGTGCGGCGACGGCGGTGGGTTCGGGTTGAACCTGAGCCCGGCGAACGACGCGTTGCGAGGGGATATTCAGCGGCTCGGGTCGTATTTCCCGCACCCGATCAGGTGCGCGGCCAAACCCGGTGTCCAGCAGTTGCGCCATCACCTGATTGCGCTGTGCGGTGGACGTGCCGCCAAATACGGTCGCGATGATCCGCTTGTTCCCACGCTGCGCCGAAGCCGTCAGATTGAACCCGGCGGCGCGGGTGTAGCCGGTCTTGATGCCGTCCGCGCCGGGGTAATCGTCCAGAAACCGCTTGTTGGTCGAGGAAACCTGCGCGACGCCGGCATCCGCCGAACGGCGTGAGAACAGCGAATAATACTGCGGGAAGTCATAGAACAGCCGCCGCCCCAGGATCGACATATCCTCGGCCGTGGAATAGTGTCCTTCTTGCGTCAGGCCGTTGGCGTTGCGGAAATTGGTGTTCCGCATTCCCAAGGCGCGCGCCGTCGCGTTCATCTGCTGGGCAAAGGCGGCTTCGGACCCGGCCAGCCCCTCGCCAATGGCGGTGGCGGCGTCGTTGGCCGATTTGATCGCCGCCGCGCGGATCAGATAGCGCAGTTCGATCTGCTGACCGGCGCGCAGCCCCAGTTTGGAGGGCGGTTCAGCGGCGGCATTGCTGCTGATCGTAAAGCGCGAATCCAGCCGGACGCGGCCCTGTTCCACTGCGGCAAAGGCCATATACAGCGTCATCATCTTGGTCAGCGAGGCCGGATGCAGCCGGGTTGACGCGTTTTGCGCATAGATTGGCTTGCCCGTTCGCGCATCCATCACATGGGCCGCAAAGGGTGCTGCGTTGACGGTGGCCGGCAAGGCCAGCGCGATAAGGACAAAAGCCCACAGCCGGGCGGCAAGGGTGAATCGTTTCACTGTCGCGGTCTCTCTGCCTCATGACGTGTCGTTTTTCGCACGTCTTTGTTAACATAATGACAATAGCATGGCTTATTCCTTGCGGGAACAGTTTATTTCACCTTGTTCGGCGCCCATCAGCCGACACGGGGCTTTTATTGCCGGGCGGATCGACTATATTCCCGTCAACCTACCGGACAGATCATGACAACCAGACGCCCCATGACACACCGCATGAGCGATAATGACGATTTCGACCAAACCGATCTGGCGGTCAGGACGCGCCCGAAAACGCAGCGTCCGCCGTTGTATAAGGTTTTGATGCTGAACGATGATTTCACACCGATGGAATTTGTTGTTCATGTGCTGGAACGGCTGTTCAGCATGTCGCGCGCGCAGGCGGTCGAAATCATGCTGACGGTCCACAAAAAGGGCGTGGCGGTTGTCGGTGTGTTCTCGCACGAGATTGCGGAAACCAAGGTCGCACAGGTCATGGAGCTGGCGCGCCGACAACAGCATCCGCTGCAATGCACCATGGAAAAAGAGTAAGATGTGACAGGATCTCGCCTCGACATCGCCTTTCCGGTTGCGCCGGAAGGCCGCGTTCTGGTCCTGAACGCCCCCGCAGGTGCGGCGCTTGATGTGTTCGACCCGGCGCGGCTGACGGTTGTGCAGGGGCAGTATCCTGTGCATCAGACACTGCTGGCGCGCGGGTTTGACGCGTGCCCCGATCTGTCCGGTGATTGGCGTGGCGATCTGGCGCTGGTGTTCCTGCCGCGAGCCAAGGCTGCGGCGCGGGCGCTGATCCATCAGGCCGTCAGCCGTGTGCCTGATGGCGCAAGTCTCTGGATTGATGGGCGAAAAACTGACGGCATTGATGCGATCCTGAAGGAAGTCAAAGCCCTGACCGACGTGGCCGAGGTTCACAGCAAGGCGCATGGCAAGATATTTCGCCTGACCGCCGGGCCATGGGTTCCCGCCGATTGGGCCGCCACCACGCGGGAAGCTGCCCCCGGTTTTCACACTGTTCCAGGTGTGTTTTCTGCCGATGGCATTGATCCCGGATCGGCCATGCTGGCCGCGCATCTGCCCGACAAGATGCCGACACGTGTTGTCGATCTGGGGGCAGGCTGGGGCTGGCTGTCGGCTCAGGTGCTGGCGCGGTCGGGTGTCGAGATGCTGCATCTGGTCGAATCCGACTACGCAGCGCTGCAATCCGCGCGACTGAACGTCGCAGACCCGCGCGCGCAGTTCCATTGGGCCGATGCCCGCGACTTTCGCCTGCCCGATCCTGTGAATGGCGTGGTGATGAACCCGCCCTTTCACCAGGGGCGCGATGCCGATCCCGGCCTTGGCCGCGATTTCATCGCGGCGGCGGCGCGGCTGCTGACCGGGGCGGGGCGGCTGTGGATGGTCGCGAACCGGCATCTGCCCTATGAAACCACGCTGGCGCAACACTTTGGCAAAGTTATGGAAATCGGTGGCGACTCCCGGTTCAAGGTGATCGAGGCGACGGGCGCCCGCCGCCCGAAAGGCCCCCGCAGATGAGCGTTTCGGTGCAGGGCAAGGTTGCCATTGTTACCGGCGCGGCGCAGGGCGTCGGGCTGGCGATTGCGCGGGCGCTGCACGACGCCGGTGCGCGGGTGATGTTCGCCGATATGGACGAAGCAAGGCTGACCGTTGAAACCGCTGCGCTGACCAACGGTCAAGATCACTCGGCCCGCCGTTTTGCCGCTAATCTGGGCGACCGGCTGGCGTTGGCCAATCTGCTGTCAGCTACGATCGACGCCTTTGACCGGGTGGATATTCTGGTGAACGCGCATCGCCTGCTAAAGCACGGTGATCCGCTGGAGAGCGACCCCGAGCAGATCGAGGAAATGCTGCGCCATAATATGATGTCGGCGTTGCGGCTGTCGCAGATCGTGGCCCGACGGATGATCCGGCAGGCACAGGACGACGGCAACACGGCCGAAACCGGGGCGATCATCAATGTTACGACGCTGGCCGGAACCCGTCCGGTGCCGCAATTGCTGGGCTATTCCATCGCTTGCGCCGCGCTGGATCAGACCACGCGCGCGCTGGCGCTGGCTTTGGCACCGCATCGGATCAGGGTGAACGGAATCAGCTATTCCAGCCTGATGACCCCGGAAATGAAGGCTGCGCTGCGACAAGATCCGGCGCTGCGGGACCGGATTATCAAGGGCACCCCGCTTGGGCGTATCGCCTCGGCGGATGAGTTGGTGGACACGGCGCTGTTGCTTGCCAGCCCGGCATCGGGTTTCGTCACCGGACAGATTCTGACGGTGGACGGCGGGCGCGGGCTGGCCGATCCGGTGACGGCGCAGTCGCTTTACCCGTTTTCGGGATAGGTGGCGCGACAGGCGGCGATCCCGGCGCGGGCGCGCGGCTCCAGCGCGGCCTTGCGCGCAACCAGATTGTCGCGCTTGCGGGTTTCCACATCCGGGTCAATCGGAACGCGATAGCGTTCGGTATCCCAGCGGTCTTCCCAGCAACCGCGTTCGATAATGCGGCGATTGCCGTCGCGGTCGCGGATCACGTCGCGGCACATGCGATAGACGGGGCGGATGACCTCTCGTTCTTCCCAGGCGTAGCCACGATCCAGATTGCCCTGAACTTCGGCCAGCAGATTGCTGACGACGCGATATTCACGGGTTTGCTGGCTGATGCAGCGTTCCTGTTCGGTCGCGCAGGCGGCCAGAAACAGGGGGATTGCCAAAACAGATACAAGGCGGGGGGCGCGGTTGCGGGACATGTCATACTTCTTATATTGATCCGTCGATCTTTGCGCCTGTTTCCGCAAAACGCAAATCAACAAATGAGGACATCATGGACGCCGCCCGCCGCACCGCTGCCAATTGGTTCAGATCGCTGCGCAATCAGATCACGCAGGCTTTCGAGGCGTTGGAGGATCGCGGGCCGGGTGAGACCACGCCGGGCCGGTTCGAGGTGACGCCCACACAGCGCGGCGAGGATGGCGGCGGCGGCATCATGTCGGTGATGCGCGGTGGGCGAGTGTTCGAAAAAGTCGGCGTCAACTGGTCCGAGGTTCACGGCACGCTGGCCCCGCGCGCGCAGGCCGCAATGGCGGCGCGCGGTGTTCCGGGCATGGACAGCGATCCGCGCTTTTGGGCGTCGGGGATCAGTCTGGTGGCGCATATGCAAAACCCCCACGCGCCGGCTGTGCATATGAACACGCGGATGTTCTGGACCCCCGGCGCATGGTGGTTCGGCGGCGGGGCCGACTTGAACCCTTGCATCGAATACCCCGAAGATACCAAGTATTTTCATATGGTTATGCGTGATGCCTGCGCGCCGCACGGGGGCGATTATTATGACCGCTTCAAGGCTTGGGCGGATGAATATTTCTTCATCCCGCACCGGGGCCGGGCGCGCGGGGTAGGCGGTATCTTTTTCGACGATCTGAACACGGGTGACTGGGATGCGGATTTCGCCTTTACGCAGGCGGTCGGCGCGGCCTTTTTGCCGGCCTTTCTACCGCTGGCCGAAGCGCGGATGGCGCAGGCATGGTCTGAGGCCGACAAGGATCAGCAACTGATCCATCGCGGGCTTTATGCGGAGTATAACCTCGTTTATGACCGGGGCACGAAATTCGGGCTGGAAACCGGCCACAACGCCGATGCCGTGCTGATGAGCCTGCCGCCGCTGGCGAAATGGGTGTAATCAGGCGACACGCAGCAGCAGGATCACGCCCCCCAAAATCAGCGCCATGCCGATAATCTGACGCGCCGTTGCGGCCTGCCGGAACACGCGGCCCGAAACGATTTGCGCAAAGACGACTTCGATCAGGGCCAGCGTGCGCACATTCGCTGCCGGGGTTAATGCGAATCCGATAAACCAGAACAGGCTGGCCGCCGCCCCAAGGCCTCCGGCCCCGACAGATGTGCGCCATTCACGCCGCATCCCGGCCAGTGCGACAGGATTGGCCGCCACCAGCCAGATCAGGCACAATCCTGTCTGGATCAGCAGTGTGATGGCCAAAACCAGCGCCGCTTGTGTCACGAACGCGCCGCCCGGCAAGGTCAGGATCGCGCCGCGAAAGCCGATGGCCGACAGACCGAACAGCGCGCCCGCAGTGATGCCGGTTGCGATGCCGCGCAGGCTGGCGCGGCTCCAGTCCGCGGCTGAAATCAGGATCACCCCCGATACAGCGATCAGGATGGCGCCAAGTTGAGGCAGGGTCAGCGGCTCGGTCAGCAGCAGTGCACCGATGATGGCCAGCGTGATCGGCTCGGTCTTCATCAATGCGGTGGCGACGCCAAAGCCGCGCCCGCGCATGGTCAGCAGCATGAAAGCGGTGGCGGCGATCTGCGCGACGGCACCAAACGCAGCCCAACCAAAGGTTGCGACAGTGGGGTGCGGCAGCCCATTCACGGCTGCGATCAGCCCCGCAGCCAACAGCGCAAAGGGCAGGCCAAAGATAAAGCGGACCGAAGTCGCGCCGACCGGGCCGATCTTTTGATCCAGCCCGGCCTGCGCGGCATTGCGCGCGGTTTGCAATGCCGCCGCGATGATCGTGGCGACGGCCCAGATCATGCGCCGCGCACGGTCTCGATCATCAGGGCGACGTTATCGGGGTCGGCGTCGGGGGTGATGCCATGCCCAAGATTAAAGATATGCGGCCCGCCCCGGAAGGCATCAACGATGCGGCGGGTCTCGGCGACCAGATCTGCACCACCTGTGACCATATGCCGCGGGTCCAGATTGCCCTGAACGCAACCGTCCTTTTGCACATTGGCGGCGGCCCATTCAGCGCTGACCGAATTATCCAGCGCCACACAATCGGCCCCGGTCGCGCGGGCAAAGCCGATATAGCGATCCCCTGCCTCGCGCGGGAAGGAGATAACCGGAATGCCGGGATGCCGAGCCTTCAACGCGGCAATGATCTTGCGTGTCGGTTCCAGTGAAAATTGATCGAAATCAGCACCTTGCAGGCTTCCCGCCCAGCTGTCGAACAGCTTGACCACCTCGGCCCCGGCCTCGATCTGGGCGGACAGATAGGCGATGGTCGCCTCGGTAATGCGGTCGATCAGCGCCGCAAACGCCGTCCGATCCGCCGCGATCATCGCATGGGCCGGGCCTTGATCCTTGGTGCCACGCCCGGCAACCATATAGGTCGCCACAGTCCAGGGCGCCCCGGCAAAACCGATCAGCGTGGTGTCGCGCGGCAATTCGCGCGACAGGATGCGCACGGTTTCATAGACCGGCGACAGCGTGCCATGGATCGCGTCGGTCGGCTTTAGCGCCGCAATCTGATCCGCAGTGGTGACGGTGGACAGCCGCGGACCTTCGCCGGTAACGAACCACAGGTCCAGCCCCAGAGCCTGTGGCACCAGCAGAATATCGGCAAAAAGTATCGCCGCATCAAAGCCATAGCGCCGGATGGGTTGCAACGTCACCTCGGCCGCAAGATCGGGGGTATAGCACAGCGACAGGAAATCTCCGGCCTGGGCACGGGTCGCGCGGTATTCCGGCAAATAACGCCCGGCCTGCCGCATCATCCAGATCGGCGGGGTGGGCAGGGCCTCGCCCGCAAGGGCGCGCAGGATCGTCTTGGTCATCTTAGCCTCCTGCTGCCTATCGACAGGGCGGGGGGCGCATTGTCAAGCGCCGGTCGGGGCGGTATGCGCAGGGCATGGATATGCCAAACGAGAACCGCCCGCTGAAAATCGGCACCCGAGGGTCGGCGCTGGCCCTTGCGCAAGCGCATGAAACCCGTGACCGGCTGATGGCCACCCACGGCCTGAGCGCCGCTGCCATCGAAATCGTGGTTATCAAAACCACCGGCGACCGTGTGCTGGACCGACCGCTGAATGAAATCGGTGGCAAGGGCCTGTTCACGCGCGAGATCGAGGATGCGATGCTGTCCGGCGCGATCGACATCGCCGTGCATTCCTGCAAGGATATGCCGACGATCCAGCCCGACGGTCTGGTGCTGGATTGTTTCCTGCCGCGTGAAGATGTGCGCGACGCCTTTGTCAGTTCCGAGTTCGATTCGATTGCCGCCTTGCCGCAGGGCGCGGTTGTCGGGTCGTCCAGTCTGCGCCGCCGCGCGCAACTGACCCACCGGCGCCCCGATCTGCAACTGGTCGAGTTTCGCGGTAACGTTCAGACCCGGCTGCGCAAGCTGGAGGACGGGGTCGCCATTGCGACGTTTTTGGCGATGGCCGGGCTGAACCGGCTTGGGATGAGCCACATCGCCCGGAGTGCCATTTCCCCCGAAGATATGCTGCCTGCCGTGGCGCAGGGTGCGATCACGGTCGAGCGGCGCGCGGATGATGAAACGGCGGCGCATTTGCTGGCTGCGTTGCACGATACTGCCACGGGTATCCGTATTACGGCTGAACGCGCGTTTCTGGCGCGGCTGGATGGATCTTGCCAGACGCCGATTGCCGGCTTGGCGGAAATCGACGGTGAAACCCTGCGCCTGCGCGGCGAGATTTTGAGCCCCGACGGGGCCAAGGTGATTGCGGGCGAACGTCATGGGGCGGTGGAAGATGCGGCAGCTATTGGCACTGATCTGGCGAATGAGTTGTTAACGCGGGCCGGGCCGGGGTTCTTTGCCTGACGGCCTGTCACTCTGCGTAAGGCGCAAGAGGCCATGCCTTGGGCGCAGGTATTCGGTCGGGCGGTTGCAGTGGGGCCGGACAGACTGAAGCCCCCTCACCAATTCTTGGCAAGCAGCCTGTTCGCGGCTCCAGCGCTGTCAGGAATGCGCCGCGATCAATAGCTGCGGATCAGCCCGACCAGACGGCCCTGAACGCGGACGGCATCCTCGGGCAGAATGCGGGTTTCATAGGCGGGGTTCGCAGCCTCAAGCGCGATCATGCCGCCACGACGGCGATAGCGTTTCAGCGTCGCCTCGTGTCCGTCAACCAGCGCCACAATGATGTCGCCGTTTTCGGCATTATCCTGTTCGCGGATCACCACGACATCGCCGTCGTTGATCCCCGCTTCGATCATCGAATCGCCTTTGACCTCAAGCGCATAGTGGCGCTCGCGTCCGCCGATCATGCTGCCGGGGACGGCGACGTGATGAGAAACTTCGGAAATCGCCTCGATCGGGACCCCGGCGGCGATGCGGCCCATCAGCGGCAGTTCCACCGCCGGGCTGTCCGTGACCGCCATGGCGCCGCGCGGTCGCGGGGGGCGGTTGTTGCTGATGACGGTCGGGGTGAAACCCGCTTTGGGGTCGCGGGCAATGCTTTCGGGCAGACGCACGATTTCCAATGCACGGGCGCGATGGGGCAAACGACGGATAAAGCCGCGCTCTTCCAGTGCGGTAATCAGTCGATGGATGCCGGATTTTGACCGCAGATCCAATGCATCTTTCATTTCATCAAAGGACGGCGGCACACCATCGCGCGCCATACGCTTCTGGATGAAATCCAACAGCTCGATCTGTTTTTTGGTCAGCATTGGTTCACCTTTCCCGGCCCGGTGTTCGGGGTATGTTCTAGACTGTGCGACGAATCGCGTCAACATCTAGACCACAAGAGCGTGAACAAAAGATTAACCTGCGTGCAGCGGCAGATAGTCCACCACGTCACCAGCCTGACGGGCCGGGTCGTTTGCGGGCCGCACCAGCAGCGCATCGGCATCCGCCAGAACCGTCAACCGTGCGGAATCCTGATCCTTATAGGGGGTGATGCCGGACAGGCCGTCCCCCGCCACCAGCCGTGCGCGCAGGTAATGCTGGCGCGCACCCTCGGGGGGCAGATCGCAGGTCAGCCGGGCGCGCAGCTTGCGCGGTTGCTCAGGCAGTCCCTGCATCGCGTGAATTAGAGGTTGCATAAACAATATAGCGCAAACATATGATGAAACAGGATTTCCGGGAAGGCCCAGCATTGCCGCGTTACCCATTCGGCCCGCCATCAGTGGCTTGCCGGGGCGCATGGCGATCTTGTAGAACGACCGCTCCAGCCCCAGATCGACGGCGACCTTGCCGACCAGATCGTGATCGCCGACCGAGGCGCCGCCGATGGTCACGATCAGATCCGCGCCCGCGGCCTGGGCAAATACGTCGCGCAGACTGGATTCGGTGTCGCGGGCAATCGGCAGAATATCGGCGACGGCCCCGGCGTCACGTGCCAGGGCGGCGACGATCAGATCGTTCGAGCTGACAATCTGCCCTTGTGCCACCGCCTCTCCCGGCCGCACGAGTTCGTCACCCGAGGCGATGATCGCTACGCGCGGACGGTGCGCGACCGTGACCTGTGCGACATTCATCGCCGCCAGCAAGCCGATGTCGGCGGCGCGCAGCAGGCGTGGCGCCTTGATCGCCTGACCCTCGGCGAAATCGCCACCGCGCGCGCGGATATTGGTGCCGCCTGACGCATCGGTGATCGTTACCTTTTCACCCTCGCGCATGCAGTTTTCCTGCATCACCACGCGGTCATAGCCCGCAGGCACCGGCGCGCCGGTAAAGATGCGCACGGCGGTTCCGGGGGTAGCTTGCCCGTTCCACGGGTGACCCGCCGCCGCCTCGCCGATCACGCGCAGAGGGCCGGGCAGATCGGCATCGCGCAAGGCATAACCGTCCATTGCGGCGGAATCGAAGGGCGGCTGAGTCAGTCGCGCGACAGCCGGGTGCAGCAGAACGCGCCCGGCCGCCTCGGCCAGTGGCAGTGTCCCGGCCTTGGGTGGGTGGGCCAGCGCCAGAACGCGGGTCAACGCCTCGTCCACGGAAATCATGCCTGCCAATCCCCGGATTTTCCGCCGGTCTTCCGCAGTAGGCGGATGCCATTGATCTGAATTCCCTTTTCGGCGGCTTTCAGCATGTCATAGACGGTCAGGCAGGCGGTTGAGACGGCAGTCAGCGCCTCCATCTCGACCCCGGTCTGGCCAGAGGTGCGCACGGTGGCCTGCACACGAATGCCGGGTAGGTCGGGGTCAGGGGTCAGGTCCAGCGCGACCTTGGTAATCGGCAGCGGGTGGCAGAGCGGGATCAGATCGGCGGTGCGTTTCGCACCCATGATCCCGGCCAGCCGCGCGACCCCCAGGACATCGCCCTTGGCTGCGCCGCCCTGCGCCAAGGCCAGCGTCTCGGATGACATGATGACAAAGCCTTCTGCTACGGCCTCGCGCGCGGTTGATGCCTTGCCTGAGACATCGACCATATGCGCCTGACCTGATTGGTCAAAATGCGTCAGGGTCACGGGGAGACTCCCAGAATGTCGCGTGTGGCGGCGACGACGTCATCCTGCCGCATCAGGCTTTCGCCAATCAGAAAGCGACGTGCGCCGATTTCCATCATCGCGGCCAGGTCGCCAGAAGTGAACAGGCCACTTTCGCAGACCACATCGCGCCCTGCCGGAATATGCGGCGCGAGTTCGCGAGTCACATCAAGAGTGACATCGAACGTCTTGAGATTACGGTTATTAATTCCGATCATGGGTGATTTCAGCCGCAGCGCGCGATCCAGTTCGGTGTGGTCGTGAACCTCGATCAGCGCATCCATGCCCCAATGGAGCGCCGCATCCTCAAGTTCCGCCGCCAGTGTGTCATCGACCGAGGCCATGATAATCAGGATGCAATCGGCCCCCCAGGCGCGCGCCTCGGCCACCTGATAGGTGTCGTATAGAAAATCTTTGCGCAGCGCGGGCAGAGTGCAGGCATCGCGGGCTTTGGTCAGAAATTCCGGCGCACCCTGAAAGCTGGGCGAATCCGTCAGCACCGACAGGCAGGCCGCGCCGCCCTGTTCATAGGCGCGGGCCAGTGCGGGCGGGTTGAAGTCGGCGCGGATCAACCCTTTGGAGGGGCTGGCCTTTTTTATTTCAGCAATCAGCGCCGGGCCGTGCGCCGCCTTTTGTGTCAGCGCAGCGGCAAAGCCGCGAGGGGCGGATGCGGCGCGGGCCTGATCTTCGACCAGGGCCAAGGGGCGGGCGCGTTTCGCGGCGGCGACTTCATCGAGCTTGTAGGCCCGGATTTTATCCAGAATATCCATACCGCTTTCTATCGCGCCCGTCGCCGCAGGAAAAGCCGCGTTGTGTGGCGCGCAACCCGGCCTTGCGATCTGCGGTATTGTGTCACACAGCCGTTAACGCAATCTACACGCCTATCCCATAGAGAGCCGCCATGACCACGCAGACCAATACGCTGCCCATGATTCTTGCCCTTGCCCTGGGGGCCTTTGCCATTGGCACGTCGGAATTTGCGGCGATGGGGCTGCTGCCGTTTTTTGCCGCCGATCTGGCGATTTCAGAACCCGAGGCGGGACATGTCATCAGCGCCTATGCGCTTGGTGTCGTGATCGGCGCGCCGTTGACCTCGATTCTGGGGGCACGGTTGCCGCGGCGGCGCTATCTGGCGGCGCTGATGGCGTTTTATGCGGTGATGAACCTCGCGGCGGCGGTGCTGCCGGGCTATGCGACGCTGGCGGGAACGCGGTTTTTGGCCGGGCTGCCGCATGGTGGCTATCTGGGCGTGGCGATGCTGATGGCGGCCGATGGCGCTTCGCTGAACCAGCGCGGGCGCGCGGCGGCGCAGGTGCTGTTGGGGCTGACGGTGGCCAATATCTTTGGTGTGCCGCTGGCGGGCTGGATGGGGCAGAATATCGGCTGGCGATGGGGCTTTGCTATGCCGGGGCTGATCGCACTGGTGGCGGCGGCGCTGATTTTGCGGTTTGCGCCACGCGGCACCGGCACGGCGGGCCATCGCCCGCTGGACGAACTGGCCGCACTGGCCAATCCGCGCGTGCTGTGGATTCTGGCCGTGGGCGCGATCGGGTTCGGCGGGCTGTTTTCGGTCTATGCCTTCTGGACAGCCGCGATTCTGGCCACGACACAGGCGCCGGGCTGGGCGGTTCCGGCTGCGCTGGCCATGTTCGGCGTTGGCGGCACCTTGGGGACGTGGTTCACCGGGCGGCTGGTCGAAAGGTGGGGCACGGTCAAAACCGCCTGGGCCTGTCTGGCGGCCATGGGGATTACGCAGGCACTGGCCTCGCTAACGGTGGGGCACTGGGGTGCAATGATCGTGGCGGCCTTTCTGATCGCCGCCGGTTCTGGGCTGGTTATTCCGCTGCAAACCCGGCTGATGGATGTGGCCGGACGCGCCCAAAGCATGGCGGCGGCGATGAACCATGCCGCCTTTAACGCAGCCAACGCGCTTGGCCCGTTTCTGGCCGGAATGGCGCTGTCGGCTGGTTGGGGCTGGCGTTCGCCCGGCGTGGTCGGCGTCGCGCTTACGGCTGCGGGGGCGGTGATTTTTGCTCTGTCTCTGGTGATGTCGCGGCAGCATCGGGCAGACGTGCCGGGGGCAGGGCGCGCAGAATAACCCGCCGCGAGCTGGAGGCAAACTCGCGCCGCCACGTCACCCACAGCACCAGCCCGGCGCCCAGACACAAGGTCCAGCCGCCACCCAGCCACGCCAGCGACCCGAGCGCGAAATAGACGCTGCGCAGCCCGGCGTTGAAGTTCTTGGCCGCCTGAATATTCACATCCGCCGCCTGATCTGCGCGCGGCAGCGCCTGAGGGTCGCTGCCGTGGTCGGGAACCGATGCCATCAGGATCGCGCAATAGCCGAACAGCCGGTGCGCCCAGACGAATTTCAGAAAGGCGTTGGCCACAAAGATCAGCGTCAGCAACAGCTTGATGGCCGGATCAACACCCGCCATGGGGGCCAGATCCAGTTCGGCGGCCAGACCCCGCAGCCGTTCGACATTGCCGACCAGTGCCAGCCCGCCGCCCAAGGCGATCATGCAGGCCGACGCAAAGAATGCCGTGCCTTCGCGCAGGCTGGACAGCACGTTGCCATCGAAAATACGTGGTGCACGATTGACGAAATGGCGCATCCACTCGCGTCGGTAACGCTGCATCAGCACGCTGACCGAGGGTTTGCCCTGAGGCGGGTTTTCGATCAGCCAGCCCAGAATCAGCCATCCCGGCACCAGCAGCAGCAGGCCAAGCAAATCAACGGGCGTAACACCGGCAAGGGTCAGTTCAGGCAAGATCATACAGCCAGATTATGCAGGAGTTTGCGAGGTTGAAAGCCCCCTGCGCTGGGGCTAACGTCTTGCCAACGCCAAAAGAGGAGAGAGCCATGGCCGCTGCCCACGCAATCCACGAAGAATTTCCCAACGATGCCGACAAGATTCATGATCTGAAGGTGTCCAACGCTCATTTTGCGCGCCTGCTTGATGAATATGACGCGGTCAACGACGAGGTGGCTGCCGCTGAAACGCTGGTCAAGCCGACCTCGCAGGAACACGAAACCGAACTGCGCAAGCAGCGCGCCCGGCTGAAAGACGAAATCGCGCGGATGTTGTCGCAGCACACGGCAGTCTGACCTGCCATGGACATGCCGGCCCCCGATACCCGCCTGTTGGCGCGGCGCGATCAGATCGTCGCCTTGCTACAGCAGGCAGTGCCGGGGGCCGTGATCTCTGATCCGGTGCAGACGCGCGCCTATGAATGCGATGCGCTGGCCGCCTATCGCTGCCCGCCGCTGGCCGTCGTGCTGCCACGTTCAACCGACGAAGTGGCGGCGGTTTTGCGGCTTTGTCACGCCGAACGGGTGCCGGTGGTGCCGCGCGGGGCCGGGACCAGCCTTGCCGGTGGCTCGATGCCGACCTCTGACGCGGTGGTGATCGGCCTTGCCCGCATGAATGCCGTGCTGGACGTCAACTCCGGCGATCGCACCATCCGCGTGCAGGCGGGCCGCACCAATTTGTCGGTGTCGCAGGCGGTCGAGGGTATCGGCTTTTTCTATGCTCCCGATCCGTCGTCGCAACTGGCCTGCGCCATCGGCGGCAATATCGCCATGAACTCGGGCGGGGCGCATTGCCTGAAATACGGCGTCACCACCAACAATCTGCTGGGCGCGACCATGGTGCTGATGGATGGCACCGTCGTCGAACTGGGTGGCCCGATGGGTGAGGCGGCGGGCCTTGACCTGCTGGGCGTGACCTGCGGATCGGAAGGCCAGCTTGGCATCGTGACCGAGGCGGTGCTGCGCATCCTGCCGCGTCCCGCGGGTGCCCGCCCGGTGCTGATCGCCTTTGATTCCAGCGAAACGGCCGGGGCCTGCGTGGCGGGCATCATCCGCGCCGGTATCCTGCCCGTCGCCATCGAATTCATGGATCGCCCCTGCATCCACGCGACCGAGGAACATGCTCGCGCCGGTTATCCCGATTGCGAGGCGCTGCTGATCGTCGAGGTCGAGGGCACGCCACCGGAAATTGATGAACAATTGCGCCTGATCCGCGACATCGCCCAAACCTTTGCGCCGCTGGAGTTTCGCGAAAGCCGCAGCGAGGCGGAATCGGCCCGTATCTGGCTGGGCCGCAAATCCGCCTTTGGCGCGATGGGGCAATTGGGTGACTACCTGTGCCTTGATGGCACGATCCCGGTGTCCAGTCTGCCGCATGTGCTTGGCCGCATTGGAGAAATGTCGGCTGCGGCAGGGTTGCGCGTGGCCAATGTGTTTCACGCGGGCGATGGCAATATGCACCCGCTGATCATCTTTGACGCCAACACCCCCGGCGATCTGCAACGGGCCGAGGCCCTGGGGGCCGATATTCTACGTCTGTGCGTGCAGGTCGGCGGTTGCCTGACCGGCGAACATGGTGTCGGCATCGAAAAGCGCGATTTGATGGACGTTCAGTTCACGACCGATGACCTTGAGGCGCAGATGCGGATCAAGGATGCTTTTGACCCGCGCTGGCTGCTGAATCCGGCCAAGGTCTTTCCGCTGCATGTATCCGCCGCCCGGCGCAGGGGGGCGTCGGATGCTGCCTGAGCCGCTGCGCCCCGAAACCGAAGACGAACTGGCTTGTATGATTCGCTCTGCCCGCGCGCCGCTGGCCATCCAGGGCGGCGGCACGCGCCTGTGGCCGGGTGAGGCGCGGGGCACGCCGCTGACCACCGCCGCGCTGAGCGGCATCACGCTGTATGAACCCGCCGCGCTGACTCTGGTGGTGCGGGCCGGAACCCCACTGGAACAGGTGCAGACAACGCTGGCCGCGCAGGGGCAGATGCTGGGCTTTGAACCCGATGTGCGCGCCGGATCAACCGTCGGCGGGGTGGCGGCTGCCAATGCCTCGGGTCCGCGCCGGGTGCTGGCCGGGGCCTGCCGTGACGCAATGATCGGGCTGCGCATGGTAGATGGGACCGGAACCCTGATCCGCAGCGGCGGACGGGTGATGAAGAATGTTACCGGCTATGATCTGGTGAAACTGGCCGCAGGCAGCCGAGGCAGCCTTGGTGTGCTGACCGAAATCGCGTTCAAAACCACGCCGATCCCGCCCGCTCGTGCGATTTTGCACCTGCCGGGACTGGACGCTATCGCCGCCATTCCGGCGCTGACCACAGCTCTGACAGCGCCCTTTGACGTATCGGCGGCGCAATGGCAGCCGGGGCAGGGCGCAATGCTGCGGATCGAGGGCCTGCCCGAATCCGTCGCCATCCGCCGCGATGCACTGGCCACGCATCTGGCCCGCTTTGGCGCCGTCGAGACGACCGACCATCCGCTTTCTGTTTGCCCAAATACGCCATCCGGCGGCGATCTGTGGCGCATCGTCACCGACCCAAGCGCCGCGCCCGTCTTGCTGGCCGCGCTGCCGGAGCCTGCGCTGATCGACTGGGGCGGAGCGCTGATCTGGGTCGAACTGCCGCCGGGCGAGGAACCGCGCCTGTCATCCTTTCCCGGCCATGCGCGGCGCGTAAAAGGCGCGCAATCAGGACTGATCCCGCCCGAAAACCCGGCGATTGCGGCGTTGAATACGGCTGTTCGCAGCCGGTTCGATCCGCGTGGCCTGTTCGGTGGGGCGGCCTGATGCAGACGAATTTCACCCCGGAACAACTGACCGACCCGGCGATTGCCCGATCAAATCAGATCCTGCGCGCCTGTGTGCATTGCGGTTTTTGCACGGCGACCTGTCCAACATATCAGGTGTTGGGCGACGAGTTGGACAGCCCGCGCGGGCGCATCTATCTGATCAAGGATATGTTGGAATCCGGCCGCCCCGCCGATGAGAAAACCGCGCTGCATATCGACCGTTGCTTGTCCTGCCTTGCCTGCATGACCACTTGCCCATCCGGCGTGCATTACATGCACCTGATTGACCACGCCCGCGCCCATGTTCAGGCGACCTATCGCCGCCCGTGGCGCGACCGGGCGCTGCGCTGGCTGCTGGCGCAGGTCATCCCGCATCCTCGCCGGTTCCGGCTGGCGATGTTGGGGGCGAAAATCGCGCGCCCCTTTGCGCGGCTGATGCCGGACGCGCGGTTGCGGGCGATGCTGTCGATGGCCCCGGCCACGATCCCGCCGGTCAGCCGCAACGACGATGGCCAGACCTTCGCCCCCATCGGCGCGTGCCGCGCGCGGGTCGCGCTGATGATCGGCTGCGCGCAGCGGGCGCTGAACACCGACATCAACGACGCCACCATCCGCCTGTTGCGCCGTGCGGGTTGCGAGGTGGTAATCCCACATAACTTTGGCTGCTGCGGCGCGCTGCCTTTGCATATGGGCCGCGCCGATGACGGCAAGGCCAAGGCCCGCGCCGCCATCGCCAGCCTGATCGCGACCGAGGCCGCCCGGCCGCTGGACGCGATTATCATCAACACCTCGGGCTGCGGCACGACGATCAAGGACTATGTCCACCTGCTGCCCGATGACCCGGATGCCGCGCGGGTCGCCGCGCTGGCGATGGATGTGACCGAGTTTCTGGAACGTCACGGCCTGCCCTCCGGTCAGGCGCAGGGCCGCGTCGCCTATCATTCGGCCTGTTCGTTGCAACACGGGCAAAAGGTGAAAACCACGCCCAAGACCTTGCTGGCGCAAGCCGGGTTCACCGTGGTCGAACCCACCGACCCTCATCTGTGCTGCGGCTCTGCCGGGACGTATAACCTGCTGCAACCGGAACTTTCGGGCGAATTACGCCGCCGCAAGGTCGCTACGTTAGAGGCCACCGCGCCCGAGATCATCGCCGCTGGCAACATCGGCTGCATGATGCAGATCGGCGGCGGCACGGACATTCCGGTGGTGCATACGGCCGAACTGCTGGACTGGGCGACCGGCGGGCCAAAGCCGCGCGCTTTGGGATGAGCCGGGGCGTCGCGCTCGCGCTGATTATCATCGGCTGTGTTATCAGCGCGCTGACCTGGCTGTTATGGTTTTGGCTGACTGCCTTGGGCTGCGGCTATGGCGCGACCAGCCCGGCGCAATGTGATTTCATCTGGCTGACCGGGCTGTTCAACCAAGAGGCCCTGCATCTGTTCTGGCCCTATTTTCTGGTCGGCGTCGCGCTGGCCGTCTGGGGCTGGCGGGCGCGGCGGCCCCAGATTGCGCCGCGCCCCGATGGCCCGCGACATTCAGGGCGCTGGATGCTGGCCGTGGGCGTGGGCATTGCCGTGCTGTCCTTTGTGCTCTGGATCGGGCTGTTTGGCTGCGGGTTCAACCTGTCCGCGATGTGGTTCTGCGTCCCCTATGCGATTGGCGAGACGCTCTCCCCCGAGGCGCTTGGCCTGTTCTGGCCGCTCTTTCTTGGCGGTGTCGCGCTGGCCATACGCGGTGCGATGAGGATGCGGATGAGACGTTGGCTCGCCATACCGCTGATGTTGTTGGGCGCGTTCCTTTGCTTTCTGGGCTGGTTCATCACCATCTATATCAACGGCTATGCCTGCGCATGGGGCGGGCAGCGGAATTGCCCGATCGACTGGTTCAGCCCCGAAGCCCGCTATAGTTTCTGGCCGCTGGCCCTGCTGGGCGGGGTGCTGATAATTTGGGGCCTCTGGGGGCTGTGGCGACGCAGGTAAGGAGAGGGCATGAAGGCCCGTATTATGATGATCGCAGGCATCGTTCTGGCAACCCTGACTTGGCTGCTGTGGTATGTATTGATCAGCTATGGCTGCGGCTTCGGAGCGACAACCGTGGGCGCCTGCGATTATATCTGGATGCGCGATCTGTTCACTGCCCAAGCCGTTGGCATATTTTGGCCACCTTTTTTGATCGGCGTTGTAATGGCCGTATCGGGATGGCGGCGCATCAGGGAATGAGGCGCGGGGTTGCCAAGGCGCTGATCGCCGCTGGTCTGCTGCTGTGCGGTCTTGGCTGGCTGGCGCTTGAGGTGGCGAATGGTCTTGCCTGCGCCTTGGCCGGGTCGCGCGCCATGTGCCGGGCCGATTGATCTGGTGATCTGGCGCAGCTGACGCTTTGGCCTGGGGTCATCATCGGGACTGTGCTGATGATCCGGGGGATGTGGGGTCTGCGGCAGAGTTGAGCAGGTCATGGTCCAAGCTGCAGATCATCCTTAGACTGAGGCTTGTCGCCAGCATGGCGGCGATCGTGCGCAGTTCTTGCCCTTTTGCGACAGAAAGCTGCGTTCTGATCTGACTGAGGGGTGAGTTTATGAAGTATGATAAGGCGCGGCGGGCTTGGATTGGTGGGCTGGTTCTGGCGGGGTTTATGGTGTTCGCCTGGCCACTGGGGCATCGGCTGATCTGTCCGCCGGGGCGCTGCTATGGCATGTTCTCGTGGTTCAGCCCAAATGCGGTCGTGCTGTTTTGGCTGCCTTTTCTGGTAGGGCTGCTGGCTGCGGCGGCGGGCGGCATCTGGATCTGGCGCATCTGCTGGCGCTTGCGGGCTGGCTGCTGATTGGCGCGGCGGCTCTGGCTTTTGTGCTTTTCGCCACATTTTTGTGTGGTCTTGGCGCTTGCGGAGCGAATTTCTTGGATCACATCGGGGTTTTGCTCTTCTGGCTTCCGCTTGCTGTGGGCATGGCACTGGTGCTGATGGCAGGATGGCGGCGTCGCGCCCCTTGAAAACCGTCCTGTCGCCCCCAGATTTCTGTCACCGGATGGCCATCAGGCGCCGGTATCCGCCCGCCCGCAATCGGGGGGCACAAACGCATCGCTGTGAAAGGATGTCCAATGCGTAATCTTGATCTGACCCCGCTTTACCGTGCTTCGGTTGGTTTCGACCGTCTGGCCGATGTCATGGACCGCGCGCTGAGCGCCGATGTCGCCGCGCCGACCTATCCGCCCTATAATATCGAAAAGACTGGCGAAAATGCATATCGCATTTCCATCGCCGTCGCCGGTTTCGCCGCCGACGATCTGACGGTCGAAATGCGCGATGGTGCCGTCATCGTGTCTGCCCGCAAGGCAACCGAGGATGAAAGCCGCACCTATCTTCACCGCGGCATCGCCACCCGTGCGTTCGAGCGCAAGTTCACGCTGGCCGATCACGTTCGCGTTGAGGGTGCCAGCCATGCTGACGGCATGCTGCACATCGACCTGATCCGCGAAATCCCCGAGGCGCTGAAGCCGCGCCGGATCGAGATCGCCAAGGCGGCGGGTAAGGTTGAAAAGCTGGACGCTTGATTTTGCGTCCCGCGACGCCGGGGGATTTTACATCCCCCGGACCCCCTGTAGGATATTTGGAAACGAAAGACGGGGCGCGGGTTTCCGCGCCTTTTTCTAAAGCCGTCGCCGCGCCCGAAGGGCGGCGGTAATGGTGCCGTCATCAAGATAGTCAAGTTCGCCACCGATGGGCACGCCTTGCGCGAGGCCGGTCACAGTGACGGCGGTGCCGTCCAGTGCTTCGGCGATGTAATGGGCAGTGGTCTGCCCTTCAACCGTGGCGTTCAGGGCCAGGATCACCTCGCCGATGCCTTCGCGCGGGATGCGGTCGATCAGGGCCGGGATGCCCAGATCCTCGGGGCCAATTTCGTCCAGCGCCGACAAGGTTCCGCCCAGCACGTGATAACGACCACGAAAGGCGCGGGCGCGTTCCAGCGCCCACAGATCGGCCACGTCTTCAACCACGCAAAGCTCGCCGGTGGCGCGGGCCGGGTCGGCACAGATCGCGCAGGTGTCGCGGTCGGTAATATTGCCGCAGGTCAGGCATTCGCGTGAAGTGGAGGCCACCCTGTCCAACAATGAGGCCAGTTGCGCCATCTGGCCGCTGCGTTTGCGGATCAGGTGCAGGGCGATACGACGGGCCGAGCGGGGACCAAGCCCCGGCAGCCGCGCCATCATCGTTATCAGCGCCTGAATGTCGTCGCTGTCGGCGCTGGTCATTCAGAACGGCAGTTTCATGCCTGCTGGCAAGCCCAGATCAGCCGAAATGCGAGCCATTTCCTGTTGTGCACGGTCCTGGGCGCGACGCTGTGCGTCCTTGATGGCGGCCAGAATCAGATCCTCGACCACTTCTTTTTCCGAGGCGACAAAGATCGACGGGTCGATGTCCAAGGCGGTCAGTTCGCCCTTGGCGGTGGCGGTGGCCTTGACCAGACCGGCCCCGGCCTCACCTGTGACGGTGATGCTGTTCAGGTCTTCTTGCAGCTTTTCGACCTTGCCCTGCATATCTTTGGCGGCTGCCATCATCTTGGCCATGTCGCCAAGTCCGCCCAAACCTTTCAGCATTTTATACCTCGTTCTCAAATGGGTCCCATTCATCGGCGACGGCGGCGATTACGCCCTCGGCCGTTTCATGCTGGGATGTAGCCGGATCGGGCGCGGATTCAACCGGCTGTGGCGGTGTCACGATCCGGGTGATGCGCGCGGATGGGAAGGTCGCGAACACGGCCTGCACCAGCGGGTTTTGCATCGCCTCGGCCTCGGCCTGCGCGGCCTGGGTCGCGCGGGTTTCGGCAATTGTCGGGCCGCCCCCGCTGTTGACGACGGACACGCCCCAGCGTTGACCACCAGACCAGCCGCGCAGCCGTTCGGCCAGCCGCTGCGCGAGGTCGGGCGGAGCGGGGCCGCGCGGTTCGAATTCGATCCGCCCCGGCGCATAACGCACCAGCGCAACGTGATTTTCTACCTGCACCAGCAAGGTCATATCGCGCATCCGCCGGATCAGATCCACGACCGAATCGAAGTCGGGAAAGGCTGCGATTGCATCGGGCGACAAAGCCAGTGCGGTTGCTTGACCGCTTGGCTGGGCCACGGCGCGGGCTTGGGGGGCGGGCGTGTGCGCCGCGGCGGGGGCGGCAGGGGCGCGGGTGAATTCGCCCGCCGCCTGCGCTTGTTGAACGCGTCGGATCAGCGATTCCGGGTCGGGCAGGTCGGCCACATGAGTCATGCGGATCACCGCCATTTCGGCAGCCATCATGGCGTTCGGTGCGGCGGAAACTTCCTCAAGCGATTTCAGCAGCATCTGCCACAGCCGCGTCAGCACCCGCATGGCCAGACGGCTGGCCAGATCCTCGCCCCGTTTGCGTTCGTCGGGGGCGACGGTGGGATCATCCAGTGCCTCGGGCGTGATTTTCGCGACCGAGACCCAATGCGTGATCTCCGCCAGATCGCGCAGCACGGCGACAGGGTCGGCACCATCGGCATATTGCCCCTGCAATTCTGCCAAGGCCGCTGCCGCATCGCCGCGCAGGATCATTTCGAACAGGTCCAGCACCCGCCCCCGGTCGGCCAACCCCAGCATCGCCCGCACCTGCGCCGCGCCGGTTTCGCCCGCGCCATGGCTGATCGCCTGATCCAGCAGACTGGTCGCATCGCGGGCCGAGCCTTCGGCGGCGCGGGTTATCAGCGCCAGCGCGTCATCGCTGATTTCTGCGCTTTCAGCAGTGGCGATGCGGCGCAGAAGGGCGATCATCACCTCTGGCTCGATCCGGCGCAGATCAAAGCGTTGACAGCGTGACAGCACCGTGACCGGCACCTTACGGATTTCGGTGGTGGCAAAGATGAATTTGACATGCGGCGGCGGCTCCTCAAGCGTTTTTAGCAGCGCGTTAAAGGCGCTGGTGGACAGCATGTGAACTTCGTCGATGATATAGATCTTGTAGCGGGCGGATGCGGCGCGATAGTGAACGGATTCAATGATTTCGCGGATGTCGTTCACGCCGGTGCGGCTGGCGGCGTCCATTTCCAGCACATCGACATGGCGGCCTTCGGCAATCGCCACGCAATGTTCGCAACGACCGCAAGGTTCGGTCGTCGGCCCGCCAGTGCCGTCGGGGCCGATGCAGTTCATCCCCTTGGCGATGATCCGCGCGGTGGTGGTTTTGCCGGTGCCGCGAATGCCGGTCATGATGAACGCCTGCGCGATCCGGTCGGCGGCAAAGGCATTTTTCAGGGTGCGCACCATCGCATCCTGACCGACCAGATCGGCAAAGGTTTCGGGCCGGTATTTCCGGGCCAGCACCTGATAAGTCTGTTCGCTGTCGGTCATACTGCCCCTTTTCACCGGGGTGATGTTAGCTGGGCGTGCCGATGTCTGCAACGGTTTGCGGGGTAGATTCTGTTCCTGTTTTGTTCAGATTTTCAGTATAAAATAATGGAAGATTCAGGTGCCGCAGGTTAGGGAAGGAACTCGAAATATAAAGGGTAACGCCATGATTGGTAAAATATTTCTTATGTGTTCCATCCTGTCCATTGCAGGTTGTGCGACCATTACGCGTGGGACGACGGATGTTCTGGTGGTGAACTCTAATCCCTCGGGCGCGCAGGTTCAGTTGAGCGATGGGCAAACCTGTAATGGCACCCCCTGCACCTTTAAATTGCCGCGTAAATCGGAACTGAATGTGCTGGTCAAAAAGGACCGCTGCGAGCCGCAGCAGGTGCGTGTCACCAACAAAATTGCGGGCGGTGGCAGTGCGGCCATGGCGGGTAATGTGCTGGTTGGCGGCGTCATCGGCGCCGGTGTCGATGCCAGCAGCGGTGCGATGCGCGACTTGACCCCCAATCCGGTCGAGGTCACGTTGAGCTGCCGTTGACGCTTGGGATCATCGGCATCTGTGCCGGATTGTCGGTGATCTGAGAGGGGTTTCGATGGAAACGATGGCCTTTGCTGGTGGTGGGCTGGATCGCGCGGCGCATCTGCGGGCCGGTGACGGCTGGCAGCGTGGGATGCGTCTGCTGCCGGTCTGGCGCGGCAAGTTGCTGGTCGGTGCCGATGGCGGCCTGCATCTGTTGAACCCCGGTCATCCGGCATTGTCGGGGGCCGAGCCGCCGCTATTTCTGGGGTTGGCCGATGGTCAGCCGGTGGCGGCGGTGGATATATCCGCATGGACCCCGCCCAGCCTGCCGGAGCTGGGCCTGTTCTTTGACCCGACGGAACAGGTGCATCCGCTGATCCCTGACGCGCGCTTTGTCGAGCTGCGGGGCGTGATGCAGACCTTGCCGCCGCTTCACGCGGAAATCGCCGCGACGGCCCGTGCGCTGACCGGCTGGCACGCGACGCATCGGTTCTGCGCCAATTGCGGCCAGCCCAGTCAGCCGGTGCAATCAGGGTGGCAGCGGCAATGCCCTGCCTGCAATGCCAGCCATTTTCCACGCACCGATCCGGTGGCGATCATGCTGATCCGGCACGGCGGGCGGGTGCTGGTCGGGCGGTCGCCTGGCTGGCCGGACCGGATGTATTCCTGCCTTGCCGGCTTTATCGAGCCAGGTGAAACGATTCAGGCCGCTGTCCGGCGCGAGGTGGCCGAGGAAACCGGCATCACTGTGGGGGCCGTGCAGTTTATCGCCAACCAGCCCTGGCCCTATCCGTCGCAATTGATGCTGGGCTGCGTGGGCGAGGCGGAAACCGACGACATCCAGCTTGACGCGGCCGAGCTTGAGGATGCCCGGTGGCTGGATGCCGGGGAACTGGCCGCAGTGATTGCGGGCACTCATCCGCATATTTCGGCGCCGCGCCAAGGGTCGATCGCGGGCTGGCTGCTGTCGCGACAAGCGGCGGGACTGATTGGCGAGGGGTGATGGTGGCTGTCCGCTGATGCGACCCGGTGTGATGTTCGGGCGCGGATTTGTGCTGGGCAAGGCAGGTGGGCCGCGGTCGCCTGTTATCGGGGCGTCGCGCCATGGGGGTGTTCGTATCTGGCTTTCGGGCGGCATATGGCGGGGCGTCCGTGCGCTGCGGGCGCAAGCTATTCGGACACCGCGTTGTCAATGTTAACCGCAGCAGGCAGATCGACAAAAGGCCAGCCTTGTCCGCAAAAATCCATTGCGATTTGTGGATGCGAACCGATGCCGGGAAAAGGGTGAGAGGCTGGACAGCGACCCAAGCGGATCTCGTTACGGCTGCTACCTTCCGGTCCTGACCGGGTTGGCGAGGCACCTGCCCGCGCCAACCTCTCGCCGCGTTAGATAGGCAATGCGGCGGGCGGTTGCAACCCGTTACAGAAACAGTCGCATCCGGGCAAAGCCATCATCTGTTGTGGTAAGATATTCCAGCCGCAGCCCTTCCTGTTCATTGATCTGCGGCAGGTGCGGCATTGCTGCGGGGCTGGTGTCGAACAGCGCCGTCGTTCCGGGCAGGGGGGCAAAGCGCCAGTTTCGATCCGACAGGATGTTCAGCGCCCGGTTGTGGGTGATGTATCGGCGCAGCAGGTCGCGTGTCAGGGTGCGCTCGCTCAACAGGACTTCGCTGCGGGCGGCAACCGGGCCATACAGACCGCAGGCTGCCATACGATAAGAATTGGTCGCCATCACAAAGCGATCATCAGGCGCGACCGGGCGGCCTTGATAGCGCAGGTTACGCACCCGCCCGCCCGAAGGGGTCAGCAGGTCGCCCACAGGGGAAAAGCGTGGCGGCGCGCTCAGGTCGATGTCCCAGGTGATGCCGTCAATGACATCAAAGTTATAGCTGGGGAAATCATCGTCAATCAGCAGTGCATCGCGGTCGCCGGGGGCGATCTGTCGGAACTGGCCTGCCGCGCGCTCAAGCCACTCGGTCAGGTCGTGGCCGGTCAAGGCGATGGCGCGGATGCGGTTGGGGAACAGATAGATGTCGGCCAGGCTGCGCAGCGTCAGCGGCCCGGCTGGCACATTCGTGTAATGCGACGGCCCGCCACGCCCGCCAGCGCGAAACGGCGAGGCTGCGGACAACACCGGCAACCCTTCCCAATGGGTGCCGCGCAGCGCCCGGCGGACGTGCCAGCGTTGTGCCCGCTGCACCAGCTTCAGGGCGCGATCCTCTCCGATCAGGGAAAAAAAGCTGTTCAGCGGCTGATCCGTGCGCCCGATCCGGCGGCGATAATGGCGCAGCGCCGCGCGGTGCAGTGCCATGGCAGGCTGCGAGACTTCGGGCAGGGCGGGGGTGCGCGGCGCAACCTGTTCAGTCCGCACCTGAAACCCTGTCACCCGCCATGGCATGGCGACGACAGGGCGCGACAGTTCAAGGTCGATGATCCCCAGATGCGACCCGCCATAGCCCGCCATCACCGCCGGTTTGCCGTGTAAGGTGCCGCGCTGCGGGTCGATTCCGTCGAGGGCGGGAAACTGCGGGCCGGGAAAGACCTGATGCGTATGCCCGGCGATAATCGCGTCAATCCCCGGCACGGCGGCCAGCGCGGCGGCGACGTTATCGCTCATCGGGCGGGCGGGGACGGTGCCGATGCCACTGTGGGCCAGCGCGATCACCACATCGGCCCCGGCAGCGCGCAGCAGCGGCACTTCGCGCAGGGCGCTGGTCAGGATGTCCTCGCAGGTCATCTGGCCGGTCAGGCTGTCGTCCCAATCGGCGGTTTGTGGCGGCAGGAAACCGATGATCCCGATTCGCAACAGCGCTTGCCGCCCGTCGGGGCCGGTGCAATCACGGTTAAGGATCAGCCAGCGCGGCATATTCGACCAGCGCCGGAACCGGGCGTTGGCGACGGTAAAGGGAAAGGTCGCCTGTGCGATGGCGTGGCGCAGAAACGTCAGCCCATAGTTGAAATCGTGGTTGCCAAGGGTCGCCGCGTCATAGCCAAGCGCATTCATCGCCGTGATGGCCGGATGGGGGCCGGGCGTTTTGCCGGTTGCAATCGCCGCCGCGAAATCGCCCAGGGCACTGCCCTGAAGAAAGTCGCCGTTATCCAGCAAGATAGAATTGGGGTGTTCGCGCCGCCGCAGTGCGATCAGTGAAGCTGTGCGCGCCAGTCCGATCTGATTGCTGGGCCGGTCAGACAGATAGTTATACGGCAGCACATGCATGTGCAGGTCCGTCGTCGCCATGATCCGCAGCGACAAGCGTGTGGCCGTGCCATGCTCTGTCACGGCAGGGATCATCACTGTGCTGCTTCCGTCGGCCATTTCAGCATTCAGTTGTCCGATATGATGACAGGTTCGGTCGTGATGTCATGCCCCAGCCCGGCACCAAAGGTTGAGGCGGTTGTCATTCCGGCATTCTGTGGCGCAACACAACCCAGAATTGTTATTCGCTTTGAGCTGGATCATTCAAGGTGTCTGTGTGTCGCATAGCATAATTTCCTGAATGATATTGTTTTCGTGTCACGGCCGCGGCGCATAGGGCATAATTGGACGGTCCGGTTCAGAGTGATGGTGGAAAACTCGCATAATATGAACCGAGCGGTCCGAAATGGTTGGCTGGTTGAAACCTGTCCATAATTCCAGTTGAAAAAACAAGCGCGTCTGGCATATGCCCGATATGAGCGTGAAGGTTGGTTCACTTTGTGCATTGAAAGGTAAAGATGAAATTCTCGACCCGAAAAGATGCCGATGTTCCCGCCGAACATCTGTTTGCTGTTATCACTGACTTTCCCCGGATGGAACGAATGCTGATGCGGCGCGGTGTTGCTGTGGCGCGAATCGACCCGGCGCAGGAACCGGGTCACAGCATGGCCTGGCGTATCGCCTTTGACTGGCGGGCCAAGCGGCGCGAACTGCGGCTGGATGTCGCGCGCTTTGATCGTCCTGAACAGGTCAGTATCGCGGGTATGTCTGATCCGTTCGAGATGATGATAAACATGACCATCGTTGCGCTCAGCCGCACGCGGTCACGTCTGATCTTTGAAACCGATCTGCGCCCCCGCAACATGAAGTCGCGGCTGTTGTTGCAGACCGCACGTCTGGGCAAGGCGCAGCTTGACCGCCGTTTTGCCCGCCGGGTTGGAGAATTCATCGACGAATTGCTGCTGGCCGCCTGATCCGCAACCAGCCGGTGCGCGCCCGGTCAGCCCGTTCGCTGTTCCTGCCGCAGTGGGTCGGCGGGATAGCTGCCCAGCACGTTCAGATAGTCGGTGAACCAGTCCAGTTCCTCCAGCGCCAGCTGCACGTTGGGGTCGTCGGGATGGCCTTCGATGTCGGCATAGAACTGGGTCGCGGTGAAGTTGCCGTCCACCATATAGCTTTCCAGCTTGGTCATGTTAACGCCGTTGGTCGCAAACCCGCCCATGGCCTTATACAGCGCGGCGGGGATGTTGCGGACGCGGAACACAAAGGTTGTCAGCATCCGTTCGGACCGGCGCGACATGTCGGGTTCACGGCCCATAATCAGGAAGCGCGTGGTGTTGTGGCCGTGATCCTCGATGTCGCGGGCCAACACCTCCAGCCCATAGATGTCGGCGGCCAGTGCGCTGGCCATCACGCCCTCGCCGGGAGTGCGCTCGCGCGACAGATCGGCGGCGGCACCGGCGCTGTCGGCGGCGGCCGAGGCGGTGATGCCGTGGCGCGACAAAAAGGCGCGGGCCTGCGGGATCAGCACCAGATGGGCGCGGACATGGCGGATGTCTTGCAGCCGCGCACCGGGCAGGCCCATCAGCGCGATCCGCACCCGCACAAAGGCTTCGTCCACGATATGCAGCCCGGATTCAGGCAGCATGTGGTGAATGTCGGCGACGCGGCCATAGGTCGAATTTTCTACGGGAAGCATGGCCAGATCGGCCTTTTTGCTGCGCACGGCCTCGATCACGTCTTCGAAGGTGCGGCAGGGCAGCGCCTCCATGCCGGGGCGGGCTTTCTGGCAGGCTTCGTGGCTGTAGGCGCCCGGTTCGCCCTGAAAGGCGATGCGGTTGGTCGGGGCAGAGGTCATGGCGTTCTCGTGTCGTGCTGTCGTGCCGGGGGCGTTGCCCGGAAATTTCGGCGTCGGCAGATAACTATACCTTGATCCCTGAAAGCGAAAGCGGATAGATACGGGCGACTTCCAAGGCAAAGGACGGGCTGGACCGATGTTCAATACGATGACCCTTACCAAGGCTGCGGGCGGGTTCTTGTCTGCCCTGCTGTTTCTGCTGCTGACCAGCTGGGCCGCCAGCGGGCTGTGGCATGTCGGCTCGTCCGGCCACGGTGCCGAAGGTGAGGCGCAGGCCTATTCGATCCCGGTCGATACCGGCGCCGCTGCCGAAGAAGCCCCGGTCGAAGAGGTGGATGTTGCCGCGCTGGTTGCCGCCGCCGATGTATCCAGGGGCGAGGCCGAATTCCGCAAATGCCAGGCCTGCCATCGTCTGGACGGCACCGACGGCACCGGCCCGCATCTGAACGGCGTGGTCAACCGCGACAAGGCATCGGTCGCCGGGTTCAGCTATTCGCAGGCGGCACAGGATATGCCCGGTGTCTGGACCCCGGAAAACCTGTTCGCCTTCATCGAAAACCCGCGCGGTTATATGCCTGGCACCAAGATGGCCTTCGCCGGGATCAGACCCGCCGAAGCGCGTGCGAACCTGATCGCCTATCTGGAAACGCAGAACTGATCTGCATTCAGGGCCAATCTGATGACGGGGCGCGGCCACAGGTCGCGCCTTTTGTCATGTCTGATGGCGGTTTCACGAAAACGCGGCTTGAACCTGCGGGGCAGGCCCCCTAGCCTTTGATAAACCCTGCGGAGAATTTCATGCGTCTTGCCAGCCTGTTCGCGTCTGTGGCTTTTGCTGCCGTGCTTGGATCGCCCCTTGCCGCGCAGGAACAGGTGCCGTCCGATACAGGCGAGGTGATCCGCAGCTATGGCATCGGCATCTTTGACGAATTGCGCCTGCCTGCCGATTTTCAGCATCTGGCCTATGTGAATCCCGACGCCCCAAAGGGGGGCGAGATGTCGCAGTCGATTCCCAATTCGATGGGGTTCGACAATTACAATCCGTTCACCTTTCGCGGGCGGGCCGCCGCGCTGTCCTCGATCATGTTCGAATCGATCCTGACCGGCACGGCGGATGAGGTGGGGGCGGCTTATTGCCTGCTGTGTGAATCGCTGGAATATCCCGAAAACCGCGACTGGGTGATCTTTCACCTGCGTCCCGAGGCGCGCTTCAGCGATGGCACGCCGCTGACCGCGCATGATGTGCTGTTCAGCTATGAGACGTTGCGCGACAAGGGGCTGTCGTCGTTCCGGCAGGTTATTGCGCAGCAGGTCGCCGGGGCCGAGGTGATCGACGACCACACCATTCGTTTCACCTTTACCGCCGATTACCCGCGCCGCGATGTGATTCAGTCGGTGGGCGGCTTGCCGGTGTTCAGCCGCAAGGACTTTGCCGACAATGATCGTGATCTGGAACAGACGCAAACGCAGGCCTTTGTCGGGTCTGGTCCCTATGCCTTTGACAGCGCCGAGATCAACCGCCGCGTCGTGTATCGCCGTAACCCCGATTACTGGGGCGCTGATCTGCCGATCAACCGGGGACGGTTCAACTTTGACCGGCTGCGGATCGAATATTTCGCCGATTATGACGCCGCGTTCGAGGCATTCAAAGCTGGCGAATACGGTTTCCGCAACGAAGTCAGCAGCATCATCTGGGCCAACCGCTATGATTTTCCGGCGCTGACCAATGGCTGGGTCCTGCGCGAGACTTTGCCCAATGGCAATGTCGCCTCGGGTCAGGCATGGGTGCTGAACCTGCGTCGCCCCGACTGGCAGGATATTCGCGTGCGGCAGGCAATCAGGCTGATGTTCAACTTTGAGTGGTCGAACGAGGCGCTGTTCTATGGCCTTTACACGCGCGTGGACAGTTTCTGGGGGAACACCGATCTGGCCGCGACCGGCACGCCCTCGGCCGGCGAACTGGCGCTGCTGGAACCTGTCGCGGCCGATCTGCCCAACGATGTGCTGACGGCGCCTGCCGTCGTGTCGCCGACCAGCGGTGCCCGGCAACTTGACCGGGCCAACTTGCGCCGCGCCGCCGCTTTGCTGGACGAAGCGGGCTGGCTGACCGGGCCGGACGGGCTGCGCCGCAACGCCGATGGCCGCACCCTGTCGCTGGAAATCCTGAACGACAGCCAGACCTTTGACCGTGTTATCAACCCCTTCGTCGAAAATCTGCGCGCCCTTGGTGTCAATGCCCGCAACACGCGGGTCGATAATGCCGAATATGAAAACCGCAAACGCGCGGCGCAGTTCGACATGATCGGCGACCATCTGGGGCAAAGCATGATCCCCGGAGCTGATTTGCAACAGTATTTCGGCTCGGCTTCGGTGGGTGATGTATTTAACGCCATGGGGCTGGCGAACAAATCCATTGACCGCCTGATCGGCCATGTCGAACGTGCCGAAACGTATGATGAGATGGTCACAGCGGTTCACGCGCTGGACCGGGCCTTGCGCAGCCTGCGGTTCTGGGTGCCGCAATGGTTCAACCCGAACTATCTGGTCGCCTATTACGATATGTATGAGCACCCCGAAAATCTGCCACCCTTTACCTTGGGCGAGATGGACTTCTGGTGGTTCAACGCAGAAAAGGCGGACCAACTGCGGCAGGCCGGTGCTCTGCGCTGAGCCGCACCCCTAGACCGGAGAAATCGGATGTCTGACCTGTCCCCCTCTGACGCCGCCAAGCTGGCGGCGGCCCGTGCGGCGATTGCCTTGGTTCAGGACGGCATGGCCGTCGGGCTGGGCACCGGATCGACCGCCAGCGTCATGGTGCGCGAACTGGCCACCCGTGTTCAGGCCGAAGGGCTGACGCTGCGCTGCGCCGCGACCTCGCAGGTGACGGCGGATCTGGCCGCCAGCCTTGGCCTGTCGGTCGAATCGCTGGACGACATCGGCCATCTGGATCTGACCATCGACGGTGCCGATGAACTTGACCCGGACCTGAACCTGATTAAAGGCGGCGGCGGGGCGCATCTGCGCGAAAAGATCGTTGCCGCCTCCAGCGACCGGATGGTGGTGATCGCTGATCCTGCCAAGGTGGTCGAACAGCTTGGCGCCTTTCATCTGCCGGTCGAGGTGATCCGCTTTGGCTGGGAAACCACGCGCGAGCGGATCAAGACCGCGCTGGATGCGATGGATCTGGACGGTCGCCCCGTGTTGCTGCGGATGCGCGACGGTGCGCCTTTCGTGACGGACGAGGGGAACCACATCCTGGACCTGTCGCTTGAGGCGATTCCCGATGCCGTGGCGCTGAACCGGGCGCTGAATGCGATTCCGGGCGTGGTTGAAAACGGTTTGTTCATTGGTTTGTGCGATCTGGCCCTGATTGGCCAACCGGATGGCGGCGTGGTGGAACTGGCCGTGTTCCGTGAAGATGAGACAAGGGAAGACGGATGAGCTATGATTATGATCTGTTCGTGATCGGGGGCGGCTCGGGCGGGGTGCGCGCGGCCCGCATCGCGGCCAGCGAATATGGCGCCCGTGTCGCGCTGGCCGAGGAAAGCCGCATGGGCGGCACCTGCGTCATCCGCGGCTGTGTGCCGAAAAAGTTGATGATCTTTGCCGCCAGCGCCCCTGCCGCAGTGGCCGAGGCGCGCGGCTATGGCTGGCAGGGTGCCAGTCTGGGTGACTTTGACTGGGACGCGTTCCGCACCACCCTGGATGCAGAACTGAACCGGCTTGAGGGGATTTACACCGGCGGGCTGGATCGCGCCGGGGTGACGATTTACCATCAGCGCGCCCGTCTGGCCGATCACCACACCGTCGAGCTGGCCGATGGTAGCCGCGTGACGGCCAAGCATATTCTGATCGCGGTTGGTGGCAGGCCCAGTCTGCCCGGTATTCCGGGGCAGGAACTGGGGCTGATCTCGGACGATCTGTTCCTGCTGGACAGTCTGCCGCGCCGGGTGTTGCTGGTGGGTGGCGGCTTTATTGCCTGCGAATTTGCAACCATTCTGGCCGGTCTGGGCAGTCAGACAACACTGGCTTATCGCGGCGATGCCGTGCTGCGCGGCTTTGACCGTGAATTGCGCGATATGGCGGGCGAACAGATCGCGGCGCTTGGCATTGATCTGCGCCTGAACAGCAACCCCGCACGTCTGGACCGCAATGCGGATGGCAGCATTCGCGTGTCTTATCAGGACGGCGGCACGCAGGATGTGGATGCGGTGTTCTTTGCCACCGGGCGCGCGCCTTATACGGGCGATCTTGGCCTGGAAAACACCGGCGTTCACCTGCGCCCGAACGGCGCGATCGAGGTTGACGAATGGTCGCAGACCGCCGTGCCCTCGATCTTTGCGGTGGGCGATGTAACCGACCGCGTGAACCTGACGCCGGTCGCGATCCGCCAAGGCCACAGCTTTGCCGATACCGTATTCGGTGCCCGTCCGCGCACGGTCAGCCACGATCCGGTCGCCAGCGCGGTTTATCTGCGCCCGCATGAAATCGGCACCGTCGGCCTGACCGAAGAACAGGCCCGCGCCCGTGGCCCGGTTGATGTCTATGCCGGTAAATTCCGGCCCATGCAGTCGATGTTCGCCGGCTCGGACGCGCGTGCGCTGATGAAGCTTCTGGTCGATCCGGCGGATGACAAGGTGCTGGGGTGCCACATCTTTGCCCCCAACGCGGGCGAGATGATCCAGTTGGCGGCGATTCCCATCACCATGGGCGCGACCAAAGCGCAGTTCGATGCCACCATGGCCGTTCACCCCACGCTGGCCGAGGAACTGGTTACGATGCGCAGTCCGGCGCGGCGTTGGCCCGTTGACGCATAAAACGACAATCATTTGACCGATCTGGCGGGCCGTAAATGCCCGCCGAGGGTTGACATTTCATGTCCTGACACCAGTTTGCACAACAACAGTCAGGACCAGTGCAGAGAGGCGGAGGCATGGCAAATCAAGGCCCATGGGGCGGCGGCGGCGGTGGCAACAACGGTGACGATGATGATCGTCGCCCGCCAAACCGTCCTTGGGGCAATGACGAGCCGCCGCGCGGCTCGAACCGTCCGGGGCAGGGTGAACCGCAGGTTCCCGAAATCGAAGACCTGATGAAAAAGGGGCAGGAACGTCTGCGTGTCCTGATGGGCGGAGGCGGTGGCGGCGGCAACCAGCGTCGCCCCGGCAGCGGTGGCCCGCAACTGCCCGGCGGGCTGGGGCTGAACCGCTCGACCCTCGGGATTGCAGGGCTTGTGTTACTGGCCATGTGGGCCTTTGCCAGCTTTTATCGGGTGCAGACGAACGAACGGAGCGTCGAGTTTCTGTTCGGCCGCGCGATTGCCGTCGGCACCGAAGGTCTGAACTTTGCCCCGTGGCCTGTCGTCACCCATGAGGTGCTGCCGGTGACGAACGAACGTGTGACTGAAATCGGCACCGGGCGTCAGGGCGCGCTGGACAGCGGCTTGATGCTGACCAGCGATCAGAACATCGTCGATATGGAATATCAGGTGGTCTGGAACATTTCCGACCCCGAAAAATATCTGTTCAATCTGGCCGATCCGCCCGACACGATCCGCGCTGTGGCCGAATCCGCCATGCGCGACATTATCGCCCGTTCGGAATTGGCGCCGATTCTGAACCGTGACCGGGGTGCCGTCGCCAGCGATCTGCAAGAAGCGGTTCAGCGGACGCTGGATGCCTATGACGCCGGCATCAACGTCATCCGGGTCAACCTCGACCGGGCCGACCCCCCGCGCGAGGTGATCGACAGCTTCCGCGAGGTGCAGGCCGCCCAGCAGGAACGCGACCGGCTGGAAAAAGAGGCTGACGCCTATGCCAACCGCGTTCTGGCCAGCGCGCGCGGTGAAGCCGCCGCGCTTGTTGAAGGGGCCGAGGCTTACCGGGCCGAGGCGGTGAATACCGCCCAGGGTGAGGCGGCACGTTTCAATTCGGTCTATGACGAATATGTCAAGGCACCTGATGTGACGCGCCGTCGTATGTATATGGAAACAATGGAGAAAGTTCTGGGCGACGTGAATAAGGTCATTCTGGATCAGGACAGCAGCACGACGCAGGGCGTGGTGCCCTATCTGCCGCTGGATCAGCTGCGCCCGACCAGCACAAGCGGAGGATCGAACTGATGGCACGCCGCAACTTTATGACCGCACTGGCGCTGCCAGCCCTGTTCGTGATCGGCGTTGTCGCCATGTCCTCGATCTTTATCGTGGATGAGCGGGAAAAGGCGCTGGTCCTGCGCCTTGGCCGGGTCGTCAACGTGCAGGAAGAACCGGGCCTCGGCTTTAAGGTGCCGTTCCTTGATGACGTGGTGAAATATGACAGCCGTATCCTTGGCCTGCCGACCAACCCGCTTGAGGTGACGCCGCTGGACGACCGCCGTCTGGTCGTCGATGCCTTTGCGCGCTGGCGGATCACCGATGTGGTGCGCTTCCGTCAGGCGGTCGGCACCGGCGGCATTGACGCGGCGCTGACCCGGCTTGACCCTATCGTCAACGCCGCCATCCGCGAGGTGCTGGGTTCGGTTCCCTCGACCACGGTTCTGTCGGATGACCGGACCGTGCTGATGAACCAGATCCGCGACGAGGCGCGGCGCAATTCGGCGGGGCTGGGGGTCGAGGTGATCGACGTGCGCCTGACCCGCACCGACCTGCCCGAGCAGAACCTGAACGCCACTTATGCTCGGATGCGCGCCGAACGTGAGCGCGAGGCCGCCGACGAAATCGCCCGCGGGGGTGAGGCAGCGCAGCGTGTCCGCGCCGCGGCTGACCGGACCGTGGTTGAACTGACCTCCGAGGCGCGCAAACGGGCCGAGGTGGTCCGTGGTGAGGCTGACGCCGAACGCAACGCCATCTACGCCGCCGCCTTTGGCCGCGACCCGGAATTCTTTGCCTTCACCCGGTCGATGACCAGCTATGAGCGCGCGATCCGGGGCGATAACAGCAGTATCGTGATGCAGCCGGACAGCGAATTCTTCAGCTATTTGAAATCGGACGGCGCGGCGAATGCCAACCCGGCCCCGCCTCCGCCGTCGCAGGCTGAACAAAGCGATGCAGCTGCCGCAGGGGCTGAGGATGAAGAACTGGTCACGCCGACGATCACCGACCGCGACGGGAACGAGTTGGGGGCAGCCGCAGGGGTGCGTCTGACGCCCATGCCCGAAAGCCTGACCACCCCACCCGAGGAAGGCCCGGCAGTTACGCTGCCCGAGGACGGGGCGGAGCCTGAAACGCCAGTTGAAGGCAACTGAAACCGATAAAAAGGGGCGGTGCCGGTTGGCCCGCCCTTTTTGATAATAATCACGATCAGTTCACCACCTGCGAGCGTGATTTATTTGCAACGCATACTTAAATCCGCGTCATATAACCACGTGTTCCGCCCGGCGGAACCGGATGACATCTAAAGGATTCTCCCGAATGAAACGTCTTTCTCCCCGCTATCTTGTGACCGCATCTGGTCTTGCTCTCGCCCTGGGGTTGAGTGTCGCGGGGGCGCAGCAGGTGCAGGATACCGCCACCTCTGAAATTTCGCCCGAAGCGCAGCAGCACGCGCAAGACGCTGCAAACGCCAACCAGCCCCTGACTGCGCCTGATTCGCCGGTTGGTCAGGTAATGCCCGACACATTTGCCAATCTGGTCGAGCGTGTCGCCCCCGCCGTGGTGAATATCACCACCACCGCCGTTGTTGCGGCCCCCGCCGGACGCACCGGCCCCGGATTTCCCGAAGGTAGCCCATTTTCTGATCTGTTCCGTGATTTTGGTTTCCCGAATATGCCGCAGGGGCCAGAGGGGCGTCGTCAGATGCCGCAACGGTCGAACGCGCTTGGCTCTGGTTTTGTGATTTCGTCTGATGGTGTCATTGTGACGAATAACCACGTCATCGACGGCGCGGACGAGATCGAGATCGAATTCTATTCGGGCGAACGTTTGCCTGCCACGGTGATCGGCACCGACCCGAACACCGATATTGCCGTGCTGAAGGTCGATGGCGGTGACAAAGCATTGCCTTTTGTCAAGTTTGGTGATTCGGATGCGGCACGGGTTGGCGATTGGGTGCTGGCACTTGGCAACCCGCTGGGGCAGGGCTTTTCGGCCTCGACCGGGATTGTTTCGGCGCGAAATCGTGAATTGTCAGGAACTTACGATGATTACCTGCAAACTGACGCGGCGATCAACCGGGGTAACTCGGGTGGGCCTCTGTTCAATCTGAATGGCGAGGTGGTCGGTGTGAATACCGCCATTCTGTCGCCGAGCGGCGGTTCTATTGGTATCGGCTTTTCGATGGCTTCGAATGTCGTGTCCAAGGTGGTCGATCAGTTGCGGGAATATGGCGAAACCCGGCGCGGCTGGTTGGGCGTCAAGATTCAAGATGTAACCTCGGACATGGCCGAGGCGTTGGGGCTGGCCTCGCAAAGCGGTGCGATGGTGACAGATGTGCCTGATGGTCCGGCCAAGGATGCCGGGATGCGTGCGGGCGATGTCATCACCAGCTTTGCTGGGGGCGAGGTGGCCGACACGCGCGAGCTGGTGCGCCGTGTCGCCGATGCACCGGCGGGCGAAGCGGTTGATGTTGTCGTGCAGCGCGAGGGCCAGCCCGTTACGCTGTCCGTGACGCTGGGTCGTCGCGAACTGGCCGAGGGCACGGCCAGCGGTGATGTTGGGGCAGGTTCGGAAACTCAATCCGAGCTGCTGGGCATGACGGTTGCGCCGCTGACCCCGGAAATTGCCGCCGAACTGGGCGTCGGTCGCGAGATGAAGGGGCTGGTTATCCAATCCGTCGATTCCACAGGTGCGGCGGCTGATCGCGGGCTGGCTGCGGGTGATGTCATCACCGAGGCGGGGCAGCAGCCCGTCGAGACGCTGGCTGATCTTGAAGCGCGCATCAGCGAGGCGCGCGATGCCGGGCGCCGCTCGGTTCTGCTGCTGATCCGCCGCGCGGGTGAACCGCGCTTTGTCGCGCTGCCAGTGGATCAGGGCTGATCCTGACAACAGAAAAACGCCGCGAAAGATGACTTTCGCGGCGTTTTTATTTTTGGGGGTCAATATATTACCAGCGCAGGACCACGCTGCCCCATGACAGCCCGCCACCAATTGCTTCGGTCACGATCAGGTCTCCGGCCTTGAACCGGCCTTCACGGTTGGCCACCGACAGCGCCAGCGGAATCGAGGCGGCAGAGGTGTTGCCATGGTCCGCGACGGTCAGAACCACCTTGTCCATCGGCAGCTGCATCTTTTGTGCGGTGGCGCTGATGATGCGGCTGTTGGCCTGATGCGGCACCAGCCAATCGACATCGGCGGGCGTCAGCCCGGCCTTGTCCAGCGCGGCATGGGCGGTTTTTGCTAGCTTTTCAACGGCGTGGCGGAATACCAGATTACCCTGCATCCGCAGGCAACCTGCCGTGCCCGTGGTGCTGACGCCGCCATCGACATACAGAATATCGCGATAACGCCCGTCGCTGTTCAGATCCGAGGACAGAATACCGCGATCTGTATTGGTGCCGGGCTGGTCGGATGCCTCAAGCACGACGGCCCCGGCACCATCACCAAACAGCACACAGGTGCCGCGGTCGGTCCAGTCCATGATGCGGGAATAGGTTTCAGCCCCGATCACCAACACCCGGTTGGCTTGCCCGGTGCGGATCAGTCCGTCAGCATTGGACAGCGCAAAGATAAAGCCCGCGCACACCGCCTGCACGTCATAGGCAAAGCCGTGGTGCATCTCCAGCCCGGCCTGCACCATGGTCGCAACGGCGGGAAAGGTCAGGTCCGGGGTGGTGGTCGCAACCACAACCGCGTCGATCTGGTCGGCTGTCACCCCGGCGTTATCCAGCGCGGCGCGGGCGGCGCGGATGGCCAGATCACTGGTCGTCTGCCCCTCGGCTGCAAAGTGGCGACGCTCGATTCCGGTGCGGTCGCGGATCCAGGCGTCGCTGGTGTCCAGCGTATCTTCGAAATGGCTGTTCTCGACCACCCGCTCAGGCAGATAGTGCCCCACACCTCGGATCACTGAACGCCGAATTGCCATCAGACCGCCCCGCCTTCTTCGCTGTTGTTATCGCCGGGCGGCAAGGATAGGGCCGCACCTTGTGCCACCCGTGCCGCCAGCCGGTCCTGAAAGCCGGATCGCGCCAGTTGGAACGCCAGCTTGATTGCCGCCGAAACCCCCGTCGCATCGGCAGAGCCGTGTGATTTCACCACCGTGCCGTTCAGCCCCAGAAACACGCCACCATTCACCCGGCGCGGGTCGATGCGCTTTTGCAGGCGTTTGAGCGAACTCATCGCCAGAAGGGCCGCGAATTTGGACATGATCGAGTTGTTGAACGCCTCACGCAGAAAATCACCGACCAGCTTGGCTGTGCCTTCGCCGGTCTTCAAGGCGATATTTCCGTTAAAGCCGTCGGTCACGATCACGTCGGCGCGCGCGCCGGGCAGGTCGCCCCCCTCGACAAAACCGACATAATCGAACTGCGCCTGCGCGGCGACCTTGCCGATCAGGTCATGCGCCTCTTTCAGTTCGGCGCGGCCTTTGTGTTCTTCGGTGCCGACATTCAGCAGGCCGACGCGTGGACGATCCAGCCCCAGCCCGTTGCGAGCGTAGGACGCGCCCATCATCGCATATTGCAGCAGGTCGGGCGCATCGGCGCGGATGTCGGCGCCCACGTCCAGCATGACGTTGAACCCCTGAGGATTGCGCGAGGGCCACAGGCAGGCGATGGCGGGCCGGTTCACGCCGGGCAGCTTGCGCAGCCGCAGCATCGACAGGGCCATCAGCGCGCCGGTATTGCCGCAACTGACCGCCACCGTCGCTTCGCCCGCGCGGACCGATTCGATGGCTGACCACATGCTGGTGCCCTGCGCGTTGCGGATCACCTGGCTGGGCTTGTCGTTCATGGTGACGACGCCCTGCGCATCGCGGATGTCGCAACGCTCAGCCAGCCCTTTGCGACGCGACACAAGGCGGGTCAGTTCGTCCTTGGGACCATGCAGGATAAAGCGGATTTCCGGGTTTTTGCTGGCAGATGCCGCCATTCCGGCGATCACTGCCGTCGGCCCACGGTCGCCGCCCATCGCATCAACCGAAATCACCACGCTACCCCCTTGCTCGGGGGCGCGCGGTGCATTTGTCTTGCTGGATTCCACCGACATCAGGCCGCTGACGCGCGCCGGATCAGGCGGCGTCGTCGTCCAGATCGACGTCGTTTGCCTGCGCGATCACTTCGCGGTCGGCATAGTGGCCGCAGGACGGGCAAACGTGGTGCGGACGTTTCAGTTCGCCGCAGTTCGGGCATTCGTTGGGGTTGCCAGCGACCAGCGCATCGTGCGAGCGGCGCATGTTGCGGCGCGAGCGGGTCACGCGATTCTGGGGGACAGCCATGTCTCAACCTCGGGTCTGATATTGCGGGCACCTACAGGCGGCCGCCATGAAAATTCGGAACGAACCGCGCCAATACGCCAAGAGCCGCCGCCATGCAAGGGGCTGCAAGCGATTCGTCCTAGTTGCGCGGTTTCAGCAGGTCCGCCAGCCCGGAAAACGGACGCTGACGGGTTTCGTCCTGTTCAGGCTGCGCGGGTGCCGTGTCCAGCGCGGCACCGTCGGCGCGCGGATACAGTGGCAGGGACAGCGACAGCGCCTCGATCATGGCGGCGCCGGTGTCGATATATTGGCCAAGCGGTTCGATGTCCTGGTCGGGGACTTCGGTTTCGGCCTCATCCGGCATTGTGGCGTGGGGGGAATACAGAATGCGCAGGTCGTCGCTGATGGCGGTTTCCACCGGCTCCAGCGTGACGACGCAGGGCTGCACCACACGCGCGTCCATCCGGGCGGTCAGCAGCCAGGAATCGTTGCCTTCGGGACGGATGCGGCCGCTCATATGCAATGCGGGCAGGCCCAGCAGGCCCAGTTCCTGCGCGATGGCGGCGCGCTGATCGGGATCGGGGCGCAGGTCGAAATCATTGTCGCCACGCGGATTCAGATGCGCCACCCGCAGCCGGTGGGAAAAAATTGTCGGATCAGACATGGCACGGCCTTTCTGCGCAGCGGATCGAATTTCTTGAGCGCGGATGACGAGTTTGCTAAGCGGGGCGGGCGGCGTCAACCGTCGCAGGTAAGGGACGGGAAAAGAATGGCGACCTTTCGGCAGGTTATGATCGTTGTGCTGCTGGCCTTGGCGGCCTGTGCGCCGGTTTATCGCAACCACGGCTATGTGCCCCCGCCCGAGGATCTGGAACAGGTCGTTGTGGGGCAGACCACGCAGGATATGCTGGATGCCACGATCGGGCGGCCCTCGGCGCAGGGGCTGCTGACCGGCTCGGGCTGGTATTACGTCGGGTCGCGTTGGCGCGACTTTGGCCCCACCCCCCCGCGCGAGGTGGAACGGCAGGTCGTGGCGATCAGCTTTGCCCCCAATGGTGTTGTGACGAATGTCGAACGCTTTGGGCTGGAACGTGGGCGCGTGGTGGTTCTGTCGCGCCGCGTGACCGAGGGCAGCATCACCCCGGTGTCGTTCATCGGTCAGTTGATGGGCAATATCGGCAACTTCCAGGCGGGCGATCTGCTGCGCGACGAATAAACCACATCGGGTGTCGCGCCGCTGCGCGCCCGATGTTATCCCTTGGCGAACGGTGCACATCGCGCCGCCAGCCGGGGGAGGGAATCATGAAAACCGACATCGAAATCGCCCGTGCGGCGGTCAAGCGTCCGATTGCCCAGATCGCTGCCCGGTTGGGGCTAGGGCCGGACCAGATCCTGCCTTATGGTCATGACAAGGCCAAGATCACCCATGACGCCTTGGCCGCGCTGCCCGACCATCAGGGACGGCTGATTCTGGTCACAGCGATCAATCCCACCCCCGCGGGCGAGGGGAAAACCACCACCACCGTCGGCCTTGGCGATGCGCTGAACCGCATTGGCAAGCGCGCCACCATCTGCATCCGCGAGGCCAGCCTTGGCCCCAATTTCGGCATGAAGGGCGGCGCGGCGGGCGGCGGCATGGCGCAGATTGTCCCGATGGAGGATATGAATCTGCACTTCACCGGCGATTTTCACGCCATCACCAGCGCCCATAACCTGTTGTCGGCGATGATCGACAACCACATCTATTGGGGCAATGCGCTGGACATCGACACTCGCCGGATCACCTGGCGGCGTGTGGTCGATATGAACGACCGTGCGCTGCGCGACATCACCGTGGGTCTGGGCGGCGTGTCGAACGGCTTTACCCGTCAGACCGGCTTTGACATCACCGTCGCGTCCGAGGTGATGGCGATTCTCTGCCTGGCCACCGATCTGGCCGATTTGCAGGCGCGTCTGGGGCAGATCGTCATCGGCTATACCCGCGACCGCGCGCCGGTGACGGCCAGCGACATTGGCGCGGATGGCGCGATGACCGTGCTGCTGCGCGATGCGCTGCAACCCAATCTGGTGCAGACGCTGGAAAACAATCCGGCCCTTGTCCACGGCGGGCCATTCGCCAATATCGCCCACGGCTGCAATTCGGTCATCGCCACCCGCGCCGCGCTGCGCCTGTCGGATTACGTTGTGACCGAGGCGGGCTTTGGCGCCGATCTGGGGGCGCAAAAGTTTCTGGACATCAAGTGCCGCAAGGCCGGGCTGATGCCCTCGGCCGTGGTGGTGGTCGCGACCGTGCGCGCGTTAAAGATGAATGGCGGCGTTGCCCGCGCCGATCTGGGGGCGGAAAATGTCGTCGCGGTGCGGAATGGCTGCGCCAATCTGGGGCGGCATATCGAAAACATGCAGGGTTATGGCCTGCCGGTGGTGGTGGCGATCAACCATTTCACCGCCGACACCGATGCCGAAATCGCCGCCGTGCAGGAATATTGCGCCGCGCTTGGGGTGCAGGCGGTGGTGTCACGCCACTGGGCCGAAGGCGGTGTCGGGGCCGAGGATCTGGCCCGCGCCGTCATCGCCGCCGCTGACAGTGATGCGGCGGATTTCCGGCTGCTTTATTCCGACGAGATGCCGCTGTGGGACAAGATCGAAACCATCGCCACCCGCATCTATCGCGCCGCCCGGATCGAGGCCGCGCCGGGGGTGCAGGCGCAGTTGCAGGCATGGGAACAGGCGGGCCATGGCAATCTGCCGGTCTGCATCGCCAAGACGCAATATTCCTTCAGCGCCGACCCCGACCTGCGCGGCGCACCCCAAGGCCATACGCTGCCCGTGCGCGAGGTGCGCCTGTCCGCCGGGGCGGGCTTTATCGTCGTCATCTGCGGCCAGATCATGACCATGCCCGGCCTGCCGCGCGTGCCCGCCGCCGAATCGATCCGGCTGAATGATCTGGGGCTGGTCGAAGGGCTGTTCTAGGCACCTTGCCACGGCTTGCCGCCGTCCAGCTCTCCCACCAGATGATCGACAAAGCGGCGCAGCTTGGGCGGCATCGGCTCGACCGGGGGCCAGATGGCGGCGATCGGCAAAGGCCGGGTGCCATAATCGGCCAGCACCGGCACCAGCCGCCCTTCGTGCAGCGATCGCGCGGCGATAAAACCGGGCAGCATGGCGATGCCCAGTGCCGCTTCGGCCATGTCGCGCATCGCCTCGCCATTGTTCAGCGACAACCGGCTGTGAACCGGGGCGGCGATCATCCGGTCGCCCTGACGGAACTGCCACATCTGCGCGTTGGGAACGTGGGAATAGCCAATGACCTGATGCCGCGCCAGATCAACCGGGGTCGTCGGCGTGCCATAAGCCGCCAGATAGTCGGGGCTGGCGCAGCAAATGATCCGATCCTCGCACAGCTTGCGCGCCTTCAGGGCGCTGTCGCGCGCCTCGCCGATACGAATGCCAATATCAAACCCTTCGCGCGGCAGATCGCGGGCGCGGTCATCGTAATCGGCGATGATTTCCAGTTCCGGGTTCGCGGCGGCAAAGCGAGCGATGATCGGGCCAAGATACAGGGTGCCAAAACTCATCGGAGCGGCGATCCGTAACGTGCCACGCAGAGGCGCTACGCCGTCCATGCCCCATGCGGCGCTTTCAGCCGCAGCCGCCAGATCGGCCAGCACGGGGCGCAACCGCTCGGCCAGACGCTGCGCGGCTTCGGTGGGTGTGATACGGCCAGCGTTGCGCCGGAACAGCGCCGCCCCAAGCGCGGTTTCCAGATTGCCAATCCGCTTGCTGACCACCGATTTGGCCACATTCAGCCGCGCAGCGGCGGCGGTGACGGTGCCATGATCCAGCACAGCCAGAAAGGTTTGCAGGTCGGTCAGCTCGTAACGCATGATCGCTGAATAGAACCGAATGCAAACCGACACAACACGACCGTTCGCGAAATGCGAATGCGGTGGTCGGGGTGCGTGGCCTCGCCTCGGGCGCGGCAGATGCCATATCTGTCCCAAGCGAAAGGAGATCACCATGGATCTGACCGGTATTCACCACCTGACGGCCATCACCGCCGATGCCCCCGCGAACAAGCGGTTCTATACCGAAACGCTGGGGCTGCGGCTGGTCAAAAAGACCGTCAATCAGGACGATACGTCCGCCTATCATCTGTTCTATGCCGACGGGCTGGCCAGCCCCGGCACCGACCTGACATTCTTTGACTGGCCTGTGGCACGCGAACGCCGCGGCACCCATTCGATCAGCCGCACAGGGCTGCGCATCGACGAGGGCAGCCTTGACTACTGGGCCGCGCGTCTGCGCGATGCAGGCGTGCAGACCGGCCAGCCGGCAACGACTGATGGCCGCGCCTCGCTGGATTTCGAGGATGGCGAAGGTCAGCGTTTCCGCCTGACCGCCGACCAGCCCGGCGCGGCGAACCCATGGGACCGCAGCCCGGTGCCCGCGCAGCATCAGATCCGGGGGCTGGGGCCGATCACCATCTCGGTGCCTGATCTTGCCCCGACCGAGGCGATCCTGACCATCGTCATGAACATGCGCCGCACCCGCGATTATCCCAGCCCCGACGGGCAAGGGCAGGTGCATGTGTTCGAGATGGGGCAGGGCGGCCCGGCGGCGGAACTGCACGTCGCGGTTCAGCCCGGCCTGCCGGTGGCGCGGCAGGGCGCGGGTGCGGTGCATCACGTCGCCTTCCGCACACCTGATCCGGTGGGGCTGACGGAATGGACCGAACGGGTGCGCGAGTTCCGCATCCCCTCCTCGGGCGAAGTCGAGCGGTATTACTTCCGCAGCCTGTATTTCCGCGAACCGGGCGGCAACCTGTTCGAGATTGCCACCGATACCCCCGGCTTTACGGTGGACGAGCCGCTGGAAACCCTTGGCGAAGGTCTGTCGCTGCCGCCGTTCCTCGAACCGCGCCGCGACCAGATCGAAGCCAATCTCAAACCGCTATAAAAAACTGTCAGAACAAGGCCGCCCTCTTCCGGGGCGGCCATTTTCGTTGTCGGCATCTTCGGTCTGAAAATATCCTCAGGGGGTCCGGGGGCAGAATGCCCCCGGCGTCGCGGGACGCAATCAATCCGCGTTTTTGCTCCGTGCTGCCGCTGTCGCCTGTGTCCACCAGTGCAGATCGTCCAGCGTCCCTTTCAACGAGGGCAACGGGATGTCATCCACTTCGGACATCGGCTTGCCCTCGCCCAAGGGCGATTCCTTTATGAACGCCCCGACACCCAGATGCACGACGTTGCGCACCGGCATCAGCCCTCGCGCCGCCGACGCCGCCATAGCCAAAGGGCGCCACCGGCTTGCGCAGCCAGTCTTTATATGCCTGATCCAGCGCATTCTTCGACGCGCCGGTGATTGCGTGGTTCTATTTCGCCGCCACGGACAGATAACTGTCGAATTCACTGATCTTCTTTTGCCACGCTACCGCCTTGGGGTCTTGCGGCGGGGTGTGCAGATTGGATGCCGCCTCATCAAAGGAAGGCAGATCGAAATCGCGCGGACCTACAAATTCAAAGCTCATGCCGTCGCGATCTTTGGCCTTTTCCATCAGCTATTCAATCGACTGATCGGCAAGGCGGGTCTTGAGGGGCGGTCCGGTGACAACGGCGATGTTTGGCTCGCTCGTGCCAGGGTTCCCTGCGATGATATGTGAAAGCCCGCGCGTTCGGGGGAACCGAACGCGCGGGCCAGGCCGTCATGGGGCAGATCAAGGGTTTTGCGCCAGCCAATCCTGCGCAGCTGCCAGATCATCCGGCGACAGTTGATGCCCGGTCGCCAGAACACGCGCTTCCAGCGCCACACCGGCCCCGGTCAGGCTGCGTTCCAGCGGTGGTGCCAGACGCGTAAACGGGTCATCCGCGCCCGACAGCAGCAGTGCCGAGGTTCCGCTCAGGTCGGCCTGTGGCGGTTGCTCCAGCACCTCGATCCCGCGCAGCAGGATCGCGCGCCGGGCCAGGCCCGGATGCAGCCGCATGGCGGCGCCCAGCAGGTTGGCGCCGTTGGAATAGCCCAGCCACACCGCCTGCGCCGGGTCGATGCCATAGGCGCGCGGCAGTTCGGCGGCGAAACCGGCCAGCGCCGCCGACTCGGCCCGGATGTCGGCCTGATCATAGCTCATCGCGTCAAAGCGGCGGAACCAGCGGTTGATGCCTTCCTCGCTCGAACGTCCGCGCAGGCCCAGCAGGGTTGCGCGCGGCGCGATCCGGGCGGCCAGCGGCATCAGGTCGGTTTCCGATCCACCCGTGCCATGCAGCAGCAGCATCACCTGCCCGTCGGGGTCGTTGGGGCGATGAAAGCGGTGGATAAAGGGCAGGTCGCGCATCGGTGTCCTTTCCTCGCCCGGCAGGGCGAATTGTGGCAGCATCACCCGCAGATCATCAATGCGATGCTGGTCATGGGGCGGCATGAATAACTGATGGCCCAGGGTCTCGGCTGGTTCGTCGATGGTAAAGCCGGGGGCGTCGGTAGCATATTCCGTCAGAATGCCTGCCGGATCGCGGGCATAAAGCGACAGGAAATAGCGCCGGTCATGCACGCTGGTCGTGGCCGCAGAGCCAAGCGCCAGCCGCATCCGCCGCACGGCATCGACATCCGGGGCGCGAAACGCCACGTGATCCAGAATCCCGGTGCCGGGAATGCCGGGAAAATAGCCGGTGGCATCGCGCAGATCCACGCTGTCGGTATCAGACTCAAGCCGCCGCACCGCCCCTTCGGCCCGCGCAAAGCGATAGCCGAAACGGGTGATGAACGCCTCGGTTTCCTGCGGTTGATCGGTCAGCAGCGTAACCCCGCGCAGCCGAGTCGGCGCGATAGGGTCAGGCAGTGGCGCGGCGGCAGGCAGATCGACACCAACCAGCTTGACGATGATGCCGTCCGGGTCTTTCAGCCGCAGCACGGTCTCGCCGAATTCGCGCGCCGGTCCCGTGGCAGGCACCCCTGCCGCCATGGCACGGGTCAGCCAGTCGCCAATGCGGTCAGCGGGCACGGCCAGCGCGATCTCGGCCACCTGACCCAAGCCGGTTCGGCCGGGTGCGCCATCCTCCCACACCAGAAAGCTGATGATGGAACCGGGCGAGCCAAGCGCGTCGCCATAAAACAGGTGCAACTGTTCCGCATCCTCGAACCCGCCGGTGCGCTTGACCAGCCGCAGGCCCAGAAAGCCCGTGTAGAAATCGACATTGGCCTGCACGCGGCGCGTGATGGCAGTGACGTGATGAATGCCGGTGGTCATGGTGGTCCCCTTTCTGTTGTGCTTCATATGGCACCGACATGGCATCGGCCCACAGCGCGGCGCGCTGACACCGGGTTCGCGATTGACGAACATATCCGGCCTTGGCAGTGCAGGGTCATGCGCCCTAGAATCCCGTATAACAGATGAAAGGACAAGATATGAGCTGGAACCCCGCCCTTGATCCCGGTTGCCCCGACGAGATCGGCGTCGATGCCATCGAAACCCTCATCATCCCCCGCGCCCGCGACCTTGGCGGGTTCGAGGTGCGCCGTGCCCTTCCCGCCCCGACGCGGCAGATGGTTGGCCCGTTCATCTTCTTCGATCAGGCTGGCCCGGCCGAATTTCTGACCGGGCAGGGTATCGACGTGCGCCCGCATCCGCATATCGGCCTTGGCACCGTGACCTATCTGTATCGCGGCGATTTTCATCATCGCGACAGCACCGGGGCCGATCAGGTGATCGAACCGGGCGCGCTGAACTGGATGGTTGCGGGGCGGGGCGTCACCCATTCCGAACGCACCAGCAGCGCTGCCCGCCATGGCCCGCACAGCCTTTACGGCATCCAGACATGGGTGGCCCTGCCCGAAGACCAAGAGGATATGGCCCCCAGCTTTGAACATCACAGCAAGGAAACCCTGCCCGTGATCGAGGCAGAGGGCGTGACGGCAAAGCTGATTCTTGGCAATGCCTATGGCGAACAGGCCCCGGCCAAAATGTATTCCGAAACCTTCTATCTGGACGTTGTGCTGATCCCAGGTGCGCGCTTTCCCTTGCCCGATGATCACGAAGATCGCGGCCTTTATATCACCGAAGGGCAGGTCAGCATCGCCGGGCAAACCTTTGACGCCGGTCAGATGATGGTGTTCCGCCCCGGCGACCGCATCACCGTTGCCGCTGGTCCGCAGGGCGCGCGGCTGATGGCGCTTGGCGGGGCGACATTGAACGGGCCGCGCCATATCTGGTGGAACTTTGTCGCCTCGTCCAAAGAACGGATCGAGCACGCGAAAGAGGAATGGCGCGCCGGGCGTTGGGGGCAGGGGCTGTTCGATCTGCCGCGGAACGACCGCGACGAATTCATCCCGCTGCCCTGAGCGGATGCAGGGTGCCCTTTGGGAAGGCGCGGGGCAGTCATTGCTGTATGTTCCGCAACGGCCATGCCGCGCGTCAGGCGCAACGGACTGCCCAAAGATGCCTCCGGCGGGGATATTTATGGACCAGAGATGCCGCACGCGCTGACCTTTTCTTTGTCGTGCGGATGACCTATCTCGCAGGCGTAGCGAAAAGGAGCCACGCATGGCGAAGATCACCTATATCGAGCATAACGGCACCCGCCATGAAATCGAGGTCAAGCCGGGCATGACCGTGATGGAGGGCGCGCGCGACAATGGCGTTCCGGGGATCGAGGCCGATTGCGGCGGTGCCTGCGCCTGTTCCACCTGTCATGTCTATGTCGATGACGCTTGGCTGGACAAGCTGCCGCCGCGCGATGACATGGAATCCGACATGCTGGATTTCGCCTATGAACCCGATCCGGTGCGCTCGCGCCTGACTTGCCAGATCAAGGTGACGCCGGAACTGGACGGGTTGGTGGTGCAACTGCCCGAGCGGCAGATCTGAGAATCTGACGTCGCCTTTTGGCGCAAAGCTGTCGCAGGCGCGGTTCGGGGCCGCGCCGCGTTGCGCTAGCGTCCGGGCATGACCATTGCGGGAACCCTTCTGATGACCGATCTGATCCTGACCGTCACCTGCCCGTCGCGCCGCGGTATCGTTGCCGCGATTGCGAATTTTCTGGCGGATAATGGCTGCAATATTACCGATGCAGCGCAATTCGATGATGCGAATAACGGCATGTTCTTTATGCGCGTCAGCTTTCGGTCGGAAACCGGGGCGGTGGCGGATGACCTGCGCGGCGCTTTCCCATCGGTGGCTGAACAGTTTGCGATGGACTGGGCCATCCATGAGGCGTCGCAGCGCGCCCGCGTTCTGCTGATGGTGTCGAATTTCGGGCATTGCCTGAACGATCTGCTGTATCGTTGGCAGATCGGCGCGCTGCCGGTGGATATTGTCGGCGTGGTGTCGAACCACCTGACCTATCAAAAGGTCGTCGTGAACCACGACATCCCCTTTCACCACATCCGCGTTACCCCCGAAAACAAGCCCGAGGCCGAAGCGCGGCTGCTGGCGCTGGTCGAGGAAACCCGGACCGATCTGGTGGTGCTGGCGCGTTATATGCAGGTGCTATCCGATGCGCTGTGCCGCAAGATGGAAGGGCGGATCATCAATATCCACCATTCGTTCCTGCCCTCGTTCAAAGGGGCGAACCCCTATAAACAGGCGTATGAGCGTGGGGTAAAGCTGATCGGCGCGACAGCGCATTATGTCACCGCCGATCTGGATGAAGGTCCGATCATCGAACAGGACACGGTGCGCGTGACGCATGCCCAGTCGGCGGCCGATTACGTTACCCTTGGCCGCGATGTCGAGGCGCAGGTGCTGGCCCGCGCCATCCACGCCCACATCCACCACCGCGTGTTCCTGAATGTGGATCGCACGGTGGTTTTCCCGGCCAGCCCCGGCGGCTATGCCAGCGAGCGGATGGGCTGATCGCGACGCGGGATGTGCGGCGGGCTGACCCGCCGCATCCGTCAACCTTGGCGCAGGGTATCGACGTAGCGATTCAGCGCCTGAAACAGCATCATGTTGAGATCACCGCCCTGGTCCGCGCCTTCGGCCACAAAGCGCGCCAGCGGGTTGAAATCCGCCACCCGCGCCAGCCCGTAAACGAAACTAAATCCCGACAGCACCGTCAGGCGAATGTCGATGTTCGGGCGCAGATGGCCCATCTCGTGGGCGCGCGACAGCAGCTTTTCCAGCAGCCGGAACAACGCCAGCACCTGACGCATGATGCCGGGGTCGTCGGCAAAGCGCAGAACTCGCTGATCGACCAGCAATCGCAACTGTTCGGGGTTATCCAGCGCCCATTCCAGAAAACCGCAGGCCAGTGCCCGCGCCTGTTCCAGCGGCTGATCCTGATCGGCCTTCACCAGCCAGCGGACGCAATTGTCACTGATCCGGGCCATCGCCTCTTGCACAAGGGTCAGGGTCAGATCGTCAAGATCGGGATAAAAATCCTGCAACACGGTCAGGCTGATATGTAACTTGTCGGCCAGTTGCGTCGGGGTTGGGGGCACCAGCCGCGTTTCTTCGATCAGCTCCAGCAAAGCTGCCGCGCCATGGCTTTGAAAATGTCGGCTATCCATACCTGGCCCAGTCATGTGGTCGATGAAGGTGTTAACGGCAGGATAGCATGGTTTTATGGGTGATAAACTGCCGTGCGACAGAAACTTCACGTCACGCAAAAAGCGTGCTTAGACATTGTGCGACATTGCGTTCAGATAAATGCCAAAGGACTTGCGCGCGATTTCCAACGGCTCGGCGTGCGTGTCGATGGACCATTCCTCGAAATGGCCGTCAATGCTCATCCGGGCAAGGCCATAGACCAGCGCGCGACCAGTGACGGCCATCGTGTCCAGATCATAGGCGTTGCTGAGTTTGCCCTGTGCCTGCGCCTCTTTCATGCTGCGATGCAGTAGGTCGCGCACGGAATCGTTCAGGCGTTTCAGCGCGGCGGAATTGCTGATCGACACCAGATTGCGGTCAGCGGCCAGCAGGAATTCATGCGGGCGCTGCATCGCCCATTCCATGAAGCCTTCGGCGATGGCGCGCAGACGTTCCAGCGCGTCGCCCGTGTCGATGGCCACTGTCCGACGCGAGATCGAATCCAGCAGATGCGTGATTGCCATATCTGCCAGCACGTCGATCATCGCCTTTTCATCGGGCACGATGTCGCGCGCAACCGATTCGGGCATCCCCGCCTCGGCCGCGATTTGCGCCATTGTCAGCGGAGTATGGCGATGCTGTTCGATCAGCCGTTCGGCTGCTTCGATAAGTTCGCGAATACGGCTGCCGCCCTGGGGAAGTATGTTGTCAGGCATGTCGTTAAATTAGCAGAATTCTGCGCTCTATGAACCGGAAATGATGCCGATTGTTAACCATCTGCCCGAGCCTGCCGTTTGCGCTCATGCGGGTCTAGGTGTCTTTTTCGCAGTCTGATGTTTTTCGGCGTGACCTCGACCAGTTCGTCATCGTCGATATAGGCGATGGCCTCTTCCAGCGACATGCGGACGGGGGGCGTCAGGCGCACGGCCTCGTCCGTGCCGGATGCGCGCACGTTAGTCAGCTTTTTGCCCTTGAGCGGGTTCACCTCAAGGTCGTTGTCGCGGGAATGTTCGCCGATAATCATGCCCTGATACACCTGTTCCTGCGCGCCGATGAACATCTTGCCGCGTTCTTCAAGGTTCCACAGCGCATAGGCAACCGAAACGCCGTCTTCCATCGAGATCAGAACGCCCTGGCGGCGGCCCTGAATCGGCCCTTTATAGGGCGCCCAGTCATGGAAGATGCGGTTCAAGACGCCGTTGCCGCGCGTGTCGGTCATGAATTCGCCCTGATAGCCGATCAACCCGCGCGACGGCACATGCGCGACGATGCGGGTCTTGCCGTGACCGGCGGGGCGCATTTCGACCAGATCGCCCTTGCGGTTGCCGGTCAGCTTGTCGATCACCGCGCCGGTATAGTCGTCGTCCACATCAATGATGACTTCTTCGATGGGTTCCAGCCGCTGCCCGTCTTCCTCGCGGAAAATGACGCGGGGGCGGGAAATCGACAGCTCGAACCCCTCGCGGCGCATGTTTTCGATCAGAACGCCCATCTGCAATTCGCCCCGGCCCGAGACGATAAAGGCGTCACCCCCCGGCGTGTCCTCGACCTTGATGGCGACGTTTGATTCGGCCTCTTTCATCAGCCGTTCGCGGATGACGCGGGACTGCACTTTGCTGCCATCGCGGCCCGCCAGCGGCGAATCGTTGATGCCAAAGGTGACGCTGATGGTCGGCGGATCAATTGGTTGCGCGGGCAGGGCGGTTTCGACCTCGGGCGCGCAGATGGTGTCAGCGACAGTAGCCTTGGCCATGCCGGCCAGTGTCACGATGTCGCCTGCCACCGCTTCGTCAATCGGCTGCTGGGTCAGGCCACGGAAAGCCAGCACTTTGGAAATGCGGAACTGTTCGATGCGTTCGCCATCGCGGGACAGGGCCTTGACGGTATCGCCCGCCTTGGCGCGGCCTGCCTCGACCCGGCCGGTCAGCAGACGGCCAAGGAAGTTGTCGGCGGCCAGCGTCACCGCGATCATCTGGAACGGTTCGTTCGTCCGGCTTTGCTGTGCCGGGGCGGGAACATGGCGCAGGATCAGATCGAACAGCGCCGACAGATCCTGTTTCGGACCGTCCATGCTTTCATCGGCCCAACCGCCAATACCGGATGCGTAAAGATGCGGGAAATCAAGCTGTTCATCCGTCGCGCCCAGATTGGCGAACAGGTCGAACACCTCGTTCAGCGCGTTTTCGGGGTCAGCGGCGGGTTTATCGACCTTGTTCAGCACCACGATGGGCCGCAGCCCCAGCGCCAGTGCCTTGCTGGTCACGAATTTCGTCTGCGGCATCGGCCCTTCGGCGGCATCGACCAGCAGGCAGACGCCATCGACCATGGACAGGATGCGTTCCACCTCGCCGCCGAAATCGGCGTGGCCGGGCGTGTCCACGATATTGATGCGGGTGCCTTTCCATTCGACCGAGGTGGCCTTGGCCAGAATGGTGATGCCGCGTTCGCGTTCGATGTCGTTGCTGTCCATCGCGCGTTCGGCGACGGCCTGATTTTCGCGGAAGCTGCCCGACTGTTGCAGCAGTTTATCGACCAGTGTGGTCTTGCCGTGGTCAACGTGGGCGATGATGGCGATGTTGCGAATGTCCATGGGGCCGTTCTGTCAGATTGCGCGTTCGCCGCACCCCCTATAACAGCAAGCCCCGGATCGCCAGCGACAATCGCGCTGCGCGGCGGTGTGGTGCCCGGCTTGGCCGGGGCACCGGGCTGTCTGCCTCAGCGCAGGCCGAGGAACGACAGAATAAACAGCACCACCACGACGAGGCCGACGATATAGATGATCGAGTTCATGGCCTTTCCTTCCTTAATATCTTCCCGGCGCCACCTCATGCGGCGTCTTTGCGGGTTCCAAGCGGTAACACCCGGAACGCCATCCGGTTCCCGATTTTGTGAAGGGCGGGCGTCTTTTCAGGCGGTTGCGGCGTTTTTCAGCCAGTCCAGCCCAGTGTCGGTCACAGATTTTGGGGTATATTCGGCGCTGACCCAGCCCCGATAGTCTGAACCATCGACGGCGGCGAAAAATGCCGCATAGTCCAGCCCGCCGCCGCTGAAGGGTTCGTTGCGGCCCGGCAGCCCGGCGATCTGGATGTGGCGGATCAGCGGGCGGTGCGCCGAGAATGCCGCCAGTGCGTCGCCGGTGATGATCTGTGCGTGATAGGTATCGAATTGCAGCCCCAGATTCGGCGCGGCCAGATCGGTGATGATCCGCGCGGCCAGATCGTAATCCGACAGGAAATAGCCGGGCATCGCGGTCTGGCTGATCGGTTCGATGGTCAGGCTGGCATGGGGCGCGCGTTTGGTGGCCCAGTCCAGATTGCTGCGGAAGGTGTCCAGAGCCTGCGGGCCTTCGGCTTTGCCGGCCATGATGTGGATATGACGCGCAGTTAACGCCTCGGCAAAGCGCAGGGCGCGGTCGAAATCGCGGCGAAAGCGATCCTCCATTCCCGGCTGGGCGGCGAAACCGCGCGGCCCGCCCGCCCAATTTGGCGGCGGGCAGTTCAGCAGCACGAAATCCAGTTCGTTTTGACGGGCGGCACGGGTCAGATCGCGCGGGGCCAGATCATAGGGAAACAGCATCTCGACGCCCTGAAACCCGGCATCCCGCGCGGCGGCAAAGCGCGCCAGCACCGGCAGTTCGGTGAACAGCATCGTCAGATTGGCGGCAAAACGCGGCATCACGGCTCCAGCGGAAAGAAAACTCCGGCCGAGGTGACGCCCATGCGCCCGTCCGGTCCGGGGGTGGCGGCCTCGGCCAGCCGGTAGAATGTCTTGCGGTCGATCAGCGCCACCATGCCGCCGCGCACATGCACATAGGGGCGCGGTTCGTCCCCGTGCGATTCGACGGTGATCGGATTGTCGGCATCGGCCACGACCTGATCGCCGACATTGGTGGTGAATGTGATGCTGTCGCCGATGTCAGCATCCGTGACGACAAAGGGTGCGTCCACCACCCGGATGCCGACCTTTTCCACCGGAGTCACCAGATAATGCCGGTCGCCCTCGCGCTTCAGGATGGTGGAAAACAGCCGCACCATGGCCGGGCGACCGATGGGGCTGCCCTCGTGCCACCAGGTGCCGTCAGCGCGGATTTCCATATCCATTTCGCCGCAATAGGGCGGATTCCACAGATGCACGGGCGGTAATCCGCCCTTGGCCGCCTTGGTCGCGGCGGCGGCAAGCCCTTCGGTGCTCACGCTTTTGTCAGGTTTATCGGCCATTCCCGGTGGTTGTCCGTTCTGCAACTGTTATAGCTAGGGGTGATACGACAGCGAGAAGGGCTTGTCATGGGTGCGCAGGAAAATCTGGTGGCCGAAGTCACCGCATTGGCCGAACGTCTGGCGCAGGCGCGTGCTAGCGTGGAACAGCGGTTTGTCGGGCAACATGATGTGGTGGAACAGGTGCTGGCGGCGATTCTGGCGGGCGGGCATGCGCTGCTGGTCGGTCAGCCGGGCCTGGGCAAGACGATGCTGGTCGAGACGCTGGCCACCGTCATGGGGCTGGACAGCCAGCGTATCCAGTTCACCCCCGACCTGATGCCTGCCGATATTCTGGGGTCCGAAGTGCTGGACGTGACCGACACCGGCGCGCGTGCGTTTCGGTTCATCGAGGGGCCGGTCTTCACCCAGCTTTTGATGGCGGATGAAATCAACCGCGCCAGCCCGCGCACGCAATCGGCGCTGTTGCAGGCGATGCAGGAACATCAGGTGACGGTCGCGGGCCAGCACCGCGACCTTGGCCGTCCGTTCCATGTGCTGGCCACGCAAAACCCCATCGAACAAGAGGGCACTTATCCGCTGCCCGAGGCCCAGCTGGACCGCTTTTTGTTGCAGATCGACGTGGATTATCCCGACCGCGACACCGAGCGTAACATTCTGCTGGCCACGACCGGCGTGGATGCGGGGGCGGCCCATGCCGTGTTCGACGGGCCGGGGCTGATCGCGGCCCAGCGGCTGATCCGACAGATGCCGGTGGGCGAAACGGTGGTGGACGCCATTCTTGATCTGGTGCGTGCCGCCCGCCCCGGCGCGGACGAGGCCGGGCCATGGGTGTCCGAGTCGCTGATCTGGGGGCCGGGGCCGCGCGCGGCGCAGGCGCTGATGCTGGTGACGCGGGCGCGCGCGGTGCTGCATGGCCGCTTTGCCCCGGTGCTGGACGATGTGGCCGCGCTGGCCGCGCCGGTGCTGCGGCACCGCATGGCGCTGAACTTTGCGGCGCGGGCGCGGGGCGAAACCGTGGATGCCATCATCGCCCGTCTGCTGGCGGGCCGTGCAGGGCTGACGCAAGCCGCATGAGCGTGACGCCCCCTGCCGATCTGCGCGCACGGGCCGAGGCTGCCTCGGCCCACCTGCCGCCGCTGATTCTGTCAGCGCAGCGGCTGGCGGCGCTGATCGCGCCCGGCGCGCATGGGTTGCGGCGCGCGGGGCCGGGCGAAGATTTCTGGCAATACCGCCCGGCGCAGCCCGGTGACAGTGCGCGCAGCATCGACTGGCGCCGCTCGGCCCGGTCGGATGCCCGCTTTGTCCGCGACCGCGAGGCGCAGACGGCGCAGGCCGTGTCTTTGTGGGTTGCGGGCGGGCCGGGGATGGCATGGTCCGGTGCGCCTGACCGGCCCAGCAAACAGACGCGCGCGCAGGTGCTGGCCTTGTCGCTGGCGCTGGTGCTGTTGCGTGGCGGCGAAAAGGTCGGGCTGGCGGGCGGCGATCCGGCGCGGGCCGGGCGCGCGCAGGGTGAGCGGTTGGCGCAGGAACTGCTGCTGTATCCGGCGGACGATACCCCGCCCGCTGACGCGGCGCGCCCCGGTCAGCGGCTGGTGCTGATCGGTGATTTTCTGACCCCGGTTCAGCCGCTGCTGGATCACATCGCCCGTGCCGCCGCCTTGGGCCTGCGCGGCGTGGTGCTGCAGGTGCTGGACCCGGACGAAGAGACCTTCCCCTATGCCGGTGCGGTGCTGTTTCAGGCACCGGGCGGGGCCGCGCGTCACGATACCCGCGATGCGGCGGGGCTGCGGGCCGAATATATGGCGCGGCTGGCGCAGCGGCGGGCCGACATCGGTGCAGCCTGCGCGGCGGCGGGCTGGCGCTTTGGCACCCATGACACCGCAGCCGCGCCGGCGCAGGCGCTGATGTGGCTGTATCAGATGCTGGAGGGGTGATCCGGTGCTGATGCTTGGTCCGCTTGGTTTTACCGCGCCGCTGGTGCTGACCGCGCTGGTCGCGTTGCCCGCGCTGTGGCTGATCCTGCGCGCGTTGCCGCCCTCGCCGCGCGTGCAATCGTTTCCGGCGGTGGCGCTGCTGGCCGGGCTGGTCGATCGGCACCCGGTGGCGCGGCGCACGCCGTGGTGGCTGTTGCTGCTGCGGCTGCTGGCGGTGGCGGCGCTGATCCTTGCCTTTGCCGGGCCGGTGTGGAAACCGCAGCCCCGTGATGCGCAGACCGGGCCGCTGCTGGTGGTGCTGGATGCTGGCTGGGCCGCCGCCCCTGACTGGCCGCAGCGGCAGGCCCGCGCCGAACGCGCGCTGAGCGAGGCCGCCGCCGCTGGCCGCCCCACCGCGCTGCTGATCGCCGATGGTGTGGGGGCGCAGCAACCGCTGGTCTTTCAGACCGGCACCGATCTGTTGCCTGCCTTGCGTGCCGCGCGACCTGCGGCCTGGCCAAGCATACTGCCCGACGATGCTGATGCGGCGCTGTCCGTCGCGCCGCCGGGGCAACTGGCCACGCTATGGATCAGCGACGGGTTGGACCACCCGAACCGCGCAGGCTGGCTGGCGGCGCTGACGATGCGCGGGCCGGTGACGGTGGTGCCGCCCGCCGCCCCGGTGCTGTCGCTGACGCTGGACGGCGGCGAGACCCCCGCACTGATGCTGCACAGCTCTGCCGCCGGTGATGCACCGCAGATCGAGGCCATCGGTCCTGACCCGCAGGGCACCCCCCGCGCGCTAGCCCGGCTGACCCCCGGTGCCCCGGTGGCCGAAGGGCAGGGGCAGCGCCGCGCCGTGGCCATCGACCTGCCGCCGGAATTGCGCAACCGCATCACCCGCTATCAGGTCGAGGGGGTGGCCCATGCGGGTGTGGTGGTGCTGGCCGATGACCGGCTGCGGCGGCACAAGGTGGCGCTGGTCGGTGATGCCGCAGGCGCGGCCGAGGGGCAGGAGTTGCTGTCACCGATGCACTATCTTCGCCGGGCGCTGACCCCGGTGGCCGATGTGATCGAGGGCGGCCTTGCCGATGTGCTGGACGCTGCGCCCGATGTGATCGTGCTGGCCGATCAGGTGGGCCTGCCCGAAACCGGGCGGTTGGCGGAATGGGTGCAGGCGGGCGGGCTGCTGATCCGCTTTGCCGGACCGCGCATGGCCGCCAGCGACCGGCTGGATACCGAACCGCTGCTGCCGGTCGCGCTGCGCCCTGGGGGGCGCGATGTCGGCGGCGCGTTGTCATGGGGCGATCCGCGTGGCATTGCGCCCTTTGTCGCCCAGGGGCTGTTCGCCGGTCTGATCCCGCCGGACGAGGTGACGGTGCGCGCACAACTGATCGCGCAACCCTCGCCCGATTTGTCGGCACGCACGATTGCTGCGCTGGTGGACGGCACGCCGCTGATAACCCGCATGGCCGAGGGGCAGGGGCAGGTGGTGCTGTTCCACGTCACCGCGAATGCGGAATGGTCGAACCTGCCGCTGTCGGGGCTGTTCGTGCAGATGCTGGATCGGCTGATCGGTTCGGCACGGGCCGCGCCCGGCGATGCGCCTGCGGCGGAGACGGCGGATTACTTGGTGCCGCAGGTGCTGCTGGACGGCTGGGGCCGCGCCAGCCCCGCCGCCGATCCGGTGCCGGTCGCGGCGGATGATTTTGCGCGCGGGCCGGGGCCGGGACAGCCGCCGGGCATCTATGCGGCGGGCGAACGGCGCGTGGCGCTGAACGCGGGCACGGCGCTGATCCCGGCGACATGGGACGGCGCGGCAATCGAGGATGTGGCGGCGCAATCGGGCCGCGCGCTGGCCGCGCCGTTGATCGCGCTGGCCGTGCTGCTGATGGTGCTGGATGCGCTGGCCACCGCCGCGCTGTCGCGTCACCGCCGATCTGCTGTGGCGACCACCACGACCGCCGCCGCGCTTGTGCTGTTGCTGGCCGCATGGCCCGCCCCCCGCGCCATGGCGCAGGATGTGCCGCCCGAAACCATCCGCGCCGCCGATGAGGTCGCGCTGGCCTATGTGCTGACCGGCGACGAGGCTGTGGACGAGACCTCTTATCAAGGGCTGGCCGGGTTGTCGCGCGTGCTGTCACTGCGCACCTCGGTCGAGCCGGGCGTGCCGGTCGGTATTGATCTGGATCGCGACGATCTGTCGGTGCTGACCTTTCTTTATTGGCCGGTGACGGCGGGCCAGCCTTCGCCCTCGCCCATGGCCTATTTGCGGCTAAACCACTTTCTGCGGTCCGGCGGGATGATCCTGTTCGACACCCGCGACGGTGATGTGACCGGCGTTGGCGGGCCGGATGGACGCGCCGATCTGGCCACGCTGGCCGCGCCGCTGGATGTGCCGCCGCTGGCCCCGATCCCCGATGACCACGTGCTGACCCGCAGCTTTTATCTGCTGCAAGGCTTTCCGGGCCGCTGGCAGGGCGCGCCGGTCTGGGCCGAAGCGCCGCCCGCCGGGGCATCGGCGGATGAGGGGATGCCGTTTCGCAACCTGAACGATGGCGTCTCGCCCGTCATCATCGGCGGCAATTCCTGGGCCGAGGCATGGGCGCTGGACGATGACGGGATGCCGGTGTTTCCCGTGGGGCGCGGGTTCGAGGGCGAACGCCAGCGCGAGATGGCCTTTCGCTTCGGCGTCAATCTGGTGATGTATGTGCTGACCGGCAATTACAAATCCGATCAGGTCCATGTTCCCGCCCTGCTGGACCGTCTGCGCATCGAGGAGATGCAGCGATGAACGCCCTGCGCTTTGACCCCGCCCTGCCTTGGTGGCTGATTGCCGCGCTGGCGGCGCTTGCGCTGTTGGCGGCGGGGTTTGCGTTGTGGCGCGGGCTGCGGGGCTGGGCGTGGCGCGGGCTGGCCGGGCTGGCGGCTGTGGCGGCGCTGTCTGGACCGGCGCTGGAAATTGGCACGCGCGCGGGGTTAAGCGACATCGTGATCCTGCTGGACGACCGTAGCGCCAGCCAGTCACTGCCGGGCCGCGCGGCGCAGACCGATGCCGCCATCGACGCGCTGACCCGCCAGATCGCCGCGCTGCCCGATACCGAACTGCGCCGTATCACCGTGGGTGATGATGAAAACGGCAGCCTGATCGGCACCGCGCTGACCCGCGCCATCGCCGCCGAGCCGGAACAGCGCCTTGCCGGGGTGATCGCGGTGACGGACGGGCAGGCGCATGACGCCGCCATGATCCCGTCGGCGGCACCCGCGCCCGTGCATCTGCTGCTGACCGGCACCCCCGGTGATTGGGACCGGCGGCTGGTGATCGAAGAATCGCCCGCCTTTGGCCTGATCGGTGAACCCGCCACCATCCGCCTGCGGATCGAGGATCAGGGTGCCGTCCCTGCCCAAGAGGCGGGCCAGCCCGTGAACCTGCGCATCAGTCTGAACGGCGGCGAGGAACAGGTCTTTGCCGTCCCCGTCGGCGCGTCGCTGGACCTGCCGGTGGTGCCTGCCCATGCCGGGCAGAACGTGGTGCAGATCAGCTTTGACGCGCCAGAGGGCGGGGAACTGACAGTGCTGAACAACGCGGCGGTTCTGTCGATCACCGGGGTGCGTGACCGGCTACGGGTGCTGCTGGTGTCGGGGCAGCCTCATGCCGGGGAACGGACATGGCGCAACCTGCTGAAATCGGATGCAGGGGTGGACCTGATCCATTTCACCATCCTGCGCCCACCGGATAAATTCGATGGCGTGCCGGTGGATGAACTGGCGCTGATCGCCTTTCCCACGCATGAACTGTTCATGCAGCGGATCGACGATTTCGACCTGATTATCTTTGACCGCTATCGGGTGCAGGGCATCCTGCCCGCCGATTATTACGACAACATCGCCCGCTATGTCGAACAGGGCGGTGCGATTCTGGTCGCCGCCGGGCCAGAGATGGCAGGTGTCGAAAGCCTGAACCTGTCGCCGCTTGGCCGCATCCTGCCCGCGCGGCCCACCGGGCGGGTGATCGACGCACCGTTTTTGCCGCGCCTGACTGACGAGGGTGCGCGCCATCCCGTAACCTCGGGCCTGCCGGGCGCGGCTGGCCCGGATGAGGTGCCCGCCGCGCCCTGGGGCCGCTGGCTGCGCATGGCCGACACCATCGTTTCGCGCGGAGTGGTGGCGATGACGGGCGCGGATGATCGCCCGCTGCTGATCCTTGATCGCGTGGGGCAGGGACGGGTGGCGCAGATGACCAGCGATCAGGTCTGGCTGTGGGGGCGCGGCTTTGAAGGTGGCGGCCCGCAGCTTGAGCTGCTGCGCCGCATCGCGCATTGGTCGATGAAGGAACCCGAGCTGGACGAGGAAACCTTGCTGGCCGATGTCGGTGCCGACCTGCGGGTGCGGCTGACGCGGCGGACCATGCAGGACGAGGCCGGGCCGCTGCGTATTACCGGGCCAGATGGGCTGGCGACCGACCTGCCGCTGACGCCCGCCGGGCCGGGGCGGTTCGTGGCCGACTGGATCGCGCCGGGGCCGGGGCTGTATCGGCTGGCTGACGGTGATGTGACGCGGGTGCTGGCGCTTGGCCCTGCCGCCCCGCGCGAATTTGAACAGACAGTGGCCAGCGATACGACGCTTGGCCCATTGGTGCAGGCCACAGGCGGCGCGGTGCTGCGCCTGTCTGACGGCGTGCCCGACCTGCGGACCGTGCGCGCCGGGCGGCAGGCTTTTGGTGAAACGGCCCTTGGTCGCTGGATCGCCCTGACCCCGCGCGAGGCGGCGACGGTGACTGGTCTTGCGCGTCGGCCCCTGTTGCCCGGCTGGGTCTGGCTGGTGGTGATTGCCGGGCTGCTGGTCGCGGGCTGGTTGACAGAGGCGCGGCGGCGGGTCTGACAGGGCGATGTCGCCGCCCAAAGCCGGGGGCGCGTCGCCCCCCGGACCCCCAGAGGATATTTATGGACAGAAGATGCGGGGGCTGTGGTTCTGATAACACAACCTTGTCAACCTGACCTTTGGTTTGCTAGTCGGTTGGAAACGCGCGAAGGACGGATCATGGCCGATACAAAACCAACCCCCGCCCCCTATACCGAGGCCGATCTGGCCCTTATCAAGCGGATCATCCCGCATCGCTATCCGTTCCTGTTCATCGACAAGGTGCGCGACATCGTGCCCAACGAGTCGGCGGTGGGGATCAAGAACGTCACCTGCAACGAACCGCATTTCCAGGGTCACTTCCCGGCCGAGCCGGTGATGCCCGGTGTTACGATCATCGAGGCGATGGCGCAGACCTCGGCTGTGGTGGTCGGCATCAGCATGAACATCATCGACAAGCCGCTTTTGACCTATTTCATGGGGATCGACGCCTGCAAATTCCGGCGCATGGTGGTGCCGGGCGATGTGCTGGAACTGCATGTCGCCGCCAAGCGCGGCGGCGGCAAGATCTGGAAATTCGAAGGCCGGGCGCTGGTCGATGGGCAACTGGCCGCGCAGGCCGAATTCACCGCGATGATGGCGCTGAGGGCCGATGACTGAGGCCGTGATCCACCCCTCGGCCGTGATCGAGGACGGGGCTGTGATCGGCCCGGACTGCCACATCGGGCCGTTTTGCGTGATTGGTCCGCAGGTGCGGCTGGGGCGTGGTGTCGTGCTGAAATCGCATGTGGTTCTGGCGGGGGATACGGTGATCGGGGATGAGACTGCAATCTTCCCCTTTGCCTGCATTGGCGAGGCGCCGCAGGATCTGAAATTCCGGGGCGAGAATACGCGGCTGGAAATCGGTGCGCGCAACCGAATCCGCGAATATGTCACCATGAATCCGGGGACCGGGGGCGGCGGCGGCCTGACCCGTGTGGGCGATGACGGGCTGTTCATGGCGGGCAGCCATGTCGCGCATGACTGCCAGATCGGCGACCGGGTGATTTTGGTGAACAATGTCGCTGTCGCGGGCCATTGCGTGCTGGAAGACGACGTGATCGTTGGCGGCCTGTCGGGGGTGCATCAGTTCGTGCGCATCGGGCGTGGCGCGATGATCGGGGCGCTGTCGATGGTCACGGCGGATGTGATTCCGCATGGTCTGGTGCAGGGGCCGCGTGCACATCTGGACGGTCTGAACCTTGTCGGGCTAAAGCGGCGCGGCGCTACGCGTGCCGACATTGCTGCGCTGCGTGACCTGCTGACAGCGCTTGGAAGCGGCAGTTTTCGCGAAAAGGCACGTGGGGCAGCCTGTAACAACGTGACCCCGATGCAGCGCGAGGTGCTGGATTTCATTCTCGGCCCCTCGGACCGCAGCTTTCTGACCCCGCATCCGGGATGAGCGATCTTGCCATCATCGCCGGGCAGGGGGCACTGGCCCCTGATCTGGCCGCGCGACTGCCCGATGCGCCGGTCTATGCGCTAGAGGGGTTTGCGCCATCGATTCCGGCCACGCCCTTTCGGCTGGAACGTCTGGTGCCGTTTCTGGATCATCTGGCGGATACCGGCATCACGCGGGTGATCTTTGCCGGGGCGGTGCAGCGCCCACGGCTTGACCCCGAGATGTTCGATCCGCGCACCGCGCAGCTGGTGCCGCGCATGCTGATGGCGCTGCAATCGGGTGATGACGCCGCGCTGCGGACTCTGCTGGAGATTTTCGAGGAATCCGGCCTGACCATCTGCGCGCTGCCCGACATTGCCCCTGATCTGGTGCCGGGGCGGGGCCTGCTGTGCGGCGACCCATCCTCGCAAGACACGGCCGATGCCGAACGCGCCGCGACCATTTTGAACACCACCGGGCCGTTGGACATCGGGCAAGGCTGTGTTGTGGTGAGCGGGCTGTGCCTTGCCATCGAAACTCTGCCGGGCACGCAGGCGATGCTGGAATTTGTGGTCCGCCATCAGTCGCTGCGCAGAAACCCGCGCGGTGGCGTGCTGTATAAAGCCCCCAAACCGGGGCAGGACCGTCGGGTCGACCTGCCAACCATTGGCCCCGATACCGTCGATCAGGCCGCTGCCGCCGGGCTGTCGGGCATTGCGTGGCAGGCGGCGGGCGTTATCGTTCTGAACCGCGACGAAACGATCCGCCGTGCCGATGCGCAGGGGCTGTTTTTGTGGGCGCGGGCGGAATAATGGGCCTTTATCCAGGCAGGAAGCCCGCTTCCTGTTTGTCTGAATACGCAACTTTGGGCGCCACGAGGCCATCGGCATGAGATTTTTTTTGATCGCGGGCGAGCCGTCTGGCGATGCCCTTGGCGCGGCGCTGATGGCGGGGCTGCGTGATCTGTCGCCGGGGGTTGCCTTTGACGGCATCGGCGGGCCGCTGATGCAGGGACAGGGGTTGGTCAGCCGCTTTCCCATGCAGGAACTGACGCTGATGGGGCTGACCGAGGTGCTGCCCCGCTATTTCCACCTGAAACGCCGGATCGAGGAAACCGCGCAGGCGGTGGCGGCGGAGCGGCCCGCGGCGCTGATTACCATCGACAGTCCCGACTTTTGTCTGCGGGTGGCGCGGCGGGCGCGGGCGCTGTGGCCGGATTTGCGGGTGATCCACTATGTCGCGCCCTCGGTCTGGGCGTGGCGGCCGGGGCGGGCGGCAAAGATGGCGCCTGTCGTCGATCACGTTCTGGCGCTGCTGCCGTTCGAGCCGCCCTATATGCAGGCCGCCGGGATGAGTTGCGATTTCGTCGGCCATCCGATCGCCACGGCAACCCCGGCCAGCGCGGATCAAGCGGCGGCGTTTCGCGCAGCCCACGGCATCGCCGCAGATGCGCCGCTGGTGCTGTGCCTGCCCGGATCACGCCGGGGCGAAATCCGGCAGTTGACGGCGCGCTTCGGCGAAACGTTGGGGCTGGTGGCCGCGCAGGTGCCGGGGCTGCGGGTGGTATTGCCGACACTGGATAATCTGCGCCCCGAGATCGAAGCCATGACCCGGAACTGGCCGCTCGTCCCGCTGATTGTCACGGGCGCGGATGACAAACTGGCGGCTTTTGCGGCGGCGGACGCGGCCTTGGCCGCCTCGGGCACGGTGTCGCTGGAACTGGCGCTGAATGCGGTGCCGATGGTGATTGCCTATGATATGGCACCGCTCAGCCGCTGGATCATTCTGCGTATGATGCTGACCGATACGGTCACGCTGGTCAATCTGGTCAGCGAGACCCGTGCCGTGCCTGAATTCATCGCCGCAAACTGTCGTCCTGCGCCGATGGCGGATGCCTTGGTCGATCTGCTGCGCGGCGGGGCGGCGCGACAGGCGCAACTGGATGCCATGGCCCTGACGATGCGGCGGCTGGGGCAGGGGGGCGAACCGCCCGGCCATCGGGCGGCCCGATCTGTTCTGGCGGCGATTACTGCGCCGCAACCACGATGATTTCCACCTTGTAATCCGGCGTAGCCAGGGCCGATTCGCCGGTGGCGCGGGCAGGTGCATGGCCGGGGGCGACCCAGCCGTCCCAGACCGCGTTCATTTCCGCGAAATCCGCCATGTCGGCCATCCAGACCTGTGCGGTCAGAATGCGGGTCTTGTCGGTGCCGGCCTCGGCCAGCAGGCGGTCGATCTGGGCCAGAACAGTCTTGGTCTGATCGGTCACTGACGCGCCCGGCTCTCCGACCTGACCGGCCAGATAGACGATGCCGTTATGGATGACGGCCTGGCTCATCCGCTGGCCGGTTTCGATCCGTTTGATGTCACTCATGTTTATGCTCCGCTCCACAGGCGCCAAAAGAATATTGCTGTCATGCCGAATCCGACCGCGGCGATCAACAGGCGAAGCGCGGGCATCGGGATGCGCCGGGCCACTGGCGCACCCAGGGCACCGCCAATGATCGTGCCCCCTGACATGATCGCCGCCGGTATCCAGACCACCTGTCCCCCGGCTGCAAAGACCGCAAAGGCGATCACCGCCAGTGCAAAAGACAGCCAGCTTTTCAGCCCGTTCATCTGATGCAAGTCGGTCATGCCCCACATGGAAAACATCGCCAGCAGAATGATCCCCAATCCGCCGTTGAAATAGCCGCCATAGATCGCCACCGGCAGCAGGGTGCCCAGCCCGAACGGCGCAACTGCGTGCCGCCAGCCCGCCGCCATTCGCCGGATGCGCGGCCCGTTCATAAAGATCAGCGTCGCGGCCAGCAGCAGAAACGGCACCAGAATCGCAAAGACCTTGTTCGAGCTGACCAGCAGCAGGCCCGAGCCGACAGCACCGCCGATCATCGTCCAGACCGTGACCCGGATCAGCGGCGCTTTGGGTAAAGAGGCGATGTCGCGACGAAAACCGATGGCGGCGGCCAGATAGCCGGGCAGCGCCGCAACCGTGGTGGTGGCATTGGCGGCAACGGGCGGCACGCCGGTGAACACCAGCGCCGGAAAGGTGATGAAGGTGCCACCGCCCGCGACGGCATTCAGGATACCGCCCAGAATTCCGGCAATGAACAGCAGCAGAAAATCGGCCATGCGCGTCCCCTTGTGCAGCGCGGATCAAAGGCCAGGGGTGGCGCGATTGTCAACGGGCCGGGGGTGGACTTTTGGCGGGGGGCGGGCCAAGCCGGGGGCATGAACGCTGTTGCCCTTGGTCCTCTGGTCTTTTCCGCCGATCGCTTTACCGCCATTGCCGCGCTGGCGGTGTTTGTGCTGCTGTCTGAATTGCTGGCGCGGCGTGTGCACCCCCGGCTGGCGACATGGGCCTGGCTGTCGGTGCTGGTTTTTGTGCTGGCGGCGCGGTTCGGGCATGTGCTGGAATATCTGGATACCTTCGCCGCGCAACCATGGCGCGCGCTGGCCTTTTGGCAGGGCGGGTTCAAGGTGTCGAACGGTATTGTCGCGATGATCGTGTTCACCTTTGTTTATCTGCGGCGGCACGGGGCCTTGCTGCGCTGGGCGGTTCCGCCTGCGGCCGCTGGTCTGGCGACGGCGGTGGTGCTGATCCTGTGGACCGGCAGCGTCCCCCCTGCCGTGTTGCCGGATGAGCCGTTTCAGACGCTGGACGGGCAGGGCCTGATCCCGGCCCGTCTGACCGGCCAGCCGGTGGTGGTGAACCTGTGGGCGACGTGGTGTGGCCCCTGCCGACGCGAAATGCCGATGATGGCGCAGGTCGCGCGCGACAACCCCGAAACGGTGTTTCTGTTCGTCAATCAGCGCGAGGATGCCGCCCGGATCGCCACCTATCTGGCGACCGAGGGGATCAGCCTGCCCAATGTGGTGCTGGATCGGTATGGGCGCTTTGGTCGGCATTATGCCGCCATCGGCCTGCCCGCGACGCTGTTTGTCGGACGCGACGGGGTGCTGCGCAGCGTCCATGTGGGCGAAATTTCATCGGAATTGCTGTTGTCACGCATGGCGGCGCTGGATTGACGAAAGGCGGCCATGACAGCCGCCTTTCCTTGCCGGGGTGGGGTCGGGATCAGGCCGATTTGCGCTTGCGACGGGCGGCAAAACCCAGTGCGCCAAGCGCGGTCGCCAGCAGACCAGCCGCTGCAGGCACCGGCACGGGGGCCGGGGCCATGGTGTCAAAGCTGACCTGAACCCCGACGCCATTCGCCAGCGTGTTGCCTGCCAGCACGTCGAACAGGATCGAAAAACTTTCGCCCGCTTTCAGTGCAAAGCCAGACAAAAAGCCGCCGCCGAACGAGACCAGGCCGCTGGTATAGGGCGACATGACCACGCTTTGCGACGTGCCGACCAGCGTTGCGGTGATTTTGCCGACATCGGTTGCCCCACCAACCGCGCTGAGCGCGATTTGATCGACGGTCAGATCCTCGGACGCGATATAGTCGTATTGGAACGACGTGCCCGGCGCCGACACAATGCCGCCGACGCTGAGATAAGTGTTATCTGCGGCGATTGTCGTCGCCGCAGATGCCGCGGTCAAAGATGCCAGCGTCACAGCGCCAGCGACCGCTACTGTTTTGAAGATAGAAGGAACCATTGAATTGCCCAATCTTGTTACAGCAGTGAACAACCGTGCGGTTGCCCAGCGCCAACGTAGATTTCGGGAAAATCTGCGACAACAATAATGCGCTCAGAGCCATCACCGTGGCAGAATGTTGCGCCTGAACGGCGCATTTCTGCCAAGCGTCACCCCGGAAACGGGCGTAAAGCAGCCGCTTCTGGCACAACAGCCAAATGCAGCATTTGTTATGCTAACCGATAAGTGTGTTATGCACAAGTGGCAAATGGATCAAATCACCCAGATTCGGAGGCCATCGCAAGCTGCCATGCCAGTGTGACGGCAAAAACCGTCACAGGCCGGGGATATAGCGTGGCAACAGCGGCAGGCTGTCTTTCAGTAGTTCCTGAAGTCTCGCTTCGGCCTGTTGATCCGACTCACCGGGATTGATCGGGGTGATGATCCGCACCAAGGCGCCATCAGTGCGCTGAATGGTGATCGCGTCCCACAGCAGCCACATCTTGGCGGCGAAATCCCATGCCGTGCGGCGGCCATGCTGTTCGAACCAGTAATACACCATCATCCGCGTATTGCCCTGCTGGATGATGGCGCGGTTCAGATTGAACGGCTGATCCAGACCCAGTTGCGGTGCAATATCCTCGCGTTGAAGCCAGGCGATTTCCCAGCCGGAACCGGGCAGGCAGATCTCAGGCGAATGGATGCCGCCCTTGGACTGATCGTAGTAATAGGCCGAAAAGAACTGCACCGGCGTGCTGGAATCGGGATGCACATAGGATGCCGAGATATAGTCATCCGCGGCCAGCGACCGCGCAATCGCCGGGTCCAGCGGCACTGGCCCGTCCGACCGCCATTCGCCGATCCGCGTCGGGAACAGCGTCAGCGGCGTGCGGTCAACCTGAACGGTCTGCATTTCCGGGCGCATCTGAACCGCAATAGCACCGGCGATCAGCAGGACGGTGGCCCCGATCAGCGCCTTGGACGGCTCGATCAGGCGCAGACGGCTGAACTGGGTGCCAAGGCCCGACGTGTTCAGATCCAGCGCGTCCACCAGGCTCAGCCGGTCGCGGCGCAGGAACAGCAACAGCCATGCCAGCAGGAACAGCATCAGCACGCACAGCAGAAACACCACCCAACCTTCGAAAAAGTGGGTGAAGCCTTCCAGATGTTCCAGCCCGACATAATTCACAATCCAGCCCGCAAAGGCGATGCGGACCGAGTTCATCAGCACGGTGATTGGTGCCGCAGCCAGCAGCAGCACGGCCTTGTGCCAGACCGGGCCACGATACAGCACCGCAAAGATATAGCTGAACGACAGAATCGGGAACAGGTAACGCAGGCCCGAACATGCCTCGGCCACATGCAGCTTATATACGCCAAGGTCGATGATATTGCCTTCAAGGAACACCGGCACGTCGATCAGGCGCAGGAAGAACACGCCCAGTTCAGACGAAATCAGCTGAAGCCAGGTGGACATCTTGAAATACAGCACACCGGGCAGCGGCAGCATATAGACCAGATGCAGCACCGGCGGCCAGAAATGCTTGCCCTGCGACCAGCCGAACGAGATCAGCAGAACCGCGCCGACCCACAGGATCAGCGCATAGGCCACCACGTCGTCGATTCCGGACAAGGTGCCAAGCGCGCCAAACAACATCGCCACGATCAGCAGCACCACCCCCGGCCAGCGATCTGTGACCGGGCCATCGCGAACGGGTTCTTCCTTAAGCTGGCGCAGGAACAGCAGTGCCGACAGCACCGGGATCAGCGGCCCGTGGCTGTATTCCGGCAATTGCCACGCGCGCAGCAGGGCGTTGATGCCATCGCTGAAAAAGGCAAAGGCCGCCACGATTGACAACACCAGCCAGAACGGGCCGGGGCGCATCCAGTCGGCAAGCGCAAAACTGCTGCGGGGGGCGGTGGTATCGGTCATCTGGGAACTTTTCCGGCACTCTGAAACGCGGGCAACATAAACCTTTGTCCTGCAAAAAAACAGCGGCAAATGCTGAAAATGCGATCAAGTTTCCTTTTGTGCGGCTGCCCGGTTGCGGCGCGCTTGCAGGGCCAAGCCCGGCAGAATCGCAAAGCAATCGGCATAACGGCGCGCCAGCCGGCGCGGATTGCTGGCCATGCGCCAGGCCCATTCCATCGCAATCGACTGCACCCACTTCGGTGCACGGACCTGACTGCCCGCAATGAAATCCAGCCCCGCCCCGACCGAGGCAAAGCCGCATTGCGGCACGGATTGCGCGGCATAGGCGGCGAAAATTTCCTGCTTGGGTGCGCCAAGGGCCAGAAAGCACAGGCCAATATCCTGTTCGCGCAACAAATTGATCGCATGATCCGCTGCCGCCCCCGTGGGGTCAAAGCCAAAGGGCGGCGCATGACGCAGCGCCACGTTCAGGCCGGGATGCGCGGATTCCAGCCGCTGCGCCGTCAGCGCCAGCACCTCGTCGGTCGAGCCTAGCAGACCGACCCGCGTGCCGGTGCGCGCGGCCAGTGCGGCCAGCGGCTGCACCAGTTCCGATCCCGGAATCAGATCGACCGGCTGCCCGGCCAGCCGTGACAGCCAGATGATCGGGTTTCCATCGGCGACGATATGGCTATGTGCCTGATAAGCGGCCATGAAATCGGCATCTTTGCGCAGCTTGACCAGATGATCCAGATTCAGCGTCGCCAGCGTAAAGCCCTGTCGCGCCGCCATCAGCCGTTCCAGATCGGCCAGCAAACCGGCGCGGGTGGGGGCGGTTATGCGGATTGTTTCGGACCGGCCATTGGCAAAGACCGGAATCCGCACGGATTCTTGCCGCTGATTCATCACTTGGTTACCCTTGATATTTACAGATCAACACGGACAGCAACTGTCTTGCATCCTCGGATAGCATGATCCATGGCAACGGAAAATATGTGTAACTGACGCATTGGCGGTAAAGTGAGGTTATGACAAATGGTTCCCGGTTCCCCCGATCTGACGGTGATTATCCCGGCCAGCAATGAACAGGATTACATCGACCCCTGCCTTGCCGCGCTGCTGGCACAGGATCAGGCGGCGGGGCGGGTGCAGGTGATCGTCGCCGCCAACGCCTGCAAAGATGCGACCGAGGACAAGGTGCGCGGTTGGACCGGGCGCTTTGCTGATCGTGGATGGGACTTGCTGCTGCTGTCGATTCCCGAACCGGGCAAGGTGAACGCGCTGAACCGGGCCGAGGCGGTGGCTACCCCCGATGCGCCGCGCGTGTTTCTGGATGCCGATGTGATCTGCGAACCGGCCCTGCTGGGGCAGTTGCGCGGCGCATTGGCGGTGCCGCAGCCACGCTATGCCACCGGCACCTTGCAGGTCGCGCCGGCACGCACCGGCACCACCCGTCGCTATGCCCGCATCTGGACAAAGCTGCCCTTCGTCAAGGGCGGTGCGGTCGGTGCCGGGCTGTTTGCGATCAACGCCGCCGGGCGGGCACGGTGGGGGGCATTCCCCGACATCATTTCCGACGATACCTTTGTGCGGCTGCACTTCACCCCGGATGAGCGGGTCGAGGTGCCTGCCCGCTATATCTGGCCGATGATCGAGGGGTTCGGGCCGCTGGTGCGTGTGCGGCGGCGTCAGGATGCCGGTGTCACGCAACTGGCCGAGCATTGGCCCGATCTGCTGCAAAACGAGGGTAAGGGCCGCGTCACCCCCGGCCTGCTGATGCGGCTGGGGCTGACGCGGCCGCTGTCGATGCTGACCTATCTGGCTGTGCATGTCGCCACCCGCGCAGGCCGCGGTGACGGCGGGTGGAGCAGGGGGCGCTAGGGTTGCGGGGCAGGTGGTAAAGGCGCTACAGCCCGCGCGTATTCAGGTAAATGGTGGCCGTGATGACAGAGCAGACCGAAACGCCGACAATCGCCTATCTGACGGGCGATTACCCCAAGGTGTCACACACGTTCATTCAGCGCGAGGTTGCGGCGCTGCGTGATCTGGGGCTGGACATCCGCACCTGTTCGATCCGCCGCCCCCCCGCGCATGAGGTTGCGGGCGATGCCGAACAGGCCGAACTGGCGCAGACCTTTTATGTGCTGTCGCAGGCAAAACATCCGCTGCGGCTGATTGGCGCGCATCTGGGCGCGCTGCGGCGCAATCCGCGTGGATGGGCGCGGGCCTTGGGGTTGGCCTGGCGCACCCGCTCGCCTGGGGTCAAGGCGGCGCTGTGGCAGATGTTCTATTTCCTCGAAGCCGGGGTGCTGGCCGATCACCTGCACCGGATCTGCGCACGGCATCTGCACAATCATTTCATGGATTCAAGCTGTTCCGTGGCAATGCTCGCTTCGGAAATGAACGGCACACCGTTCAGCTTTACCCTGCACGGCCCGACCGAGCTGTATGAGCCGCACCGCTGGCGTCTGGATGAAAAGATCGCCCGCAGCGCCTTTTCCGCCTATATCAGCCACTTCGCCCGGTCGCAGGGGATGCTGTTTTCGGATCGCAGCCACTGGAACCGGATGCGGATCGTGCATTGCGGCATTCAGCCCGAACGCTATGCCGGGCCGCGTGTGAGCCCGCCGGGCAAGACCATGGTGTTCATCGGGCGCATGTCGGGTGTCAAGGGCGCGCCCCTGATGATCGAGGCGCTGGCCGCCCTGTTGCCGCAGCACCCCGATGCGCGTCTGGTGATGGTCGGCGACGGCCCGGAACGGCCTGCGCTGGAATCGCAGGCACGGACGCTTGGGGTCGATGCTGCGGTGGCGTTTACCGGCACGCAAACACAGGATCAGGTCGCCGCGCATCTGGCCAAGGCCGACCTGCTGGCGCTGCCCAGCTTTGCCGAAGGTGTGCCCGTCGTGCTGATGGAGGCGATGGCGGCAGGGCTGCCCGTCGTGACAACCCGCATCGCCGGGATTGGCGAATTGGTCGAGGATGGCGCATCGGGCTATCTGGTGCCGCCCGGTGATCTGGATTCGCTGGTCGCGCGGCTGGATGCGCTGCTGTCTGACCCCGAACTGCGGGATCGCATGGGGCAGGTCGGGCGCGACAAGGTGCGCGCCGACTATGCTATCACATCCGAAGCGGCATGGCTGGCGGATCTGTTCCGGGGCAGTCTGGCCAGTGATCTGCCGCCGACGCTGCGGCCGCCGGTGGCATCGTAAAGATTTACGCCCCACCAGATAACTTCATGGCTGCGCAAGGGTGGCGCAGTGGTCAGATGGACCGAAGGGCTGCTTTTGCGTCGGCCACCGCTCAAGACTGGCAGCCGGGGAGCGACGCTTCACCCCGTTTACGCCACGGCGTGCCGTTCTCGTGCGGTGCCGACCAAGGCTGCTGCGGCACGACGCGACGGTGCGGCAACGCGAGAGGTAAATTCCACCCGTCCGGCCAGCGATCCGGCGATCAACCATGTCAGCGGCGTGATGTTGGAATTGGGAACCGCGTCAATCATATTGGCGATCAGCATCAGCGACAGCGCCGCGGATGCTGTGTCCAGATCCCCCCGGCGACGCCGCGCCAGCAGCGCGACCGGCACGATCAGCAAGCCGTAATACGACAGATAGCCGACCCAGCCGGATGTGCCCAAGGTGATGATCCAACCGCCATCGGTCACGCTGATGTCTTGCCCCGTGACCTGATCGCGGACCCGGTTGCGCCCCCAGCTGCCCCAGCCGAACAGTGGCCGTTCGTTGGCCTTTTCCAGCAGCATATCCTCGTTCCGGATACGATAGGCTAGGGAATCTGCACGCTGCTCGTTGATTTTTCCCGACCATTCCAGAACCGTATCCAGCGGCACCAACCCGGCACTGCGCATCATCGGGAAGGTCAGAATGAACAGCCCGATCAGAGCGGCAGCCATCAGTTGCAGGCGAATGCCGCCGAAAATGATAAACGGCAACAGCGCGGCCGCGATGGCGGTTGCCCCCATATTCCGGCTGATAAAGGTGATGAACATCAGCCACATCAGCGTCAGCACCCAGCGTGTCGGGTTACGCAGCGGATCACGCGCCTGTTTCGCGCCGCGTCGCGGGGCCGTTTCGCGCCTCGATCGCGCGGCGGTTTCCTGAACGGCTGCCGTGTCATCCGCGACGTCCAGTGCCACGGGTGCGCGCCCGCGTTGATTCTGGCGCCGCGCCTGGGTCGCCTGTTTCAGACGATCCGATGACACCCGCCACAGCGCCGCCGTCGCCAGACAGCACATTGCGCAGAAAATACCGACCGCCAGCCCGTGCGACATGAACACCATCGGGCGAAAGCCATCGCGCACATGCTGAACAAAGCTGTGCTGGTGATAGCCGTAAGTCAGGCGGTGCAACTGCGGGCTGAAACGCACCTCCCACAGCATGAAGACCGAATAGATCAGCGCGGCGGTCACGAGGATGCGCAGAAATGTCAGCTGCGCCTCGGGTGTGCCCAGAAAGCGGCGGGCCAGAAAGAACGGGATCAGCGTCATGATCGCGTCCTGCATCATGGAAAAGCCGTCAAACATCCGCATTGGCAGCATTGTTACCGGGCCAACGCTGAACGCATCCATATTGGTAAATGCGATTGCCAGCGGTGTCAGAACAAAGCTCAGCATCAGCAGCAGAAAAATCGGATGCCGTTTGCGATGCGCCAGTTTTCCAGCGACTGTTTCGCGAACCGATCCGGCGGCCCGAACCGTCGAACGCGCGGCCCGGCGCATTTCTTCGCGCCCCCGGCTCAGCGCCAGCACCAGCGCGCAGGCGGCGGGCATGGTGGTTTTGTCCAGATCTGGCAGCAGGGGGATGTTGATGACAAACCTTTGCGGCAGAAACATCTGGCCCAACAGGAATGTCCAGATCAGCGCCGGCACCAGTTGCATCCGCCGGAACAGCAGGATGGCCACCAGCGGATAGCTGAACAGGGCAAGATAGACCATGACAATGAACCTAAGGGCGACCAATGGTGACAGCGGACGCCGTATCATGCCACCAATCGCCGTCAAGACGAAGTGTTTGCCTGCAAATTTACGCGATTTTAAGCCGCAGCAGACAGTGTTACGGCGATAAGCCGCCGCCTCGGCAAGACAGTGGCGGGTGCCTGTGCTAGGGCAACGGTCGCATGCCCAACCTGACGGAGACGGTTCGATGTTGTTTCATTTATGGTGGCGCGCGCTGTGCCTTGGGGGGGCTTTGGCGTCGCTTCTGGCTGTGGCGGGGTTGCCTGCGTCCGCAGGTCCGGCGCGTTTTTCTGTCAGCGATCAGGTTGTTGCGCCAGCCGCCCAAGGGGTGACGGCGACGGTTGACAGCATGGGCGAGGGCAGCACGTTTTTCCCTGGCGGGGACTTTGAACCGATCATTCATCGCGACTGGTTCTATGCGGCGGACGATTCGCCTGTGGATCAGCCGGGACGGATCGTGGTCAGTGCGCAGGATGTCAGCCGTTGGGATGTGTTGCGCGATGGCGCGCTGGATGCTGCCGATGTGCAGGTATTGCGGGTCGAGAACGGCCGGTTCCACGAGGTGCGCAGCGGCACTGTGGCCCCCGGCGGCCATGCGGTTTCGGGGTGGTTGCCGCTGACGGGCGGCATGATCTCGGTGCATCCCGGTCTGGGCCGTGCGACGGTCTGGATCGCCGATTGGGAACGCCCCGGCGTGCCGCGCTGGTTCACCGTGCGCACCTATGACAGTCAGGGCCGCCTGTCGGATTATGCCGTTCCCGCACGGGTCGATGTGCCACAGGATCTGCGCGATCAGGCCAGCCGCGACGATCCCGACCGGCCCTCGGAAGGGCCGCCATCGGTCGATGATCCCTATGCCGCCACCGATCCGCGCGGGCCGCTTGCCCCCGAGGGGGTAAGCGCGCGGATGGACTCTGGTGCCAAGGTGCAGCTGACCTGGGATTTGCCTGCCGATGACGATGACATTGTGGGGGTGATGGTCTATCAGTCCTATGTCGCGCCCGAACAGATGCGCGGCTTTGGCCTGACCCTGACCGACGCCGCATCGGGTGAGCCTGTGCGACGCGGCGATCTGATCGTGTTGCGCAAGCTGATCGAACAGCCTGACCGCACGAAACTGGTCTCGGACCGGGTGTGGAACGCAGGTGCCGCTTCCAGTTGGCTGCGCCGTATGACGCCGGATTTCTATGATGCGCAGGGTGATGCGAAATGGTCGCTTCGCCCGCATGATCCCGATCCGGCGCGGACATGGGGCGGGCGCAGCTATCTGCATGTCGAACTGCCGGGCCGGACACGGTTTTCCCTTGGCGCGTATAATCATGCGGGAACCGGGCAAAGCTGGTATCAGGTGCTGCGCCCCGGCGTGGAATACACCGTGACCGCACGTCTGCGCGGCGCGCGTGCGGGCCGGGCGCAGTTCCGCCTGCTGGGCACCGCATATCAGGATTTGCCCGCCGTGCCGCTGGATTACGGCACGGAATGGGCAAATGTCAGCGCCACCTTTACCGTGCCCGAGATGCTGACCGAGGCGCGGCCTGTCGGCCAGATGGTGCTGGCCTTTCAGGGACCGGGCTGGGTCGATGTGGATGATGTGCGCGTTCACCGCAGCGACATCCCCTTTCTGGCGCTGAGCGCCGAAGACAGCACAGCCCTGCACGATGCCGGGATCTCGGCGCTGCGGTTTCACGGAATGGTGCGCACCGGGACCGACACCTATGATCTGCCCGCGCTTCTGCGCAGCGGCGGGTTCCGGTTGCGGCATCAGCAGATGGCCGGAATGCCTGATTCTCTGGGCTGGGCGCAGGATGCGGCGGCAGACCCATGGCTTCAGATCGAACCGCATCTGAACGATGAGGAATGGCGCGGACTGATCGAATATCTGGCCGCCCCCTTTGATCCGGCGACGGATGACCCTGCTGACAAGCCCTGGGCTGCGCTGCGGGCGGCACAGGGGCGGGCAGCCCCCTGGACCGATCAGTTCGACCGCATCTATTTCGAGGTCGGCAACGAAACCTGGAACCCGATTTTTCGCCCGTGGGTGTTTCGTGGCATGACGGATGCTGCGACCGGCACGCAATATGACAGCGGGCAGGTTTACGGTCTGTTTCAGGCCCATGTGGCGCAGATTTTGCGGTCCAGCCCATGGTGGGATAGCGCAGGGCTTGAGGACAAGATGATTTTCGTCATCGGCGGTCGCGCGGGTTTCGATTTCGGCAGTCGCGCGGCGCAGATGGCCGCGCCTGCCGATGCCGCCGATCTGTTAAGCATTGCGGCCTATAACGGCGGCTGGGATGAAAACGAAGGCCCGCCGCGGCGCAACAGGGCCAGCTTTATGAACCTGCTCAATCAGGTGCTTCAGGTCACGCCGCAGCGGATCGAACAGGTGTCAAAGGGCGCTGAAGATGTTTCCACACAGACCGGGCGCCGCCCGCTGATCGGCACGTATGAGGCCGGGCCGGGCTATGTGATGAACGGGCTGAATGGCGCGAAGCTGTCACCCGAACAGCAGCGCGAACAGGAACAGGTGATGAAAAGCCGCGCCGCTGGTGTGGCGACACTGGATACCTTCCTGATGCAGCGGCAATTGGGCATGACGGTGCAGAACTTTTTCACCTTTGGTCCGGGCGAATACTGGCGCTCGCATCAGAACTGGTATGACGGCGGCGCGGGCTATCCGGCGTGGAACCTGCTGGCCGCCATGAACCGCCACGGCGCGGGTGAGATGCTGGCCGTTACGGCCTCGGGCGATATGCCGACTCAGCGTCTGCGCAAGGCCGAAAGGCGTGCCGCCGTGCGCCGCGCGCCGCAAATCGCGGTTTACGCGGCCCGTCATGATGACCGACTGACCGTTTTTGCGTTGTCGCGACAGGTGCCCGACACGCCTGATGGCACCGACGCCTGCACCCCGGTCGAGGTGGCCTTGCCTGTCACGCGCGCCGGGTCGCTGCGCCTGATCCGCACCGGCGGGGCTTATGATGATAACTTCACCACTGGTCCCGCCCCGGTGATCGACGAAATCGCGTTGGACCCGGCCCTGATCCGTGACGGGCTGCTAAGGATCGGCGGGGCCGACAGTGGTGCGCCGGATTGCGGGCTGCCGGGGGCGTCGGCCTATATCTATGTGATCGAGGGCGCAGCGCCGTGACCTTGCGCGTATGTTTGCCAATCGTTTACCTGCCCCGGCAATCGGCTATCGACTTTGATCTGCAAAGGCGGCACAAGCTGCGCCGGAAAGCTGTTTTCCTGTAAGTTTGTGCGTCATCGTTTCATGCAGATTCCATCGTTCTTTCGCCGCCTGACGGGTGATTCCGGTTCGTTGCGGGCACGCAGCATTCGCGCCTCGGTTATTACTGTGGGCGGAATTGTGACACAGCGCAGCCTCAGTCTTGTCAGCAACCTCATCATGACGCGCCTGCTGGTGCCCGAGGCGTTCGGCCTGATGGCGATGGTGGTGGTGGTGCATATTCTGGTCACGATGCTGTCCGACATCGGCGTCCATCAAAGCATCATCCGGTCCGAGCGTGGCGATCAGCTGTATTACCTGCGCGCGGCATGGTCGGTGCAGATTGTGCGAACGACGTTGATTACCGCAGTGGTGGCGGCTGCGGGGCTGGGTATCGGGGTTTTGGGGCCGCGTTTGGCCCCGCCCGACAGTGTTTACGCCGACCCGCAACTGCCATGGCTGATCGTGGTGTCGTCGCTGGCGATGCTGTTCAAGGGCTGTGAATCGGCCGGGGTCGCACTGGCCAGACGGCGGCTGATGCTGGGCAAGATCACGCAGATCGACATCGGCAACCAGATCATCGTCATCATCCTGATGGTGCTGCTGGCGCAATGGAAGGCCACTGTCTGGGTGCTGTTGCTGGGGATGATGCTGGGCGCGTTTCAGCGCATGATCTGGACCCATATCGCCTTTCGCGATACGCCGATGCGCTGGGTCTGGGATCGCGAAATTGCTGCCGATCTGTGGCAATACGGGCGCTGGCTGATCGTGTCATCGCTGTCAACCTTTGTGGCCAATCAGGGCGACCGGCTGATTTTGGGTGCGTTTCTGGACAAGACCACCTTTGGCATCTACGTCATCGCCGCTTTGTGGATCGAGGCGGGGATGAACCTGATTTCCATGGTCGGATCGCAGATCGCGCTGGCGGGCTTTGCCGAAAAGCTGCGCACCGCCCGCGATCATTTTGACCAGGTGTTCCGCAAGGTCATGCGTGCCTTTGCGGCGCTGGTTCTGGTCACATTTCTGGGCGGGTTCTTTATCGGCCCGCTGCTGATCCAGGCGCTGTATACCCCCGAATATCACGCGGCGGGCTGGATGGTTTCGCTGCTGTCGTTCCGCTTTTTGTGCGCGCGCACGACCCCCTATGCGATGTTCCTTCTGGCCGAGGGGCAAAGCCGCAATGTTGCCTTTGTCTCGATGATTTCGGCGGCTGTCATGTTGGTGGGCCTGCCGCTGGCGCTGACGCAGTTCGGCGTGACCGCGGCGATCACCATGATCGCGCTGGCGCAGATCTGGGCCACGCCGCTGCTGATTATAGGGGCGCGGCGGCGGATGCCCAACCTGCCGCCGTTCGGGCAGGAACTGGCGCTGATCGCCGCCACCGTGGCGGCGGCTGTTTTTGTTGCGGCCACGGGGCTTTATGGCGGCTGAGGGGGCTGTTCCCCCCTTGCGGTTGTCTGGGAATTAACGTCTGATAACGCAAACAATGATGGGGGACGAACATGGCAGAGGCAGCAGGGCTTGCGCATACGATCGGGCCGGTGGTCGTGCTGATGGGCGCGGCGGTCACGGCGGTGCCTCTGTTCCGCTGGCTTGGGCTTGGCTCGGTTCTGGGCTATTTCGCCGCCGGGGCGCTGGTCGGACCTTCGGTGTTCGGGCTGTTCTCTGATCCGGCCTCGATCCTGCATTTCGCCGAACTGGGCGTTGTCATGTTCCTGTTCGTCATCGGGCTGGAACTGCGCCCGCAGACCCTGTGGCGGATGCGCGGGCAGATTTTCGGCCTGGGCGCGGCGCAGGTGATAACCTGTATCGCGTTGCTGACCGTCGGTGGCATCGTGCTGTTCAGCTTTAGCCCTGCGGTCGCCTTTGTCGGCGCCGCGGGGTTTGTGATGTCATCGACCGCCGTTATCATGTCGATCCTTCAGGAACGCGGCGAAATTGCCAGCGCCGAGGGGCAGAAGGCTGTTTCGATCTTGCTGTTCGAGGATCTGATGATCGTGCCGCTGCTGGCCTTCGTCGCCATGCTGTCCCCAGTGTCCAGTGGCGAAAGCGGGATTGGCGGTATCCTGATCGCCATCGGTGCGCTGGCCGCGCTGATCCTTGCCGGACGTTATCTGCTGGACCCGTTCTTCGCCCTTCTGGCCCGCACCCGCACGCGCGAGGTGCTGACAGCGGGTGCCCTGCTGATCGTTCTGGGGGCCGCGTTGCTGATGGAATGGGCCGGGCTGTCGATGGCGATGGGGGCGTTTATTGCGGGCGTGCTGCTGTCGGGGTCCAGTTATCGGCATCAGATCGAAACCGACATAGAACCGTTCCGGGGCCTGCTGATGGGGCTGTTCTTCATGGCGGTCGGCATGTCACTGGACCTGCGCCTGATCGCCGCCGACTGGTCCATGGTGCTGGCGATGCTGATCGCCGCCGTGACTGTGAAGGCGGCGGGCATTTATCTGGTCGCCCGCCTGTTCGGCGACAGCAATCATGCCGCGCTGCACCGCGCCTCGATGTTCGCGCAGGGCGGCGAATTCGCCTTTGTGCTGTTTCTGGGTGCTGTGTCCGGGCGGGTCATCACCGATCATGAAAACGCGCTGCTCTCTACCGTGGTGATCTTGTCGATGGCGTTGACCCCGCTGATCCTGATCGCCGCCGACCGGCTGTTAAAAGACGACTCGCCCTCTATGGAGGGGGTGGACGAGGCGCGCGATCTGCATGGGCAGGTGCTGATGATCGGTTTTGGCCGGTTCGGGCAGATCGTGTCGCAGATGCTGCTGCGCCAGAATGTCGAGGTGTCGGTGATCGAAACCGACCCCGATCTGATCCGCATCGCCAACGAGGCGTTCGGCTTCAAGATCTTCTATGGCGATGGCGCGCGGCTGGACATTCTGCATCATTCCGGCGCCGTCGATGCCGAGGTTATCATCGTCTGCGTTGATGATCAGGCGGTGGCCACCCGCATTGCCGAACTGGTTCATCACGAATTTCCCATGGCTAAACTGTTGGTGCGTGCGACTGACCGACGGCATTCCGTCGAACTGATCCGCCTTGGCGTCGATTACCAAATCCGCGAAACGCTGGAATCCGCCCTTGTCATGGGTGCGGAAAGCCTGCGCGAACTCGGCCTGTCAGAGCCTGAGATCGAAGAAACGCTGGAAGACATCCGTCGCCGTGACGCCGAGCGGCTGACCATGCAGGTGCAGGGCGACCTCCGCGATGGGCTGGATCGCCTGTATCGCCCCACGCCCGAGCCGCTGACCACGCCTCGCCCCCGCCCCTCAGAGGAGAAACCCGCATGACCACCATCCTTGGCCTGTCTGGCAGCCTGCGCCGCGCCTCGTTCAACACGGGTCTGCTGCGCGCGGCGGCTGACACCGCGCCCGATCACGTCACCATCGAGATCGGTTCGATCCGCGAGGTGCCGTTGTATGACGGCGATCTGGAAGCCACCCACGGCCTGCCCGCAGCGGTGCAGCAGTTGCAGAAACAGCTGGGCGCAGCAGACGGGCTGTTGCTGGTCACGCCCGAATATAACAACGGTATTCCCGGCGTGTTCAAGAACGCGCTGGACTGGATGTCGCGCGGTCCGGGGCTGGATCTGTTCGCCGGGATGCCGGTGGCTGTCATCGGCGCCTCGCCCGGCGGGTTTGGCACGATCTTGGCGCAGGATCACTGGCTGCCGGTGCTGCGCACCCTGCGCACCCGCCCGTGGTTTGAAGGTCGGCTGATGGTGTCGCGCGCTGGCAGCCTGTTTGACGAAAACGGCGACCTGACCGACGACAAAACCCGCGAAGCTCTGGCCGGGTTTATCGCAGGCTTTGCCGCCAGCCTGTGACACGGCATCAGGGCAGGCGGGCAATCCGTTCGGTCAGCAGGTCAAAGAACCCCGCCGCGTCCACATCGCGCATGAACAGCGCATTGGGGGCGCGGTCGCTGACCCGCCACCAATCGGCCACCGTCATGCCAAGGGTAAATTCGCCCTTGGTTTCGATCTCGACGTTGATTTCGCGCCCCGAAAACAGATCGGGCCGCAACAGCCAGGCGATGGTGCAGGGGTCATGCAGCGGTGCGCCCTCGCTCCCGTATTTCTCGCGGTCATAGCGCTCAAAGAAATCGGTCCAGCTTGCCACGGCAGGTCCGCAGCGGTTTGGCATCGCGCGCATCCTCTCGACCCAGGCGCGGTTGGTCAGCGCCGCATGGGTCACATCCAGCGGCATCACCACCAAAGGCACGCCCGCGTCAAACACAATCGCCGCTGCCTCGGGATCGACATAGATGTTGAACTCTGCCGCCGGGGTGATGTTGCCGACCTCGAAATAGGCGCCGCCCATCAACACGATCCGCTGCACACGGGCCACCACGTCGGGCGCACGCCGAAAGGCGGTGGCGATATTGGTCAGCGGCCCGATCGGCACCAGCGTGACCGTTCCCGCCGGTTCTCGCCGCAAGGTTTCAATAATGAAATCAACCGCGTGCTGATCCTGCAAGGCCAACACGGGTTCAGGCAATTCGATCCCGTCCAGCCCGGTTTTGCCGTGGACATGTTCCGCTGTCACCAGCCGCCGGTGCATCGGTGCATCGCAGCCCGCAAACACCGGCACATCGCCGCGCCCCGACAACTCCACCACCTTGCGCGCATTCAGCGCCGTCAAAGGCAAGGGCACATTGCCCGCCACCGCCGTCACCCCCAGCACCTGCAATTCCGGCGAGGCCAGTGCCAGCAAAAGCGCCACCGCATCATCCTGCCCCGGATCTGTATCAATGATAATCTTTTGTGCCATATCGCCCCCAGCAGAACGGGCGCAGGAAACCCCCGCGCCCATCCTTGGTCTTTAAATATCCTGGGGTCGGGGGCAAGGCCCCGGTCCGGCGATGCCGCCCCGGTCAGCCGTCGAAGTTGACTTCCTCGATCAGTTTCAGCGCGGCCGGTCGCAGGTCCGAAACCTCGGGCAAGGCCAGCGCGTCGGGGGTGAATTCGCCCCAGCTGGCAACCAGTTCCGACCGCGGCACGCCGTCGATGACCGGAAATTCATTGTTCGATTCGGCATAGATCCGCTGCGCCTCGGGACTGACCAGGAATTGCATGAATTGCAGCGCCGCCTCGCGGTTGGGGGCGGCCTTGGTCATACCCACGCCGGAAACGTTTACATGCGTGCCGCCATCCTCGAAGGTCGGGAAGACGATCCGCACCGATTCCGCCCATTCCTTTTGTTCCGGGTCGTTCAGCATCACGCCCATGTAATAGGTGTTGCCGATGCTGATGTCGCATTCGCCCGCCCAGATGGATTTGACCTGAGCGCGGTCGTTCCCCTCGGGCTTTTTCGCCAGGTTGGCGCGCAGGGCGGTCAGCCATTCGCGGGTCGCCTCTTCGCCGTGATGGGCCAGATAGGCGGCGGTCAGGGCGATGTTGTAATCATTGCCGAAGGTGCGCGAACAGATGCGGCCCTTCCATTTCGGATCGGCCAGATCCTCATAGGTGGTCACTTCGCCGTCGGCCACGCGATCCTTGCTGGCATAAACGATACGGGCGCGGGTGGTGACGCCAAACCACTCGTTATCGGCATCGCGCAGCCCGGCCGGAATCGTCTCAAGCGCCGCGTCCTCGACGGGTTGCAGCAGGCCAGCGTCCTTGATCTGCCCCAGCCGGGCAATATCGACGGTCAGCACGATGTCGGCGGGCGAACGCTCTCCCTCGGCCTGCAAGCGTTCAACCATCCCCTGATTGATATAGGCCGAATTGACCTTGATGCCGGTTTCGGCGGTGAACGCCTCCAACAGCGGGTCGATCAGCATGGGCTGGCGGTGGGAATAGATGTTCAGCTCTTGGGCCAGCGCGGGCAGGGCGGTGCCGGCGATCAGGGCTGCAAGGACGACAGAACGCATGATTGACTCCTCCAGTCAGGTATCTGAAGGGGTTCTTGCATCGCCGGTCCTGTGCGTCAATATCTGACAGAAAAACTTTGTGGCGATCCCCGGCCATTCGCATTGACGCAGCCGTGCCGCCGCGCTAACGCCCCGCCATGGCGCGCGCTCCCTTGTTACAACTCACCGGCATTTCGCTGACCTTCGGCGGCAATCCTGTTTTCGACGACCTGTCGCTGACCGTTCAGCAGGGCGACCGGGTGGCTTTGGTCGGGCGCAACGGGTCGGGCAAATCGACGCTGATGAAGGTGATGGCCGGGTTGGTGGAACCTGACAGCGGCGCGGTTGTGACGCCTGCGGGCACCCGTGTCGGCTATATGGAACAAGACCCCGATCTGTCCGGTTTTGCCAGCTTGGGTGATTTCGCCCGCGCCGGTCTGCCCGAGGACGAAGGCTATCGCGTTGAAATGGCAGCCGAAGGTCTAGGATTCGATCCCGCCCGCCCAGTGGCCACCGCGTCCGGCGGGGAACGCCGCCGCGCCGCGCTGGCGCGTCTGCTGGCCGAGGCGCCCGACCTGATGTTGCTGGACGAGCCGACCAACCATCTGGACATTCAGGCCATCGGCTGGCTGGAATCGTATCTGTCGGAAACGCGTGCCGCCTTTGTGCTGATCAGCCACGACCGCGCTTTTCTGCGGGCGCTGACCCGCGCGACGTTGTGGATCGACCGGGGCGAGGTGCGGCGTCAGGACAGGGGCTTTGACGGTTTCGAGGACTGGCGCGAAGAAACCTGGGCTGCCGAGGATGAGGCCCGGCACAAGCTGGACCGCAAGATCAAGGCCGAAGCCCGTTGGGCGGTCGAGGGCATCAGTGCCCGGCGCAAGCGCAATCAGGGCCGCGTGCGGGCGCTGGCCGCGCTGCGGGCCGAGCGTGCCAGCCAGATCCGGCGGCAGGGCACGGCAGCGATGGCGCTGGACGCCGGGCCGCAATCGGGCAAGCGCGTGATCGAGGCGCGCGGCATCAGCAAGGCTTTTGGCGACCGGGTGATCCTGCGCCCCTTTGACCTGCGCGTGCTGCGCGGCGACCGTGTGGCCTTCGTCGGCCCGAATGGTGCCGGAAAGACCACGCTTATCAAAATGTTGACGGGCGAAATCCCGCCCGATACCGGCACGGTGACGCATGGCACCAATCTGGAGATCGCCGTATTCGATCAGGCCCGCGCCGCCATCAATCCCGATGTCAGCCTGTGGGATGCGCTGACCGGCGATCCTTCGATGCGGGTGTCGGGGCGGGCGGATCAGGTGATGGTGCGCGGCAATCCGCGCCATGTCGTTGGTTATCTGAAAGATTTTCTGTTCGACGAGGCGCAGGCCCGCGCCCCTGTGGGCAGCCTGTCAGGCGGCGAAAAGGCGCGGCTGCTGCTGGCGCGGATCATGGCGCGCCCGTCCAACCTGTTGGTGCTGGACGAGCCGACCAACGATCTGGACGTGGAAACCCTTGATTTGTTGCAGGATATTCTGGGCGAATACGAAGGCACTGTGCTGCTGGTCAGCCATGACCGTGATTTTATCGACCGCGTGGCCGATACCACCATCGCGATGGAGGGTGATGGTCGCGCCGTCATCTATCCCGGTGGGTGGAGCGATTACCGCGCGCAGCGCCCCGCCGATGCGGTTGCGCCCGCTGCCGTGCCCGCCCCGGCGGCGGCCTCTGCGGCGGCTCCGGCCCGCCCCAAGCCTGCGCGCGAAGGGCTGAGCTTCACCGAAAAGCACCGGCTTGAGGCGCTGCCCGCGATCATGGAGCGGCTTGAGGCGGAAATCGGAAAATTGTCAGAATTTTTGTCCGATCCCGAACTGTTCACCACTGCCCCGGCGAAATTCGCCAAAGCATCCGAGGCTTTGGCAGAACGGCAGGCCGCGCTGGCCGCTGCCGAAGAGGAATGGCTGGAACTGGCCGAACGGGCAGATTGATTTCTTTTAAGCTTATCGTAACATTTTCATGTCAGGCTGACCAAAACGGAGGGCTGATATGCTGTTGATTTCTATTCTTGCCACCGCTGGCCTGTTGCTGGTTCCCGTCATTTTGCCGCGCGTCCGCCCGCGCAAGATTGCGCTGGTGCCGGGGCTGCGGCGCTGGCTGCACTGACGAAAGGCTTGCACCCGCCCTGTTGCTGTCCGCAAACTGGCAATGGTTTTGCGGGGTAATCCTGTCCGCTGCCGCAAGGGGAGCACATGACGGTTCTGGACGGTTTGCGCGTGGTGGAAATCGCGGGCCTTGGCCCTACGCCATTCGCGGCGATGTGGCTGGCCGATCACGGGGCCGATGTGATCCGCATCACCCGCCCCGGCGCCCGGCATGTGTTGGGGCTGGAACGGGATGTGCTGGACCGGGGTCGCGACTGGCTGGAGCTGGACCTCAAGTCCCCGGCAGGCGTGGCCACAGCCCGCCGCCTGATCACCCGCGCCGATGCCATGATCGAGGGGATGCGCCCCGGTGTGATGGAACGGCTGGGCTTGGGGCCGGGCGATTTTCCCGAAAACCCCCGGCTGGTTTACGGGCGGATGACGGGCTGGGGACAGCATGGGCCTTTGGCGCATTCCGCCGGGCATGACCTGACCTATCTCGCCATTACCGGCGCGTTGCATGCCATTGGCCCGGCAGATCATCCGGTGCCGCCGCTGAACCTGCTGGGCGATTTCGCGGGCGGCTCGATGTATCTGGTCGCCGGGATGCTGGCAGCGATCTGGCGCGCGCAGCGGACCGGACAGGGGCAGGTGGTGGATGCGGCGATCAGCGATGGCGTCGCGCATCTGATGGCGATGATTTCCGGGATGCGTGCGGCGGGCGCGTGGCATGACCGACGCGGCGCGAACTTGCTGGACGGGGCCGCGCCCTATTATACCGTCTATGAATGTGCCGACGGTCGGCATCTGGCCATCGGCGCGATCGAGCCGCAGTTCTGGGCCGAATTACTGCACCATCTGGGGATTGACCCGGCCGATCTGCCCGACCGTGCCGATCCCGGCAACTGGCCTGCGATCCGCGCGCGTCTGGCCGCGATCATCGTTACCCGTTCGCGCGACGACTGGGCTGCGCTGCTGGAGGGCACCGATGCCTGCGCTGCCCCTGTCCTGTCGATGGACGAAGCGCCGCATCATCCGCATATGGCGGCGCGCGGCAGCTATGCCGGGGCCGAACCCGCGCCTGCGCCGCGGCTGTCGGCCAGCCCTGCCACGCTGCGGCAGGGGCGGGCGATTGCGGCGGCTCAGGCTCTGGCCCGCTGGCAGGGTTGACATGTTGAATCGCGAATATGGTATAAGGTGCAGCAAGGGGGAGAATATTCCGCGAAATCGGGGTATTCAGGAACAAGAGGTCAGGATGAGCCGCTATCCCGTGAATATGACCCTCCACCCCGAGGTGAGCGGCTTTTTCGACGAAGCGACCCATACCATCAGCTATATCGTCAAAGATCCCGGTTCGGATGCCTGTGCGATCATCGATTCCGTCATGGACATCGACTATGCCGCCGGGCGGATCAGCCATGATCATGCCGACCAGTTGATCGCGGCAATTCTGGATCGCGGGCTGCGGCTGGAATGGATCATCGAAACCCATGTCCACGCCGACCACCTGTCCGCCGCGCCCTATATTCAGGATCGTCTGGGCGGCCAGATCGGTATCGGCGAAAACATCCTGATCGTGCAGGACACTTTTGGGAAAATCTTCAACGAAGGGACAGGGTTTCAGCGCGATGGCAGCCAGTTTGACCGGCTGTTCGCCGATGGTGACACTTATCAGATCGGCAGCATGACCTGCTTTGCCATCCATACCCCCGGCCATACGCCTGCCTGCATGACTCATGTGGTGGGCGATGCGGCTTTTGTGGGCGATACGCTGTTCATGCCTGACGGCGGCAGCGCGCGGGCCGATTTTCCCGGTGGCGATGCCGGGGTGCTGTATGACAGCATCCAAAAGGTGCTGTCGCTGCCCGATGATATGCGGCTGTTCATATGTCACGATTACGGCCCCGAGGGGCGCGATATTGCATGGGAAACCACCGTAGCTGCGCAAAAGGCCCATAACATCCATGTTGGCGGCGGGCGCGACCGGGCCGGGTTCGTGCAGCTGCGCCAGGCGCGCGATGCGACGCTGGACATGCCGCGCCTGATCCTGCCCTCGCTGCAAGTCAACATGCGCGCGGGCGAGATACCGACCGATGCCGACGGGCGCCCTGTGCTCAAGGTGCCGGTGAACGGGCTGTAGGCGGTGGCACGGGGGCTGTCGCGCTATGTGCCGGTGCTGGATTGGGGGCGGCGCTATGACCGGCGCAAGCTGGCGGGCGATCTGCTGGCGGCGCTGATCGTCGCGATCATGCTGATCCCGCAATCGCTGGCCTATGCGATGCTGGCCGGGCTGCCGCCACAGGCGGGGATCTATGCCTCGATCCTGCCGATTGTGCTGTATGCGATGTTCGGCACCAGCCGCGCGCTGGCCGTGGGGCCGGTGGCGGTGGTGTCACTGATGACGGCGGCGGCAGTGGGGCAGGTGGCGCAGGCGGGGACCATGGGCTATGCTACCGCGGCGCTGACTCTGGCCTTGCTGTCGGGGTTGCTGCTGCTGGCCATGGGGCTGTTCCGACTGGGTTTTCTGGCGAATTTCCTGTCGCATCCGGTGATCGCGGGGTTCATCACCGCGTCGGGCATTCTGATCGCGGTGGGGCAGGTGCGGCATCTGCTGGGCATCGCGGGCGGAGGCCAGACCCTGCCCGAGATTCTGCCGCCGCTGTTCGCCAATCTGGGGCAGGTGAACCCATGGACGGTGGCCATCGGCCTGCCGGTGCTGCTGTTTCTGTGGTGGGCGCGCAAGGGTGCACGGCCTGCGCTGCGCCGCGCCGGTTTGTCTGACGTTCCGGCCACGGTGCTGGCGCGCGCGGTGCCGGTGGTGGCGGTCGCGCTGAGCACGCTGGTGGTGATGCTGTTCGATCTGGGCGCGCGCGGGGTTGCCGTCGTTGGCGTGGTGCCGCAGGGGTTGCCGCCATTCACCATGCCTGACCTGTCGCCCGCCTTGATGGGGGCGCTGTTGGTGCCTGCGGCGCTGATCTCGGTCGTGGGGTTTGTCGAGTCCATATCCGTCGCGCAGACGCTGGCGGCGCGGCGGCGCGAGAGGATCGACCCGAATCAGGAACTGATCGGCCTTGGCATGGCCAATATCGGCGCGGGCTTTACCGGCGGCTATCCGGTGACGGGCGGTTTTGCGCGCTCGGTGGTGAATGATGATGCGGGGGCGGAAACACCGGCGGCGGGGGCCTTTGCCGCCGCAGGACTGGCGGTTGCGGCGCTGTTGCTGACGCCGCTGATCGCTGATCTGCCGGTGGCGACGCTGGCGGCGACCATCATCGTCGCGGTGCTGGCGCTGGTGGATTTCAGCCTTTTGCGCCGGGCCTGGGCCTATAGCCGCGCCGATTTTGCCGCCGTTGCCGGGACGATTGCGGTGACGCTGATGCTGGGGGTGGAAACGGGGGTCATCGCCGGGGTGGCACTGTCGGTGGCGCTGCATCTGTTCAAGACATCGCGCCCGCATGTCGCCGAGGTGGGGCTGGTGCCCGGCACCCAGCATTTTCGGAACATGCTGCGCCACGATGTGCTGACCGCCCCGCATCTGCTGACCATCCGCATCGACGAAAGCCTGTATTTCGCCAATGCCCGCTTTCTTGAGGATGACCTGCTGGACCGGGTGACGGGTCATCAGCAGATCCGGCATGTGGTGCTGATGTGTTCGGCGGTGAATGCCATCGACCTGTCGGCGTTGAAAAGCCTTGAGGCGCTGAATGCGCGGCTGTCCGAAATGGGCGTCACGCTGCATCTGTCCGAGGTGAAAGGCCCGGTCATGGACAAGCTGCGCCGCTCGCATTTTCTGGATGATCTGTCGGGCCGTGTGTTCCTGTGTCAATTCGACGCCATGCGCGCGCTGGTGCCCGAAGCTGCGGATTTTGGCAAACAAAAAGCCTGAGCTTTCCTTGGCGTCGCAGCTGTTTTAGACCCTGCTGCATGGACAGGGATTTTCCTTTTGCGCTGCGCGGGCAGCGGATCGGTTTGCTGGGCGGGTCGTTCGATCCTGCGCACGAAGGTCATGTGCGCATCACCGAAGAAGCCTTGCGCCGGTTTGGGCTGGATCGGGTGTGGTGGCTGGTCAGCCCCGGCAATCCGCTGAAAGAGCGGGGGCCGGCGCCCTTGGCGCAGCGGATGGCTGTGGCGCGGGCGATCATGCGCGATCCGCGTGTGACGGTGACGGGGATCGAGGCGGCTTTGGGCACGCGGATGACGGCGGATACGATTGCGGCCTTGCAGGCGCGCTATCCGGGGGTGCGCTTTGTGTGGCTGATGGGGGCCGATAATCTGGTGCAGTTCAATCGCTGGGATCGCTGGCGCGAGATTGCGGCGCGGGTGCCGATTGGGGTGATCGCGCGGCCCGGATCGCGGCTGCGGGCGCGTCTGTCGCCTGCGGCGCAGATCATGGCGCGCTGGCGGCTGCCCGAATCGCAGGCGCGGCGGCTGGGGTCGGCCAAGGCTCCGGCGTGGGTGTTGGTGAATGTGCCGATGTCGAACCTGTCCTCGACCGCTATTCGGGCGCGGCAACAGGCGATGGCGCGATGAGACTGGGGCGGCGTGGTTTTCTGCTGGGTGCGGCGCTGCTGCCTTTGGCCGCGCGGGCCGAGGGGCTGGCGATGCGTCCTTTGCCGCGCCCGGTGCCGGGCAGTGCGGCGATCATTGGCCGCGCCGGTCTGGCCGGTGTGGTGGAATATGCCGTGCTGGATTCAGCCAGTGGCGAAATTCTGGACAGCAGCGGTCAGCAGGGGGCTTTGCCACCGGCCAGCACGCTGAAATCGCTGACGGCGATCTATGCGCTGGACCGGCTGGGGGCGCAGCACCGATTCCGCACGCGGGTGATCCGCGCGGGGGATATGCTGGTGCTGGCGGGCGGCGGTGATCCGCATCTGGATACGGACGGGCTGGATGCGCTGGCCGCTGATCTGGTGGCGGCGGGGGGGCGCAGCCCTGCGCGCTTTGCCGTCTGGGGCGGGGCTTTGCCGCGATCCGGGCAGATCGCCATCGGGCAGGCGGCGCATCTGCCCTATAACCCGGCGCTGTCGGGGATGATCCTGAATTTCAACCGTGTGCATCTGGGCTGGCGGCGCAACGGGGCCAGGTATGACATGCAGGTGCAGGCCCGTGCCGCGCGGCAGTCACCCCGTGCCTATACCATCCGCGCCGAGGCGGCGGATCAGCAGCCGGTGTTCAGCTATCTGGGCGAAGGGCCGCCGGAACGGTGGCGGGTATCGCGCGCGGCGCTTGGCGGGCAGGGCAGCCGCTGGCTGCCGGTGCGCCTGCCGGAACTGTATGCGGGCGACGTGTTTCAGACGCTGTGCCGGGCGCGCGGGCTGGTGCTGCCCGCGCCCGAGGTGATTGACGACCTGCCTGCCGGGAACGAGGTGGCGGGCCTCGACAGTGCGCCCTTGGTCGGGATCGTGCGGGATATGCTGCGCTTTTCCACCAATATCACCGCCGAGGCGATCGGACTGGCGGCCAGCGGGGCGGGGTCGCTGGAAACCAGCGGGGCGGCGATGGCCGAATGGCTGCGCGGGCAGGGGGTCGTGGGCGATCTGCGCTTTGCGGATCATTCCGGCCTGTCGGACGCCAGCCGGATTTCGCCGCTGACGATGGCGCGGGCTTTGACCGGGCCGGGCCTGCGGTTGGGCTTGGCTGATCTGCTGCGCGACCGGCCCTTTGCCGACGATCTGGGGCGCGAGGGGGATCTGCCCGCCCCGATCAGGGCCAAAACCGGGACGCTGAATTTTATATCAAATCTGGCTGGTTATGCCGATGTGCCGCAGCGGGGGCGGGTGGTGTTTTCCATCGCCTGTGCCGATCCGGCCCGCCGCGCGGGTGCCGCCGGACGCGAACAGGTGCCGGGGGTGGCCACATGGACGCGTGCCGCGAAACGGCTGCAACACGACCTGATCGCAGGCTGGATGGCGCGACTATAGCACGCGGTGACGGACCTGCGCCGACAGTTCAATCGCAGCGGCGTGCAGGCGGGGGATGTCCAGCTCGTGCCGGATTTCCAGCAGCATTTCGGCCTCGGTCTCGCCCAGGCGGCCATCGGCGGCGGCCACGTCACAGGCCAGCGCATAGGCGGTTTCATACAGCCGTTGCGGCAGGGCGTCGTGGATCAGGCCGAACAGGGCGTCAAGGCCGTCCTCTTCTTCGAACAGGGTCAGCACGGTCTGGCTGATGGCGCGGATGCGGTCGGCGTCATAATTGGCAAAGACCGGCGCATGATCGACCATGCGCTGAATCGCCACCATTTCAGAGGTGCGCATCGTTTCATCCGAAAAGGAAACGGCGACCATCACCGCCACCAGCGCGTCGCATTCAGAAAAACCGGGGTGTTCGAGGGTCATCAATCGCTCCTGCCTTTGGTGTGAAATTATTGACCATTGCGTGCCGTTTCAATAAGCCGCGCGACAACACCCAAGGAGAAACGTGATGACCACCCTGCGCGACGCTGCAATGAATTCGAAGGCCTGGCCGTTCGAGGAGGCGCGGCGGGTGCTGAAACGTTACGAAAAGAAAGACCCGGACAAGGGCTATGTGCTGTTCGAGACGGGTTACGGCCCTTCGGGTCTGCCGCATATCGGCACCTTTGGCGAGGTGGCGCGCACGACGATGATCCGCCGCGCGTTCGAGATGATTTCCGACATTCCGACGCGGCTGTTCTGTTTTTCCGACGATCTGGACGGGATGCGCAAGGTGCCAGATAACGTGCCGCAGCAAGAGATGCTGCGCCAGCATTTGCAGGAACCATTGACCACTGTGCCGGACCCGTTTGGCGAATATCCCAGCTTTGGTGATCACAATAATGCCATGCTGCGGCGGTTTCTGGATACCTTTGGTTTCGAATATGAATTCATCAGCGCGACCGAGTTTTACCGCTCGGGTCAGTTTGATGAAACGCTGCTGAAGGCCTGCGCCAAATATGACGAGATCATGGCGGTGATGCTGGCCAGCTTGCGCGAAGAACGCCAGCAGACTTACAGTTGTTTCCTGCCGATCCACCCTGAAACCGGGCGGGTGTTGTATGTGCCGATCAAGCATGTCGATGCCGCGCGCGGCGAGATCACCTTCGATGACGAGACGGGCCGCGAATGGGTGCTGCCGGTCACGGGCGGCAATGTGAAACTGCAATGGAAGCCGGATTTCGGCGCGCGTTGGGCCGCGCTGGACGTCGATTTCGAGATGTATGGCAAGGATCACAGCACCAATACGCCGATTTATGACGGCATTTGCCGTATTCTGGGCGGGCGTGCGCCCGAGCATTTCACCTATGAACTGTTCCTTGACCAGCATGGGCAAAAGATCAGTAAATCCAAGGGGAACGGCCTTTCTATTGACGAATGGCTGACCTATGCGGCCACCGAAAGCCTGTCCTATTTCATGTATCAAAAGCCGAAAACGGCCAAGCGGATGTATTTCGATGTCATCCCCAAGGCGGTGGATGAATACCATCAGCAACTGCGCGCCTACCCGGATCAGACGCCAGAACAGCAACTGGCGAACCCGGTCTGGCATATTCACGGCGGCAATGTGCCGGCCAGCAATCTGGTGGTGCCGTTCCAGATGCTGCTGAATCTGGCCTCGGTCGCGGGGGCCAAGGACAAGGACGGGCTGTGGGGCTTTATTCGTCGTTACGCCCCCGATGCCAGCCCGGAAACGCATCCCGATCTGGATCAGGCTGCGGGCTTTGCGTTGCGCTATTTCAACGATTTCGTCGCGCCGACGCGGCAGTTCCGCCTGCCCATCGATCAGGAGCGCGCGGCGATCAGCGATCTGGCCGACCGGCTGGCGGCATGGGACGCACCGGCGGACCCCGAAGAATTGCAGTCGATGGTGTTCGCGGTCGGCAAGGACCACGGGTTCGAGCCGCTGCGCGACTGGTTCGGGGCGCTGTATCAGGTGCTGCTGGGGGCGGATCAGGGGCCGCGCTTTGGCGGCTTCATCGCGCTGTATGGCGTGGATGAAACGCAGGCGTTGATTGCCAAGGCTTTGGCGGGTGATCTGGTAAAGGGCTGATCTGACAGGCGAAAACTGGCTGTTGCGCCGCCTTGTGTTGCAGGGCGCGCGCTGCATTCAGCGGTTGTTAACCTTTTGGCAACTATTTCTTCACGCATTGCGGGGGCCGCGGTCCCTTTGCTGCGTGGAGAGAGACGGATGAACATTGCCATCACCAACGGCCTGACCCTGATGCCGCCGGATTTCAGCGCGGGGCTGAATGTCTGGTCCCGCACGACCGGCCGCCCCGGAACGCCGCTGTGGTCGGCGGCGACGAATGCGGCGATTGTGCCCGCCGATCAGGATTTCGGCACCTGCATGGAAATCATCAAGACCGAATCGGTGACACGGGTGCGATTTGTCGGGGAAACCCCTATGATTCCGGGGGTTTATCTGCGCGTTTCGGCGCGGGTCAAGGCGGTGGCGGGGCCGCTGCCCAGTGTGCGTATCGGCGCTTGGGCGGGGAACGGATCGCGCGCGAATATCAGCAATGTCACGCAGGTCGGCCCGACGCGCGCCCTGACCGGCTATGGCCGTGTGGTCGAGGTCAGCGCGATTGTCGGCGTGGGCACCCGCCCTGGCGTGGATATGAGTTGGGGCACCGCCGCGGTGTTCGGCCATTTCGGCATCGACCTGACTGGCGCGAACGGCGGCGCGATCCGCATCGAATCCATCCGGGTCGAGGATGTGACGGCGGCCTTTGTGCCCAGCATGATCGACTGGGTTGACGTGCGCGATTACGGCGCGCGGGGCGACGGGGTGACGAACGACCGCGCGGCCTTTGTGGCGGCGGACCGGGCGACGAATGGCGGCTCGATCCTGGTGCCCGAGGGGACGTATCTGATTAACAGCGACCTGTCGATCGGCTCGCCCATCCGGTTCAAGGGGCGGCTGAAGGCGCCGGTGCGGGCGCGCATCGTGTTCATGCAGAACTTTGATTTCCCGACCTATGCCGATGCCTTTGGCAGCGAAACGCTGGGGTTCAAAAAGGCGTTGCAGGCGCTGTTCGGCTATACCGACCATGTGTCGCTGGACCTGTGCGGCCGCCGCGTGGATCTGACCGAACCGATGCTGATGCACGAAATTATGCCCGCGATCACCACCTGGTCGAACCGCCGGGTGATCTGTAACGGCCAGATCATGGCCGCCGAAGGGGGCAAGTGGGCCACGGGCGTGGCCAACAGTCAGGCGACCTATAACGTCAGCGCGCCTTACACGCTGTCGAACGTGGTTAACGTCGCAGCGGTCGAAGTGGGCAGCCGGGTCATCGGGAACGGCGTGGGCCGCGAAGTCTATGTCCGGGCCAAGGATGTGGCACGCCGCACGATCACGCTGTCGCAGCCGTTGTATGGCGGGGCGGGCACGCGCAGCTATCGCTTTGAACGTTATCGCTATCTGCTGGATTTTTCGGGGATGCAGGGCTTTGACCGGGTGAATTTCACCGACATCGAATTCCAGTGCAACGGTCTGTCCAGCGGCATCATGCTGGCCCCTACCGGGTCGATGTTCGCCATCCGCGACTGCTATATGACCCGCCCGCGCGACCGGGGCATCACCTCGATCGGGCGCGGTTGTCAGGATCTGCTGGTGGACCGCTGCCAGTTCCTGTCGAACGAGATGGACAAGCTGGCGCAGAACCGCAATTCAGTCGCGATCAACGTTAACGCCAATGACGTTAAGATCCGTGATAACCGTTTTGTGCGCTTTGGGCACTTTATGGTGGCGAATGGCGGTGGCCATATCATCACCGGCAACCACTGGTTTCAGGGGGATGGTGCCGCGAACGGGCTGCGCTATGCCGGGCTGGTGCTGACGCTGGAGAACGTGCAGACGACGATCACCGGGAACTATGTCGATAACTCATCCATCGAATGGACGAACGAGCATTCGGCCACGCCTGATTTCACCGGCAACCAGTTCAGCTTTGGCGGGCTGACCATCACCGGCAACACCTTCCTGTGCAGCAATACCGCGTCGTGGTTCACCTGGCTGACGATCAAGCCCTATGGCAAGAACCACTTTATCCACGGGCTGACGGTTTCCAGCAACGTGTTCAAGGCGCTGGACGGCAATGTGGAACGGGTGGACCGGGTGGACACCACCTTTGCCGATCTGGATCACAATCAGGCGCGCAACGTGCATTTCACCGGCAACATGTTCAACGGCATCAACACCTATGTCGCCAACCCGCTGCTGATCCGGTATACCCAAAGCACCGCATCGGCGACATGGACCTTGCCCGCCGCGACCGGCCTGCCGTTCCAGGGCTGGACCAAGACGGTCGAGTCGGTGACGGCGGAAACCGCGATCACCAATGCCAGCAATGTGCAGGTGGCGGAAATGCCATGGGTGCGCAGCCGCGCGGGTAACAACAACCGCCGTATTCAGCTGAACTGGCGTTCGGCGGTCAAGGGGCGGGTTGCGGTTCTGGCGCGGATGGATTCGCCGCACTGATCTGTTGTCATTAAGCGGGCGCCGCCGCAGGGTTATCCTTGCGGCGGCGTTGCCATGTCTGCGGGTATCAGCCGGAATGCCGCGCCAAAGCCCGCGTTCAGCAGCGCCGATTGTGGCGTCAGGTGCCAAAAGCGGAAATCGGGCAGGTCAATGAACACCGCCGCGCGCGGATGTGCAGCCAGCCAGCGGTCGCGCAGGTCCGGGTTCGGGGTGTCTATGCGGCGCGCGATCACCTGAACCGACAGGCGCGGGTGGGTCAGCGGATCGCCCTTGCCGGGCGGAGCGTCCACCAGCAGGGCGGCGCGTGGATCGGCGATCAGCGCGCGGCTGTGGGCGGCCAGCCCCGACAGCAGGGCCAGAGGCGCGCCATCCGGCCCGATCTGGCAGGCGATGCGCGACAGATGCGGGTGGCCCGTGTCCGGGTCCAGCACGGCAAGGGTGGCATGGCGCATATCGGCCAGCAGGCGGCGGGCAAGGTCGCGGGCGCTGTTGTCGGTGGGTCGGATCGGGTTCATGTCGTGTTTCTGCGCCCTGCCCGTGCCGTTGACAAGCCGTGTCTGGCGCGAAACTGTGGCAGCATTCCAAGACCCGTGACGGCCTGATGTTCTATCGCCCCGCCATTCTGGACTTTCGCTTTCGCCGGGCCGACCTGTCAGCCGGGCTGACCGTCGCCATCGTTGCGCTGCCCCTGTCGATGGCGATTGCCATTGCCAGCGGAGTTGGGCCGGATCGCGGGCTGGTGACGGCCATTGTCGGCGGGTTTCTAGTCAGTGCCATGGGTGGCACACGGCATCAGATCGGCGGGCCGGCGGGGGCGTTCATCGTGCTGGTGTCGGCCTGCGTGGCGGCGATTGGCGTGCAGGGGCTGATCCTGGCCACGATGATGTCGGGGGTGATGCTGGCACTGCTGGGGCTGTTTCGGATGGGCGGGACGATCCGCTATGTGCCCTATCCGGTGATTCTCGGGTTCACCGCCGCCATTGGGGTCATCATCCTGACCAGTCAGATGAAAGATCTGTTCGGCCTGCAATTGCCGGGGGCGGAACCGGGGCCTTTGATCGAAAAGATTCCGGCTTTGCTGGCGGTGCGGGATACGGTCAGCGGGGCCAGCCTGGCCATTGCGGCGCTGACCATTGCCACGATCCTTGGCTGCCAAAGATGGGCGCCGCGCCTGCCGTCGCTGCTGATCGCGGTGGCGGTGGCGACGCTGGCCGGGCTGGCGCTGCCGGTGGAAACCGTGGCCGATCGCTTTGGCGCGCTGCCTGTCGGGCTGCCGATGCCGGAACTGCCGGTTCTCGGCACGGATGCAATGCGCGCGGCACTGCCCTTTGCGATCAGTTTTACCCTGCTGGGGGCGATTGAGTCGCTGCTGTCGGGGATGGTGGCGGATCAGATGGCGGGCACACGGATGCGCGCCGATGATGAGCTGATCGGGCAGGGGATCGCCAATATCGGTGCCGGGCTGTTCGGCGGGTTCTGCACCACCGGCACAATTGCCCGCACCGCCACCAATGTCCGCGCGGGGTCGTCGGGGCCGGGGTCGGGCATCATCCACGCGGCGATCCTGCTGGTGACGCTGATGGTCGCCGCGCCGTTGGCCGGGGCGATTCCGCTGGCCGGGCTGGCCGGGCTGCTGACCGTGGTGGCGTGGAATATGGTTGAAGTTCATGCCATTACCGCCCTTGCCCGCATCAGTCGGGGCGATGCGATCACCATGGCGGTGACGTTTCTTGTAACCATCTTCCGCGACGTGACCGAGGGGATCATTATTGGCATGGCGTTGGGCGGTGCCGTGTTCATCGCCCGTATGGCGCAACTGTCCGAGGCGGTGCCGGGCGAGGGTTTCAATACGCGTGACCCAGATGTCGTTACCTGCCATCTGAACGGGCCGGTGTTTTTTGGCTCGGTTGCGCGGATGGAATCGCTGCTGCACCGGATCGTGGCGCGGCCGCGTCTGGTGGTGCTGGATATGGCGGGCGTGACCTTTCTGGATACGACCGGCGCACAGATGATCGCCGACTTTGGCCGCCGCCTGTCGCAGCGGCAAACCGCACTGGTGATAACGGGCGCGCGGCCACGGATTCGTGCTATGCTGAATGATGATCTGGCCTTTGCAGATACCCCGGATAAGGCACGGGCGATGACGGGCCTGTGAACGATTTACAATTCGCGTTCCGTTTCCGTCAATAAATTTACAAAATTTTCCTTTCAAAAAAAGTATTTACGCGCGACACCTCTATGTGATTAACATGGCGCGAGGGATGTTGTTTCCGATTGCGATCTGCGCCGGATCGGCAACAATAAAAGTCTTACAGACGAGAGGAGGGGGTCTCGTGACCGATCAAGCTACTGAAAAGCATCCGATTCCGCCGGGTTTTGAAAACGCGCATATCTCGCCCGAGAAATACCGCGCGATGTATGACGAATCGATTGAAGATCCCGAAGGGTTCTGGGGCCGCGAAGGCAGGCGGCTGGACTGGATCGAGCCTTATACCAAGGTCAAGGACACCGATTTCACCTTTGGCAAGGTCAAGATCAAGTGGTTCGAGGATGGCGTTCTGAACGCCTGCTATAACTGCGTGGACCGGCATCTGGCCGACCGCGCGCTGCAAACGGCGATCATTTTCGAACCCGATGATCCCGCGACCCCGGCGCAGCATATCACCTATAAGGAACTGTCCGAAAAGGTGAACCGGATGGCCAACGTGCTGCTGTCGCAGGGCGTGATGCGCGGCGACCGGGTGGTGATCTATCTGCCGATGATCCCCGAGGCGGCCTATGCCATGCTGGCCTGCGCGCGGATCGGGGCGATCCATTCCATCGTCTTCGCTGGTTTCTCGCCCGATGCGCTGGCCAACCGGATCAACGATTGCGGGGCCAAGCTGGTCATCACCGCCGACACCGCCCCCCGTGGCGGGCGGCGGACGCCGTTAAAATCAAACACCGACGCCGCCTTGCTGCATTGTTCCGATAAGGTGCGCTGTCTGGTGGTGAAACACACCGGCGATCAGACGACCTGGGTGCAGGGCCGCGATGTGGACGTGCTGGCGCTGATGGAACAGGTCAGCCCCGAATGCCCGCCGCGCCCGATGGGGGCCGAAGACCCGCTGTTTATCCTTTACACCAGTGGTTCCACCGGCAAGCCCAAGGGCGTTGTCCATACCACCGGCGGCTATCTGGTCTATGCCTCGATGACGCATCAGCATGTCTTTGATTACAAGGACGGCGATGTGTTCTGGTGCACGGCCGATGTGGGCTGGGTCACGGGGCACAGCTATATCGTTTACGGGCCGCTGGCGAATGGCGCGACGACGGTGATGTTCGAAGGCGTGCCGACCTTTCCCGACGCGGGCCGGTTCTGGGAGGTCTGCGAAAAGCATGGCGTGACCCAGTTCTATACCGCGCCAACCGCGATCCGGTCGCTGATGGGCAAGGGCGAGGAATGGCCCGCGAAATACGACCTGTCCAAGCTGCGCGTGCTGGGTTCCGTGGGCGAGCCGATCAACCCCGAGGCATGGAACTGGTATGACAAGAACATCGGCAAGGGCAAATGCCCGATTGTCGATACCTTCTGGCAGACCGAAACCGGCGGGCACATGATTACCGCGCTGCCCGGCGCGACCGAAGCCAAGCCGGGGTCCGCGACCAACCCCTATTTCGGGGTCAAGCCGGTGGTGCTGGATGCGCAGACGGGCCGCAAGTTGCAGGAAACCGAAGCCGAGGGCGTGCTGTGTTTCAGCGACAGCTGGCCTGGACAGATGCGCACACTGTGGGGCGATCACGACCGCTTTCAAGAGGCGTATTTCCAGCAATACAAGGGCTATTACTTCAGCGGCGACGGCTGTCGGCGCGACAGTGACGGCTATTACTGGATCACCGGGCGGGTGGATGACGTCATCAACGTCAGCGGCCACCGCATGGGCACGGCCGAGGTGGAATCGGCGCTGGTCGCCCATGAAAAGGTCGCCGAGGCCGCTGTGGTCGGCTATCCGCATCCGCTGAAGGGGCAGGGCATCTATGCCTATGTCACCCTGATGAACGGGATCGAGCCGTCCGATGAACTGCGCGCCGATCTGGTGAAATGGGTGCGCACGGAAATCGGCCCCATCGCCAGCCCGGACCTGATCCAGTGGTCTCCGGGCCTGCCCAAGACCCGTTCCGGCAAGATCATGCGCCGTATTCTGCGCAAGATCGCCGAAAACGACTTTGGCAGCCTTGGCGACACCTCGACGCTGGCTGAACCCGGCGTTGTGGATGAGCTGATCGAAAATCGGATGAACCGGGGCTGAACAAGGCGGGGCGCCCTTGTGCGCCCCTTTTGCCCCGGCAAACGCACCCGGAAATTGCCGCGCACCGGGTGCGCCTGACCAGCGCGGCAGGGTGGGACATGTCTAAAAGGGAGGGAACCATAAAGACATGAGCGACAAGCATTCATCAAATGCCTATTGGGCGGCAAACGTGCGGATCATCTGGATCTGCCTTGCCATCTGGGCGCTGGTTTCGTTCGGCTTCGGGATCATCCTGCGGCCGATGTTGCAGGGGATTCCCGTGGGGGGCAGTGATCTTGGCTTCTGGTTCGCGCAGCAAGGCTCGATCCTGGTCTTTATCGTGCTGATCTTCTGGTATGCGTGGCGGATGAACCGTCTCGACCGTGAATACGGCGTGGACGAATAAGGGGCGGATCATGGACCAATTTACGCTTAACCTGATCGTCATCGGGATTACCTTTGCGATCTATATCGGCATCGCCCTGTGGGCGCGGGCCGGTTCTACCGCCGAATTCTATGCCGCAAACCAGGGCGTTCATCCGGTGATGAACGGCATGGCGACGGGCGCGGACTGGATGTCGGCGGCCTCGTTCATCTCGATGGCGGGTCTGATTGCCTTTGTGGGCTATGACAACTCGTCCTATCTGATGGGCTGGACCGGCGGCTATGTGCTGTTGGCGCTGCTGCTGGCGCCTTACCTGCGCAAGTTCGGCAAGTTCACCGTGCCGGAATTCATCGCGGATCGTTTCTATTCGCAGACCGCGCGTCTGGTCGGGGTGATCTGTCTGATTATCATTTCGACCACCTACGTGATCGGTCAGATGACCGGCGTGGGCGTGACCTTTTCGCGCTATCTTGAGGTGTCGAACGCCACGGGTCTGTGGATCGGCGCGGCGCTGGTATTCGCCTATGCGGTGCTGGGCGGCATGAAGGGCATTACCTATACGCAGGTGGCGCAATATATCGTGCTGATTATCGCCTATACCATTCCGGCGGTGTTCATCTCGCTGCAACTGACGGGCAACTTCTTCCCGCAGCTGGGGCTGATCGGCACGCATAGCGGGTCGGACATGCTGTTCCTGCACAAGCTGGATCAGGTGGTGACGGATCTGGGCTTCCGGTCTTATACCGGGCACCATCTGGGCACCTTCAACATGCTGCTGTTCACGCTGTCGCTGATGATCGGCACGGCGGGTCTGCCGCATGTCATCATCCGGTTCTTTACCGTGCCGAAAGTGTCTGACGCGCGGTCCTCGGCCGGGTGGGCGCTGGTGTTCATCGCGCTGCTGTATACGGTCGCTCCGGCGGTCGGTTCGATGGCGCGTCTGAACCTGTCCACGACCATGTGGCCGGGTGCGGAAACGGGCCAGACCTTCAGCCAGCCCGCGGTGTCGCTGACCGACATCGAAACCGCGCCGCATCTGCAATGGATGCGCACCTGGCAGACCACCGGCCTGCTGGCGTGGGAAGACAAGAACGGCGACGGTCTCATCCAGTATTACAACGAGGCAGGCGTGGCGAATTCGCCCGAGTTGCAGCGTGTGATCGAGGAACAGGGGCTGGTCGGCAACGAACTGACCACCGTCAACAATGACATCATGGTTCTGGCCAACCCGGAAATCGCCAACCTGCCGGGTTGGGTTATCGCCATCGTGGCGGCCGGTGCGCTGGCGGCGGCGCTGTCCACGGCGGCGGGGCTGCTGCTGGCGATTTCGTCGGCGGTGTCGCATGACCTGATTAAAAAGACGCTGAATCCGAATATCTCGGAAAAGCAGGAACTGCTGTATGCGCGTATCTCGATGGCGGTCGCCATTCTGGTTGCGACGCTGCTGGGGCTGAACCCGCCGGGCTTTGCCGCGCAGACCGTGGCGCTGGCCTTTGGTATCGCGGCCGCCACGATCTTCCCGGCGCTGATGATGGGTATCTTCAGCAAGACCATCACCGGCAAGGGTGCGGTCTGGGGCATGATCGTCGGTCTGGTTTCGACCTGCGTCTATATCTTCATCTACAAGGGCTGGTTCTTTATCCCCGGCACCAACCAGCTTGAGGATATTCCGGCCAACTGGATCATGGGCGTCGGTCCGCAGTCCTTTGGTGCCATCGGCGCGCTGCTGAACTTTGTGGTCGCTTATCTGATCTCGAAGTCTGACAAGCCGGTGCCGCAGGATGTGCAAGACCTGATCGACTCGGTCCGCGTGCCGCGCGGCGCGGGTGCGGCGCAGTCGCACTGATCTTTGAACTGGCCGCGCCCCCTGCCTTGGGGGCGCGGTTTCCAAAGCGGGTATTCGGGCAAGCAAGTATCCCGACCCGTGTTCGCAAAGGGGCAAGCGGTGGAAAAGATCACAGCCTTTATCGAAACGGTTCACCCCTATGACAGCCTGTCGCGGGAAGAGCTGGCGCGTGTCGCCGGCTCCTTCAGCCGCAGGACTTATGCCGCAGGCGAGACGATTTACGCCCAGGGCGATCTGCTGCCCGGTCTGTATCTGATCGAGACCGGGCAGATCGCCGTGACGGATGCCAACGGCGATTCCGTGTCAGAACTGGGGCCGCGCAATTCCTTTGGCGAACGCGGTTTGCTGCGTGATGGGGTGGCGGTGACGAATGCGACGGCGGCGACGGACAGCACGGTTCTGATGCTGCCCCGCGATACGGTGATGGAATTGATCGCCAGCACCCCGGCGGTGGCGCGGTTTTTTGACCGGGGCAAGGGGCCTGCGGATCGCGGCGCGCCGATTGCCACGCTGAAAGTGTCTGACCTGCTGAACCGTGGCGCCGTGTCCTGCCCGCCAGATACAACGGTGGTTCAGGCGGCGCAGCAAATGCGCGATGCCCATGTCAGCAGCCTTGGCGTCACCGATGAAACGGGCGCGCTGATCGGGATCGTCACCATCCGCGATATGTCGAACCGCGTGGTGGCCGATGGCATGTCCCCTGATGCGGCCGTCAGCCAGATCATGACCGCGAACCCGATTACGCTGTCGCCCGCCTCGCTTGGCTATGACGTGCTGAACCTGATGTTGGAACGGCGCATCGGGCATTTGCCGGTGATTGAAAACGGTCGTTTTGTCGGGATGATTACCCAGACCGATCTGATGCGGGTGCAGGCGGTGTCGGCATCCGTGCTGATCCGCGAGGTGGCGGATGCCCGCAACGTGGCCGAGATGGCCTTGGTGACGCGGCGCATCCCCGAACTGCTGGTCTCGCTGGTCGCCGGCCATCAGCGGCACGAGGTTGTGACGCGGATGATCACCGACATCGCCGATGCGGTGACGCGCCGCCTGCTGCGTCTGGCCGAGGACCGGCTTGGCCCGCCGCCCGCCGCCTATCTGTGGGCGGCCTGCGGGTCGCAGGGGCGGCAGGAACAGACCGGCGTATCGGATCAGGACAACTGCCTGATTCTGGCCGAGGGGGCGGATGCGGACGAGCCCTATTTCGCCGAACTGGCACGGATCGTCAGCGATGGCCTGAACGAATGCGGCTATGTCTATTGCCCCGGCGATATGATGGCGACGAACCCGCGTTGGCGGCAGCCTCTGCCGGTCTGGCGCAGCTATTTCAGGGGCTGGATCGACAAGCCCTCGCCCGAGGCGCAGATGCTGGCCAGCGTCATGTTCGATCTGCGCGCCATCGGCGGGGATGAAACCCTGCTGGAAGGATTGCATACCGATACGCTGGACATGGCGGCGCGCAATTCGATCTTTGTGGCGCATATGGTGTCGAACTCGCTGAAACATCGCCCGCCTCTGGGGCTGATCGGCGGCTTTGCCACGGTGCGCTCGGGCGAGCATCGTCACGAGATCGACATGAAGATGAACGGCGTCGTGCCGATCACCGATCTGGCGCGTGTCTATGCGCTGCAAGGGCGGCTGATGGCGGTCAACACCCGTGCCCGGCTGGAGGTGGCGACCGAAGCCGGGGTGGTGTCGCAAACCGGCGGGCGTGATCTGATCGCGGCCTATGATCTGATCCAGACCATACGGCTGGAGGCGCAGGCCGCCGAGGTGCGCGCGGGCAAAAAGCCCGACAACTTTCTGGCCCCCGCCGCGCTGCCTGATTTTGAACGCAGTCACCTGCGCGATGCCTTTGTGGTGGTGCGCGGGATGCAATCGGCCATCGGCCACGGCAAGGGGATGCTGGGATGAACAGTGCGGCCGACGGCATTGCCGCCGATATTCTGGGCGTGGTCGGGATTGCGATTGGCACGGCGGCGCTGTTGTTTGCGCTGATGCACGGTCTGCGCAAGGCGGGGGTTGATCTGCCGCGCTGGCTGCTGCCTGCGGGGATCGGTGCGGCGATGATTCTCTATTCCGTCTGGAACGATTACGCCTGGTATGGCCGCATGGTGGACCGGCTGCCCGCCGAAGCCGAAGTGCTGGTCAGCGGCCAGACCAGCTTTCCCTGGGCGCCGTGGTCCTATGTGGTGCCGGTGACGGTGCGCTATGCCACGCTGGACCGGGGCAGCATAACGACCGGCGCGGATGGTGTGCGCAGCGCGCAGATCACGCTGATCGAACGGCGCGGCAAGGGCTATATGATCCGGCAGGATTTCGATTGCGCGGGTGAGAGGATGCGCCTGCCGCAAGGGGAATGGCAGGTGGCCGCGCCGGATGACCCGGCTTTTGCCGCCGTATGCAAGGGGGGATAGGGAGGTGTCATGGCGCGCATCATGGTGATCGAGGACGAGGATAACATCGCCATCGCGCTGGATTATCTGCTCAGCCGTGAGGGGTATAACCATTCCCGGCTGGCAACCGGGGCCGGCGCGGTCGAGGCGATCCGGGCCGAACGACCTGATCTGGTGCTGCTGGATGTGATGCTGCCCGAGGTCTCGGGTTATCAGATCGTGCAGGATCTGCGGGCCGATCCCGATCTGAAATCGGTGCGGGTGCTGATGATGACTGCGCGCGGCTCGGTGGTGGAACGGCGCAAGGGGCTGGCGCTTGGGGCCGATGGCTTTATCGCCAAACCGTTCGAGCTGTCGGAGTTGCGCGCCGAAATGACACGGCTGTTGGAACAGGGGGCCGCCTGATGCTGACGCGCCTGTCGTTGCGGCTGCGCGTTCTGCTGATCTTTCTGGGCCTGTCGGCGGGTGTCGCGGCGATGTTTGCCCTTGGGCTGCTGTTGGCCGGGCGGCGGTTGACCGAGGCCAACCTTGGCTATCTGGGGCAAACAGTGCCGGGGGCGTCTGCGGCGTTGACGGCGGCCGGGGTGGTCGGTGTCTTTGGTGCGGCGGTGCTGATCGTCGGGGTGTGGTATCTGTTCGACCGCAATGTCGCCAAACCGATCGAGACCTTGGCCGGGGGGCTGCGCACCGGCGCCGCCCCGGATCTAGAGGAATCACGCTATCTGGCCGATCTTGGCCCCGCGGCCCATGCGGCCGCCGAGGCGCGCGCGCAGCAGGCCGAGCGGCTGGCGGCAGCGATTCAGGAACATGCCTCGGATCTGGCGCGGGAAAAGACGACGCTTGAGGCGATCTTGTCGGATTTCGGCGCGGGTGCGGTGATGACCGACAATGCCGGGCGGGTGGTGTTCTATAACGCGTCGGCGGCGCGTCTGCTGCCTGGTCTGGGTCTGGACCGCCCGCTGGACCGTTTCCTGCGATCCGGGGCGGTGGATGCGGCGCGGGCGCGGCTGGCGGCAGGGGCCGAGGCCACCGATCTGACATGCATCACCACGCATGACGACACCCTGACCGGGCGGATGCGGGCGCTGGATGGGGCGATTCTGCTGATCCTGCGCGACCGCCCTGCCGACAGGCCGATGTCGCGTTCGGCGCTGGAATCGCTGCGGCGGCATTCGGCGACGCTGATTCCGATGCTGGAAACGCTGGACGGTCCGATCCCGCCCGCGCTTGCCCAAGCTTTGCAGGCCGAGGGGCAGGGGCTGGCCCGTGCCATGCGCGATCTGTCTCAGGCCATGGCCGAGACGGCCCCGGCGGCGCGTGCCTCATTAAAGGAACTGGCCACCGGACTGGTTCTGGCGGACGATGCCCCCGCCGTCGATTTTCTGGCGGATGCCGGGGCGATGAACGCGCTGCTGGTCATGCTGAACAACTGCCTGCGGGCCGAGGGGTATGAGCCGTGCCTGACCGTCGAACCCGGCGAAACCGGCTCGGGCGAGGCGCATCTGGTGCTGCATTGGCAGGGCAAGGCGCTGCCGATGGACCGGCTGGAGGCGTGGCTGGATACGCCGCCCGACCCCGACCTGCCCGAACGCACCGGCGCGGACCTGCTGTCGGCGCAGGCCACCGGCATCTGGGCCGAGGCGCTGAACGGTGATGGCCGCCTGATCCTGCCTTTGCCGGTTGCGCGTGCCGGTGGTGGTGGCGGTGGGCTGACCTATGATTTTGCCTTGGCCGGGCGCGGGGCGGCATCGTCGCGGCTGGCGGATCTGACCTGCGTGGTCTTTGATACCGAAACCACCGGGCTGTCACCGTCAGACCGGATCGTGCAGATCGCCGGGGTGCGCATCGCGCGCGGGCGACTGACCGGCGAGCGGTTTGACACGCTGGTCAATCCGGGTCGCCCGATCCCGCCCGCCTCGACCGCGGTGCATCACGTCACCGATGAAATGGTGGCCGATGCACCCGATATGACGGCGGCGCTGAACGCCTTTCACCACTTTGCCGAAGGGGCGGTTCTGGTCGCCCATAACGCGCCGTTCGATATGGGCTTTCTACGCTCGGCCGCACCGGAAACCGGGGCGCATTTTGATAACCGCGTGCTGGATACGGTGCTGCTGTCGGCGATGGTTTACGGGCAATCGGCGGTGCATACGCTGGATGCGCTGACCGAACGGCTGGGCATCGTCATTCCGCCCGAAGACCGCCACACCGCCATGGGCGACACCGTGGCCACCGCCGAGGCGTTCCTGCGCCTGATCGAAGCCCTGTCCGCCAAGGGTCTGGACAGGTTCGAAGATGTGCTGGCAGAGGCCAAAAAGCACCGCCGCCTGATCGAAGATGCCAATATCGTTGCCCATCCGGCGATGGCGCGGGACAAGGCGTGACCGCTGGTTGCACCGGCAGGAGCGTGGCGCTAGCCTGAGCCTTTCGCTGGCAAGAGGTGTGCGATGAACCGTGAACTGGTGCAATGGTCCGGCCCCCAGGGGTTGCCGCGTTTCGATCTGATCGCGGATGATGATTTCGCCGCCGTGGTGGACGCCGAACTGGCTGCTGCCCAGGCCGCGCATGAGGCCATCGCCACCGACCCCGCGCCGCCGGACTTCGCCAATACGCTGGCGGCCATGGAGCAGGCCGAAGACGGGCTGAACCGTGTGCTGGCGGTGTTCTATACGCTGGCCGGGGTCGCCTCGAATCCCGCGCGCGAGGCGTTGCAGCGCGATTTTGCGCCCAAACTGGCCGCTTATGGCAGCAAGATCAGCATGGATGCGCGGCTGTATCGGCGGGTTCAGGCGGTGGCCGAGGCGGGTGGCCTGTCGCCCGAGGATGCCCGTCTGGTCGATCTCAGCTTGCGCGGGTTCCGTCGCTCGGGCGCGGGGCTGGAGGGGGCGTCGCGTGATCGCATGGCCGCGATCCGCAACCGTCTGGCCGTGCTGACCACGCAGTTTTCGCAAAACGTGCTGACGGATGAGAGGGATTATGTCCTGCCGGTGCCCGATGCCGGGCTGGCGGGGCTGCCCGATTGGCTGCTGCGGTCGATGGCGGCGGCGGCGCGCGAACGCGGGATGGATGGCCATGTCGTCACGCTGTCGCGATCGCTGATCGTGCCGTTTCTGGAATATGCGACCGACCGCGCGTTGAGGGAAGCTGCCTTCCGCGCATGGGTGGCGCGTGGGTCAGGGCAGGGTGCGGGCGGCGCAGATACGGATAACGGTGCCATCGTGGCAGAAATTCTGTCGTTGCGCCATGAACGCGCGCGCCTGCTGGGCTATGACGATTTCGCCGCCTACAAGCTGGAACCGGAAATGGCCGGATCGGCGGATCGGGTGCGCGATCTGCTGATGCAGGTCTGGCACCCGGCCCGTGCCCGCGCCGAACAGGATCAGGCCGCCCTGACCGAGATGCTGCGTGCTGACGGCATCAACGGCGCGTTGGAACCGTGGGACTGGCGCCATTATGCCGAACGTCGCCGCCGCGCTGAACACGATCTGGATGAGGCGGAGATCAAGCCCTATCTGACGCTGGACGCCATGCTGGGCGCCGTATTCGACACCGCTAACCGCCTGTTCGGGCTAGAGTTTCAGCCATTCGACGCGCCGCTGTGGGATAGGTCGGCGCGGGCGTGGCGGGTGATGCGCGACGGGCGGCAGATGGCGATTTTCATCGGCGATTACTATGCCCGGCCCGGCAAGCGGTCGGGGGCATGGTGTTCGGCGATGCAGATGCAGCACAAGATTGGCGCGGGGCAGCGGCCCATCGTGGTGAACGTCTGCAACTTTACTCCGCCTGCCAGCGACGGCGCGCCGGCCTTTCTGTCATGGGACGATGCCAAGACGCTGTTCCACGAATTCGGCCATGCGACGCACCATATCCTGTCGGATGTAACCTGGCCTTCGCTGGCGGGCACCTCGGTCGCGCGGGACTTTGTGGAACTGCCCAGCCAGCTTTATGAACATTGGCTGGATCAGCCGCAGGTGTTGCAGGCCCATGCCCGGCATTTTGAAACTGGTGCGCCGATGCCCGATGCGCTGCGCCAGCGTATTCTGGATGCCGACCGGGCCGGGCAGGGCTTTGCCTCGATGGAGTATCTGCAATCGGCGCTGGTCGATCTGGATTTTCACAGCGCCACCCCGCCCGATGACCCGATGGCGCGTCAGGCGCGACTGCTGGCTGAACTGGACGCGCCGCCTGCCATCCCCATGCGCCACGCCACACCGCATTTCAGCCATGTGTTTTCGGGCGACGGATATTCTGCCGGGTATTACAGCTATCTGTGGTCCGAGGTCATGGATGCCGATGCCTTTGCCGCGTTCGAGGAAACCGGCGATGTGTTCGATCCGGCAACGGCAAAGCGGCTGGAAGATACGATCCTGTCGCGCGGCGGATCAGCCCCGGCCGAAGACCTGTGGCTGGCCTTTCGCGGCAAGATGCCGGGCGTCGAACCGCTGCTGCGCGGGCGCGGCCTGATCTGAACCCGACGCGACCCCTGTATCAATACGCAAAAAGCGGCGGGCTGACTTGCCCGCCGATGCAAGGGTTCTGCTGATCCCTGTCCGAAATCACGGGCAGGGATGCGCCGCCCCTTATACCGTTGCGCCCCGATGGCGGATGGCGCAGCCCAATATGGCAAAGGTGATGCCGACCGCGATGGCGATGCTCATCTCATAGGTGAACAGAACCGTCCGGTCGCTGAAGATAAAGGTCTGGATCACGCCGACCACGGCCCCGGCCAGTGCGGCAATGATCCAGTTTCGGGTCATCATCCCGAAGGCAAGGCCAAGGATGCCCGGAAAGCCGATGACATTGCTGCCAAGGGTGCCAAGAAAATCAAGAAAGCTGAGCATGGCGGGGGGGTTCCCTGTTGGGCAGACCGCCGGGCGGCCTGCGAAATCTGTTACTGCGACGCGGTGCTGATCCACGATTGAACCGCTGCCATATCGGACGGAGGCGCAGCGATAACGCCCTGTTCGGTCAGCTCGTTCACGACACGGCGGTATTCCTCTTGCGAGCCGGGGGCCAGCTTGTGCGCGATGCCCTGATGGCAGTCGATGCAGGTCATGCCGGTGTCGATGGCGCGCTGATGCGAATCTGCCGCGCGGCGTTCCTGCATGGTAAAGTCCATATAATCAAAGGCATGGCAGTTGCGACATTCGCGGCTGTCGGATGCCTTCATCTTGCGCCACACGGCGGATGCCATGGCCAGACGGTGTTCCTCGTATTTCTCGGGGGTGGAAATGGTGCCGGCGATTTCGTGGTAAACGTCCTTTACCGCCATGATCTTGGCCTTGATCTTGTGGTTCCATTCATGCGGGACGTGGCAATCCGAACAGATCGCCCGCACGCCGGAATGGTTGTTATAGTGAACCGTCTCGCGGTATTCGCCCAGGTTCACCTCCATCGTGTGACACGAGGTGCAGAACTCTTCGGTGTTGGTCATTTCCAGCGACCAGTGGAACCCGCCCCAGAACAGGATGCCGCCGATAAAGCCCGCGATCAGCAGAAAGCCGATGCTGAGAACCGAAGTCGGGCTGAAGAACCCGTCCCATAGCCTGCGCAGGATGTTGCGCTTGGGTGCGCCATTTTGATCCGCCATCACTTTCCCCCTTTATGTCAGTTGCCGGTGGACGGCTGGAAGATGTTGCGCACCAGATCGGGCGCGTTGGCCTGCGGCACATGGCAGGCGTTGCAGAACCAGCGGGTGCCGGGGATCTGGTCAAGCTGATTGCCCTCGCGGTCCTGATAATGCGTCATCGACAGGGTGGGCGCGCCACGTTCACCGGCATTGGTCCAGTCGTGGCAGGCAAGGCACTGGTTGTTGCGCATGTCGATCTGATACTGGTCGATGCTATGCGGCACCAAGGGCGGTTGCTGGCGATAGTTACGCGACATCCGCCCCTCCAGCTGGCGATGGATGTCGTCGGCAGGCAGCACCTGCTGAACATCGGCACCGCGCAGGGTGCGCACCTCGCCCGAGGACTGGGCTGTTGCCAGACCAGTCAGGGTCAGCAGGATTGCGGTTGCGGAAACTCCGGCAAGGACCACTAGCTTCATCTGGATTCTCCGTTGCATATCAGGCGGCTTTTTGATCGGGGGCATCAGCCGGGGGGCTGACGCGGTTGTCGAAACGATGGGTGAAGTTAAAGACGTTGACCGAACAGACGTCGATGCAGCGCCCGCAATTGGTGCAGTCAGGCGACAGGATCAGCGGTGTGTCGTGGCCCTTGCCACGCAGCGCGGGCGAGATCACCTGATTTTCCGGGCAGACGGCAAAGCAATCCATACAGTCATCGCAGGCCGCGCGGTTACGGGCGCTGACGCGCAACAGGCTTTTGCTGCCGACAAAGCTGTAAAAGGCACCGACCGGGCAGATATGCCCGCACCAGCCGCGCCGCGACACCAGCAGATCGAACAGGAACACGGCGGCGACCATGGCCCAGACAAAGCCCATGCCAAACACCAGCCCGCGATGCAGCATGGTCACGGGGTTCACGATTTCCCATGCGATAGCGCCCGTCAGCGCAGAGACCGCCAGCACCGTGCCAAGCAGCCAGAACCGCGTGCTGCGCTTGGGTTGCCAGCCTTTTTGCAGGCCAAGCCGGTCGTGCAGCCAATGCGCCGCATCCGTCACCGGGTTGATCGGGCAGACCCATGAACAATAAACCCGCCCGCCGATCAGCGCATAGGCCGCCAGCACGATCACCCCGCCGACCAGCGCGGTCAGTTCGGGCCAATGCCCCGCGACGATGGCTTGCAGCAGGATCAGCGGGTCGGTCAGCGGCAGCACGTCCAGCGTGCGCGACCCGGCCAGATTGCCCGCGACCCACCAGATGCCGAACCACGGCCCCAGCAGGAACAGCAGCAGAAAGCCCGCCTGACTGATCCGGCGCAGGATCAGGAAACGATGCGCGCCGATCCAGCCTTTTGCCTCGATCGCCTCGCGTCCGGCAGCCCTAGCAGAAACGGTGGCTTTGGTGGTGGGTTTCATTGGCCACCTCCGCCCGGCAGTTGGAAGGTGGGCACGAAATCGCCGCCGCCCATGTCCATCGGGTTCAGCGCCGGATCAAGCGAGGGCAGCGTGGGCGCGCCTTCGGGCAGGCGGGCGGGCAGGCCCTGTATCCCCTCGACCACCGGGCCGCCCTTGCGTTCCTGTTCTTCCCACCCGCGCAAGTAATGTTCCGCCGATGATCCCCGCGCCAGCCGGATGGGCAGCACCTTGATCGCGGCTTCGGGCAGGACGCAGGCCTTTTCACAGACGCCGCAGCCGGTGCAGTGGTCGGCGTGGACAGTGGGGGCAAAGATGGCGTGATGGCCCGAACGCGGGTTGTGCGACATGTCCAACGTGATCGCCTTGTCGATCACCGGGCAGACGCGATAGCAGACATCGCAGCGCAGCCCCAGAAAGTTCAGGCAATTTTCCTGATCGACCAGAACAGCGGTGCCCATACGCGCATCGTCGATATTGGTCAGCGCCGGGTCCAGCGCGCCAGTGGGGCAGGCGGCGACGCATGGAATATCGTCGCACATCTCGCACGGAATATCACGGGCGGTGAAATAGGGGGTGCCGGTGGCCGGGCCGTCGCGGCCCAGTTCGGCCAGCACCAGGGTGTCATAGGGACAATCGCGCACACACAGCCCGCAACGGATGCAGGCAGCCAGAAAATCGCGTTCAGGCAGCGCGCCGGGCGGGCGCAGTGCCTCGGCCGGCAGGGCGCGGGCGTCGCGGGCCAGCCATGCCAGCCCCGCCCCCGCCACCAGACAGCCGCCCGCCATCCGCGCGGTATCCGTCAGGAACCGGCGGCGGTCGGGGTGGGCTGGCTTGGCGGCGGGTCGCATGGCTGGCGTCTTTCAATGGCTGGCCACGGATCAGGCGCGTTCGACCTTGCAGGCGCATTTCTTGAAGTCTGTCTCTTTCGACAGAGGACAAGTCGCGTCCAGCGTCAGCATGTTGATAAGCTGGCTTTCGTCAAAGAACGGCACGAACACCAGCCCGCGCGGCGGTTTATTCCGCCCCCGCGTTTCCAACCGGCTGAGCATTTCCCCGCGCGGGCTGGAAATGCGGATGTCCTGCCCGCGACGCAAGCCGCGGTCGGCAGCATCATCGGGGTGCATGAACACCACCGCCGAGGGGAAGGCCCGGTGCAGTTCCGGCACGCGGCGGGTCATCGACCCGGAATGCCAATGTTCCAGCACCCGCCCCGTGCACAACCACAGGTCGAACTCTTCGTTGGGTTCCTCGGCTGCGGGTTCATAGGGGGCAAAAATCAGCTTGGCCTTTTTGTCGGGGTAGCCATAGAACTGCACGCCCGACCCGGCCTCGACATAGGGGTCGTAACCTTCGCGGAAACGATACAGCGTTTCCTTGCCATCGACGACCGGCCAACGCAGCCCGCGCGCCTGATGATAGGTCTCGAACGGGGCCAGATCATGCGCATGGCCCCGGCCAAAGGCGGCATATTCCTCGAACAGGCCCTTTTGGACGTAGAAACCAAAGTGCTGGCTTTCCTGATTGTCAAAGCCCTCGGCCACCTCGGACACCGGGTATTTGTCCACAGTGCCATTGGCGAACAGCACCTCGAACAGCGTCTTGCCGGCCAGTTCGGGTTTCTTGGCGATCAGATCGGCGGGCCAGACCTCTTCGACGGTGAAGCGTTTGGAAAACTCCATCACCTGCCACACGTCCGAGCGCGCCTCGCCCGGAGCCGAAACCTGCTGGCGCCAGAACTGGGTGCGGCGTTCGGCGTTGCCATAGGCGCCCTCTTTTTCCACCCACATGGCGGTGGGCAGGATCAGGTCGGCGGTCATGGTGGTGACGGTCGGGTAGGGGTCCGACACGACGATGAAGTTGTCCGGGTTGCGATAGCCGGGCAGACCTTCCTCGTTCATGTTGGCGGCGGCCTGCATGTTGTTGGTGCATTGCACCCAATAGGCGTTCAGCACCCCGTCTTTCAGCTTGCGATGCTGTTCGACCGCGTGGAAGCCAACCTTGTCGGGGATCGTGCCTTCGGGCAATTGCCACAGGTCTTCGGTATGGCGGCGGTGTTCTTCGTTCGTGACCACCATATCGGCGGGCAGACGGTGGGCAAAGGTCCCCACCTCGCGCGCGGTGCCGCAGGCCGAGGGCTGGCCGGTCAGCGAGAACGGCGAGTTGCCGGGTTCCGAGATCTTGCCGGTCAGCAGATGCACGTTATAGCACAGCGAGTTCACCCAAGACCCGCGCGTATGCTGGTTAAAGCCCATGGTCCACAGCGACATGACCTTGCGGTTCGGGTCGGCATATTGCTGGGCCAGACGTTCCAACTGATGCGCAGGCACGCCGGACAGTTCGGCGACCTTATCGACAGTATATTCCGCCACGGATGCGGCATATTCGTCGAAATCAATCGGCGTCATCGTGCCGTCATTGGGATTCGCCGCCTCTTGTTGCAGCGGCACCTCGTCGCGCAGGCCATAACCGATGTCGGTCGCGGTCTTCATCAGGTTGACGTGGTTGTTCAGGAAATCCCAGTTCACCGCGTCGTTCTGGATGATGTAATTGGCGATATAGTTCAGGATCGCCAGATCGGTCTGCGGCTTGAATACCATGCCATTGTCGGCCAATTCAAAGCTGCGGTGTTCATAAGTGGACAGGACGTGAACTTCGGCCCCCGGCTTGGTCAGGCGCGTGTCGGTCAGGCGCGACCACAGGATCGGGTGCATCTCCGCCATATTGCTGCCCCAAAGGACAAAGGTGTCGGCGGCCTCGAAATCGTCATAACAGCCCATCGGCTCGTCAATGCCAAAGCTGCGCATAAAGCCCACGACGGCGGATGCCATGCAGTGGCGCGCGTTCGGGTCAAGGTTGTTCGACCGAAAGCCCGCCTTCATCAGCTTGGACGCTGCATAGCCTTCCCAGATGGTCCACTGGCCGGAACCGAACATGCCGACCGCTTCGGGGCCTTTGGTGCTCAGCGCCTGTTTCCATTTTTCGGCCATAATGTCAAAGGCTTCGTCCCAGCTGACCGGGGTGAAATCGCCGTTCTTGTCATAGACGCCATTGCGCTTGCGCAGCAGCGGCATGGTCAGCCGGTCCTGACCATACATGATCTTGGACAGGAAATAGCCCTTGATGCAGTTCAGGCCACGGTTCACCGGCGCATCCGGGTCGCCCTGCGTGGCGACGACGCGGCCATCCTTGGTGCCGACCAGCACCGAACAGCCGGTGCCGCAGAACCGGCAGGGCGCCTTGTCCCAGCGGATGTCGGGGGTGCGCACCTGCGCCATGGCCGGGCCGGTCGCCAGCGGAATACCAGCCGCTGCGGCGGTGCTGGCGGCGGCGGTTGCCTTGATGAACGTGCGGCGGGATTGCGAGATGGTCATGCGTCGGTCCTCTGGCTTTCGGGGGCTGGCTGAGAGGCAGCCTGAGCTTGGGTCAGGTCTTCGAAATGATGATAATTCAGGGTCAGCGATAAAACGCCCGGCACCTGATGAACGGCCATGATGATGTCCGAGGCGCGTTTGTCGGCCGTATCCTCGACCACGACGACCAGACGGCCATCATTGGTCGCGGCATGAACTTCGACGCCATCCATGGCCGCAATGGCATCCCGTGCCGAATCAAGCGACGCGGGCGCAACATGGACAAGACAGCCGCAGATATTCATTCTTTTGCCTTTTCTTTTTGAATGGCCGCATGGCGGGCAAAGCCCACAGCCTGATTTGGACAAACACTGGCACAAGCGCCGCAGCCGGTGCATTGACCAAAGTCAATTATGGGCAGCGACCGCCCCCCGACGGCCAGCCGGAACCGGATCGCCAGCGCGTCGCAACTGTCTTCGCAGGCACGGCAATAAACGCCCTGCGCCGACAGGCAGTTGTCCAGCGTTACATTTGCCCGCCATGGCCAGTCCAGCGGCAGGGCAGGGTCCAACGCGCCGGTTTCGCAGGCATCGGCGCAAGCGCGGCAAAAGGTGCAGGCATCGCGATGCAGATCGACCACCGGGCGATGGTCCGCATCGCGCAGAATAATCCCCTGAGGGCAGGCGCGCGCGCAATCGCCGCAGCTTGTGCACAGATCGACCATATCCGCCACCGCCCATGGTGGTTGCATTGCGTCATCATCAAGCCGCTGAAAACGACCTCTGAGGAAATTGCGGCGGGCGGATGGCGTGGCGGACATTGGCTGCGCAACCGGGCTGGATATGAGTTTGCCATATTTTATAGCAAACTCATCCAGATGGCGAGAGTGCGCACAGATTAAATGGATATGTCACCCCGAACATATCGAGTTTCTGCGGCAATGCAAATCAGCCGCAGCCATAAAACAGAGCCTTGGCGGCAGGGTTTCATCACATCACGCATTACGGGTGGGATTCTGGCAACCAACCATATGAAAGCCCGGTTTCGACGGATTAAGTCCTCCCGCCCACGGCTTCTAAGTAAGCGTTCTGGAATGAGAAAGGCTGCCTGTCTTTACGTAGGGATAGTACATAGCGCTATCTCTTTGTTACTGATGTCAAAGCGGTAATTCGCGCCGCTGTAACGAAAGGGCGCTTCGTCCCCCTCGTCGGTTGTTCGTGAGCAACGCAGCGAAGGTCTGGCCGAGGGCGTCGATCAGATGTGCAAGGTCGGCCCTCAGGTCCAGAAGGCTATCGACAATCGCCTGCTGGCCGTCGTGGGGGTGATCCGGGCAGATAACGGCAGAGAGGATCGGGGCCTGAGGCACTGTCCACATCCTGGCAGGGGGATCCTGCCAATGCCGCAGTCAGTCACGCAGTTCGTCGGCGTCCACGCCCCAGATGTCGGCCTTGCTGATCCAGCCACGCTGACCACCGCCGGTGACGCGGCACCAGTTCGGGTTGCATTCCCCAAGGCGGACAATGGCCCCCGCCTCGGCCCGCGCCACAACCTCGGCGTTTTCGTCGGGGCGGGAATGCAGCGCAGCCATGTCGGTTTCGATCAGCGCGGTGCGCACGCCCGACAATAGCGCGTAATGCACCCAACCGCCGGCGCCATCGCGATCCTCGACCCGGCGCCAGTGGCCGAATTCGGCGACCACGCGCAACGGCATCCCGGCATGGCGAAATACCCAGTCGATGCGGTGCGACAGGCTGGGACCGCGCCGGGCATTACCCTCGGACCCTTTCAGGCTGACATAGCGCGGCAGCGGCAGGTTCGTGACTGCCCCCCGGTCGGGCGCGGCATTACGCGAAATCTGTGCATCGGCGCTGACGGCCTGCGCCAGAACCAGCGGCTGTGCGTCGCCATCGGCCCAGGCCATCGTTCCCATCACCGCAAATCCGATTGCGGCCAGCCCGGCCCTCAGCCCTGTGTGCATCTTTATTCCTGTCCTTCTTGCGACGATCTGCCGCGATCCTGCCCGCCCCTTGTGCCGGGGGTCTTGTGCCTTTGGCTTAACGCGGGCAGTTTGCCAAAAGCTGCTGCGCTTGAAAAGGGTGCGGCCCGCCCGTCCACCAGAAAGTGAGGTCATGATGATCGCCTCTGCCCCCAGTTCCCGCCCCCGGCTGAAGGTCGCCGTCACCCGTCGTCTGCCCGAAGCGGTGGAAACCCGGATGAAGGAACTGTTCGACGTTTCCCTGCGCCCCGACGACAGCCGGATGTCGCGCGACGAACTGGTTGCCGCGATGCGCGACAGCGACGTTCTGGTGCCCACGATCACCGACCGGATCGACGCCAATATGCTGGCGCAGGGCGGCGACCGGCTGAAGCTGATCGCCAACTATGGCGCGGGGGTTGACCATATCGACGTGACCAGTGCCCGGCAGCGCGGCGTGCTGGTGTCGAACACCCCCGGTGTCGTGACCGAGGATACCGCCGACATGACCATGGCGCTGATTCTGGCCGTCACCCGCCGTATCCCCGAAGGTCTGGCTGAAATGCAAGGTGGTCGCTGGAAGGGCTGGTCGCCGACCGGGCATCTGGGCGGTCGGGTCGGCGGGCGCAGGCTGGGCATTCTGGGCATGGGTCGCATCGGGCAGGCCGTTGCACGCCGGGCCAATGCCTTTGGGATGCAGGTGCATTACCACAACCGCAAGCGCCTGCGCCCGGAAATCGAGGGTGAATTGCAGGCGACTTATTGGGAAAGCCTCGATCAGATGCTGGCCCGGATGGACATCATCAGCATCAACGCGCCGCATACGCCCAGCACCTTCCATCTGCTGAATGCCCGGCGGCTCAAGCTGCTGAAGCCCTCGGCCGTGATCGTCAACACCTCGCGCGGCGAGGTGATCGACGAAAATGCGCTGACCCGGATGCTGCGCGCGGGTGAGATCGCAGGCGCGGGGCTGGACGTGTTCGAACACGGGCACGAGATCAACCCCCGCCTGCGCGAACTGCCCAATGTCGTGCTGCTGCCGCATATGGGGTCGGCCACGATCGAGGGACGGGCCGAGATGGGCGAAAAAGTCATCATCAATATCAAGACCTTTGCCGATGGCCACCGTCCGCCGGATCTGGTCGTGCCGGGGATGATCTAAGCATCTGACCTGTGCTAACGTCTTGTGCTTATTGATCTTATGTGGTTTTTCTGACCGCGCAGACGCCCGGATCGGGGCGACCAGAAAGGAATATGCCGATGTTGAAATCCATTGTCGTTGCCGTTGCCCTGATCCTGGGCATAACCGGCTGCGCCCGGAACAGCTGGGAAACGCAGTATGAACAGCTGAACCCCGTAACGACAGCCAATTGGCGCGTTGCCGATGTCCGGGTCAATGCGCCGCAGACCCTGACCACGACCGAGGTTAACAGCTATGTCCCCGACGCCGACATCGTGTGGCACGGCGATCCGCAGGGCGACCGTCGGGCACAGGCCGCGGCCATCGTCGCGCAAGGGATTCGCGACGGTGCTTCGGGCCTGCGTGGCGGTCAGCCGGTGGTTATCAATGCCACCATCAGCCAGTTCCACGCTCTCACCCCCAAGGCGCGCGCGATGGAAGGTAACGTCGGTGTCCACGACATCCGCTATACCGTGACGGTCACGGATGCCCGCACCGGCGAAACGCTGATCCCCGCGCAAGAGATCCGCGCCGACAAGGCGGCGCTGGTCGGCGTGGCGGCAACCGATGCCGATGCGCGCGGCTTTACCCAAAAGGTTGAAATCACCCAGCACCTGGCCGCTGTCACCCGCCACTGGCTGGGCCTGCCGTCCCAAGACCCGCGCGGCGCCTTTAACCGCACGGGCCGCTGATCCGAACGGGCAAGGGCGGGTCATATGCTGATCCGCCCTTGCAACGCCTTGGCCCCCTGTGGCATCGGCGGAACATGAGCCGCGTTTCCGATCTTTACCGCCAGCGTATCGCCCAGGGCAAAATTGCCGCTGATCCGGCGCAAGCCGCTGTTTTACCGCATCTTGATCGCGTGGTGGATGCCGTCAGCGCGACCCCGCCCGCCGCCGCCGCCAGCGGCTGGCGCAGCTGGCTGGGCCGCGCCCCGGCCCCTGCGCCCGTCGCGGCAAAGGGGTTGTATCTGTGGGGCGGCGTCGGACGCGGCAAATCCATGTTGATGGATCTGATCGTCGATGCCGCCGATACTGTCACCAAACGCCGGGTGCATTTCCACCAATTCATGCAGGAAATCCACGCCGGGCTGAACGAAGCCCGCAAAAGCGGCGCGGCGGATGCCGTGCGCCCGGTCGCCCTGCGCGTCGCCGCCGAAACCCGGCTGCTGTGCTTTGATGAAATGCAGATCACCGACATCGCTGATGCGATGATCGTGGGGCGGCTGTTCCAGATCCTGTTCGAACAGGGCGTGATCGTCGTCACCACCTCGAACCGCGCACCAGAGGATCTGTATAAACACGGCCTGAACCGCCAGCTTTTCTTGCCCTTCATCGCCCTGATCCGCGAAAGGATGGAGGTCGTCGAACTGGTCAGCGAAAACGACTGGCGACAGGGCCGCGTTGGCGGCGGGCAGGTCTGGTTCGCGCCTGTGAATGTGCAGGCGACCACTGAAATGGATGAAATCTGGAACGACTTGACTGGCCATGCCCAAGGCCAGCCACTGATCCTGCCGGTGCAGGGGCGTCAGGTGGAACTGCCTGCCCATGCCGATGGGGTCGCGCGTGCGGGGTTCTGGGATCTTTGCGGCAAACCGCTTGGCCCCGCCGACTATCTTGCCATTGCCGCCGCGCTCGAAGTGCTGATGATCGACGGCATCCCGCGCCTTGGACAGTCGAACTATAACGAGGCAAAACGCTTCGTCACCCTGATCGACACGCTTTACGAAGCCCGCGTCCGCCTGATTGCCAGCGCCGCAGACGAACCCGAACGGTTGTATATGGAAGGCGAAGGCAGTTTTGAATTTGAACGCACCGCCAGCCGGTTGCGGGAAATGCAGGATGCCAACTGGGGTAAACCGGCCTGATCCCCCAGCCTGTCTTTCGTTTGAAAATATCCTCAGGGGGTGAATTGGCCGCAAGGCCAAGAGGGGGCGCGAGCGCCCCCTTTGATCGGCTCAGCCAAAGATAAAATCCGAAGCGTCGATCAGGCTGTGGTCTGTATTGAGCAGGGTAATGCTGTCGCTGCCATAAGTGATTTTAGTCAGGTAACTGGTCCCCTGAATATCCAGATCGTCAAAGCTTTTCGCCCCCGACCGAAAGATAATCTGGTCGATCCCGTTTTGGAAATCCATGATCTGATCCTGACCGTCGCCCTTGGAAAAGACAAAGCGATCCGCACCAGCGCCACCTGTCAGCAGGTCATTGCCACGACCGCCGATTAAAATATCGTTGCCCGCGCCACCTTCCAGAATATCGCGCCCGGCCCCGCCATCCAGCGAATCGTGGCCCGCACCGCCGCGCAGCGTATCATTATTGGCCCCGCCGCGCAGGGTGTCCTTACCCGCACCGCCAATCAGAATGTCATCCCCCGCGCAGCCATACAGCAGGTCATCGCCGCGGCCGCCGTCCAGCGACTCGCGACCGTAGCCCCCCAGCAGGGTATCATTCACGTCACCGCCCAAAAGCGTGTCATTCCCGATGCCGCCGTCCAATCGGTCATTCCCGATACCGCCATTCAGCAGGTCATAACCGGCCCCACCCAGTAACGTGTCATTGCCGGCCCCGCCCAGCAAGGTATCATTTCCGGCCCCGCCAAAGATCCAGTCATTCCCGGCCCTGCCGTCGATGTGATTGGCGTCTGTATTGCCCGTCAGCCGGTCTGCGCCGCCAGTTCCGATCAATGATTCGATGCCGGACAGCTTGACTGAAGCGCCATTTCCCAACGATTGCACCGCTGTAGAGGCAAGGCTGACGGTCACGCCTGTATTGCCCGCGATGCGCAAGACATCGACGCCCGCGCCGCCATCAATCACATCATGGCCGCTGCTGGTGATAAAGGTATCATTTCCCGTGCCGCCGAACAGCCGGTCATCCCCCGCGCCGCCGTTGATTGTGTCATCCCCCGCGCCGCCATAGATCAGGTCGTTGCCGGTCCCGCCGTCAATCCGGTCATGCCCCCTGCCGGCATCGATGACATCATTCCCGGCAGAGCCGGTGATCACATCATTTCCTGCGGTGATCCGTTGAAGGAAAGGCAGCAGGTTGCCAGTCATCATTGCCGTTTCCGCCCAGTCCCCACCGACGCTGAAACGAAACCCCTTCATTTCGACGGTTTTGACGCCGTTCACGTAAATATCCAGATCGCGCATCGAATCATCAAAATACGAGGTTGCTCGCAGTTTTATGCCGCCAGCGTAATAGACCCAGCCGTCGATCAGCCCATCCTCGAAATCCAGAAAATGAAAATTCGTCTTTGCCGTCAGATTCATCGGCTTGAGGAATGTGATTTGTGACATGGAACGCCCCGTGAATATAAAAGGATGTTTCGCAGGTAACACATCGCACTGCCCGACGTCGCCCATATAATACACGGGATTTTAATGAAAAAGGCCGCCCCAAAAGGGCGGCCCTGCAACAGTGATCTGAAAAAGATCAGTTTTTCGCGTAATATTCGACGACCAGGTTCGGCTCCATCACCACGGCGAAGGGCACATCGCCCAGGGCGGGGGTGCGCACGAAGGTGGCGGTCAGCTTGTTGGTGTCAACGTCCAGGTAATCCGGGATGTCACGCTCGCCCGAGGCGATGGCTTCCAGCACCAGCGCCATCTGGCGCGAACGCTCGCGCACCGAGATCACGTCGCCTTCTTTGACGCGATAGGACGCGATGTTCACCTTTTTACCGTTCACTTCTACGTGGCCGTGGTTCACGAACTGGCGGGCGGCGAAGATGGTCGGCACGAACTTGGCGCGGTAAACCACGGCGTCCAGGCGACGCTCCAGCAGGCCGATCAGGTTTTCGCCGGTGTCACCGCGCACACGCTCGGCCTCGGCATAGATGCGGCGGAACTGTTTTTCGGTCAGGTCGCCGTAATGACCCTTCAGCTTTTGCTTGGCGCGCAGCTGGGTGCCGAAATCCGACAGTTTGTTCTTGCGGCGCTGACCGTGCTGGCCGGGGCCGTATTCGCGGCGGTTCACCGGGGATTTGGCGCGGCCCCAGATGTTTTCGCCCATGCGGCGGTCGATTTTGTATTTGGCAGCGGTGCGTTTGGTCATCGCTGATCTCCTTCATTTCAGTTACAGAAGGGCGTTGTCCTTTCCCCTTTCGGGGCGACAGGCATCCCCTTGCAGGGGCCGCCAACACCAAAGAAGCCGCGCTTATAGCGGGGTTTACGGCACTGTCAACCGCTCAGTCGCGCAGTTGCCGCATCAGGATCAGCGCCAGCGTGGAACAGATCAGCGTCGCCGCCACGGCGGGCAGGGCAGTGCCGTTATACAGCAATCCGACCGGCGCGGCGATCAGCACAGATGCCAGCGTGGACAGCGCCGCCACAATCGACGCCGCCATCCCCGCGATATGCCCCATCCGCTGCAAGGCCAGTGCGTTCAGGTTGCCAAAGGTGACACCGGCCATAAAGAACACGCTGACCGCCCAGATAAAGAACAGCGGAAAGGTCAGGTTGCCAGTCAGCACCAGCATCAGCGCGATCCCCGACATGACAACCTGCATCGCATAGGCCCATGCCGCGATCCGCCGCATCCCGATGGTCATCACATATTTAGCATTCAGGATCGTGCCGATCCCGGACAACAGTGCCATTGCCGCAAACCAGGCCGGGAACTGCGCACCCTTGCCATAAGCCTCGCCGAACAGTTGCTGGGCAGAACTCAGCAGGCCGAACATCTGCGCAAAACCCAGTGTCAGAACCAGCGTGGACAGCATCACCTGCCGGTCGGCCAGCACCTCGCGCGCGCCTGCGATCAGCAGTGGCAGACGCAGCGGACGACGGTTGGCGGGCGGCAGGGTCTCGGGCTGGCGGATGTTCAGCCACAGGCTGCCCACGATGGCGAACAGCACGAAGGCGACGAACACCCCATGCCAGCCCGCCATCCAGATGATGCCCTGCCCAAGCGCCGGGGCCATGGCCGGGATCAGAATAAAGATCATCATCACGAAAGACGAAATCCGCGCCATTTCACGGCCTTCGTAAAGATCGCGCACCAGTGCCAGCCCGACAATACGCGGCGCGGCCGAGCCGATGCCTTGCACGAAACGGGCGATCAGCAGCGCCTCCAGCGTATTGGCAAAGATCGCGGCGGTGGCGGCCAGTCCAAAGATGATGAAGCCGAGTGTGATCGTCAGCTTGCGTCCGATAGCATCGGCAATCGGCCCGGCGAACAGCGTGCCAACCCCCATGCCACCCACAAACGAGGTCAGCACCAGTTGCGCGCGGTTGACGTTATCGGGCGTCACGGCCAGCGCGATTTCGGGCAAGGCGGGCAGCATCGCGTCGATGGAAAAGGCGACAGTGGCAAACAGGAACGCCAGCATCGCAATGAATTCCGGCAGCGGCAGGCGTCGCACGGCGGGGGTGGGCTGAGGCATGTTCTGATCTTTCATTAAGTCGCGCAGAATTGGGGTGGATTCGCGTCGGGTCAAGCCCTTGCGGATAGGGCTTGCGATTTCAGATAAAAATAGTCAGAAATGATATATCGCATGGAATGGAGGTTCCCCAGATGCGTTTTGCCCTGACATTCGCCATTGTCGCCGGTCTTTCTGGGCCTGCATTTGCCTCGCAACCGGGCGAGGCCGAACATTCCGCGCCGAAGGTCCATGAAACGATCCACGACGCCCCACAGCGCCCGGTGCCAATGGCGGTGATGACCTATATGGATTTCGAACCTGCCGTGACCCATGCCGATCTGGCCGAATGTCCGCCAGCCATTGCGCAGCCCGGTCAGTTCTGCCGCGTCACCCTGTCAGGCGAAAGCCTGCATGTGTTCATCTTCAGCGAGGATGGCGACCAGCCCTTGCAGGGTGTTGTCGAATATCCGATGGATACGATCAGGTTCCCTGACTAAGATCGTCGATCACCCGCCGCCACAGATCAGCAGGCTGTGCCCCCGCGACAGCGTGCTGATCGGCCACGATAAAGGTCGGGACGGAACTGATCCCCTTTTCTCGCGCATGGGCTTCGCGCGCGGCCACCGTGTCGCGGTCAGCGTCCGAGGCCAGCAGGCGGGCGACCATATCGCGATCCATGCCGGCATCAGCGGCGATCCCGGTCAGCACGGCGGGGTCGCCAATGTCGCGGGCCTGTTCCCAATGGGCGCGCACCAGCCCCGACATGACAGCGGATTGCGCGCCCTCGACCCCGGCCCAATGCAGTAGCCGGTGGGCGTCGGTCGTGTCAGGTTCGCGCGGCGAGGGGTTCAGATGCAGCCCAAGTTCGGCGGCGCGGGCGGCCATCGGTGCCTCGATCTCGTCCACGCGGTCGCCGAACTTGGCGCGCAGGTATTCCGCCCGATCCATGCCGCCGCGTGGCATCTGCGGGTTCAGGCGGAACGGGTGATAGGCGATACTGAACGGATGATCTGGGCGGCTGTCCAGCGCGCGCGACAGCTCGGCCAGCCCGATCCAGCACCACGGACATACGGGGTCAGCGAAAATATCAAGGCGGATCATGGGGTTTCCTTCGATGGCTGAGGCCAGTTCTCGCGCAGGGCGCGGCGGTTGATTTTGCCCGTGGGCGTGCGCGGCAGTGCATTGATGCTCACAAAGGCACGTGGCTGCTTGTAACGCGCCAGCGCGGTTTCGGACAGGGCGCGCAGATCGCCCTCGGTCGCCGGGCCGGTCCAGAAGGCGGCGATAAAGCTGGTGCCCGATGGCGCGGCAATTTCCGCCGCCGCCACATCGCCCGCGCCGGGATGGGTGGCCAGAACCTCCTCGATTTCGGCGGGGGCGACGCGATAGCCACCCGCGTTCATGATGTCGTCGGCGCGCCCGTTCAGCGTGATGGCACCCTGATCGTCCATCGCCGCCTGATCGCCGGTCAGAAACCAGTCGCCCAAAAATTTTGATTCCGTTTCATCGGGTTGCCCAAGGTATCCCAGAAACAACCCCGGATCGTCGCGCCGCACCGCCAACGCGCCGGGCTGGCCGGGTGGCAGAGGCGTGCCATCATCGCCCAATACCGCGACATGGCGGCCCCGCTGCGGATAACCCGCCGTGCCGGGCGGGGCCGGACGTGCCGGGCTGCCTGACAGAAAGGTGGAACATTCTGACATTCCCATCGCTTCGTGCAGGTCGGTGCCGGTGCGGTCCTGCCACGCAAGGCGCAGCGCCGGGTCCAGCCGCTCGCCCGCGGTCAGCCCGTGGCGCAGTTCGGGCCAGGCGGACCAATCGGCGCGCAGCATTCGCCGGAATACACCGGGGGCCGCCGCCAGAATACTGGCCCCGTGCCGACGCGCCAACAGCGGGATCTGTTCCAATGCCACCCCCTGCGCCGGGATCAGCGCGCTGGCCCCCATCGTCCACGGGTCCATCAGCCCGGTGCCCAAGGTGAATGTCCAGTTAAAGGCCCCGGCGTGCAGCAGCCGGTCGGTCGGGCGCAACCCATACCAGCCCTCGAACATCATTTGCCGGGCCAAAATTGCACGATGCGCATGGGCAACAGCGCGCGGCTGGCCCGACGAACCCGAGGTATAAACGATATAAGCCAGCCGATCCGCGTCGCCTTGCGCGAAACCCGCAGGAGGCAAGGCGGCGAATCCGGCAATATCTGATTCGTGCAGCATCGGCAGGTCACGGTCGGGCAGCGCCACTCCGTCGCCCATCACCACCATTGCGGGGGCGATCTGATCGGCGATCCGCGTCACCTCGCGCATGGTCAGCATGGCCGAGGTCGGCACCGGCACAATCCCCGCCGCAATCGCACCTAGATAAACCACGGGAAACGCAGGTGTATTGCCAAGCCGCATCAACAGCCGGTCGCCCGGCACCAGCCCCGCCCGCAGCAGGCCGGTGGCACAGCCCAGCACCGCAGCCCGCAACCGACCATGTGACCAGCGGTCCGCCCGGCTGGGGCCCACAACCGACATGGCGAGCTTGTCCGGGCAGTCCAGCCCCGCCCGCAGCACATATTCGGCAAGATTCATGGCTTGTTGCTTGTCCACATCCCCATTCCGACAGTGCCGCAGACACGGTGCTGCCAATAAAAAAACGGCCCGCAAGCGCAGGCCGTTCCCGTTGGCCTGACGGCCAAAAATCAGAGCAGTTTCAGGTCCGAAGCCGAAGCGCGGCCATCACGGCCCGATTGCAGCTCGTACTCGATTTTCTGGTTGTCTTTCAGGCCGGTCAGACCGGCGCGCTCGACCGCCGAGATGTGCACGAACACATCTTTGCCGCCGTCATCAGGGGCGATGAAACCATAGCCCTTCGTCGTGTTAAACCATTTGACCGTTCCGGTGGCCATGTCCGTCTCTCCTTCAAATCATCCCCTTGCGTCATGCACGGGGCCGTGCAGCCTGTCTTTCGGTCGTCCGGCTGCCCCGTATCGGAGGAGGCGGTAGAAAGTTTGCTCACGCGGGGGAAGCATGAACGATTCGTTAATAAAGGCAAGCGAAAACGGTGCCTGCATCATCTGCGGGCATCGCTCTGTTACGTTTAAAGCACCATTCAGCGCAGATCCGGTGGTGTCGCCTCGGCCTTCAGGTCGCTGATGGCCTGATCCAGCGGCAGGGTGCGGCTGCCTTGCTGGTCAAGGCGGCGGATGGATACGCTGCAGTCCTCGACCTCTTTCATGCCGATGGCCATGATCGCGGGGACTTTGCCGACGGAATGTTCGCGCACCTTGTAGTTGATCTTTTCGTTCCGCGTATCGGCCTCGGCCCGGATACCTGCGGCGCGCAGGGCGGTGACGATTTCCTGAACATAGTCATCCGCCCCCGACACAATCGAGGCCACGACGACTTGACGCGGGGCCAGCCAGAACGGCAGCTTGCCGGCGTAGTTTTCGATCAGAATGCCAATGAAGCGTTCAAACGACCCCAGCACCGCACGGTGCATCATGACGGGGCGGTGCTTGGCCCCGTCCTCGCCGATATATTCGGCATCCAGACGCACCGGCATGTTGAAATCGGCCTGGAACGTGCCGCATTGCCATTCGCGGCCAATCGCGTCGGTCAGTTTGAAATCCAGCTTGGGACCATAGAAAGCACCGTCGCCGGGGGCGATTTCATAGGCATATCCCGCGCTTTCGATGGCGGCGGCAAGGGCGGTTTCGGCCTTGTCCCACACCTCGTCCGAACCCACGCGCACATCGGGGCGGGTGGACAGTTTGATGTCGAATTTCTCGAACCCCAGATCGCGATAGACCGAGGACAGCAGCGCCAGAAAGCCCGCTGTTTCGGATTCGATCTGATCCTCGGTGCAGAAAATATGCGCGTCGTCCTGCACGAACCCGCGCACCCGCATCAGCCCGTGCATCGACCCCGAGGATTCGTAACGGTGGCACGAACCAAACTCGGCCAGCCGCAGCGGCAGTTCGCGGTAGGATTTTAGGCCCTGATTATAGACCTGCACATGGCAGGGGCAGTTCATCGGTTTCAGCGCGTTGGTGCGTTTTTCACGGGCGCCTTCCTCGTCGACTTCGACGAGGAACATGTTTTCGCGGTAAGCCTCCCAATGGCCGGATTTTTCCCACAGGATGCGGTCAACCACCTGCGGCGTCTTGATTTCCTTGTAACCGGCGGCGGTCAGGCGGCGGCGCATATATGCCTCTAGCTCGCGGTAGATCGACCAGCCGTTCGGGTGCCAGAAGACCATGCCGGGCGCTTCTTCCTGAAAGTGGAACAGCTCCATTTCCCGGCCCAGCTTGCGGTGGTCGCGTTTGGCGGCCTCTTCCAGCATGGTCAGATGCGCCTTCAGGTCGTCGCGATTGCGGAAGGCGACGCCGTAGATGCGTTGCAGCATGGGGCGCGACGCGTCGCCCAGCCAATAGGCGCCGGCCACATGGGTCAGGCGAAAGGCGTCGGCGGGGACTTGGCCGGTGTGTTGCAGATGCGGGCCGCGGCAGAGGTCTTGCCATTCGCCGTGCCAATACATCCGCAGATCCTCGCCTTCGGGGATGCGGTCGATCAGCTCGATTTTGAACGGCTCGTCCCGGTCCTTGTAATAGGCGATGGCGCGGTCGCGGTCCCAGACCTCGGTGCGGACGGGATCGCGGGCGGCGATGATCTGTTTCATCCGCTGCTCGATCTGGCCGAGGTCTTCGGGGGTGAAGGGTTCCGCGCGGTCGAAGTCATAGAACCAGCCGAAATCGCGGACCGGGCCGATGGTGACTTTGACATCGGGCCAGATGTCCTGCACGGCGCGGGCCATGATATGGGCCAGATCGTGGCGGATCAGTTCCAGCGCCGGTTCTGCGTCCTTCATCGTGTTGATGGCGATGGGGCCGCTTTGCGTGATCGGCCAGGCAAGGTCGATGTGCTGGCCGTTCAGGCTGGCGCTGATTGCGTTTTTCGCAAGGCTGGGGGCGATAGAGGCGGCGACCTCGGCGGCGGTGACGCCTGCGGGATAATCGCGTGCATTGCCATCGGGAAAGGTCAGGGTGATCTGGTCGGCCATGATCTGGCTCCTCGTCGGTTTGGCGGCTACGGGGCGCCCGGTTGCGGGTATGTGCTTGCCTCTTGCGGGCTGATGCGGGGAAAGTCAACATGGGTGCCCAAAGCCGGGGGCGCGTCGCCCCCCGGACCCCCAGAGGATATTTAGAAACGAAAGACGTCATGACCGAGTTTTTTGAGGGGCCGCAGGGGCGGCGGATCGCTTATCACCAGTTGGACGGGCAGGGACCGGGTGTGGTGTTTCTGGGTGGGTTTCGGTCGGATATGACCGGGACCAAGGCCATGGCGCTGGAGGCATGGGCGCAGCGTAAGGGGCGGGCATTTTTGCGGCTGGACTATTCCGGCCACGGGCAATCGTCGGGGGTATTCGAGGATGGTGGCATCGGCGACTGGTTCGAGGACGCGGCGGCGCTGATCGAAGCCGTGACCGAGGGGCCGCAGGTTCTGGTCGGGTCATCCATGGGCGGTTGGATCGCGCTGTTGCTGGCGCGGCGGATGCCGGGGCGGATTGCCGGGATGGTGACGATTGCGGCGGCGCCCGATTTTACGGAGCAGGGGTTCTGGTCCAGCTTTGACGAAGCGCAGCGGGCGCGGTTGATGCAGGATGGCAAGCTGGCGCTGGCCAGCGACTATTCCGATGAACCCTATGTCATCACGCGGCGGCTGATTGTGGACGGGCGGGATCATCTGGTGATGCGTCAGCCGCTGTCGTTGCCATTCCCGGTGCGGTTCCTGCAAGGGACGGCGGATGAGGATGTGCCGATGCAATGGGCGTTGGATCTGCTGCATCATGCCGAGGGCGATGATCTGCGTCTGGCGCTGGTCAAGGGGGCGGACCATCGTTTTTCCAGCGATGACTGCCTGGCGCTGATCGAACAGTCGGTGGCCGAGGTTCTGGACCGGATCGGATAGGCCAGGGCAGGGGCATGGCGAAATGCAAAGGGCGCGGTTTTGCCGCGCCCTTGTATTCATGATCTGTCTGTTGCGGTCAGACGGCGATCTTGCCGTCATCGCCGATGGTGTCCACGGCGCCGCAATCTGCGGACTTGTCGCCCATGCCACGGCGTTTCTTGCGGCCAACCTCGGGTTGCAGGCCGCTGTGTTCGTCGATGAAATCAAGCACCAGCGGACGGATGTTCAGGCGCCAGCTTTTGCCAGCAAAGATACCGTAATGGCCCGCGAAGGGCTCAAGGTGCTGGGCCTTTTTGGTCTCGGCCACACCGCTGCACAGACGCAGCGCGGCGACGCATTGGCCGGGGGCCGAAATGTCGTCATTCGCGCCCTCGACCGTCATCACAGCGACATCGGTGATCTTGCCGATGTCCACGCGGCGACCGTTCACGGTGAATTCGTTTTTTGCGATTTCAAGGTTTTTGAAGACGCGTTCCACGGTCGAGAGATAGAATTCCGCCGTCATATCCAGCACGGCCAGATATTCGTCGTAGAATTTGTTGTGCTTGTCACCCTCGGAGGCTTCACCGCGCGCTTCGGCGAAGATCTTGTCGATGAAAGCCTTGGCGTGGGTTTCGCTGTTCATGGCGATGAAGGACGAAAGCTGCGCCAGCCCCGGATAAACCATGCGTCCCGCGCCGGCATATTTAAAGCCGACCGACTGGATCATCAGATGTTCCAGTTCGCCCATGGTGATACGATTGCCGAAATCGGTGACTTCGGTTGCGGCGGCGTCGGGATCGACCGGACCGCCGATCAGGGTCAGGGTGCGGGGCTGTGCCTTGGGGTCATCCTCGGCCAGAATGGCGGTGGCGGCCAGCGTCAGCGGCGCGGGCTGGCAGACGGCGATCACGTTCACATCAGGGCCAAGGTGGCGGATGAAATCGACCAGATAGGTGGTGTAATCCTCGATGTCGAATTTGCCTTCCGACACCGGGATGTCGCGGGCGTTATGCCAGTCGGTCACATAGACTTCGCAATCGGGCAGAAGCGACGTCACGGTCGAGCGCATCAGCGTGGCGTAATGGCCCGACATCGGGGCGACCAGCAGCACCTTGCGCGGCTTGGGGGCACGGCGGGCGACGCGGAAATGGATCAGATCACCGAACGGGCGCTGCCATTCCTTATCGACATAGACCATATGATCCTGCCCATCATCACCGGGGATCGGCGGGATGTTCCAGTCGGGCTTGATGACCATGCGGGCAAAGCTGCGTTCGGTGACGCGGCCCCACGCGCTCATCAGTTTGAACATAGGGTGCGGGATCAGCGCAAAGGCGGGGTAGGATGCGATTGCGCGCGCGCTGGCCCCCATCCACTCATAGCTGTTCCGAATTGATTCCATCGCATCATAGGAAATGATGCCCTTGACCCCTTTATACGCCATTTCCCCAGCCTTTTCTGCGCCGCGGCGCGATGGACGAATAATTGCGGTACTGTGCCGTAGGGGAAAACCCGGCTTTACCCATCGGCAACGATGCGCGTATGATCGTGCTGTAATAGGGGGGAAATTCATCCATGGCAAGCAATCCTGAAACGCCGGGTCGCAAACTTGCGCGCGGCAGGGGTGTTCGCGCAACATCCGCAAAGGCCGATGGCACAGCGGGAGAGGCGCCGGCGGCATCGAAAAAACCACGTCGCAGCAGCGCCAAGCCAGCCGCGACCAAGGCCGAGAGTGCTGCGCCAAAGCCGCCGAAACCGGCGTCCAAACCTGTGGCGCGGCGGAAAGCTGTGGCCAAGCCTGCCGCCAAAGCCGCACCTGCGCCTGCGCCCGCTGTGGCAAGCGCCCCTGAGAAAGAGCAGCCCGTGTCCGTTGCCGCCTCAGGCAACGCGTTGTCCATGCAGCGTGTCGTGCCAGTGCCGCAGCAGATGGCCGAGAACATCGACCGGATCGAGACGCTGAGCCATCGCCTGATGTCCGCGCTGGCCAGCCGTGCCATGCCCAATCCTGCCGTTGACGGGCCGGGGGCGGAATTTTTCATGACCACCGCCGGGGCGTGGATGAAGATGCTGGCCGAACAGCCCGCCCGCGTCATTGAACAGCAGGTGAATTTCTGGGGCGAGACACTGAAACATTATGCCCGCGCCAGTCAGATGCTGGCACGGGGCAAGATCGCTGCGCCCGAGGATGACGGGCCGCAGGACCGGCGCTTTGCCAATCCGCTGTGGCAGACGCATCCGTTTTTCAACTATGTCAAGCGGCAGTATCAGATCAACGCCGATGCGATGCGCACCGCTGCCTCGGATCTGGATCTGCCTGACGACGTGGCCAAGCGTCGGATGAGTTGGCTGACCAGCCAGATCATCGACATGATGGCGCCGACGAATTTTCTGGCAACCAACCCCGACGCGCTGGAAAAGGCCATCGAGACCGAGGGCGAAAGTCTGGTTCGCGGTCTGGAAAACCTTGTCCGCGATGTGGAACAGAACGGCGGCGAATTTCTGGTCTCGCTGGCTGACCGTGACGCGTTCACGGTGGGCGAGAATATCGGCACCACCTCTGGCACCGTGGTTTATCGCACCGATCTGTTCGAACTGATCCAGTATCACCCGACGACCGAACAGGTTCATGCTATGCCGGTCGTCATGTTCCCGCCCTGGATCAACAAATTCTATATCCTTGACCTGAAGCCGCAGAACAGCCTGATCCGCTGGGTCGTGGAACAGGGGCACACGCTGTTTGTCGTGTCGTGGAAAAACCCTGACGCCAGCCATGCCGATACCGGCATGGGCGATTACGTTGCCGCCTATATCGAGGCGATGGATCAGGTGATGGAGCGCACCGGCCAGAAAAAGCTGAACGCGGTCGGTTATTGTATCGGTGGCACGACGCTGACCGCTACTTTGGGCGTGCTGAAGAAACGCGGCGATGATCGCGTCAACAGCGCTACTTTCTTTACCACGCTAACCGACTTTTCCGAGCTGGGTGAATTCGCCACTTTCCTTCAGGACGATTTCATCGGCGGGATTGAAGAGGAAGTCGCGCGCAAGGGGCTGTTCAGCGCCATTCTGATGTCGCGCACGATGTCGTTCCTGCGGGCGAACGATCTGGTCTGGGGACCGGCGATCCGTAACTATATGCTGGGCGAAACGCCCCCTGCGTTTGACCTGCTGTATTGGAACGGCGATTCCACGAATCTGCCGGGGCGGATGACGCTGGAATATCTGAACGAACTGTGCCGCCAGAACCATCTGGTGGCAGAAGGGTTCGAGGTTCTGGGCGAAAAGGTCACACTGGCTGATGTCACCGTGCCGCTGTGCGCGGTGGCCTGTGAAACCGACCATATCGCGCCGTGGAAGGATTGCTGGCGCGGCTTTGCGCAAACGGCGTCCAGGGACAAGCGGTTCATTTTGTCGGAATCGGGCCATATCGCCGGGATCATCAACCCGCCCAGCAAAAAGAAATACGGCCATTACCTCAGCAATGCCGGCTTCGACGGAACCTGGCAGGACTGGAAGGATGATGCCAGTTTCCATCAGGGCAGCTGGTGGCCGGTCTGGGGGAAATGGCTTGAGGAAACCGCCGGGCCGATGGTGGCCGCGCGCGATCCGGGGCAGGGGCTTGGCCCGGCGCCGGGGACTTATGTTCATCAGCGTGCCAATGGCTGAAACGGGCCGCCCGGAGAGCCAAACCGGGCGGTTTACATTTTTTTGCTGCACCGCAGAAAAAACACTTGAAATGCTGCGCCGCAGCATTCATCTTGGCCTTACGGAAACAGATTACCATGGCAGGGTAACGGGAACATGACCCCACCTGCCGCACCTGACGGAGAACTGACATGGCCAAGGCCCCTGACTACACCAAAACCTTCCAGGACATGATGGCGCAATTCCCGGTTGACACCTCGTCGCTGACCGAAGCCTTCAAATCGCAAACCGCTCTGGGCGAGAAACTGGCCCGCGTGGCTCTGTCCGCCGCCGAGCGTTCGACCGAGATTTCGGCCCAGTGGACCAAAGACGCGCTGGCCCGCGTTGGTGAACTGTCCACCGCCAAGGACGAGCCTTCGGAATACGCCAAAGCGGTTTCGGACTTTGCTTCGGCCTCGGCTGAACTGGCTGCCGAGCACATGTCCGCCTTTGCAGAAGTTGCCAAAAAACTGCAAATGGACACCGTTGACCTGATGCTGACCGCTGGCAAAGACATTGCCTCGGACGCGCAGAAAGCCGCTGAAAAAGCGACCAAAGACGCGCAGGCTGCTGTCAAGAAAGCCACCACCGCTGCGACCAACGCGACCAAAGCCTGATCGCGCCACATCGGTGAACTGACGGGAAAGGGACGGGCAACCGTCCCTTTTTCATTTTTACGGCCGGATGCTGCGGTGCAGCGCGGGGTGGAGTGATCTCCCCTTGGTTGTATCCCGCTTGTCGGCGCGTTGTCGGGTGCTTTTCCTTTGCGTTTTGCATGTCAAGATCGCAGAATGCCGCAAATGCATCATTTCAACAGGGGCTGCCCCATGACCGACGCCAAAGCGCCGCTGCTGATTAAACGCTATGCCAGTCGGCGGTTGTATAATACCGAAACCAGCGATTATGTGACGCTGGACGACATCGCCGCCTTTATCCGGCAGGGGCGCGAGGTGAAGATCGTTGATCTGAAATCGGGCGACGATCTGACCCGGCAATATCTGCTGCAAATCATCGCAGAACACGAAAGCCGCGGCGAAAGCGTGCTGCCGATTGACGTGCTGACCGATCTGGTGCGCAGCTATACCACGCAGGCGCAGTCGGTGGTGCCGCATTTTCTGGCCGCCAGCTTTGAAATGCTGCGCGAAGGCCAGTCCAAGATGATGGAGAACATGGCGCGGGTGCCCAATCCTATGGCTTCGATGCCGGGGTTCGAGGCGATGCAGCGCCAGCAGCAGATGTTTCTCAAGGCGATGATGGGCGGCTGGGTCCCCCCCGGTGCCCGCCCCCCTGATGACAGTGCCGAGGAAGAGACGCCCGTCAAGGCCAAGCCCGCCGCGCGTCGCCCTGCCACCTCGATCGAGGACGAAAAGGACATGGCCGAAATCCGCCGCCAGCTTGCCGAACTGCAAAAGCGCATTTCCCGCCTCTAACCCCCGCGCCCGGTCTTGCGCAGCCCCGCCACGCAGGTTACAGGTGGCGCCCACGGACGGTTGGCCGAGTGGTCGAAGGCGCACGCCTGGAAAGTGTGTAGGCGGGGAACCGTCTCGAGGGTTCGAATCCCTCACCGTCCGCCACTTCTCGCCCCTAAGCCATTGAAAAAAACGAAACGGCCCGGAATCCTGCTGTTTTACCTGTCATTTTGCCTGTTATTCGCGTCCGTTTTGTTCTCATCTGGCAGGGTATCGGCTGGCTTGGTTCGTGCCAAGTGCGCTGTCTGTCTTTCTTTTGCCGCCGCTTCCATCCTGACAAGGAAAAAGAAAACCCCCGGCGCGAACCGGGGGCCTGAAAGTTATGACATATCATAACAATATATGGGGCCGGGGGCGGGTCATCACAACCCCAAGCGCGCCGCCCAATCTTCTTCTGTCATCTCATCGCCCGGCCCATAATCCGGCCCGTCATACGCTGGCGCGGCCTCTGCTGTAATCCGCGCGTCCTTGGCGTCCCACGCGGCCCGCTGGGCCTCTGTGGCGGCCTGTGCGGCCCTGTGGCCCTCTGCGGGCTTCTGGGCAACCTCTGCGGCCTTCTGGGTCTCTGTGTCCGAGTGAAGCAAGGCATTAACCTGCCCTCTTTTGTAAGCCTGCCCGGCGCGCGTCAGTTTAACACCGCGCCAGAAAATCCGCCCGGCCTTAATTTTCTCGTGTCCGCGTTCTCTTAACTGACGCCCGAAAGCCGTTTCGCTGATCGCCCCCGCCGCGTTCGTCTTACAGAAATTTTCATAAGCCACGAAAAGGTCCGCCGCTGCCGTTTTTGCGTCTGCGTCTATATCATCTACACAAGCCGCCCAGAAATCGGCCAAGGGGTCCGTGTCCGCCTGCTTCTGCTTCTTCGCTTGCTTCAACTGATTGGGGATATTCAGGCCATCCCGCGCATATTCAACCGCGCCCCGCACGATCCACGCCAAAATGCCCGGCAACTCCTTTTCCATCTTCTGCTTTAACTTCTCATCTTTGATCTTACCGCCCGCCGGGCAATCTGTGCGATGCAGTCGATGATATGCTCGACCGTCTGCTCCAGCACGACAACGCTGCGCCTGGCACCAAAGCCGGAACTGGCCGGGAAAGGGAAAGGACCGAGAAGCCCGTGGCGGAGCAGCAAATCGGGGAAGACTCGGAGGCCGCGTTGCGCCGTGCCCGTGGCCGTGCCTTTGTCCGTCATGCCCGTGCCGTCGATGCGATCTTCAAGGCGCAGGACCGGGACGTCGCTGCAACGCCCAAGCAGGTGCAGGAACTTAACAAAGCCCGCTCAGCCTTCAATGATCTAAGGCCCCACGGTTCCCAAGACGCCGAGGCGGTTTACAAACGGAATCCCGACTTTGCGACAGATGTGGCTTCTGGTGATCGTGAGCGAGCCATGCCCGCAAGGCACGCCGTGCAACGGGAAGCTGAGATGCGCCAAAATCCCGAACGGCGCGCCGACCGCTTCGTAGAGCGGTTCCGGGACCTCAAGCAGACCGGCGACCGCCAGTATGCGGCAGGCAACTATTCCGGCTACAAGGCCGCGCGGGCAGAGATGGGCAATATGGCAAAAAGCCTTGAGCGCGATCCCCAGATGGAATCCCTGCTCGAAGGTCGCAAGAAGCAACTAGACGGCGTCTTCATTTAAGGATTCCCTTGTCATTCGAGTTCTGATTCAA
>NZ_JAUNTO010000022.1 GCF_030538655.1 Paracoccus sp. (in: a-proteobacteria)
TGAACCGTGTGGTGCAGCGCAAGGGGCTGAAATGCGGCTTGATCGTCAATGCGGGAATGGAGGATTTCCACCGCATGGGCCGCGCCATTCAGGCCTATCTGGGCTTTGCCTATGAGGACCGGATTCACCTGAACACTCATTATTTCGACGAACCGCTGGTGCCGCGTCATCTGACGCGCGGTGTGATGGAACGGGTCGATATGTTCGGCACCGTCGTCATTCCCCTGCGCGAGGATGATGCGGTGACTGCCGCGCGCGAATTGATCGCGCAGGATGTGGAAGGGATCGTGATTTCCTTTCTGCACAGCTACAAGAACCCCGGCCATGAACGTCGCGTCCGCGACATCGTGAAAGAGGAAATCGCAAAGGCGGGCAAGGACATCCCCGTTTTCGCCTCGACTGATTATTATCCGGTGCGCAAGGAAACCCACCGCACCAATACCACTATTCTAGAGGCATATGCCGCTGAACCCAGTCGTCAGACGCTGAAGAAGATCACCTCGGCCTTTAAGGACAACGGATCGAAATTCGATTTCCGGGTGATGGCCACGCATGGCGGCACGATTTCGTGGAAGGCCAAGGAACTGGCCCGCACCATCGTATCCGGCCCCATCGGCGGCGTGATCGGGGCGAAATATCTGGGCGAGGTGCTGGGTTACAAGAACATCGCCTGTTCCGACATCGGCGGCACCTCGTTCGATGTGGCGCTGATTACCCAGGGCGAATTGACGATCAAGAATGACCCTGACATGGCCCGGCTTGTTCTCAGCCTCCCTCTTGTGGCCATGGACTCGGTCGGTGCTGGCGCGGGCAGCTTTATCCGGCTGGACCCTTATACCAAGGCGATCAAGCTGGGGCCGGATTCGGCGGGCTACCGCGTCGGTGTATGCTGGGCGGAATCGGGGATCGAGACGGTGACGATTTCCGATTGCCACGTCATCCTTGGCTATCTGAACCCGGATAATTTCCTGGGTGGTCAGGTGAAACTGGATCGCGAACGCGCCGTCAAGGCGATGAAGGAACAGATCGCCGACCCCCTTGGTCTGTCGGTCGAAGACGCCGCCGCCGGTGTGATCGAACTCTTGGACAGTGATCTGCGCGATTACCTGCGCAGCATGATTTCGGGCAAGGGTTACAGCCCGGCGTCGTTCACCTGCTTCAGCTATGGCGGGGCGGGGCCGGTTCATGCCTATGGCTATACCGAAGGGCTGGGGTTCGAGGATGTCATCGTTCCGGCATGGGCCGCGGGCTTTTCCGCATTCGGTTGTGCGGCGGCGGATTTCGAATACCGCTATGACAAGTCGCTGGACCTGAACATCGCGGAAGACGCCAGCGACGACCTGAAAGCGGCCGAGGCAAAGATCCTGGACGACGCCTGGCACGAGCTGGAAGAACGTGTTCTGGAGGAATTCGAACTGAACGGCTACACCCGCGAACAGGTCACGCTGACGCCCGGTTTCCGGATGCAATATCGTGGCCAGTTGAACGACATCGAAATCGAAAGCCCCATCGACCATGCCACCACGGCCGGTGACTGGGACAAGCTGGTCGAGGCGTTCAACGATACCTATGGCCGGGTGTATGCCGCGTCGGCGCGTTCGCCGGAACTGGGCTATTCGGTGACGGGCGCGATCATGCGCGGCACCGTGCCGATCCCGAAACCCAAAATCCCGAAAGAACCCGAAGTCGGTGCCGAACCGCCCGAGGAAGCGAAACTTGGCACCCGCAAGTTCTATCGCAAAAAGAAATGGGTCGATGCGCAGCTTTACCAGATGGAAAAGCTGCAACCCGGCAACCGTATCACCGGCCCTGCCATTATCGAATCCGACGCGACGACCTTCGTTGTCCCCGGCGGCTTTGAAACCTGGCTGGACGGCCACCGCCTGTTCCACCTGAAAGAAGTGTGACGGGCAAGGGAGGAAATCACCATGAATGTGCAAACCAAAGTCAAAGGCATCGTCCGTGGCGGTCAGACGCTGAAACAGCACCGCGACGAAATCATGGATGCCACGAAAAAGACGGGCAGCTATGCTGGTCTGAAAAAGATGGAACTGCGCGACAGCGATCCCATCATGTATAACAAGCTGTTTTCGCGGCTGCGTGCCGGGGTTGTGGACGCCCGCGAAACCGCCAAGAAAATCGCCGCCAGCCCCATCGTGGAACAGGAAGGCGAGCTTTGCTTTACCCTGTATAATGCGGCGGGCGACAGCATTCTGACCTCGACCGGGATCATCATCCATGTCGGCACCATGGGCGCTGCGATCAAATACATGATCGAAAACGACTGGGAAAGTAATCCCGGCGTCCGGGACAAGGACATCTTTTGCAACAATGACAGTCTGATCGGCAACGTCCACCCCTGCGACATTCACACCATCGTTCCGATCTTTCACGAGGGCGAGTTGATCGGCTGGGTTGGCGGCGTGACCCATGTCATTGATACCGGCTCGGTCGGGCCGGGGTCGATGTCCACGGGGCAGGTGCAGCGGTTCGGCGACGGCTATTCGATCACCTGCCGCAAGATCGGTGAAAACGACACGCTGTTCCGCGACTGGCTGCATGAATCGCAGCGGATGGTGCGGACGACGCGCTACTGGATGCTGGACGAACGCACCCGCGTCGCCGGCTGCCACATGATCCGCAAACTGGTCGAAGAGGTGATCGCCGAGGAAGGCATCGATGCCTATTGGAAATTCGCCTATGAATCGGTCGAACATGGTCGCATCGGCCTGCAAAACCGTATCAAGGCGATGACTATCCCCGGCACCTACCGGCAGGTCGGCTTTGTCGATGTGCCTTATGACCACGAAGATGTGCGCGTGCCCTCGGATTTCGCCAAGGTCAACACGATCATGCACACGCCATCGGAAATGACGATCCGGCCCGATGGCACATGGCGGCTGGATTTCGAAGGCTCATCCCGTTGGGGCTGGCATACCTATAATGCCCATGCGGTCAGCTTTACATCCGGCATCTGGGTGATGATGACCCAGACCCTGATCCCGACCGAGATGATTAACGACGGTGCCGCCTATGGAACCGAATTCCGCCTGCCGAAAGGCACATGGATGAACCCTGACGACCGGCGGGTGGCCTTCAGCTATGCGTGGCACTTCCTCGTGTCGTCCTGGACATCGCTGTGGCGCGGGTTGTCACGCAGCTATTTCGGCCGCGGCTATCTGGAAGAGGTGAACGCGGGCAACGCCTATACCGGCAACTGGCTGCAAGGCGGCGGGTTCAACCAGTATGACGAAATCCATGCCGTCAACAGCTTTGAATGTGCCGCCAACGGGGTCGGTGCCAGTGCCGTGGGTGATGGCATCAGCCATGCCGCCGCAATCTGGAACCCCGAAGGCGACATGGGCGACATGGAGATCTGGGAACTGGCCGAACCGCTGCTGTATCTGGGCCGCGAGATCAAGGCGTCGTCCGGCGGTGCCGGCAAATATCGCGGCGGCTGCGGTTATCAGTCCCTGCGCATGGTCTGGAACGCCAAGGACTGGACGATGTTCTTTATGGGCAACGGCAATATCAGCACCGACTGGGGGCTGATGGGTGGTTATCCGGCGGCATCCGGCTATCGCTTTCAGGCGCATGATACGGGGTTGAAGGAGGCCATTGCCTCGGGCGGGAAAGTTCCCTCGGGCGGCGATCATGATCCGCAGAACCCGGTCTGGGATGCGATGTTGCCCACCGCGAAAATCAAGCGCGACAAGCAGGCCATCACCACCGAGGCGATGTTCAAGGATTACGATCTGTATCTGAACTATATGCGGGGCGGTCCGGGCTTTGGCGACCCGCTGGAACGTGATCCGCAGGCGGTGGCCGATGATGTGAACGGTGGCTATCTGGTCGAGCGTTTTGCCGCATCGGTTTACGGCGTGGTTCTGACAAAGGCAGGCGATCATTTCGCCGTCGATGAGGCGGCGACTCAGACCAGGCGTGCCGACATCCGCAAGGCCCGACTGGCCCGCGCCGTGCCGACCCGCGACTGGATGGCCAAGGAACGCGACCGTATTCTGGCCAAGGATGCGGGTTTGCAGGTGCAACAAATGTTCGCCGCCAGTTTTAAGCTTGGCCCGCGTTTCGAGCAGGACTTCCGCACATTCTGGGATCTGCCCGATGACTGGAAACTGCTGGAAGAGGATCTGCCGATCCCGTCCTATGGCCGCGAATATTCGATGGATGTCAGCGAGTTGCCCGACGTGAAAACCGTCAAATTCGTGGATGAATAACGGGCGGCGCCCTCGGGCGCTTCCCCCCGCAACAGGAGGAAATAATGGCTTACACCAAGGCAAAGATCAAAGACCTCGTTGATGGCACGATCGACCGCGATACCTTGCAGACCATGCTGTCCACACCCAAGGACAAAGAGCGGTTCGAGATGTATCTGGATATTTTGCAGGAACAGGTGCCCTGGGATGACAGGATCATCCTGCCGCTTGGGCCGAAACTGTTCATCGTTCAGCGCAAGGCGGACAATAAATGGGTCATCAAATCCCATGCCGGGCACGAATTTTGCGACTGGCGCGAAAACTGGAAACTGCATGCGGTGGTTTATGTCCGCGAAACCGCCGCGGATATGGAAGAGTTGTATCCCCGCCTGATGGCGCCTTCGACCGACTGGCAGGTGATCCGGGAATATTACTGCCCCAAATCCGGCGACCTGCTGGATGTCGAGGCTCCGACGCCATGGTATCCGGTGATCCACGATTTTGAGCCGGACATCGATGCCTTTTACAAGGATTGGCTGGATCTGCCGGTCCCTGAACGCGCCTGAGCGTTCAGGAAAAATACAAACGGGGCGCCGCAGGGTGCCCCGTTTTCGTCAGCCGGGCAAGATCTGCCATTTATGTAAACAGGCATATCCCGTCTGCCAGATGACCGTCCCGGCCATGACATCTGTTGCCCACTGGTGGGGGCTGAAACTGCCCTGGCCGTTTCCGGCAAGGTGCATTGATCGGCAGATTGGCGCAGCCATGTTGCTTATGCCTGTTCTTGGCGGAACATGCGCTGCCTTTGGCAAAGCTTTGGCATCCGCCTGACGCGATTTTTGCCGTCAGGCTGTTATCGAAGGCTGGTGGCATGGCTGCGCGGATGAGGAACCTGAATGGCAGCGCGGCGATCACTGCACCTTTAAGACCGGCGGGGATTTTGGTCAAAACCGGCGCGTGTTTCACCAGCGGTCATGTGGGGCTTTGTCGCTTGTTTCGGGGCGACCAGCGCGGGGGCGATAATGCATTATGTCTGGCTGGCACGCGCCCGATCTGTTGTGGCCCGCGCTTGTTTCTCCTGTAATGGATATGCTTAATCTTGCCCGAGCAGTTCGGTCAAAAGCCGCTTTTCCAGCGCGGCGATTTCCGCGCTGCCGTGGCGGCGGGGGCGGGGCAGGTCGATGGGCAGGTCCAGCGTGATCCGGCCCTCTTCCAGCACGACCACGCGGTCGGCCAGCAACACGGCCTCGGTCACATCATGGGTGACCAGCACGGCGGCAAAGCGTTTTTCCTGCCATATGCGTTCCAGCAATTGCTGCATCTCGATCCGGGTCAGCGCGTCCAGCGCGCCAAGCGGTTCGTCCAGTGCCAGAACCGAGGGTGCGCCGATCAGCGCGCGGGCCAGCGCGACGCGCTGGCGCTGACCGCCCGACAGGGCGGCGGGCCAGGCGTCGGCGCGGTCCTGCAAACCAACCTCGGCCAGCAGACCCGCCGCCCGCTGGCGCGCGGTGTCACGGTCGGCCAGCCCGGTCAGCCCAAGCGCGACGTTATCCAGCACCCGTTCCCATGGCAGCAGACGCGGTTCCTGAAACATCACCCGGACCCCTGCATGACCGGCCTCATGTGCGCCCATCTCGATCCGCCCGGCATCGGGGCGATCCAGCCCGGCCAGCAGCCGCAGCAGCGTGGATTTGCCGCAGCCACTTTTGCCGATGATGGCGATGAACTCTCCCGGCTGGACGGTCAGGTTGATGCCGCGCAAGACGGTCTTGTCGCCAAAGCGGCGCTGGACTGATTGCAGGGAAAAGGCGGGGTTGGTCTGCGTGTCGAACATTTCTTAACCCTTTTGGAAAGACGGGTGCCACCCCAGGGATCGCGCCTCAAGCCAGCGGGCCAGCACATCGGCCAGCTTGCCCAGCAGCGCATAGATCAGGATCGACAGCACCACGATGTCAATCTGCATAAACTCGCGCGCCTGCATCGCCATATAGCCCAAGCCCGCCTGCGCCGAGATGGTTTCGGCCACGATCAGTGTCAGCCACATGATCCCCAGCGCATAGCGCAGCCCGGTAAAGATCGCGGGCAGCGCGCCGGGCAAAATCACGCGGCGGAACAGCACCCAGCGGCGCAGGCCATAACTGCGGCCCATCTCGATCAGTTGCGGATCGACGCTTTGGATACCCAGCAACGTATTGACATAGATCGGGAAGAACACCCCAAGCGCGACAAGGAACAGCTTGGCCCCCTCGCCGATGCCGAACCACAGGATGACCAGCGGGATCAGCGCCAGATGCGGGATGTTGCGGATCATCTGCAAGGTGGTGTCGGTCACATCGCGCGACAGCCGCGACAGCCCGTTCGCCAGCCCCAGCGCAAAGCCGATGCTGCCGCCAATGGCCAGCCCCGCCGCCGCGCGGCCCGCGCTGATGCCGATATGTTCGGCCAATTGCCCCGACAGCGCCAGCCGCCAGCCCGCCGCCAACACCGCCGAGGGCGCGGGCAGCGTATGCGTGGCGATTAGCCCGACGCGGGCCAAAATCTCCCACGCCAGCAGGATTGCCACCGGCATGACCCAGCCGATGGCCGCGCGCGGCAGGCGCAGGCGCAGGCGCAGGGACAGGCGCGGCGGGGTGGCGGTCAGGATATGCGTGGTCATTGGATCACTCCTCGGGTCGGTGCCAGATCGCATCTGCGACGTTGATTTGCTGCGGGATCAGGCCAAGGCGGTGGAAACGGTCCGCCGTGGCCTGCTGTTCGGCGATCATCTGGGGGGTGATCTGGAAAATGCCGAACGCAGCCCGGTCAGCGGCAAGGCGCTGTGCCTCGATCGGCACGCCCGTCACCTCGTGCAGCGCCTGCGCCACCTGATCGCGGTGGGCATCAGCCCATTCGGCGGCCTGTTCCAGCGCACCAAGCGTGGCAAGGATCACCGGCGCGTTTCCGGACGCATAGCTGCCATTGGCCAGAAACCACGTCTGCACATCCACCACATCATCGGCGCGGACCAGCACATCGGGGTTGTGGCGCACCTCGGCGATGGCAAGGAACGGGTCCCAGATCGACCAGGCATCGACATTGCCCGAGGCGAAGGCCGCGCCCGCATCCGCCGGGGCGAGATAGACCGGCTGGATGTCGTCAAAATCCAGCCCTGCCGATTCCAGCGCGGCGACAAGGGTGTTATGCGCGCTGGTGCCTTTGCCCACGGCCACCTGCTTGCCGCGCAGATCGGCAAGGGTGGTGATGCCGGTGCCGGGACGGGCGATCACCGCCTCGCCCAGACCGGCGGCGGGCAGGGCTGCGACATAGGTGATGTTCGCGCCCGCCGCCTGCCCAAAGATCGGCGGCGCGTCACCCGTCCAGCCGACATCGACGGCGCCCGCGTTCAGCGCCTCAACCAGCGGCGGGCCTGCGGTGAATTCGACCCATTGCACGCGGGTATTCAGCGGTTCCAGCGCCGCTTCGACCAGCCCTTGCTGGCGGGCGATGACGGGCAGGTTGGTTTTCTGATAGCCGATTTTCAGCGTGCCAACGGGCTGGGCCAGCACGGGTATGGCGGCGGCGACAACACATGCGGCGGCAATCGCGCCAAAGGCGCGGCGGGTCAGTCGGGTCATGGTGATCTCTCAGATGGTGGTCAATTGCGCGCTTAGCGCGGCAGCGACGGTTTCGGCATGAGCGGTGACTTCGGGGATGCCCATCAACTCGCCCACATGTCCGCGGGCAAGGGGACCGGCGATCGACAGGTTCGGGCTGGGCTGGCCGTTTGTGCCGACGGCGCGACAGCCATCGGTCACCTCCAGCCCAAGGTGCAGCGCGTCGGGGCGCACCAGCCCGGCATCCGCCAGCGAGGCGATCACCGGGTTGCTGGCGATGATCCCGCCATGGGCTGGCCCGGTGGTCAGCACCACGGCATCAAACAGGTCGCGCCGGGGCGTGGCGCGGCGTGGGGTCCAGTTGACGGCGATGCCTGCGGGCGTTGCTGTGGCGCTGTGCAGATGGCCTGCGCTCAGGGTCAGGCGCGACCGGGCGATCAGGTCATCCAGCACGGCCTGCACCTGCGGGGCGATGCGGAAACGATGGACATCCCACCAGACACGCAGGCGGTTGACCAGACGGGCGCGCTCGGCCTGTGGCAGTGCCGCCCAGATGGCCGGACCATCACGGCGGACATTATCCAGCGCCGCCTGCCATGGCAGGCCCCGTGCCCGGTCCGTGCGCACGGCGGCGCGGATGCGTCGCAGCACGGCAAGCGCGGTGGTTTCGGGCTGGCTGGCGAAATCGGCCTCGCTTTCGGGATAATCGCTGGCGTGACCGCGTGATCGCAGCCCGCGCCGCGACATCGCGGTGATCCGTCCGGCAAAGCCCTGCCTCTCAAGGCTGGCGATCACATCGGCCGAGGTCAGGCCCGTGCCGACGATCAGCACATTGCGCGCGGTTCGGGCAATCGCTGTGATGGGGCCCGTGTCCGAAGGGTCTGTCACCACGCGCGCATCATGCGTCAGCGCGGCAAAGCTGGTGGGCACACCCGGCGCCGGGTGGCTGGTGGCGATGACCAGATGATCGGCGCGGATCACCCGACCATTGTCCAGCCGGATCGCGTAATTCGTCCCCGGCACCACCGCAATGGCGCGGGCCTGGATATGGGTGATCCGTCCTGACAGCAGCCAGGGGCGCAACCGATCCGCGACATAAGCGCCAAAGACCGCCCGCTGGGGATAAAGCGCGCCATCCGCCGCCTGCGTGCCGGGCGACAGAGGGGTGCCGGTATCCTCGATCCACTGCTGAAAATCGCCACGCTGGCTGGTGTCGATGGTCATGCGGCTGGCGGGAACATTGATGCGATGACTGGGGTCTTGTGTCGAATAGGCCAGCCCGGCGCCCAGCTGGGCGCGCGGCTCGATCACCAAAATCTGCGCGTCAACCGCGTTACGGGCAAGGTGAAAGGCAAGCGTAGCCCCGGTAAAGCCACCACCGATGATGGCGATGGTCGGGCGTGCGGGGCGGGTGGCAGAGCCTTGGTCAATCTGTGCGATCATGGTCATGCAATGCGCCCTTTCGGTTCCGGGTTCAATGCGGTGTTGCTGTGCGCCGCAGCAGGCAGGCTCAGCAGACGCGCCGCGTTTCCGGCAAAGAAACGGTCCAGCACATCGGCGCGCAGGCCCAGCCGTTCAGCGTCGCTGATGCTTTGCCCGATGGGCCGGAACGGATAGCTGGACCCGAACAGCAACTGATCGCCCATCCAGCCATTGGCGGCCTGCACATAGGCATCAGACCCGGCCTGAAACAGATACATATCGGGGATCAGGTGGACGTTTTCATGTCGGAAGGCCACGCCGATGGCGGCCTGCACATTCGGCCAGAACCCGTGATAAAGGCCGATTTTCAGCTGCGGAAAGGCGGCGGCCACCACCGCGACCGCCGTCGGATCGTTGAAACGCGGGTCGGGCGTGGTCGGGCCGCTCATTATAAACAGCGGGATGTTCAGCGATTGCAACAGATCATACAGCGGGAAAAAGGCCGGGTCGTCGGCATGACGCGGGGGCGTGCCGAAGCCCGGCTCGATATTGATGCCATGCAGGCCAAGGGTCTGGGCGCGCTCGACCTCGGCCAGCGCAGCCTGTCCCAAGGCGGGATCAACCGCGCCGATGCCGATCAGCCGCGTGTGGTCCAGCGCGACGATGGCGGCAATGTCGTCATTGGGCAGATGCTGGCCGGGGGTCTGGCGGCCCACAACCACGGCGCGGGACAGGCCCGCATCGGTGATCTCATCCAGAAACCCCTGCGGCGTGGATGATCGGGTGAAATGCTGGTCATCGCCCCGTGTGCCGACGCGACGGTTCAGCCAACGCACCGTATCATATTCCGCGGTGCCGGGCGTTCTGCCAAAGAAATCATGCAAATACGCCGGGCGGCAGCGCATGTCGATGATCTGATGCATTGCCACCCCCTTAGCTGGCCGCGCGGGCGCGGATGTCAAAGGCACCGCCGGTCTGGCTGGTGTCGCGCAGCGTCACCGCATCCTTGCCCAGCAGCGGAAAGGTCAGTTCGGCGAAACGGATCGCTTCTTCCAGATGTGGATAGCCGGACATGACAAAGGTATCGATGCCAAGCGCCTGATACTCGCGCATCCGTTCGACCACGGTTTCGGGGTCGCCAACCAGCGCCGTTCCCGCGCCCCCACGCACCAGACCAACCCCGGCCCACAGGTTCGGGGCGATTTCCAGACGGTCGCGTCGACCGCCATGCAGTGCGTTCATCCGCGCCTGCCCGACCGAATCCATCTTGGCATAGTTCGCCTGCGCGCGGGTAATATCGTCATCGGTCAGGCGGCTGATAAGGCGGTCGGCCTCGGCCCATGCCTCGGCCTCGGTCTCGCGGACGATGGCGTGCAGGCGGATGCCAAAGCGGACAGTGCGGCCATGCGCGGCGGCCTTGGCGCGCACATCGGCGATCTTTTCGGCCACGGCGGCAGGGGGTTCGCCCCAGGTCAGATAGGCATCGACATGCTTGCCCGCCAATTCGTGCGCCGCAGGGGACGAGCCGCCGAAATACAGCGGCGGATGCGGCTGCTGCGGGCCGGGCAGATAATTGCGCGCGCCCTGCACCCGGATGTGTTCGCCGTTGAAATCAACGGTTTCTCCGGCCATCAGGCGCTTCCACACCGTCAGGAATTCATCGGCATTGGTATAGCGGCCATCATGGCTGAAGAACACGCCATCAGCCGCCAGTTCGCGCGGATCACCGCCCGGCACCACGTTCAGCAGCAGTCGCCCGCCAAGCGCCTCGTCCAGCGCGGCGACCTGCCGGGCCGAAACGGTTGGCCCCTGCACGGATGTGCGCAGCGCCACCAGCAGCTTGACCCGCTGCGTCACCGGGGCCAGCGTGGCGGCAGCGACCCAAGGATCAAGGCAGCTTGCCCCGGTCGGGATCAGCATCCCGTCAAAGCCCAGCCTGTCAACCGTCATGCCGATTTCGCGCAAGTATGCGGCGGTCGGCGCACGGCCAAAATCCGAGGTGCCAAGATAGCGCGTGTCGCCGGATGTTGGCAGGAACCAGAAAATATCAGGGGAAGTCATTCTGCGGCCTCTGTGAAACGGGTGGTTGCGCCTTCGAAGGCGGATGGGCGGCTGGCATCGGCCACGCTTTCGCGGCCGATGTAATGCGTGCGCCATTCGGCGGCGGGGTGGCTGTCGGCAATGCGGGGCGCGCCGGTCAGTTTTTCGCGCAGGGTGCCGGGGGTGTATTCGGTCTGCACCCGACCCCGGCGGCGCAGTTCGGGCACCACAAAGTCGATGAAATCGGTGGTGGATGCGGGGGTCACGGCATAGGCAAGGTTGAACCCGTCCACGCCGCCTTCGTCCACCCATTGTTCCAATTGGTCGGCGATGGTTTCAGGACCGCCGACCAGCACCGGGCCAAGCCCGCCGATGGACCGCTTGCGGATCACATCACGCACCGTCCACGCCTGACCGTCCGCCGCCAGCGATTCCAGCGCCGTGCGCAGGCTGTCGTTTTCCACCGCCGTCAGTGGCGCATCCGGGTCGAGCGAGGAAAAATCCAGCCCGGTCCAGCCGCCATACAGCGCCAGCATCCCCTCGGGGCTGGCATAGTCCAGATATTCGGCGAATTTGGCCTCGGCCGCCGCGTCGGTCGGGCCGGTGATGACGGTCAGCAACGTGACGATTTTCACCGAATCCGGCGCGCGGCCTGCGGCCACCACATCGGCGCGGATGGCATCGGTCAGCTTGCGCGCGGTGGCGGGGCTGGTGGCGACGATGAACATCGCCTCGGCATGGCGGGCGGCAAAGGCGCGACCCTTGGACGACGCCCCGGCCTGAAAAATGACCGGAGTCCGTTGCGGCGAGGGTTCGCACAGATGAAAGCCCGGCACCTTGAAATATTCGCCCTCGTGCCGGATCGGGTGAACCTTGCTGGCGTCGGTGAACACGCCCTTTTCGCGGTCGCGCTGCACCGCGCCGTCCTCCCAGCTGCCTTCCCACAGCTTGTAGGTGACCTGCATATATTCCTCGGCCAGATCATAGCGGGCGTCATGGGCAAGCTGGCGATCCATGCCGATATTGCGCGCGGCGCTGTCCAGATAGGAGGACACGACGTTCCATGCCACGCGCCCTTTGGTCAGGTGATCCAGCGTCGAAAGCCTGCGCGCCAGCAGATAGGGATGTTCAAACGTCACCGCCGCCGTCACGCCAAAGCCGACATGCTGCGTCACCGCAGCCATCGCTGAAATCGCCGCAAAGGGATCGTTCACCGGCACCTGCGCACCATCGCGCAGCGCCGCTTCGGCCGAACCGCGATAGACGTCATAGACGCCCACCACATCGGCGATGAACAGCGCGTCAAAGCAGCCGCGTTCCAGTTCCTGTGCCAGATTGGTCCAATATTCCAGATCGTTATAGCGCGACGCCTGACTGGAGGGATGCCGCCATGTGCCTGCCGCCTGATGGCCCACGCAGGACATGTCAAAGGCGTTCAGGATGATGCGTTTCTTTGCGGTGGTCATCTGCGGTTCCTTTCAGACGGCGGCGCGCAGCGGCACGGGCGCGCGCACAGGCAGGTGGTCAGAGAATTGCGCCAATGCCCGGTCCAGCCGGTCGGATGCCGCGCCGGGGGCGATGCGGTCGCCGTCGAAATCGGTGGCGGACAGGTAAACACCTGTGGCCAGCGCCTTGGCCTCGAAAAAGCCGAACAGCGGGCGCATCTGATGTTCGATCATCAGCGCGTGGCGGTCGCCGCCGCCGGTCGCGGCCAGCAGCACCGGCTTGCCCACCAGCGCGGCGGGGTCGATCAGGTCGAAGAAATGTTTGAACAACCCGGTATAGCTGCCCTTGTAAACCGGGCTGGCGACGATCAGCGCATCGGCATCCAGCACCGCCTGCATATGGTGGACCAGCGCATTATTCGCGGCACCGGGGACGGCAAAATCCGCCCCCAGATCACCAATATCGAACACATGCGCGCTGCCGCCAAAGCTGGTTGCGGCCCGCCTTGCCGCCTCATCGACAAGGGCACGGGTCTTGGAAGGGCGGCTCCATGAACCGGCAAAGGCGGCGAACCTGAGGTTGTGCATATAAATCACCTGAATCACGATGGTCTTTATCGTGTTATGCTGTCAGGCGATTTGATCCCTGTCCAGCATGAAAACTGTGCTCGGCCGATGTTTCTTCTATTTTATTGATAAAGCGTTATTAATTCCTGAGATGACAGCGTGGCTGGCGCTTGAGGCGGCGGATTGTCCGCTTGGGCAATGCGTGGAAACCGACCGGGAACCGCCCCGGTCAAGAACGCGTGGGCGGGTTGGAATTACCCAAATCTGCCTTGTGAGCAGGCGTTGATTCGGGCTTTGTCAGCCCCCGGTCTAACCCCGCGTGCCTGACAGGATCGCCGCCAGTTCCGCGACATTGCGCGCGCCCATCTTGGACAAGACCTTGCTGCGGTGCACCTCGACCGTGCGCATGGCGATGCCCAACTGGTCGCTGATCTGCTTGTTCAGGCTGCCCGCCAGCATCAGTTCCATCACCTCGCGTTCGCGCTGCGACAGGGTGGACAGGCGCTGATCCAGCGCCTCGCGCGCGGTCAATTCGGCGCGGCGGCTGGCGCTGACGCCAAGGGCGGTGATGGCCACATCGACGATGGCATTGTCATTGAACGGCTTTTCCACGAAATCAAAGGCTCCGGCCTTCAGCGTCTGCACGGCCAGCGGCACATCGGCATGGCCGGTCAGAAAAATCACCGGCACCGTTGATCCGGCGGCGCGCAACTGGTCGAACACCTGCGGGCCGGACAGGCCGCCATCCATACGCACATCCAGAATGATACAGCCGCAATCGGCCAGCGGCCAGGCATCCAGAAACGCCTGCCCCGAGGGCCAGACCCGTGCCCCGATCCCGCGCGACGCGAACAAAAAGGCCAATGCATCGCGCAGCGTTTCATCGTCATCGACGATATGCACGGTTGCGGCATGGGTCATGCGGCGGCCTCGCCTGCGGGGGCGGCGGGCAGGGCGACGGTGAACACGGTTCCGCCGCCCGGTCGCGGCGCGTGCGACAACTGTCCCCGGTGCAGTTCGACGATGGACCGGCAGATGTTCAGCCCGATGCCCATCCCCTGCGGCTTGGTCGAGGTAAAGGCGTCGAACAACTGCCCGGCCAGTGCCTCGGGGATGCCGCTGCCCTGATCGGCGATCTCGATCACGGCACCGCCATCAGGGCCGGGACGCAGGCCAAGGCTTAATACATTACCGCTGCGCGTTTCGGCCATGGATTCGATGGCATTGCGGATCAGGTTTATCAGCAACTGCCCGATCAGGATGCGGTCGCCACGCACGGCGGGCGTTGGCGCCAGCAAGGTTTCCACCCGCACCCGCATGTCGCGTGCGGCGGGTGTCAGAAAACCCACGGCCTCGGCGATCACCTCGTCCAGTTCCAGCGTGGTGAATTCGGGTTCGCGCCGTTTGACGAAATCATGGATACGCCGGATCACCAGCCCGGCCCGGCGTGCCTGATGCGAGATCTTGTCCATTGCCTGCCGGATCAGCGCCGGGTCGGCCTTGCCCTGATCCAGCAGGTTCAGCCCGCCCGCGGCATAGCTGGCGATGGCGGCCAGCGGCTGGTTCAGTTCATGCGCCAGGCTGGAGGCCATTTCACCCAGCGTCACCAGACGGCTGGTGCGGTCAAGGCTTTCGTCATGGGCGCGGGCCAGCCGGGCGGCGGCCTTGGCGGCGGTGATGTCGATGACCGACCCCATCCAGCCACGATGCCGGCCCATGGCGTCGATCAGCGGGGCTTCGAACACCTGCACGTCGATCCGGGTGCCGTCGGGGCGGCGGAACCGGGTTTCAAACGACTGGATGACGGTGCTGCCCGGTGTCAGTTGCTGTTGCCGGGCCAGCGTGTCGGCCATGCCTTCGTCCGTCCAATAGGGCATCGGCGGCACCCGCCCGGCCAGATCGGCGGCGGGCAGGCCGACCAGATTGCAAAAGGCCGCGTTGACGTAAAGGATACGCCCGTCGTGATCCTTGGCGCGCAGGCCGACGGTCAGGCTGTCCTCCATGGATCGGCGAAAGGCCACCTCGCCGCGCAGGCGCATCTCGGCCTGCCGCCGCCGCCGCACGCTGCGATACAGCGCCGCCAGCGCAAGGATCGCCAACAACGTCAGCGCCGCCACCGCCCCGATCAGCAATTCGCTGCCAAACCGGGGCGGTGGCTCGTAGGTGGCGATGCGCAGCACTGTGCCGCGCAAGGGCGGGTCAAAGCTGATGCCGTGGCTGGGCGCGCCTTCGGCCACCGCGCGGCGGGTGCGTTCGGCCAGAACTGTGCCGCCATCGGTTAATTGCACGGCATATCGTTCGGCGATCCACCATGGCACATGCCGTTCCAGCATGATCGGCAGCGATACCGTGGCGACCAGAACCCCCGCGCCTTCGGCCGGGCGCAGGGCAAAGCTGACCCGGCCATCGGTGACATCGCCGTAAACCGGGCGGCTGGCGGCGACCTGCCGCCCCAGCAGCAGCGCCGCCAGCGCCGGGTCAGAAGGCGCGCTGCGCCCCGGCACAGCCTGCGTCACAGCGCCATCGGGATCATACCAGATCAGGGACAGCACCTCGGGGTTGGCGGCGATATGGATGCGGGCGCGGTCGGCCAATGTGGCGGGGGCGGCCCCGCGCGCCTGATCGGTGGCCAGCCGCACCAGCAGGTCTTCGTCCACCGCCATCTGAAAGCGCAGCGTCTGTTCCACCCACAGCGCGTCGATGGCCAGTTGATTGCGCAGCCGTTCCGCCTCGGCCCGGCCCATGACCCAGACCGTTGCCCAGACCAGCAGCGCCAGCGCCACGATGGCCACCAGCGGCACCAGCGGCAACAGATCGGTGCGCCCGCGCCCGGATGCGGCGGTGTCCGCGCTCCAGGGATCGGGGGCTGACGGGTGGCGGGATCTGGTCACGGGGGCATCCTTTCGCCGGGCAGCAAAGCCGATCTGCGCGGGTCTGTCCATCACACAACCGGGGGGATGATTGCGGAAACCCGCAATTGATGCAGGGCCGTGATCTGCGCCAAACAGGCGCATCCGTCGCTGCAACATGGATCAAGGAGGATAAACCATGCTGACACGCCGCCATCTGGCCAGCCTTGCTGCCGGCACCGCCATCGCATTTGGCCTGACCACCGCCGCTTTTGCGCAAGGCCCTATCGTCATCAAGTTCAGCCATGTCGTCGCCCCCGACACGCCCAAAGGCAAAGGCGCCGCCAAGTTCGAGGAACTGGCCGAGCAATACACCAACGGCGCGGTGGACATTCAGGTCTATCCCAACAGCCAGCTGTATAAGGACAAAGAGGAACTTGAGGCCCTGCAACTGGGCGCCGTGCAGATGCTGGCCCCCTCGCTGGCGAAATTCGGCCCGCTGGGTGTGCAGGATTTCGAAGCTTTTGACCTGCCCTATATCTTTGACGGCTATGATGCGCTGCGCAAGGTCACGGATGGCCCGGTGGGCGAAGCGATGCTGGCCAAGCTGGAAGACAAGGGCATCAAGGGGCTGGCTTATTGGGACAATGGGTTCAAGATCATGTCCGCCAACTCTCCGCTGCATTCGGTCGATGACTTTCTGGGCCTGAAGATGCGCATCCAGTCATCCAAGGTGCTTGAGGCGCAGATGAACGCGCTTGGTGCGGTGCCGCAGGTCATGGCCTTTTCCGAGGTGTATCAGGCGCTGCAAACCGGCGTTGTGAACGGCACCGAAAACCCGCCCTCGAACATGTTCACCCAGAAGATGAACGAGGTGCAGAAACACGCCACCATCAGCAATCATGGTTATCTGGGCTATGCGGTGATCGTGAACAAGAAATTCTGGGACGAACTGCCCCAGGATGTGCGCGACGGTCTGGAACGCGCCATGGATGAATCCACCGTCTATGCCAACAGCATCGCGCAAGAAGAAAACGAGTGGGCGATGCAGTCGATGCGGGACGCTGGCACCACTGAATTTCACGAAATGACCGATGAGGAACGGGCTGAATGGCGTGAGGCGCTGTTGCCCGTGCACGAAGAAATGGCCGGGCGTATCGGCGCTGACCTGATCGCCCGGATCTACGAGGCGACAGGCGCCGGTTCGTAACCGGATCTCCGCCAACAGGGCCGGGTGCCGCCGTGCGCCCGGTCTTTTCTGATGCAAAAGGGCGAAAGCCGGGGGGACATCATGCGGGTCTTGGACAGGCTCGAAGAAACTTTGATCGTGGTGCTGATGGCGGCTGCGACGCTTTTGATTTTCGTCGCGGTCGTGCAGCGGTATTCGCTGGATATTCTGGCCAGCACCGTCCGGTGGAGCCGGGGCGCGGAAATCGAATGGCTGATGCAATGGTCGCGGTCGGCCTTTCAGACCGTGCGTTCGGTCAATATGACCTGGGCGCAGGAACTGTGCATCTATCTGTTCGTCTGGATGGCCAAGTTCGGTGCCGCCTATGGCGTGCGGATGGGCATCCATGTCGGCGTTGACGTGGTGGTCGAACGGCTACAGGATGCGGCGCGCAAATGGGTGACGGTCATCGCCATGTCGGGCGGTATCCTGTTCACCTTTATCGTCACCTGGATCGGCACGGATTTTGTCTGGCACGTCCGTCAGGGCGGGCAGATCTCGCCTGATCTGGAATGGCCGATGTGGATCATCTATCTGGCTGTGCCGCTGGGTTCGGCCCTGATGTGCTTTCGCTTCGTTCAGGCGCTGTATTGGTATCTGACCACCGGCTATATCGCCCATCATGACCACGGCGCCGTCGAAGGCATCGAAGCCGAGGCGAAAGATCTGTCCAAGGGAGGCCACGCATGACCGCCTTGCTGATCTTTGGCATTCTTGCCATCCTTCTTGTTACCGGGATGCCGGTATCCATCGCGCTGGGGCTGACTGTGTTCAGCTTTCTGTTCGGGTTCACCAATATCCCGATGGACAGCATCGCGCTGAAACTGTTCACCGGCATCGAAAAGTTCGAGATCATGGCGATCCCGTTCTTTATTCTTGCCGGGAATTTCCTGACCCACGGCGGCGTGGCGCGGCGGATGATCCGCTTTGCGACCTCGATGGTGGGGCATTGGTATGGCGGTATGGGTATGGCTGCGGTGGTGGCCTGTGCGCTGTTCGCCGCGATTTCGGGGTCGTCGCCTGCCACGGTGATGGCGGTCGGCTCGATCCTGATTCCGGCGATGGTGAAACAGGGCTATCCGCCCAGCTTTGGCGTCGGCTCGATCGCCACGGCGGGTGGTCTGGGCATCCTGATCCCGCCGTCGATCGTGATGGTGATGTATGCCGTCGCCACCTCGGGCATGGTTGTCACCGGCCCGAACGGCGAAATGGTGATGTCGGCCTCTATCGGGGCGCTGTTCATGGCGGGGGTCATTCCGGGGCTGATGCTGGCCACGATGCTGGGGGCGACGACCTTTTGGCGGGCCTACAAGAACGGCTATCCCCGGATGCCCAAGGCCAGCTGGGGCGAACGCTGGACGGCGTTCCGCGAATCGGTCTGGGGTCTGATGCTGATCGTCATCATCATGGGCGGCATCTATGGCGGCATCTTCACCCCGACCGAGGCCGCCGCAGTCAGCGCCGTCTATGCCTTTGTCATCGCGGTCTGGGTGTATAAGGACATTCGCCTGGCGGATGTGCCGCGTGTGCTGCTGAGTTCGGCCGGGATGGCGGCGATGCTGCTGTATATCATCACTAATGCGGTGATGTTCGCCTTTATCCTGACCTCGGAACAGATCCCGCAGGCGCTGTCGGGCTGGATCGTCGATCTGGGCATGGGCAAGATCGGCTTCCTGTTGATGGTCAACGTCATGCTGCTGTTCATCGGCATGGTGATGGAGCCGTCGGCCATCGTCCTGATTATGGCACCGATTCTGTATCCGGTGGCGGTCAAGCTGGGCGTCGATCCGATCCATTTCGGCATCATGTTGGTGGTGAACATGGAAATCGGTCTGGCGACGCCGCCGGTCGGGCTGAACCTTTATGTCGCCTCGGCCATCTCGCGGCTGGGTCTGACCGAGGTGACCAAGGCCGCCTTCCCGTGGCTGCTGACGGCGCTGGTTTTCCTGGGGATCGTGACCTATATCCCGGAAATTTCGCTGTTCCTGCCGCGATTGCTGGGGATGTAGCGCCGCGCGCAAAGCTGAAAACCGCCCGCGACCCGAACAGGGCCGCGGGCTTTTTTGTCAGCCCATCGCTATGACCGCCTGCACCGCGCGCTGCCAGCGGTCGTATCGCGCCTGTCGCACCGCACCATCCATCTGCGGCTGGAACCGGCGGTCCAGCCGCCACATCGCCGCATATTCATCCGGTCCGGGGCAGATGCCCGCCCGCCAGCCCGCCAGCCAGGCGGCCCCCTGCGCCGTGGTTTCTGTGTTGACCGGGCGATCCACCGGCGCGCCCAGAATATCGGCCAGAAACTGCATCGCCGGTTCCGATGCCGTCATGCCGCCATCCACCCGCAGCACCGTATCGCCCGCTCCGGTCCAGTCGGCGGCCATCGCCTGCCACAGATCGCGGGTCTGAAAGCCGACGCTTTCCAGCGCTGCCCGCGCCATTTCCGCCGGGCCGGTCGCGCGCGTCAGGCCAAATACCGCGCCGCGCGCCTGCGGCTGCCACCATGGCGCGCCAAGGCCGGTAAAGGCGGGCACCATGATGACTTCTTGCCCCGGATCGGCCTCGTCCCACAGCGCCCCGGTATCCGAGGCATGGCGGACCAGCCCCAGCCCGTCGCGCAGCCATTGCACCACCGCCCCGGCGATAAAGATTGACCCTTCCAACGCATAGATGCTGCGTCCGTTTAGCCGATAGGCCACCGTCGTCAGCAGCCGGTTGCCCGAGGTCACGGCCTGATCGCCGGTGTTCAGCAGGGCGAAACAGCCGGTGCCATAGGTTGCTTTCATCATGCCGGGCTGGAAACAGGCCTGCCCGATGGTCGCGGCCTGCTGATCGCCCGCCACGCCAAGAATCGGAATTTCACGCCCGAACAGATCAGCGCGGGTCATGCCAAAGTGATCGGCACTGTCGCGCAGCTCGGGCAGCATGACGCGGGGGATGTTGAACAGATCGCACATCTCTTCCGACCAGCCGCCCGCGTGGATGTCATACAGCAGGGTCCGCGCCGCATTGGTCGCATCGGTGACATGCGACCGCCCGCCGGTCAGCTTCCAGATCAGAAAGCTGTCCACGGTGCCGAATGCCAGATGCCCGGCCTTGGCCGCATCCCGCGCGCCGTCCACATGATCCAGAATCCAGCCGATCTTGGTGGCGCTGAAATAGGGGTCCAGCAACAGACCCGTTGTCGCTGTCACCGCCGGTTCGTGCCCGGCCTCGCGCAGCGCGGCGCAGCTATCGGCGGTGCGCCGGTCCTGCCAGACGATGGCGCGATGGATTGGCTTGCCGTTGCGCCGGTCCCAGACCAGCACGGTTTCGCGCTGATTGGTGATGCCGATGGCGGCAAGCGTCGGATTGCCTGCCTTTTCCAACGCCCCCCGCGCCGTCGCGGCGCTGGATGCCCAGATGTCGTCCGGATCATGTTCGACCCAGCCCGATTGCGGAAAATGCTGCGCGAACTCTTGCTGATCAAGACCCAGCACCCGCAGATCATCGGAAAAGACCAGCGCGCGGGACGAGGTTGTCCCCTGATCCATGGCCAGAATGCTCATCCGTTTTCCCCCGCCATCGTTCTGTTCGCTTAAATACGCATCTTGGGGCGGGGTTGCGCAACCCATGCAGCCGCCGGATCAGCCCCCCCCCCGCTGGCTGTTTGCCCCAAGACGCAGCCCGCGTCGAAACCGTGCAATCCGCGTTACGGCCTGGCCATCCAGTCGCGCACGGCCGCCACCTGATCCGGTGTCATCCGCAGGCCCAGCTTGCTGCGCCGCCAGATCACGTCATCCACCTGTTGCGCATATTCATGGGTCATCTGCCAGCGCAGTTCCGCCTCGGTCAGACCGGCGCCGAAATCGCGGCCTGGATCGCCTGTCATGATCTGTGCCGCCTCGGTGCCATAGGCGCGCACCAGCCGCAGCGCGGTTGCACCGTCCAGCGCGGGATGGGCGCGGCGCAGGTCGGCCACCAGCCCCGGCACCCCGTCCACCGAAAAATCGCCGCCGGGCAGTGGTGCGCCTGCCGTCCAGCCCGGCCCCATCCCGGCGAAATACGGCGCCAGCCGTGACAGAGCCGATTCGGCCAGCCGGCGATAGGTGGTGATTTTGCCGCCAAAGATGTTCAGACAGGGCGCACCGCCTGCCGTATCCAGCGACAGCACATAATCCCGCGTTGCCGCCGTCGCCGATTTTGCGCCGTCGTCATACAGCGGCCGCACGCCGGAATAGGTCCAGACGATCTGATCGCGTGTTACGGGCACCCGGAAATAACCGGATGCGAAATCGCACAGATATTGCTGTTCTTCGGGCGTGCAAACCGTCTCGCCCGGCGCGCCGTGATGTTCGGCGTCGGTGGTGCCGATCAGGGTGAAATCGCCCTCATACGGGATGGCAAAGATGATCCGCCCGTCCGTGCCCTGAAAGAAATAGGCTTTGTCATGGTCAAACAGGCGCGGCACGACGATGTGACTGCCGCGCACCAGACGCACGCTTTCGCGGCTGGCCAGATGCGCCACATCGCGGATCACGCTGCCAATCCATGGCCCGGCGGCATTCACCAGCGCACGGGCGCCAAAGCGGCGGCCGTCGGCCAGTGTCACCTGCCACAGCCCGTCCTGCCGCTGCGCCGACATCACCTGTGCGCGCGTCAGAATATCGGCCCCGCGCAGCGCCGCATCGCGCGCGTTCAGCACCACAAGGCGGGCGTCATCCACCCAGACATCGCTGTATTCATAGGCCCGCGTCAGCCGGGGCTTCAGCGGTGCCCCCTCGGGCGTGTGCCGCAGATCCAGCGCGGTGGTGCCGGGCAGGATCTTGCGCGCGCCAAGGCTGTCATACAGCGCCAGCCCGGCCCGGATCAGCGCCGCAGGCCGCCGCCCGCGCGCCCAAGGCATCACCCGTCCCAGCATCCGCGACACCGGCGTGTCGTTGTCAAAGCGCATCTGCGGGTCCAGCGGCAGCACAAAGCGCATGGGCCGGGCGATATGCGGCATGGCGCGCAACAGCACCTCGCGTTCGGCCAATGCTTCGCGCACCAGGCGGAATTCCAGATATTCCAGATAGCGCAGTCCGCCGTGGAACAGTTTGGTCGAGGCGCTGGAGGTGGCCTGCGCCAGATCACCCTGTTCGGCCAGCCGCACCGACAGGCCGCGCCCCGTCGCATCGCGCGCGATGCCGCAGCCGTTGATGCCGCCGCCGATGATGAACAGATCGGTGATCCCGGTCATGTGTCGCCCCTTGTATGCCGGGCGGATGGGGCCACGGGCAGGCGCGTCTGTCAACGCGGTTTCTTGCGTCACCACAAGGCGGCGCGGCAGGTTGTCCCGCCGCGCCGTTTTCTGTCGCAGATTGCGTTACGCGTGCAGGTCGAAGCGGTCGGCCTCCATCACCTTGACCCATGCCGCCACAAAATCGCGGGCGAACCGTTCGGCGCTGTCGTCCTGCGCATACATTTCCGCATAGGCGCGCAGCACGGCGTTCGAGCCGAACACCAGATCAACGCGCGTCGCCGTCCATTTCACGGCACCCGAGGCGCGATCGCGGATTTCATACAGTCCGCCATCCACCGGCACCCATGCGTTGTTCATATCGGTCAGGTTGACGAAGAAATCGTTGGTCAACGCGCCGATACGATCGGTGAACACGCCGTGCCGGGTGCCGCCGTGGTTGGTGCCCAGAACCCGCATCCCGCCGACCAGCACGGTCATTTCGGGCGCGGTCAGCCGCATCAGCTGGCTGCGGTCCAGCAGCATTTCCTCGGGCTGAACGGCATATTCCTGTTTCTGCCAGTTGCGGAAACCATCGGCCAGCGGCTCCAGCGGTTCAAAGGATTCGGCGTCGGTCTGTTCGTCGCTGGCATCGCCGCGACCGGGATGGAAGGGCACGTCGATGCTGAACCCGGCGGCGCGCAGGCCCTGTTCCACGCCGATATTGCCCGCCAGCACGATCACATCGGCAAGGCTGGCCCCGGCATCGGCGGCGATGGGTTCCAACACCGACAGCACACGGGCCAGACGGTCGGGTTCGTTGCCCGCCCAGTCCTTTTGCGGCGCCAGACGGATGCGCGCGCCATTGGCCCCGCCGCGCATGTCAGATCCGCGATAGGTGCGCGCGCTGTCCCATGCGGTGGCAATCAGATCGGCCTGCGACAAGCCGCTGTCGGCGATGCGCGCCTTGACGGCGGCCATATCCCAGCCCGTCTTGCCCGCGGGGATCGGATCTTGCCAGATCAGGTCTTCGGACGGCGCCCACGGGCCGATATAGCGGTCCTTCGGCCCCATGTCGCGGTGGGTCAGCTTGAACCAGGCACGGGCAAAGGTGTCGCGGAAATATTCAGGATCGGCGCGGAATTTTTCCATATAGCCGCGATAGATCGGATCGACCTTCATTGCCATGTCGGCATCGGTCATCATCGGCATACGCCGGACCGAGGGGTCATGCGCATCGACGGGCATATCTTCCTCGGCGATGTTGACCGGCTGCCACTGCTTGGCCCCGGCGGGCGAGGTGGTCAGTTCCCATTCGTGATCCAGCAGCATCGACATGAAGCCGTTGTCGAAGGTGGTCGGATGCGTGGTCCACGCCCCTTCCGGCCCGCCGACGACGATGCCCTTGTTGCCACGGTTAATCCAGCCCAGACCCTGATCGTGGATCGGTGCGCCTTCGGGTTCGGGGCCAAGCAGATCAGGGCTGCCGTTGCCATGGCATTTGCCGACGGTGTGGCCGCCTGCGGTCAGCGCGGCGGTTTCCTCGTCGTCCATGGCCATGCGCTTGAAGGTTTCGCGGATCTGATCGGCGGTCTTTTGCGGATCGGGGACGCCGTTCACCCCTTCGGGGTTCACATAGATCAGGCCCATCTGCACGGCGGCCAGCGGGTTTTCCAGCGTGTCGGGCTGATCGACATTGCCATAGCGTTCGTCGCTGGGGGCCAGCCATTCCATTTCGTCACCCCAATAGGTGTCGATTTCGGGTGCCCAGATGTCTTCGCGGCCAAAGGCAAAGCCATAGGTCTTCAGCCCCATGGATTCATAGGCCAGCGTTCCGGCCAGGATCATCAGATCGGCCCAGGACAGCTTGTTGCCGTATTTTTTCTTAACCGGCCACAGCAGGCGGCGCATCTTGTCGGTGCCGCTGTTGTCGGGCCAGCTGTTCAGCGGCGCGAACCGCTGGTTGCCGGTGCCCGCGCCGCCGCGCCCGTCTTCGAGCCGATAGCTGCCAGAGGCATGCCATGCCATGCGCACCATGCTGCCACCGTAATGGCCATAATCGGCGGGCCACCAGTCCTGACTGTCGGTCATCAGCGCCAGCACATCGCGCTTGACCGCCTCGTAATCCAGCGTCTTGACGGCGGCGCGATAGTCGAAACCGCTGAGCGGATTGGTTTTGGTGTCGTTCTGGGCAAGAATTTCCAGTTTCAGCGATTTCGGCCACCAGCGCGTCACCGATTCCTTGTTCTCGGTATTGGCGCCGTGCAGCACCGGGCACTTGCCGGCGGGCAGATCGTTTCCGTCCATGAGCTTCCTCCTAGCGGGTGGCGGCGGGGGTGGTGGACCCGCGCATGGTCTTTATGTGGTTGTTACGCGGTCAAGGTAACAGCTCTGTGCCATCATTGGAATTATGATATTCTGACCGCATCCATCAGAGATGTTGATGATGCGCTGCCAAGGCTTGTCCGGCCAGCCCCCTTGCCCCACCATTACCCGAAACAAGGGGGGACTTTATGCTGCGTATCCTGTCGCGTCCCGCCACCCGCCTGATGGAGCGGTGGCTGCCGGACGCATTCATCTTTGTGATCGTGCTGACGCTGATCGCGATGCTGGCCGCCATCGGCATTCAGGGCACCCGCCCGGACGAGCTGATCCGTATCTGGGGCGACGGCATGTGGGGGCTGCTGGCCTTTTCCATGCAGATGCTGCTGGTGCTGGTGACGGGCTATATCCTTGCGTCATCACCACCGGTCAAGCGGCTGCTGACGGCATTGGCAGGCCGGGCCGGGTCGGCGGGCGGGGCCATCGTTATGGTCACGCTGGTGTCGCTGCTGGCAAGCTGGATCAACTGGGGCTTTGGTCTGGTCGTCGGTGCGATCTTTGCCCGCGAACTGGCGCGGCAGGTGCGGGTGGATTACCGGCTGCTGGTGGCGTCGGCCTATTCCGGCTTTGTCATCTGGCACGGCGGACTGTCGGGATCGATCCCGCTGACGGTGGCGACGCCGGATCATTTCACCGCCGACATCATTGGCATCATTCCGACGGGCGAGACGATCTTTGCGGGCTGGAACCTGCTGATCTGTGCGGCGCTGTTCGTGGCGATCCCCATCACCAACCTGATGATGATGCCGCCGCGTGATGAAACCGTGCTGGTCGATCCGGCGAAGCTGGGCGACGATACGCCCGTGCCGCCACTGCCCGCCGATGCCACCCCGGCGCAGCGGATGGAGCATTCGCGCCTGCTGATGTGGGCCATCGGCATTCCGGGACTGGTCTGGCTGGTGATCTATGCCGTCGGGGGCGGCGGCATCAACCTGAACGTGGTGAACTTTGGTTTCCTGTTCCTTGGGCTGGTGCTGCATGGCACCGCGCGCAGCCTGCTGGCGGCGCTGGATGATGCGGTCAAGGGCGGGGCGGGGATCGTGATCCAGTTCCCGTTCTATGCCGGGATCATGGCGATCATGACCGGCACCGGCCTGGCGGCCACCATGTCGGAATGGTTCGTCGCCATTTCCACCGACCGCACCCTGCCGTTCTGGAGCTTTATTTCAGCCGGGATCATCAACATCTTTATCCCGTCAGGTGGCGGACAATGGGCGGTTCAGGCCCCGATCATGCTGCCCGCCGCGCAGGAACTGGGTGCCGACATGTCCAAAGTGGTGATGGGTGTAGCCTGGGGCGATGCCTGGACAAACCTGCTGCAACCGTTCTGGGCGCTGCCGATGCTGGGTATCGCGGGGCTGAAGCCGCGCGACATCATGGGCTATTGCGTGGTGGTGCTGCTGATTTCGGGGCTTATCATCGGCGGCATCCTGTGGGTGATCTGACCTGAGCAGCGCAGACCCGGCGCTGCCTGTGGGCGCGCCGGGTCTGTCGGGCAGGCATCAGACCCAGTTCATGCCGATGAAGTTTTCGCGAAAGGCGAAACTCACCAGATGCTTGTCGATGACAAAGCGCGCCTCGATCAGATCGCCGGCGCTTTCGGCCGTCATCGCCGCGTGCAACCCGTCGGGGCGGGCGGTCAGGCGGACCTGCGCGGCTTTCAGCGCGAAAGAGGCACCGTCTTCGGTGTCCGTCACCTCGATCTTGTGGGCGAAATGGCTGGCCAGTTGCCGCACATATTTCGCTGCATGTTCAGTCGGGTAAAATGCCTGCGCGTCCATCGGTGATCCTTTCAGTGGTGATGCAGCACCAGCGGGCGGTCATTGTGCCGCGCCACGGTGATCGGCGTGTCATACAGCGCAGCAAGCGCGGTTTCGGTCAGCACCTCGTCGGGGGTGCCTTGCAGCGTGATGCGGCCATCTTTCAGCGCGACGATATGATCGGCCCATGCGGCGGCATAGTTCACCTCGTGGACGACGACGACGACGCTTTTGCCAGTGCGGCGGACCAGACCGGCCAGTTCACCCATCAGCGCGCGGGCGTGGCGCATGTCCAGATTGTTCAGCGGTTCATCCAGCAGCAGCCAGTCGGTGTCCTGCGCGAATGTCATCGCCAGAAAGCCGCGCTGCGCCTGTCCGCCCGATAGCTCGTCCAGAAAGCGGTCAGCCAGCGGCATCAGCCCGAAACAGTTCAGCGCATCGTCCACTGCGACCTGATCCTTGGGGCCGGGGCGGCCCTGATGATGTGGCCAGCGGCCAAAGCCGACCAGTTCGCGCAGCCGCAACCGGCTGGCGATCAGCGTCTGCTGGCCCAGAATGGCGACGGTGCGGGCCAGCGTTTCGGTGGGGGTGCTGGCCACGTCCAGCCCGTCGATGCTGATCTTGCCGGTCTGCAACGGCTCCAGCCGCCCGATCAGGCGCAGCAGTGTCGATTTGCCCGCACCGTTCGGCCCGATCAGCGCCGTGACCCCGCCTTTGGGCAGGGTGGCGGTGATGTCGTCAAGAATCGTCGTGCCCGCGATCTTGTGGCTGAGATGGTCAAGCCGGATCATCGGATGCGTCCCTTCAGCAGCAGATACAGGAAAAACAGCCCGCCGCCGAATTCGACCACCACCGATAGCGTGGCCTGTTGTCCCAGCAGGCGTTCGAACAGGAACTGTCCGCCGACAAGGATCACCGCCCCGATCAGCGCGGCGGCGGGCAGCAGGACGGCGTGGCGGTGACATCGTGCCAGCCCATGCGCCACGCCCGATACGATCAGGCCGAAAAACGCCACCGGCCCGACCAGCGCGGTCGATACCGCCACCAGCACCGCCACCAGACACAGCGTGCCGATCACCATGCGCGACCGCCGCAACCCCAACGAGATTGACGCATCATGCCCCAGGGCCAGCACATCCAGACGCGGCGCAAGGCGCAGCGCGATCACGATGGCGGTGGCGCAGATCGCCCCCGCCCAGGGCAGCAGCGTGGTATTGGCGCGGGCAAAGCTGGCAAAGCTGGCCGCCTGCACCACGGCATATTCGTTGGGGTCCATCACGCGCGCGATCAGCCCGCTGGCCGAACGAAACATCACCCCCAGAATGATGCCGGTCAGGATGGTGCGGGGAATATCGCGGCTGCCCTGACCCAGCAGCGTGCCAAACAGCAGCGCGGCCAGCACGCTCATCAATGCGATTTCGCCGATGAACTTGCCCGCCAGCGGCAGCGCCGCCACCGCCGAGGCACCCAGCCCGGCAACCAGCGCCGTCTGTAACAGCACATACAGCGCGTCAAAGCCCATGATCGAAGGGGTCAGCACCCGGTTGGCTGCGACGGTCTGGAACAGCATGGTCGAAACAGCGACCGCCGCGCCCACGGTTATCAGCGCCGCCAGCTTGACCGCGCGCAGTTCCAGGATGAAGGCGCGGTTGCCGCCGCCGATGCCCTGAAACATCCACAGCCAGCTTAGCCCGGCCAGCAACAGTGCCAGCCCGCCGATCAGCAGGTCCGGGCGCGACAATGCGGGGGCGGAAACCGGGGTGGATGTGTTCATTACGTCAGCCATGCGCGGGCCTGCGATAGAGAAGCCACAAGAAAATCCCGGCCCCGGCAAAGCCCATGACGGTGCCCACCGGAATTTCAAACGGGTGAACCAGTGTGCGGGCCAGAATATCGCAGGCCATCAGCAGCGCCGCTCCGCCAAGCGCGACGACCGGCAGCGTCTGGCGCAGGTTGTCGCCCATCAGGCGTGCCACGATATTGGGCACCACCAGCCCGACAAAGGGGATCATGCCGACCGTGGTGACGACCATCGCGGACACGATACCGATCACCACCAGCCCCAGCCGCATCACGCCGGCGCGACGTAGCCCCAGCCCGGTGGCGACCTGATCGCCCAGTGACAGGATGGCAAAGCGGTCGGCGGCGAAAAAGGCCAGTGCGGCGGCCCCGCCCGCGATCCACAGAAATTCATAGCGCCCGGCGACGATGCCCGAAAACTCGCCCGTCATCAGCCAGGTGCCGATATATTGCATCAGATCGGCCTGCCAGGCGATAAAGGTGACGACCGCGCCGATAACGCCCGACAGCACCAGCCCGGCGATGGGAACCAGCATCACCTCGCGCACGGGCAGGCGGCGGATCACCGCCATGAACAGTGCTGTCCCGGCCATGGCGGTGATGGCGGCGACGGCGATCTTGGCCCAGATCGGTGCGCCGGGCGCCCATAGCGTGACCAGCAGCAGCCCCAGAGCCGCGCTTTCGCTGGTGCCCACGGTGTCGGGACCGACAAAGCGGTTGCGCACCAGCGCCTGAATCAGCACCCCCGCCACGGCCAGCGCCGCGCCGGTCAGCATCACCGCCAAAGTGCGCGGCAGCCGCGATTCCATCAGGATCATCGCGGCACCGGGGTCTTGCCATGCGCGTGTCACATCGACGCTGGCCGCGCCTGTCCACAGGCTGACCAGCGTCAGCGCGGCCAAGGCCGCTATGGTCAGGCACGCGCCGCGTGTCACTTGGTCAGCGCCTCGGTCAGATTGTCGATGACGGTATTCAGCGCGTGATAGCCGCCAGCCGCGATATAGATCTCGGTCGAGGGCAGATAGACGACCTGTCCCTTGGACCATGCGCTGGTGCCGTGGATCAGCGGCATGTCCAGCGTGGCCTGCGCCGACTGGCCCGTCTCGCCGATGGCGGCACCGCGATCCATCACGAACAGCCAGTCGGGGTTGGCATCGGCAATCAGTTCCGGCGACAGCGCGCTGCCGTGATTGGCGGTCGGGTCAAGGCTGGCGATCGCCTGCGGCATCCCGGTGACAGCGTGCAGCCAGCCAAAGCGCGAGCCTTCGCCATAGGCCGCCATCTTGGGACCATTGGTCATAATGACCAGCGCGGTGCCTTTGCCTTCGGCGGCAGCGTGCAGGGTGGTGATCTTGTCATCCAGTTCGGCGTTCAGTTCCGCGGCGCGGTCCTGACGGCTGAACAGGGTGCCATAGGCGGTGATGCGATCCTTGGCCGCAGCCAGCACATCGGTGCCCAGCGTCATGTCGATGGTGGGCGCGATCCGCTCGACCGCCTGTTTCTGCGTGGCCGAGCGGCCCGCGACGATAATCAGGTCGGGGTTCAGCGCCGCCAGCTTTTCCAGATCGGGTTCGAACAGCGTCCCGACCGGGGCAGCCGCCACGCTGTCCTTGAGCGCGGGCAGATACAGATTGTCGGGCACGCCCTGCACCGGCACGCCAAGCGCGGTCAGCGAATCGAGCGCGGCAATATCGTAAACCGCGACGGTCGCCGGGTTCGCGGGCAGGGTGACATCGCCCTGTGCGGTGGCGATCGTCACATCTTCGGCCAGCACGGGCGCGGCCAAGGCAATTGCCGCAAGGGTGGACAGCATGAAATCTCGCACGGGGGGTTCCTTTCGCATATGTCTGGCGTGTGGCTGTGCGGCTGGCTTCACGCGGAGGCGTTTTTATTGCCTTTGCCGCAGAATGACCAGTTTTCCTAGTAAAAAAATCGGGAATCAGTGTCGCAGCCCGTATCGCAGGGGGTATCTGGCAGCGGGTCATCTGATCGTGATCGGTTGGATAAAGCTTTCGCTGCGTCCGCTGGGGGGGGGTGACACGCGGGGCAGACGTGCGGCCTGACGGGTCAGGGCCTGATCGGTGCGTGGATTGCCGGTGGAACTGACCAGTCGCCCGCTGATGGCCCCGTTCGGGGCCACGGTGACGGCGACCTGCACCTGGCCCGACCCGCCGCGCCCGCTGGCGCGCGACATGTGCCGGGTGATCTGTGCGCCGACACGGGATTTCCACTGGTTCATCTGCTGTGGGCTGGCGCTTGGCTGTGCTCCGCTGCCACCGCCGCCCCCGCCCGCGCGTTGTGCTTGCCGGGGTTGTTGCGTTTCCCGTGTGGGGCGTTGCTGAGTCTGCTGCTGCCGGGGGCGTTCCCGTTCGCGCTGCACGGTTTCGCGTGGCGGGGTGCGGCGCAGGGGCCGGGGGGCGGGACGTTCGGACACCTCAAGCGCGTTATCCGGCGGGGGCGGCAGAAACGCCGCATCGGGGGGCGGCGTCAGCATTTCGGGCAGGGGCGGCAGCGGGATCGGCGGCAGTTCCGCGATTTCGGGTTCCGGCTCGGGTTCTGGCTCAGGCTCGTCTTCCGGCTCGGCTTCGGCGGTTTCGATTTCCTCGACCTCGGCCTGAGGCGGGGCCGCTTCGCCGGGCAGGCCGGGGGGTGGTTCCAGGTCCAGCAGTTCGACATAGACCGGGGCGGACATGCTGGCGAGCTGCCGTTCCTGCGCCATCGCCCACCACGCCACGCCGCCATGTGCGCCGATGACCACTCCGGCGGCCAGCGCCCAGCGGGCGGTGTCTTGCAGGAATCGTCCCGCGCTCATGGCGCGGTCCCCTGATCCAGCCCGACCAGCGCGATCCGGGTCCAGCCGGCATCGCGGACGCGGTTCATCACCCCCATCACCTCGCCATAGGCGATGCTGCGGTCGGCGCGCAGGAAAATCCGCGCCTCGCGGTCGCCGCCGGTTGCGGATTCCAGCGCGGCGGGCAGGGCACCCTCGCCCACCGGATCATTGCCAAGGCTCAGCGCAAGATCAGGGCCGACGGTCAACCAGACCGGCTGATCGGGCCGCGCCGCCGCCGTCGCGCCGGACACCGGCAGATCGACGTTCACATCCACCGTCGCCAGAGGTGCGGCGACCATAAAGATAATCAGCAGCACCAGCATCACGTCGATGAAGGGCGTGACGTTGATGTCGTGGTTTTCGTCCAGATCGTCGGAATGCAGACCGCCCGCCATGGTTATGCCCCCCGCCGGTCCAGATCGCGGCTGACCAGCCGGATCACCGCCTGCGCGGCATCATTCAGCCGCTGGCGATAGCCGGTGATGGCCCGCGCGAACAGGTTATAGACGATGACTGCCGGGATTGCCGCCACCAGCCCCAGTGCGGTTGCCAGCAGCGCCTCGGCGATGCCGGGGGCCACGACGGCAAGGTTGGTGGTCTGCGCTTCGGCGATACCGATAAAGCTGTTCATGATGCCCCAGACGGTGCCGAACAGCCCGACAAAGGGCGCGGTCGAACCGATGGTCGCCAGAACCCCGGTGCCGATGCCGGCGGCGCGGCCCGCGCGTCCGACGACGCCATCCAGTTGCGAGGCCACGCGATCCTTCAGCCCGGCAGAGGTCGCGTCGGCCGCGATGTCACGCTCATACTGGGCCAGCCGCAGCATATGGCTGGCCGGATCGCTGCTGCCTTTTGTCGTGGCGACGGCGGCGTCCAGACTGGGCGCGGCGATGATGCGGCGCAGGCTGGCGCCGGCACGGCGGTTTGCGCTGAATATCTCGGCGGCTTTTACCACCAGCACCGTCCATGTCACCACAGAGGCCGCCAGCAGCAGGATCATCACCGATTTCACCACGATGTCCGCTTGCCGATACATGCCCAACGGCGACAGGTCGTGTGGCAACCCGCTGTCGATCGCGATTTGCGCCTGCACGGGGGTGCTGGCCACGGCCAGCAGGGCAAAGGCAGGAAGGATAATCCGGGTCGGCTTCATGTCGGTCTCTTTCGGCGGCAGGCGCGGTGTGGGGCGATCTGTCGTGGCGAAAGGTCCGGCCATCCACACGGCGACATGATCCCGCACGGTATCCGCAGGGTCAGAATCGGGCGTCGCGCTGGCGATGGCTTGCGCAGTTAAGGCGCTGTTAAGAATTCATATGAAATTTGTCAACTATCGCCGGGGTGATTTACCGCCACCGTGGCAAAGCGCCTGCGCAGCGCATCGGCACATGCCGCGATTCTGGGCTGACGAAAACCGCTGGCATGGCTCAGCAGATAGACCTGCCGTTCGATGCTGGCCGCGTCATCGAGCACCGGGATCAACGCGCCGCTGGCCAGATGCGGTGCCAGAAAGATGTCGGGCGCGCGCACCAGACCCTGCCCCTGCACGGCGGCGCTGATCGTGACCGAGGCGCTGTTGACGGCAAAATTCGCCTGCGGTCCGGCAATGACATCCTGCCCGTTCACCCGGAACGACCAGCGGCCCGGAACCTCTTCGTTCAGGTCGATAATCGCGCGATGGGCCGCCAGATCGGCAGGCTGGCGCGGGGTGCCCGCGCGGGCCAGATAGCTGGGGCTGGCCGCGATACGGATACGGGTGGTGCACAATCTGCGCATCCGCAGGCTGGAATCGCGCGGCACCCCCAGCCGCACCGCCAGATCAAAGCCACCCGCCGTCAGATCGGCGGTGCTGTCGCCCAGCACCAGATCAACCTGCACTGCCGGATGCTGTGCGGCGAATTCGCGCAATGCGTCGGCGACGATCAGCTCGCCCATGGTGGTGCCGCAGGCGATGCGCAGCCGCCCTGACAGCGCGCCATCGCCATCCAGCGCCGCAGCGGCGGATTCGACAGCGGCCAGCACTTCGCGTGCATGGGGCAGCCAACGTTCGCCCGCCGCCGTCAACGACAACGCTCGCGTGCTGCGATACAGCAATGCATGGCCCAGCCGGGTTTCCAGCGCCGACACATGCTTGCCCGCCAGCTTGTTCGAGATGCCCAGCCTCTGTGCTGCCGCCGTGAATGATCCGGCATCTGTCACCGCCACAAAAGCGCGCACCCCGTCGATGAAATCCATATTATCCCTGTTCAGGCGATAGTGTTCCGCCAATATTGCCTATTAACGGGCATAAAGAACAGACCTATCTGCGGGGCATCACAAAACGCGCCGCTTTGGGCGCCTTGTTTGCAGGAATATGACCGATGACGAATGTGCTGTCCTCTTTCGGCTTTGGCAAAGCCAACGCCACCGCCCATGCGGCGCTGATTTTGCGTGTCACACTGGGCGTGCTGTTTCTGGCCCATGCCGGGCTGAAGATCTTTGTGTTCACCCCATCGGGAACCGCGGGCTATTTCGCCTCGCTCGGGTTGCCGGGGGCGCTGGCCTATCTGACCATCGCCGCCGAAACCCTGGGCGGGCTGGCGCTGATCGTCGGGTTTCAAACCAGCCTTGTCGCGCTGGCGCTGATCCCGGTGCTGCTGGGGGCGGCTGTGCTGGGCCATGGCGGCAACGGTTTCTGGTTCAACAATCAGGGCGGCGGCTGGGAATATCCGGCATTTTGGGCCGTGACCCTGTTGGTGCAGGCGATGCTGGGGGGCGGCGCGAAGGCGCTGACCCGTAACTGAAGGAGAATATGATGACGACAAGTGATGCTCCTGTTTCGGTCAGCCATGTGGCGCTGACCGTCCGCGACCTGCCCCGCACCGGCGATTTTTATCGTCGCGTGCTGGGGCTGAACGATCTGACCTCGGATGGCGACAGCCTGACGCTGGGGCAGGGCGATACCCGCCTGCTGGAACTGCGGCGTGATCCTGATGCGCGCCCGCAGCCGCGCGGGGCCGGGCTGTTCCATACCGCGTTTTTGTTGCCCCATCGCGACGATCTGGGCCGCTGGCTGCGTCATGCCGTGGCTTTGGATCTGCGGCTGGACGGTGCCTCGGACCATCTGGTCAGCGAGGCGGTGTATTTACGCGACCCCGAGGGCAACGGTATCGAGATCTATGCCGACCGCCCCCGGTCGAGCTGGAAAACCGACGGCGTGCGGGTGCAGATGGATACGGTCGCGCTGGATGTGCCCGGCCTGATGCGCGCGCCGGGCGACTGGACGGCGGCACCCGATGGCACGGTGATCGGCCATGTTCACCTGCAAGTTGGTGACATTCCGCAGGCCGAGGCGTTCTATGCCGGGGAGTTGGGCTTTGACCTGACCTCGCAGATCAACGGGGCCAGTTTCTATGCGACGGGTGGCTATCATCACCATCTGGCCACGAATATCTGGAACAGTCGCGGCGCAGGGCCACGCGGGGCGGATACCGCCGGTCTGGCCGAACTGGTGCTGAGTGCGGATGCCGACAGCATCGCCCGTCTGGGTCGCCGTGAATGGCATGATCCCTGGGGCAACCGGGTGGTGGTCGCATCGCGGGCGGCCTGAGCGTAACGGGCACCTGTGACCCGGTTGGGGCAGGTGCCCGGCCTGTTTCTTTGGTCGGGTTGGGGGATTGGCCGGGGTTGCGCCCCGACGCGCTGGACAGGCTATCGCGCTGCCAGACGGCAGGCGACGTCAGGACAGGCACCGGCGTCATCACCAGAAAGATTGGACGCTGTTTATAATGTGCCTGCTGCTCCGCGACCGTATCGCGAACTGATCTGACGGCCCGCACCGCCGAACGTGCGGTGTGTCGTTCATCGCGGCCTTGCCGGGGTGTCTGCATCAGCGCCGCAAAGCAGGCGCGGGGGCATTCGTGATCCGTGCGACAATCGGATGCAGGATGATCTGCTTGCAGGCGACCATCGGGTATGATCCTGCATTCGCCAGCCCGCCAGCCACAGCACAACCGTTCAGGGTCAGTCACCTCGGGCAACAAAACTGGTGCCGGGAGACCTGCTCTGATGCGGGTTCATGCGTATCTGTTTGCGCCGCCGAACGGAACAAACCGCCCCGGCACGTTGGCCAGAACCACACGGATCACGTTTTGACCGGCGAAATCGACCATGCGGCGGCGGGTGTGGCCATGCGTGACATGGCCTGACTCATGCGCAATGCCCGAGGCTGGTTCCTCGGGCACGACCTGCCCGGCATCTTGCACGGTTCCCGGCAGGTGGCGGGGCGGATCATGGCGTGGCGCGGTATTCGATCAGCACCGCCGACATGTCATCGCCGCGTTCGCCCTTGGTGTATTCGGAAATCGACCACGACATTGATTCCAGAAAGTTGTGGCCGTGCAGCATCTGGTTGGTTCGCAGGATCATCGACATCCCCTCTTCGCCCAATAGGCGACCGTCGGGGTTTTCCGCCTCGGTTATGCCGTCCGAGGTTATCAGCAGCCGGTCGCCGGGGTGCAGGCGCACCGATACTTCGTCAAAGCGGGGTTCGGTAAACAGACCAATCGGCATCCCGCCATTGCCCAGCCACACCACCTCGCCCGAACTGCGTTGCAGCACCGGATGCGGATGCCCGGCCTGCACCAGATTTACCATGCCGGTGCGGTGGTTCAGTTCGGCATAGAGCATGGTGAAATAGGTGTCCGTCTGCATTTCGTCCAGCATCATGGTGTTCAGAATGCGGGCCAGACGTTTGGGCGGCACAGAATTGACCCCGCCTGGTGTGTTGTGCAGCGCGATGTTCTGTTCGGCGGAACCGGAAAGATGCACCGCCAGTCGTGCGGCCAGCAAGGCTGCGGCGACACCGTGGCCCGACACGTCAATGGCAAAGATGCCCGCCCGATCTGCGTCGATAGGAAAAAATCCCACCAGATCGCCGCCGATATGGCCTGCGGGGCGCAGCATCAGCGACAGATCGAACGGGCCGAAACTGCCGTTGCGTTCGCGCACCAGCCCCTGTTGCAGCTTGCGCGCCTCGATCAGGTCGCGGTCCATGGCCTCTTGCGCGGCGTGCAGCTTTTCCCATGCGCTGAGCAGTTGCGCGTTGGTGGCGCGTAATTGTTCTTCGAACCGCAGGATGCGTTCGGCTGCGGCCAGCCGGGCCAATAATTCGGCCCCCGCGACCGGCTTGGTCATGAAATCATCGGCCCCGGCGGCCAGACCATAGGCAATGTCGGCCTTGTCGGTTTTCGAGGTCAGCAGAATGAAATAGCCATAGCCTTCGCGCTTCATCGCCCGGAACGCTTGACAGAACTCCGGCCCCGACATGCCCGGCATCACCCAATCCGACAGAATCATGTCGGGCTGGCGCGCCTGACAGATCGCCATGGCTTCTGGTGCTGATGCGGCCTCGACCACCTCGTAACCGGCACGGCGCAGTTGAATGGCCAGCGTGCGTCGCTGGGCGCGGCTGTCATCCACCAGCAAAACCTGTCGGCACGCCCGGACCACGGTGCAATCTGATGGTGGGTCAAAGGATCGATTCGCTTCTTTCATGGGGCGAACGTAACCTGCCGAGCGTAAAGATCGGGTAAATAGGACAAATTCTCATGGCTTAAGGTTTCGGTAAGCGGCGCGTGCTATCGTGCCGGAAAGGGATTCTCGGTATGGGGCAAGGATGATTGACTGGAATCGTGTGATCGAACTGCGCAACGAAGTGGGACCGGATGAATTCGGGCCGGTTCTGGAACTATTCATGGACGAAGTAGAAGAAATCGTCATGCGCCTTGATGCCAGTGATCCGGCACGGCTGGCGCGCGACATGCATTTTCTCAAGGGCAGTGCATGGAATCTGGGCTTTGCCGAATTCGGTGCGCTGTGTCAGCAGGGTGAAACTCTGGCCATGCGGGGCCGGACTGAGGATGTGAAGCCCGAGGATTTCGTGGCCTGCTATTCGACCTCGAAACAGATCTTCATGCGCGATCTGGCCTGTGCGGTCGGTCCGGATCAGGAGGAAACCGGCGTCGCCTGAATGCGGCTTTTGCCGGGGCGGGGCGCAGGATTTCTGATCCAGACAGGGCGGGCACAAGCCCGCCCGGGCCGCGACCAGATCAGGATCTGCCGGTCAGCCTGCCCGCAAGTGGTCGATGATCGCATCACACAACCGCCCCTGGGCCACACGGTCAAAGGCGGCAAACATCGGTTGGCTGTTCAGTTCCAGAAACAGCAACGCGCCCGTGTCATCCGCCATGAAATCTGCGGCGGCGAAATCCAGATTCAGCCTGTCGCACAACCGCACCAGACGATCCGCCAGATCAGGCGGCACATCGGCTACGGTCAGTTCCGCCGTCTGACTGCGGCGATAATCAAGATCGGGCGAGTTCAGCCAGAACCCCAATATCGCATCGCCAATCCGGTAGATCCGCAGTTCAGGGCGATTCAGGCGCGGCTGAACAAAGCGCGGATAATCCGCCCCCTGTGGTGTGTCTGCGATCAGGGCTGTATATTCCCCACCTGCAACCGGCTTTTGAATCAGGTTTTCATGACCGAAAAGGCCGGACAGGTCATTCATGACCTGTGTGGGCGGGATCGCCAACCCCAACTCCTGTGCAGTCAAAAGATTTTCGATCTTGTTGTTTTCCCGCAGATGTGTGTGCCGGTTGAACATTCGGATGCCGGGTTGGGCGCTGATCCAGCCGCGAACAGCCTGATACCAGTTCAACGCCGCTGCCTGCGCCTGTTCCGGGTTGTCGGTCTGATACAAAAACACATCATGGCGACCAAAGAATCCGGTCGGAGAAATGGTTTTGCCGTTTATTGAAAAACGATTGGGCTGAATATCAATATGAAACTGAACGTTGCTCTGCGGCCCCAGCAGCAGATCATGGTAATCAATACCGCGACGATTTAAACGGTCAGCCAAAACCACCATGCTGGGGTCGCCCCGTCCGCCTGCAATCAAGATCATCTGCCCCCCTTTCAGGCCGCAGCCGGGGCATCCGTCAGGCGCCCCGGCTGGCCTCTTGCCCAGGCTTAGACGCCGATGTGAAAAGCTGCATCCAGCGGCAGCTTGTGGCGGTTCAGCTCGCGCGGTTCTTCTTCGCCCAGGGCCATGGTGGTCATGATCGGACCACGCCAGCCGCCGTCTTCTTCGCCAATGGCCATGGTGGTCGCCCAGCCAGAGCCGTGCAGCGCGCCGCCAACATCATCGCATTCCTGTAAGGAAAGGGGGCGAACGGCGTTGTTTTCTGTCGTCATCGTGTCAGCCTTTCTGCTGTTTGCGCGGGATTGCGCTGCTTGATGATTGCCGGGCGGGACAGGTGCGGCAATTCGGTCGGATGTGCTAAACATCCGGCGAATCACGCCATCTTCCGGTCTATTCGGCGGCGATCTGTGCGGCGGGCCGGGGCATGGCCCCTGCGGCCATCACAGCCGCCGCCGTGCGGGAACTGACCCCCAGCACACGCAGAACGGCTGAAACATGCACTCGCACCGTCGAGGGCGAGATGGCTAGATCGCGGGCAATATCCTTGTTCGTGCGTCCTTCAGCGATCAGTTTCAGCACGGTCCGCTGTCGCAGCGACAGTCTTTCAAACGGGCCGCCGCCCGGCGTTGCCCGGTGCCGTGCCTCTGCGGGCGGGGCAGCCATGATGACGATATCCGCGCCGGGGTTAAGCTGCCGGATGATCTGCCGCATGTCGTCCTGATAGGCCGGGTTGGCATTGGTGACGATGATTCTGGTTTTGATGTCCTGCGCGTGCTCGGCGGTCATGGTTTTTGTCTCCTCCGGTTCCGGGTGTGTCTGGTTTTGCCGGAGAGAGCCTGTGCCAAAATTTTTTATGTGAATAACCGCCCATCAGGTGGGGCAGGATACGGCCCCCGCATTTGTGCGGGTCGAAAAATGCGGGATTTGTGCTCAGCCTTGAGGTGATTCGAATATGGTGTGTCAGGAACGGGCATGGGATATTTAGCGGATATCGGCGAAAAATCGCGTGAGTTTAGCCATTGTGTTCTATTTTTTAAGCCATCTGTCCCGATTTTCAGATGCCGGATGTTATGGTTTGATGGGGCTGTCGAGAGATTGTCGGAATAACCAAATGATCCTGTAAGGAAACTATGATGAAAAGAAACATGAAAGAACTGAGCGAGCAAGAACTCGATCAGGTTTCGGGTGGCTTGTTTCTACCCTGGCCGCGCCCTTGGCCGCTGCCGTGGCAGCCCTTCCCGCGTTGGCCGATACTGTGAGGGTTTTGGCATGAGCAAGGAAAACACCTTCATCGAACTGGACCAGATACAAATTGAACAGGTTTCGGGCGCGATGATTGTTGGTCCAATTTTTCCGGATCCGATCGGATATCGGTTTGCTCTTTGGGTGCTCAGTAAATTCAGGCGGTAATAGAGAGTGTCATGAGCCGGAAAGATGCTCTGGCGAATGACGCGGACGAAAGCTCTGTGATCGCGCTGGATGACCGGCAGATCGAAGACGTTTCTGGCGGTGCGCGTGTCGTTGTCGCCGTGCATATTCTGCGTGCGGTTTGGGCCATGCTCCGCGCACGCTGAACGCCCATCCGGGCAAAACCGCCCATTTCGGGCAAATCACAGCAACAAAGGAGGAAATCATGTTTGCTGAAAAGACCGAACTGAAACTGGTCGAAGACCTGAACGAAAACGCCATCGTCGAATTGAACGCGGCGGATGTAGAGGAAGTGTCGGGGGGAGTTATTCCCGCAATCATTTTCGGTGCGTTTGTTGCTGGTTATGTCGTTGGTCGCGCCAGTCGTCGCTAATCGCAAAATCAGAAAGGAATGATGAAGATGTTTGCTGAAAAGACTGAACTGAAACTGTTCGAGGACCTGAACGAAAACGCCATCGTCGAGCTGAATGCGATGGACGTGGAAGAAGTGTCGGGTGCTGCCATTCCCCTTATTGTTTGGGGTGTTATCGCGATTGCCTCTGGTGGCGCGGCTGGTATTGGCTTGGGCTACCTCATCAATCGGTAAACCAAAGGAAGGCTGGTAAAATGTTCAATCTCTCGTCTGAAACGATCATCTGGTTGGCCGTCCTGACGGTGTTAGCGATGGTCTTGGGCTATGGGATCGGATCGGATCTGGCTAATCACTGAAATAAAATCTCTGAAAGGAAAAAGATATGAATGCTCGTGAAAAAGAACTGCTGTCTTTTGAACTGAACGATCAGGATGTTGACTTGATCTCTGGCGGTGTCGTCTTCCCGCTAATCCCGCTGCTGGCACTGGGCGTAGCCTCTGCTGCTTTGGGCTACCAGGTTGGTCGTGATCTGGCCCGCAAATAACCAGTCGGCCCACCAAAGCGGGCCGACCCGCCCTCAAGGCGTCAGAGGGTGCATCCTCTGACGCCACACATATCACAACAGGGATGGATTTTCAATGAGCGAGCAGGAGGAAGGCAAAAAGCCGATTCCCCTTTTCCGTCATGCTGCTGTTTTTCATCAGTCTCGGGGCTTGGATGGTGAGGTTTTGTTGTCGTTGTCGG
>NZ_JAUNTO010000005.1:0-136476 GCF_030538655.1 Paracoccus sp. (in: a-proteobacteria)
AATACAAAAATAACCGAAAACACAAACACAACCATGAAGGAAATCAAAAAAGCAGTGTTACGGGACACTTGAATCCATGATTTCCGGGATTATCCGGGTTGACCAGCGATTAGCCGGTTAGAGCCAGCAAAATAAGGGCTTTGCGGCATCTGTGCAGGCTGTTTTGTTGGCGGGTCACGGGACACTAGAATTCGTGCAAGTGTGATGATGGGACACTAGAATGCCGAAATCTGGGGCGCTTCTGTGAGGGCTTCCAGAAGTCTTTTAGAAGCAACTAAACCCAATGAAATCAAGCAGGTTAGGCGTTCGTCGCTGAACCTGATCTGGGCATTTCTGGAAACGGCCTGGAAGGGAGAAGTCTGCCAAATGGCAAACTTCTAAAATCGTCCTGAAAACAGGAAAAATCTCAACAAATACAGATGTATGACGTGGATTCTGCGGCTGCGAGAAGTCTGCCACTTTTTTGCCCGAAAAAGGCGCGGGGCGACCCGAAAGCCGCCCCGATCTGTTACCAGCCAAACCCCCAATAGGCGAGGGCAAGGATCAGGATCGACAGGGCGATTGACGCCCATGCGATGCGGGTGGTCATAGCTCCTCCTTTTCCGGCCACGGGCCGAGGTTATGGGTGACGGCGGTCATGGCCAGTGCCACTGTGCGCTTGACCTCGACGTTCTGACCAGCCCTAACCAGCCCAGCACTTGGATGATGTTCAGCAGCTTGATCGTCGTTTTGTAGTTCCCGTTCACGGCACTCTCCTCTCTCGGGGTGTCACTGCCGGAACGTATAGCCCGCCCATGCAACGCGGCCAATGATTTCAACCTGTTCGGCATTGTGGCCGGACAGGACGCGGCTGTCATAGGCCGGGTTGTCAGAATTAATCAGCAGCACGTCGCCCTGTTGTTGCAGGCGCTTGACCAGCACGTCATCACCGATGCGCAGGGCATAAATGCCCTTGCGCGCAGCGTCCCGGTTCTTGTGATCGACCAGAACCAGTGCGCCGTCGCGCAGGGTCGGTTCCATGCTGTCACCACGCACCCTGACCAGCGAGGCTGCGCCGGGCGTGACGCCTTCGCGGCGCAGCCAGTCGGTACGGAATGCCAGGTTGCCGATCACCTCTTCGCTGCTGTTCAGCGCTCCGGCACCTGCGGCCAGCTGGGCCTCATACATCTGCACCTGGGAAAAGGCGCTGCCGTCGATTTCGACTGGCGGTAGGGCTGGATACGCGCCGGTCATCAGCCAGTCGGGGTCAAGGCCAAGGCGGGCCAGCGCGGACAGCAGCGCGGGCTTGGGTGCGCGCGTGCCGTTTTCGACCTCTTCTATATAGTCAATGCTGGCCCCGATGCGGCTGGCCAGATCGCCAATAGGCAGGCCGCGCCCGCGCCGCCATTCAGCCAGCCGCTGGCCGATAGCCGGATCAACATCTGATGAAGGCGGTAACGAACTGCGCTGGCCAGTCAGGATATAGGTCACGTCCGCGCCGTGGCCTGCGATGGCCGAAAGATAGTTCCCATCTGGAGATCTTTCGTTCGCCTCGTAGCGGATCTGTGACTGCTTGCTTTGCCCTGCAAGGCCCGAGAAATCCGTCTGATTATAGCCTAATCGGCTTCTTTCATCTCGCAAACGATCACCAATAGTCACCATTCGGTATCTTTCCGCTTGACGGTATCCATTCGGGAACCTAATATCCATCACAGGTTAGCGCCTAGGCGCGCAGTTAGGTGAAACATGGCAGATAAATCCCCCCCATACCAGCCCGGCGTCATGCTGCACGAGGCCATCGTGGGCGCGTTCCGTGCCAGCGGCAGCAGTTTTGAGGCTTGGTGCAAAGAGCAAAACAGGCGTCCGCAGAGCGTGCGCAATGCGTCCTTCGGCGTCATACGCGGCCAGATCGGCACGGCACTGCTGACCCAACTGATCGAAGACGCTGGCCCTGATGTCGTCAAAGCGGGCTATCTGGCCCGCCTGAAATCTCACGTTGCAGAAATGAAGGGTGTCGCGTGATGTCCCGTCCGAACTGTGACGCCGCCGAGTTGGCGCGGTCGCTGCTGGCCGAACTGCCCGACGCCGAGCGTGTCGAGCTGATGACTGAACTGCTGGTCAGCCTCAATGGGCCTGCGGCGATCAACCTGCTGAACGGTGCCCGTGCCGCACTGAATGAGCATATTGGCGACATCATCGCTGAAATGTTTGGGGGTGACCTGTGATCACCTCGACGCTGAAAACGGCGGTGGCGCTGACCGCGCTGACCGCACCAGCCTACGCCGTGACGCTGATCCCCGAATTTGACACGCCGCTGGAATGGATCGAGGGCGTCGGTTTCCGCCGCGCGGGCTATGACGCGCCGACGGTGATCGGCATGGATCGCTGGGGCGATTGCCTGCGGCATCTGGGCGATGATCTGCCGGGTAAGGCTATCGTTTTACGCCGCTGCGACCAGCCGCCGCTGCGCCCTGCTGGTGCGGTACTGCGCTGTGGTTGCGCGTGGTTTTGTCCGCCATTGATGCAGGCCCCCGTTGTCTTTGGGGTCACGCCACCGCTGCAAATTTCCGGTGGTCAGCGCCCAATGGTGGTGCCTGTGGTCCCGCCGCCTGCGGCGGTGCCGCTGGGGGGCGCGCTGGGCGCGATGCTGGCCGGTTTGGTGCCTATGGGTGGCCTTGCCGCCCTACGCCATCGCGTCAAACGCGCGGCGGATCGGCTGGACAACAGTTTGTGGGGCGATGCGCTGGGCGCGGTGGCGCTGTTTGCATCGCTGATCGCAGGGATTTGGATTTCTTATGGGGTGTTCGGGTGAGTGAGATAGAGCAGGTTCAGGAAGTCCGTCTGGACCGGATTTCTACGGATCACACGCGGGCGCGTTTCGTCAAGAAAGCGCGCGTCATGCAGCTTGCGGATAATATTGAAGAGCGGGGCCTGCAAAATCCGATCACGGTGCGGCCTGATGTTGATGGTTCTGGGTTCTTGCTTGTCAGCGGCAACCATCGGTTTGCGGCATTTGTCGAGTTGGGTCGTGAAACGATCCCGGCCTTTGTCCGGCCCATGAGCGATGAAGAGGCTCGGCTGACCGAAGTGCAGGAAAACCTGATCCGGCAAGAACTGTCGGTCATGAACCGTGCACTGCACATGGCAGTTGAAAAGCAGATATATGAGGCGCGTAATCCGGGCGCAAAACACGGCGGTGATCGTAAATCGGATCAAGTTGCCAATGTTGTCAACTTGATCCCACGGCGCTTCACGGAGGAAATGGCGGATGCGCTTGGCTGTGGTGAACGAGACGTCCAGCGCGCCATGCAGATCGCCAAGATGGTTGCAAAAACTCCCGGCCTGCAAGCTGAAATATCTGAAACCGAGCTTGAAAACAACCAACATCAGCTTTTGGCGCTGACCAAAGAGGCACCGGAGGAGCGCCTTGCGATTGTCCGCGCCATGAAAGAGCGCGGACTGACCAAGGTTAAAGATGGCAAACGCGTGCGGCTGAAAGGCGATACCCCGAAACCCAGCGAGCATCCGCAGGAGGTGTGGATGCGCAAGATGGCTTCGTTATGGGCCAACGCAGACACCAAGCGGTGGCAGGATGATTTCCTGCGCCGGATCGGCGCGGTTCGCACCGGCAAATCGCCTGCGGCCCCCATTGATGATGCCGAGGCGTAATCATGCAAGAATGGTTTTCCGCCCCTGACCTGCTGGCTCTGCACTCGCCCTTGCTGCCCGCGTCCAAGCGGTCGCTGTATCGCCACCTGGGCGACCGGGCGGCGCATGACGGTGCCGCGATGGTGCGCGACCGGGCGGCGCAGGGTGGTGGGCGCGAATACCATATCGGGCTGTTGCCGCAAGAGGTACAGGATGCAATCCGTGCGCGGACCGATATAGAGCAGGCACAGAAAGCCGCCGCCGCGCTGGCCGCAAGCCGGAAAGAAGCGGTCTGGAAGATCTATCAAACCGCTAGTGACACCGCAAAGGCCGAGGCGCAGGTGCGGCTGGCGATCGTCAAACGTGTCAATGCGCTGCTGGCCGATGCGCCGCAGAAGGTGGCCGTTGACATCGTCGCGCGGGCTGAGGGTGTTTCGCCCTCAACTGTCAAATCGTATTACAAGTTGATTACAGGCTATGACGCCGCCGATTGGCTGGCCGCGCTGACGCCGCAGCATATCGGGCGGACGGCGGTTGCAGAGTGCGATGAGCGCGCTTTGAGCATGCTCAAATCGGACTATTACCGCCCCGAAAAGCCATCGTTTCAAAGCTGCTATGACCGCATGGCCGAGGCTGCCGCCGCCCATGGCTGGTCGCCAATCCCCAGCGCCAAAACGCTGAAGCGCCGCATTGAAAAAGAGGTTGGCCATGCGGCTGGCATCATGATGCGCGATGGACGCCGTGCGGCGCAACGGTTGGTGCCGTCACTGACCCGGACCCGTAACCACATGACCGCGATGGAGGCCGTAAACGCCGACGGTCACGTCTGGGATGTCGCGGTAATCTGGGATGATGGCCATATTGGCCGCCCGCTGATCGTCGGCTTTCAGGACGTTTATTCCGGGCTGATCCTGTCGCACCGGATTGCGGCCAGCGAAAGTCAGGAACTGATCCGGCTGGCGCTGGCCGATATGGTCGAAAGCTGGGGCATCCCCCAGCACTGTTATTTCGACAACGGCCGCGCGTTCATGTCGAAGATGCTGACCGGGCGGATGGCGACGCGGTTCCGGTTCAAAATCAAAGAGGAAGACCCGACCGGGATCTTGGAAAATCTGGATGTGAAGGTGCATCCGGTGAAGCCCTATCACGGCCAGTCAAAGCCGATCGAACGGGCGTGGCGCGACTTTGCCGATAGGATCGCCAAACACCCGCGCGTGGCTGGGGCCTATCTTGGTAACAACCCGCTGAACAAACCCGAAAATTACCGCAGCCGGGCGATCCCAATTGCCGAGTTCCGCGAATTCGTTGCGGGCGAAATCCGCCGCCACAACCTGCGGGCCGGACGCACATCGCACACCGCGCAGGGCCGCAGCCTGTGGGAGACCTTCCGCGACAGCTATGAGGCCCCGACGACGCTGGTGCGCCGCGCGACCGATGCACAGCGTGAGTTCTTTCTGTTGGCCGGTCTGGGCGTGTCCGCCCGCCAACCGAACGGCGAAATCCATCTGGCAGGCAACCGTTATTGGGACGAGGCGCTGATCGGCTATCGCGGCCGCAAGCTGATGATCCGCTTTGACCCCGACAACCTGCATGACGATCTGCTGGTTTATACGCTGGCCGGTCAGCCGATCTGCCGCGCGACCTGTCTGGCCCCCGAGGGCTTTGACAGTTGGGAGGCTGCCCGCGAGATCGAACGCAAACGCAAGACTTTTATGCGCAAATTGCGCGAGGTTGCGGATCTGCATCGCGAGCTGACGCCGGATCAGGTGGCCGATTTGATCCCGGACGCCTCGGAACTGCCCGCCCTGTCCGCAGGCGTGACGCGGATCGTAACTGGCAACACGGTTCGCAAGGCCGAAATCAACGCCGATCCTGACGCCTTCATGCGCGGGGTCGAGCGGATGAGCGGGGAGGTGATCCGCCTGCCCGAAAAAAACAGGGACGCATAAAGCGCCCCCGAAAAGTAGATCACGAGGAGAATACACATGAATACGCAGGCGAAACAAGAGGGCTGGGAATTGCCGCGCCAGACCGCTGCGATCAGCGATCAGGCAGTCTTGGACCGCTGGCAGGAGGTCACGACGGCAATCCGCGATGTGGCAGCGGTCGAGGGCTGGACCAAATCCGAGGTCGCCCGCCGCGCAGACATGCCGCTGGGTACGTTTTCGGCGTGGTATGACGGCACTTATTCGGGCCGTTACGACACCACGACGCAGCGGGTGCAGAACTTTCTGAACAGCCGCCTCGCCACGCTGGAGGTTTCACGCGGGATGCCGGTGGAACCCGGCTTTGTTCAGACGCGGTTGGCACGAGAACTGTTTACCGCCTTTACCTATGCGCAGATGATCCCGACCATGGCGGTCATCACGGTCGCGTCCGGCCTTGGCAAATCGCTGGCTGCCGAGACCTTTGCCGCCAGCCGTCCGCATGTGACCCATGTCACGCTGTCGCCTTCATCCGCCGCCGTCCACACGATGAAGGCCGAGATTGCGGCAGAAATGGGCCTCGACATCCGCGACGGCGCGCAATTCAAACGGGCGATCACCTCGGCACTGAAGCGCACCGGGCACCATTCTTTGTTGATCGTGGACGAGGCGCAGAACCTTGGCGAGGACGCGATCAACGAGCTTCGTCATTTTCGTGACATGGCCAAATGCGGGCTGGTTTTGCTGGGCAACGAAGAAGGCAAGACGCCTTATGCCGGCCGCGATCCGCGCCACAGCAGCGCCCAGGTCGCCCGCCGCGTCGGCCACCGTCTGAACGTGCTGCGACCCTATCCTGAAGATCTGGAAGCCATCGTGGCGGCATGGAACCTGCCCGATCCGGCCGCCATCGAAATGGCCCGCAAAATCGCCCGGATGCCGGGCGGTTTCGGGACGCTGCGCGAAACGGTCCTGACCGCTGGCATGATCGCCACCGGCCATGATCGCGACATCACCGCCGATGATCTGAAAGCGGCGTGGGAAAATCGCGGCGCGGGGGTGCTGAAATGACCAGCGCCGCCAACATCCAGCTCCCCTTCACAGAAAAGGACTAAACCAATGGACCAAATCATCACCAGCGGAACCGACCGCACCCATATGACCGACAGCAAGGGTCGCGCGGTTCCGGTCGAGATGGTCAGCGAGGTCGATCAGCTGATCGACCAGACCGTCGCCAAGATCGCCGAATTTGCCGAGGAACTGTCCGCACAGGTCGCCCGGTTCAAAGGTCACACCTATGACGATGTGAACACCACGCTGGAGCTGATGGCCGAGAAATACGGCGTCAAGCGCGGCGGGCAAAAGGGCAATGTCACCCTGACCAGTTTCGACGGCTGCACCAAGGTCGAGGTGCAGGTGGCCGATAACATCGTCTTTGGCCCCGAGCTGCAAATCGCCAAGCAATTGGTGGACGAATATATCGCCGAGTTTTCAGACGGCCTGCCGCCCGAAATCGAAATGCTGATGAACCACGGCTTTCAGGTCAACAAGGTGGGTACCGTGAACCGCGAGGCGCTTTACTCGTTGCGCCGCCTGCCGATCAAGCACCCGATCTGGGATCGCGCCATGGAGGCTATCGGCGACAGTATGCGCGTCGTCGGTTCGAAAGAATACGTCCGCATCAGCCGCCGCGAAAACCCGCGCGCAGGCTGGAAGATGATCCCGATCAGCCTGTCGGCGGTGTGACATGAACCAATATTTGACAATTCCGGCGAACCGCCCCATCTTGGGCCTGTCAGCAAGCGGTTTAGAACCCGCCCTGATGGCTACCAATGGCGGTTACGCCCCGAACGGCGGTTCATCAGAACCGATCCACTTCCGGGTGCTGCGTGTTTGTCCAGGGCGAAAGCCTAAAGGCGCGCGGGGACTGACCATTGGCAGTCGTTCTAACACCCGGAAGGCATTCGCCTTCCGCGTAACCAATGGAGACGGCCATGACGACACTGTTCGACATTGCGGGGATTCAGGCCCGTATTCACACCCTGCCGGGGCGAACGCCCTTTATCCTGTCCGCCGATCTGGCCGAGGTCTATGGGACCAGCGTCAGGGCGATCAACCAAGCCGTGAAGCGCAATCAGGACATCTTTCCCGAGGACTTTGCCTTCCGCCTGACAGAGGCCGAAGAGGACCAGATGTGGTCACAGATTGTGACCACATCGGCCAAAAAGCGGGACGACTTTCGGACGCTAGTTTTCACCCATGCGGGGGCCAACGGCCTTTCCGCTGTCCTGAAAACTCCGACCGCCCGCAAGATGCACGTCGCGGTTCACCGCGCCTTTGCTGCGATGGAGGCGCAGGCATTGGCCGAGGCGAAGTTTCGACTGCAAAAACTGAATTGCGACGTGCTGACCAAGAAGCCAATCTACGTGCGCGTCCTGCAAGCGGTCGAACAAGACTGGACCTTCGATCAGCTTTGGGCTTCTGGCAACTATTCTCGCTGGAGGCTGGAAAATGCAATTCACGAGATGCTGGACATGCGCATGATCGACGCGCCTTTGCGGGGTATGTCACGCGACATGTTCGCGGAGGCCGTGAATGCCTGACATCAACAGCGCGAGCGAAAAGCTTGATCGGGCGCGCGGTGCGCTCAACGCGATTGTTGATCTGCTCGACAACATGCCAAGCCGCGCACCCAACCTGCACATGTCAGCGCCTGAAAACCTCTCGTCGCTCTTGTTCCTCATTTCAGAAGAAATGGGCCGGGCGGACGACGAACTGGTTCGCCGCTGACGCAAAACTGGCGGGGGCGCTGTCATGAGCGCCCTTGCCGCAGTCCAGATCAAACGCCGTCAATTGGGCCTTGAGGACGAGGACTGGCGCGACGTGGTCGAGCGTGTGACCGGCCAGCGGTCCACGCGGACCCTGCGCCCGGTGCAGCTGCACAACCTGCTGGACGAATGTGATCGCCTGCTGGGCGGGCGCGGGCCGGTCAGCAAGCCCCGGCGCAAGCCTTTGGGCGGGCGCTATGCGGCCAAGCTGCAGGCGCTGTGGATCGCAGCGTGGAACCTTGGGCTGGTCGCAACGCGTGATGACAAGGCGCTGATTGCCTTCGTGCGCCGTCAGACCGGGATCGACAACCCGGCGTGGGTGCTGGAGCCAGAGGATGCGCTGAAGATCATTGAGGCGCTGAAGGCCATGACGGCGCGGCGCGGTGTGAACTGGCACTTCAACAAATATGACCCGGCGTTCCTGCGTGCCCCCGGCTATCAGATCGCGCTGGCGCAGTTCCGGTTGGTTGGTCCCGAGGCCACCAGCTTTAATTTCTGGGCCGGCGAAATGTCGGGAAAGCCGGTCGAAGTCATGACCGGTCCCGATTGGGTCATGGTTATGAACCACCTCGGCCGTCAGGTTCGCGCCGCCGTCCGCGCGGGCAAGATCACCGCAGGAGACGCGGCATGAGCTATGACTGGCTGCCCCCATTGCTGGCCGAGATTGCCGAGGTTGCGGGGCTTGACGCCGCGCTGGCCCTGGCTGCGGCACGCGGGGGCAGCCGGGTCACGATCCCGGCGCGACCACGCCCGGATCACTGGCTGACACAGGCCGTTGGCCCAGAGGCCGCCGCACTGATCTGCGATCATTTCCGGGTCGGGAACAGCGGCGCAGTAGTTGAGTTGCCCGTCGGCAGTCTGGCCCAGAAACAGCGCCGGATTGACGCGATGCTGCGCGACGGCGTATCAGCAGATCAAATTGCGCGCCAATTGCAAGTGCATCGCACCACTGTATTCCGGCGCAAGGCCAAAGCTGGCCCAGACCCACGTCAAGCAAGCCTGTTTGACTAGGTAGCCCCGCTACCGCCGTCCCGTCGCGCGCGCGCGAATATGGTCCTTCTCAACCCGAGAGGACCGCCATGAACATCAAAAATCACAAACTGACCGGGGTCGAGTATCAGCAAGCCCGCTGGATCGGCCCCGAAATCACCCCGGAAATCGTGATCCTGCACGATACCGCCAGCAGCATCAAAAAAGGTGCGGCGGCGGGTTATCTGCGCGACAATCCGGCCAAGGTGTCAGTGCATTTCGTGATCGAAATCGACGGCACGATCATTCAGCAGGTGCCGGTCAACCGCCGCGCCAATCACGCGGGCGCATCCAGTTTTCACGGGCGTTCTGGCTGTAATGATTTCTCGATCGGCATCGAGCTGGTAAACCCCGGCAAGATGAGCGCGGTTGCGCCCGGCGTCGGGCGGACGTGGTTTGGAGCCGCCATTCATAAAGACCCGGTGCAAGGTATCGAGATCCGCGAGGCCGCAACCGAACAACACGGCACTGGCGTCTGGATGGACTATCCAATCAAACAAATCACCGCGCTGTGCCAGTTGCTGGCCGTGCTGTTTTCCGACATCCCGACGCTGCGCGACATCACCACTCACTGGTATGTTTCGCCCGGACGCAAAATTGACACCAACCCGCTGCTCCCGCTGGAAGAGGTTCGCGCGCATATTCTGGGGTGTGACGATCCGGCAGATGTTGTTGCCGAGGATCAATCGACCGAGACCGTATCAAGCGACCTCGTCCAGATCGACGCGCCCGGCGACGGCCTGAACCTGCGCCGCTGGCCCTCGTTCAATCCGAACGTCCTGACCACGATCCCGCACGAGGCCGTCGTGCCGGTGCTGCGCGAAGGCTGGTTCAGCGGCCGCCACTGGCTGCGCGTCATTTACGCCGGGCAAGAGGGCTGGATCGTCGCCAGCCACACTGCCGCCATCACCCATTCTGCCTGAGGATCACCCCATGAACAGCTTGCTTGCTGAATTCGCCGCCACCATCCTGCCCGCCGCCGTTCAGTTGATCGGCGCGGCTCTGGGTCTGCTGCTGATCCGCGCCGCCAATGTGGCCCGAGACCGCTGGGGCATCGAGATTGAAGCCCGCCACCGTGAGGCGCTGCATTCCGCACTGATGAGCGGCATCCGAGCTGCAATCTTGAAAGGTCTGCGCGGGGATGCCGCCGTAGATATGGCGATTGCGCACGCCACGGCCAGCGTCCCCGATGCGTTGTCCCGGCTGCAACCATCAGCAGATGTGCTGATCTCGATCGCCACCGCCAAACTGGAAGAAGTGTTACCTCTGATCTCAGCGCGGGTTGACGCCTGATGGACGAACGCGACTTGGAACATGCCGATGCACTGGCCGAGGCCGAGCGGGCCAATGCTGCGGACCGCGCCTGCCGGGCGGTTGCCAGTCCCGGCGCGGCTGACTGCGAGGATTGCGGGGCCGTGATCTCGGCCGAGCGGCGGGCGGCAGCACCTTTCGCCATCCGCTGCATCCGCTGCCAGCGGGCCCATGAACGCCGGAGGCTGCGCCATGCGGTATGATGATCTGCCCTGGCCGGTTCAGGGGCTGGTGCGCTTTATGCTGCATGATGAGGTGCGGATTTTCGAGGTGTTCTCGGCGCTAAACCTGCTCGCGTGGGCGTGGATGCTGTGGCTGCATCCAGAAATACTGGCCCGCGCCAGCTATCAGGGCTTTATCACCGCCGCGCCGCCGGTCTGGGCCGTCATCGCCTTTGTCATCGGCGCGATGCAGATCGCCGCGATGGTGCTGCGTCATCATCATGTTGCCCGGTTGCGGTTTCCGGCCATGGCGCTGGCGGCAGGTATCTGGACCGTGATTGCGGTGCATTTCTGGGCAGGGCCGCCCTCGACCGCTGCCGTCAACTATACGCTGATCGCCCTCGGGGCTGCAATTTCGGGGGTCTATCTGGGATGGAAACCTACTTCCAACAACTTCTAACCCAAGGCGGACCGCTGGGTGCTGTCGTTGTGATCGTTGTCATGGTGCTGGGCCTGTGGTTTCGGCACAAAGGCTGGCTGTTTGACAGCCCGAAACCCGCGCTGGACAGCAGCCAGATGCGAGAGCTGGCCGCCCAGATGGATGACGTCAAAAAGCGGCTGACCAGTGTCGAGCGTGACCTGAGCCACCTGCCGACCCGCAGCGAAATTCACGCACTGAACGTCGCCCAGGTGCAGTTGAACGAACGGTTGCAGGCGCTGGACCGCACCGCCACCACAACGGGCCGGGCCGTCACCCGGATCGAAGATTACATGATCCAAGTCAGCCGCCGGAGCCAAGAGCCATGACTGTTTTTGACGATTACAGCGACCACTATGACGAAACCGTCCGTCTGACGATGCTGAAGGCCATCGCGGACGATCCCGGTGGAATGCTGAACGAGACCATGCTGCACAAGGTGCTGGATGATTTCGCATTCCGCCGCAGTCGCGCCTATGTCCGCAGCCAGATGATGTGGCTGGCCAATGCCGTCAGCGCCGTCCTCGTTCGCGAGATCAACGGCATTATGGTGGCCAAGATTACCCCTGCTGGCAAAGACCATCTGGACGGTCGGACCTATCTGGATGGCATCCGCATCCCGTCAACGACGCGGGGCTGGTGATGACCCGGCGGCGCGGACGCGGGCGGCTTTCCGCCATTGATCTGCTGCCGGTCGAGGCGGCGGATGCGGTTGCATGGGCGTTCAACGAGCTGCGCGAACGCAACCGCACCCAGATCGAAATCCACGACGAGTTCAACGAAAAGCTGGTGGCGTTGGGGTTGGAGCCGGTCAGCTATTCCGCGTTCAATCGCCACTCGATCCGGCTGGCCTCGATGGCGCGGCGGCATGAAGAGGTGCGGGCGATCACGACGGCGCTGACCGACCGGTTGGACCCGGACGCCGCTGACGATCTGACCATCATGGCGGCCGAGACCATCAAGACGCTGGTGTTCGAATTGATGGAAGGATCGGTCACGCCCAAGCAGACGCAGGAACTGGCGAACGCACTGCGCGCCGCCGAAGCGGCGGCCAAGATGCCGCTGATCCGCAAGCGCGAGATTGAGGCGCAGTTCGCGCGGCAGGTTGATGACGCGATCGACAAAGTGCGGGTCGAAAAGGGCCTGACTGACGAACAGGCGGCATTCTTCCGCCGTGAGGTTCTGGGGGTGAAGCAATGACGAATACCTGGGCGATGTGGAGTAAAGAAGATCTGCAATATGCTGCGGCTGTCGGGCTGACGGTCTTGGCGCAACGCGGTTCGACCGCGTTCATCCAGCGCAATCTGGGGCTTGGATACAACGATGCGGCACGCCTCGTTGAACGGATGGAAGTCGAGGGCATTCTTTCCAAGCCGTCGGCTGTTGGGAAGCGGGATGTTCTCGTTGGCGCGCGTGGAGGAAATCAATGAGCATGTCGCCCCACAACCCGCCCGCCTCGCCCGCGCAGATCGCCCATGATCTGCGGATGCAAGCTAAGGCGCTGCAGGGGCGGCATCTGAGCGGGCATATGATGGACGGGCTGTGCCGGTCGTTGAACCGTGGCGCGGCCACCATCGAACATCTGCTGAAGCGGATCACCGACATTGAGGCCGAGCGATGAAGCCCGATCCCGCCTTTGTTTCCGGCCCGCCGGTCCTGACCCGTGACCCCGGTGCGCTGCCCCATGATCTGCTGGCCGGCAGTGAGATCCCCGACGATCTGGACCCGCTGGCTGACGGCATCCTGATGCAACATCAGATCGACTGGCTGGCGGACAAGTCCACGCTGAAGGTGGCCGAAAAGGGCCGCCGCACCGGTATCACTTTTGCCGAGGCGCTGGATGACACCATTCTTGCTGCGACCGCCCGCTCGGCCGGGGGCGACAACGTGTTTTATATTGGCGACACCAAAGATAAGGGCCGCGAGTTCATCGGCTATGTTGCCCATTTCGCCAAGATCATCGCGGGTGGGCTGCACCCGATCGAAGAGTTCATCTTCAAGGACGAACGCGCCGATGGCACCACGAAAGACATCAGCGCCTTTCGCATCCAGTTCGCCAGCGGGTTCCGGGTCGAGGCGCTGTCATCGAACCCGGCAAACATTCGCGGCCTTCAGGGCACCGTGGTCATTGACGAGGCCGCCTATCACCGCGACGTGCGTGAGGTGATCGACGCGGTGAACGCGCTGTTGATCTGGGGCGGCAAGGTGCGGGTCATCAGCACGCATAAGGGGGTTCTGAACGCTTTCAACGAGCTGATCCTTGAGGCGCGGGCGGGAAAAAACGGCTTTAAGGTCCATCATATTCCGTTCGCAGCCGCCGTCACGAACGGCCTTTACAAGCGCGTTTGCCAGATGAAGGGCAAGGTCTGGTCGCCTGAAGTCGAAGCCGAGTGGGAGGCCGAAATCCGCGCCTCTTACGGCGTGCGCCGCGCAGCGATGCGGCAGGAACTGGACGCAATCCCGGCCGAGGCCGAGGGCGCGGCCCTGTCCCGCGTTCAGATCGAAGCCTGCATGGAACCGGACATCCCGGTCATCCGCTGGTCGCAGCCCGACGATTTCCGCGACGCCCCCGAGGAGGCCCGCAAAGCCGCTGCGCGTGATTGGTGTGAAACGCACCTGCGTCCGATCCTATCCGGCCTGAATCGCAACCTGCGCCATTATGCGGGCGAGGATTTCGCGCGATCAGGCGACGTGACGGACATCCTGATCGCCGAGGAACTGCCCGACCTGACCCGGCGCAGCGTGCTGATGGTCGAGCTGCGCAATATTCCCTTCGATCAGCAGCGTGACATTCTTTATTACGTTTTTGACCGGGTACCGCGCATGACAAAGGCTGCGCTGGATAAGACCGGCAACGGTGCCTATCTGGCCGAAAAAGCGGCACAGCGGTATGGCAGCCGCGTGATTGAGGTGCATTTCTCGCAGGAATGGTATCGCGCGGAAATGCCCGCCTATATCGAGGCGTTCAGCGACCGCACGATCATCCTGCCGCAGCATGCTGACGTGCTGCAAGATCATCAAGCGCTGCAATATGTGAACGGCGTGATCCGGGTGCCGGAGGGCCACCGTTTCAAGGGCAGTGACGGTTATGACCGGCATGGTGACAGCGCCATTGCGGGGGCGCTGATGTGGTTCGCCTCGCGCCAGATCGGCGCGGAATACGGCTATCAGCCGGTCGGCGGCGATGATGATGCAGACCCCGACGATTGGGACAGTGAAGACGCCCCCGGCTTTCGGCGGCGCGGAGGATTGTGGTGATGGTAAAACGTGAAAGCCGGGTGCTGGGGCCGGATGGCCGCCCCGTTGAGATGCAGGCGCTGACTGACAGCGTGATGCCGCCCAGTACGACGGGTGTGCGGCAGGCATGGGCCAACAGCATCGCCAGCGGGCTGACGCCGGAAAAGCTGGCGGCGATCCTGAAAGCGGCGAACGGCGGGGATAACCGCGATCTGCTGACGCTGGCCGAGGAAATGGAAGAGCGCGACACGCATTACGCCTCGGTCCTTGGCCAGCGTAAGCGCGCGGTCAGCGGGATCGAACCGATCGTCAGGGCGGGCGGGACAGACGCCAAGGCCAAAGCGGCGGCGGTGGCTGTGCAGGAACTGGTGGCCGCGCCGATCTTTGACGACATGATCGACAACCTACTGGATGCGCTGGCCAAGGGCTATGCGGTGGTGCAGCCGATCTGGAACTATGGCGCGGTCTGGAAGCCCGCTGAATACCGTTTCGAAGATCCGCGCGCCTTCCAGTTCGCGGGCGACGATCTGCGCATCCGCGATGCAGAGATCCGCGAGGGCCGTCCGATCCCACCGTGGTCGCTGATCGTTCATCGCCCGCATCTGAAATCCGGCCTGACCGTGCGCGCGGGTCTTGCGCGGCTGGTGGCGTGGACCTTCATGCTCAAGTCCTACACGCTTCAGGACTGGGCGGCGTTTCTGGAAATATTCGGGATGCCGCTGCGCGTCGGCAAATATGATCGCGGGGCCTCGGCCGAGGAGCGGCGGGTGCTGCTTCGCGCGGTGCGCGATCTGGCGACTGATGCCGCCGCGATCATCCCGATGGGCATGGAGATCGAGTTTATCGAAGCCAAGGGTGGCAGCGGCAACGCAGTCTTTGGTGCGATGGCTGAATACCTGGACAAGCAGGTCAGCAAGGCCGTGATCGGCCAGACCATGACCACAGACGAAGGGTCCAGCCGGTCACAGTCCGAGATCCATGATGAAGTGCGGCTGGATATCCGCCGCGCCGACGCCAAACAGCTGGGCACCACGGTCAACCGCGACCTGATTGCGCCTTTCATCGCCTTCAACTTTGGGCCGGATGTGGCTGCGCCTGTCGTCAGCTGGCCGGTCGAAGATCCCGAGGACGTCAAAGAATTCACCGAGGCCGTGGCCCGCGTTGTGCCTTTGGGCCAGCCGGTTGCCGTCGTGGACGTGGCGGCCAAGATGGGTATCCGCGTGCCCGAGGCGGGCGATGCAATCCTGAGGGTACCCGGCACTCTGGTGGCTGACGCCCCGGCCCATGTCGCTCGGCAGATCGCCGGGTGCTGCCCCGGCTGCGGCACCACGCATCGCGCCAGCGCGACCCCGCCGCCCGAGGATGACCCGCTGGTGGCCGAGGCGCTGGCCGAATGGCATCTGGACATGGCGCCGATCATCGACCCAATCCTGCAGGCGCTGGACGAGGTGCAGGCAGCGGGTGGCGGCTATGATGAGTTCCTTGCACGGCTGGATCAGATGCAGCCCGACACTTCGGCGCTGGCCCGGCGACTGGCGATCCTGACGATGAAGGCGCGTGGCGATGGCGACCTCGGACGATAACCCCTTTACCGAGGCCCCCGAAGAGGTCACGCGCTATTTCGATTCCAAGCGCCGCCGCCCCAGCTATGACTGGCGCGATGTTGCGCCCTATGAGCACGCCACCGATTTTACGGTGGCAAAGACGACCGGTTATGACGTGCTGGAGGATATTCGCAAGGCCGTCTCGGATGCCCGCCGCAATTACAAGGACTTTGGCGAGTTCGCCGACGAACTGGAGCCGATCCTGCGCAAGAAGGGTTGGTGGGGTTTCCAGAAGCACCCAGAGACGGGCGAGGTCGTTCGTCTTGGGGCGCTGCACCGGCTGCGCACGATCTACTGGGCGAACATGTCCACCGCTCGCGCGGCGGGCGAATGGGAGCGGACCCAAAGGACCAAGCGCGCGCTGCCCTTTCTGATCTATGAGCTGTCCTCGGCCGAGAACAAACGCCCGCTGCACGTCAGTTGGGTTGGCACCATCCTGCCGGTCGATCATGTCTGGTGGACCACGCACTATCCGCCGAACGGCTGGCTGTGCAAATGCCGGGTGCGCCAGATCACCCGGCGCGAAGCGCTGCGGAACAACTATGACCCGGATGCGCCCGCACCAGCCGTCGAAACCTATCGCTGGACCAACGCCCGCACTGGCGAGGTGGTCGAGGTGCCTAAGGGCATCGACCCCGGCTGGCAGGGCAACCCCGGCCTGCGTCGGGTCGAGAATGCGCAAAAGTTGCTGGCGGGGCGGTTGGCTGAAATGTCTGACGCGCAACGCAGTGCGGCGGTGGCGGACCTGACGTCTGGGCGCAAGTTCCGCGCCATTGCCGACGGCGATTTTCCGTATCGCGGGCCGGGCGATCACAGCCCTGAAAATCGCGCCCTTGGTCATGTGGCCGAGCCTGTGGCCTCGCTGCCTGACGATCTGGCACGGCTGATGCAGACCGATGCGCCAGTGGTCGAGTTCTCGGTCGCCGACGCCCATCATCAGCGTGTCGAGAAGCGTGACGAGCGGTCATATCTGTCAGCGCCTGATTATGGTGTGGTTCAAAAGATGCTGTTGCAAGGGCGCATGGCCCGATCAATCGGCCACGACCGGACTTTTGGATTTAGCGTCGAGCACGAAGGAACGATGTGGTGGGCCGCAACAGTGCGCACCGCCGACGGCAAGCGCGTATTCCTGCGGCACCTTTATAAGCGTGGCCAGAACGGTGGCCTGCCGTCAAAAGGCTGGATGTGGGTGGATTGAGGCGGTGGGGTGCGTCACTTTCCCGCGCAGCGCAAGTGGCTGCCTGACGACGTGCCCGCCTCAATGCAGATATGCGGTCCGCGAGGCCAGAATTCAACCCTTCCAGTGCCCTTCAAAAAAATGCATCAGGAGCGGCGTGGCCTTTTATTTGGCCCCTGTGTGCCCGAAGCCGCCGCGCACCCCTTCTAGGGGCTTTTATCCGGCTTCCAAAAGTGATCTGGGGGCCGGTACCCGGTGTGGTTATCGACTTAGCGTCATGCTAGGCATAAAATTGCGAACCGGGTAGTAACGCCACTGGCGTTCATCGCGCCAGCACGGGTTAGACCCGGCGCATGAGCACCAAACCTGAAACCTCCTCCTTCAACTCCAATCACGCCGCCACAGAGGCGGCAGTTCTGGCGTTTCAGATCGCTGCCCCTGACCCCACCCACGCGGCGGTGGGCAGCGTCAGCGCGCCGGAATGGGTGCAGGTGTTCCCGGCCGGCCCGGTCGTCACCGCAAATGACGGCCGGGTCTTTCGCCTGACCGATCCGGCCGCGTTGGTTGCCCGCATCATGGCCGGGCCGCTGCCGATCCTTGTTGATTACGACCACCGCAGCCATTTCGATCCGACCAATGGCGGTGACAGCGTGGCGGCGGGCTGGTCCGATCTGGTCGAGGTGCGAGCGGACGGCATCTGGGCGCGGGTCGAATGGACCGCCGCTGCCGCTGCCCGCATCGTCGCGCGCGAATGGCGTTTCATCAGCCCCGAGTTTCGCGTTGACCAGCTGACAGGCGAGATCGTGGCCCTGTCCGCAATCTCTCTGGTCAATCGCCCTGCCTTTTCTATGGCCGCGCTGGCGCGGTCGCAAACCACCAATGGAGACTCTGACATGAAGGCTATCGCCAAGGCCCTCGGCCTTTCCGATGATGCGGACGAGGCTGCGATCCTTACCGCGATCGAAACTGGCCGCATCGAACTGGCAGCGGCGCAGGCAGCCCCTGCACCCGACCGCTATATGCCGCGCGCGGATTATGACACCGCACTGGCTCGCGCCACCTCGGCCGAGGCTGAGGTGGCGTCGATCCGCAAGGCGGCGCGTGACGCCGAGATCGAAACCGTGCTGACTGCCGCCGTGTCCGAGGGCAAGATCGCCCCGGCGTCAAAGCCGCATTATGTCGCGCTGGCCGCGACCGATGCCGGGTTTGAGCAGGTCAAGCAGTTGTGCGCCGCGCTGCCCAAGGTCATCGCGGACCCGAACGTAACCCTGCCCGCCGCGCCTTCAGGCACGCTGTCCGACACCGAGCGCCACATCGCCGCCAGCCTTGGCCTGTCCGAGGCGGATTTCATCAAAACGCGCGGCGCTGCCGCCTGACCGAAGGACTGACCAAATGGCCGTGACCAACGACCGCAATACACTGGAACGTCAAGGCAGCCGCTTTGCTTATGAGGTTGCCGCAAATGCAGTAATCCACGCGGGCACCATCGTCTGCTTGCAGGCGGGCGCGGCTGTCCCCGGCGCGGCCACCGCCGGGCTGGTGACGGTCGGCATCGCCCAAGATGCCGCAGACAACAGCGGCGGTGCGAAAGGCGCCCGATCCGTCCAGGTGCGCACCGGCACCTTCCTGCTGGCCAACGCCGCAACCGATGCCGTCACCGCAGCCGAGATCGGCGCCGACTGCTTTGTCTTTGATAACGAGACGGTCGCCAAATCCAACGGCGGCACGAACCGCCCCAAGGCGGGCCGCGTCCGCGCCGTCGAACCCGGCGGCGTCTGGGTGACCATCGCCTGACCCTCAAACAAAGGACTAACCTATGAGCACCCCTATCGCCCGCCGTGGCGCTGTAACCCGCGAAGTTCTGGAGGCCGTGAATACGGGCTTTCAGGCGATCTTTCAGGGCGCGTTTGCCAGCGCCGCACCGACCTACACTCGCTTTACCGAGGTCGTGAACTCGACCGCGCTCGTCGAGACCTATGCGTGGCTGGGCCAGATCCCCGGCATGAAAGAATGGATCGCCGAACGCCACATCAAGCGCCTTGAGGCCGAGGCTTACATGCTGCGCAACCGCAAGTTCGAAGACACGGTTGCCGTCCAGCGCGAGGCGATCGAAGACGACAACGTCGGCACCTATGCCCCGGCCATTCGCGCCATGGCAATGGCTGCCGCCGAGCATCCCGAGGAACTGGCCTATCAGGCGCTGGCGTCTGGCTTTGCCGGTGCCTGCTATGACGGCCAGAACTTCTTTGACGCCGATCACCCGGTGGTCCGTGACGGTAAAGAGGTTTCGGTCTCGAACTATCAGGCGGGCAGCGGCCCGGCGTGGTTCCTGCTGTGCACCACGCGGCCAGTCAAGCCGATCATCTATCAGGACCGGATCAAGCCCGAGCTGATTATCCATGATGACCCGGCGAAATCCGACCGCGTGTTTATGAATGACGAGTTCCTTTATGGCACGCGCTCGCGCGGGGCTGCGGGCTACAGCTATTGGCAACTGGCCTATGGCTCCAAGGATGAGCTGAGTGCCGATGCGTTCAAAGAGTTCCGCGCCAAGATGGCCGGGCTGAAGGGTGACGGTGGGCGGCCGCTGAACATCGTGCCGAACCTGCTGGTCGTTCCGCCTGAATTGGAAGACGCGGCCAACGAGATCGTGGGCGTTCAGCGCACCACCAGCGGCGCGGATAACCCGCAATACAAAAAAGCCGAGGTGCTGATGTCACCGTGGCTGGCCGCGTAAGGGGGGGGCGACGATGGCACGTACCCCTCGCAAACCCGCCGCGCAGCCCGATAGTGCTGCCGATCTGGCCGCTGCCGCCGCGACCCTGTCGATCATGGATGGCAGCGATGTCGCCGATCTTGCCGATGATCTGCGCGAGATCGTCGCAGCGGTTGTCGTGGTCAGCGCCCCAGCAGGCCGCCGCCGCCGCGTCGGGCGCGCCTTTGATACGGTCCCGACCCGCATCCCGGTTGGCGATCTGTCGGCCTTCGAGCTGGCCGCGCTCCAGAACGACCCGGCGCTGAAGATCAGTTTCGAGCCGCTGACTGAGGACGAAGCCGCCGCGCTGGCCACTGTCAACGAGTTCAGTGTGGTCGAGTAATCCGAAAGGACATCAACAACCCAATTTATGCAGCGGGCAAACGTCAATCCCCAGCATGAGGCCAAAGCCGCGCTCTGCGCGGCACGGGCCAAGCAACAGTGCGAAAATATGGGCGTGACAGCCGGGAAAGACCGGCACCCATTTTCAAGAGGTGTGACATGACCGCAACGATTGCTGACACAGATAATTCTCGCGTCGAGAACAGCCCGATCCGCCATCAATATCGTATCCTGACCGATGGCGAAAAATACCAGATCGGTGCGATTAAGGATGCCGGTGAAAACTTCCTGCATGCTTTGCCGGAAGGGGCGTCCTCGCGTGAGTTGTCGATTGCCCGCACCAAAATCGAAGAGGCCGTGATGTGGGCCGTCAAGCATGTGACGGCCTGACCCATGATCTACGCCACCCGCGCCACCATCATCACCGTTTATGGTCAGGACTTCCTGACCGATCTGACGCCGGTTGATGTGACCGATCCCGAGGCCACCGTCGATCAGGCGCTGGCGCAAGCCTCGGCCGAGATCGACGGCTGGCTGTCGGCGCGCTATCAGATCCCGCTGGCCCGCCAGCCTCGGGCGCTGGAACGGCCCTGCATCGACATCGCCGCCTATATTCTGGCCAACAGCCACACCCGCCTGACCGTCACCATCGAGGATCGATACAAGCACGCCATCGCGCTCTTGAAGGACATCGGTGCGGGCCGGGCCGGTTTGGGCGATGCGGAACCCTCGGCCGCAATCGACGCGGGCGGCACCGCGTCCGGGGCTGATTTCGTCGCCAACCCGCGCCGCTTTCGGCGGCCCAATGGGCGGGGTGGCAACTGATGGGCGTCGCGCTGACCTTAGAAATCACCGATCGCGGCTTTGACGCCGTGGTCGCGGCGATGGCGCGGCTGGCCGACCCCGCCGATCAGTTCGAACTGATGGACAGCATCGGCCGACTTGTCCAAGAGCAGACCCGCCACCGGATCAGCGCCGAAAAGACCGGGCCGGACGGCACAGCGTGGGCACCGAACCAGCGTGGGACGTCGATCCTTTATGCCAGCCACCGGCTGGCCGAGAGTATCGACTACATCGCGAACCTTGATGAGATCAAAGTCGGGTCGCCCTTGAACTATGCCCGTATCCACCAGACCGGCGGCAAGATCAGCGCCAAGAGTGCAAAATCGCTGCGATTTTTCGCAGGCGCAAATAATCAGCCGATCTATGTCAAATCCGTTACCATCCCCGCGCGCCCCTATCTGGGGCTGTCCACCGAAAATATCGCCGACATCGAGGACGCTGTGGCCGAGTTCACCAGCGCCGTTTTTGAGGGGGCCGGCGAATGAAAATCAACGCCGTTCTGGAGGCCCTTAAAGCCCGCCTTGAAACCGCTTCGAAGGTCAGCCTTCAGGGTGACCTGCGCCGGTTCAATGTCGAGATTTCGCGCGGCCGGTTCGACGCCTTCGAACTGACCCGCGAAAGCTTCCACGCCCCGGCGATCCGGTTGGCCTTTCTGGGGGCCACGCGATCCAAGGCACAGGCCAATGGCCAGCGCCGCTATCTGGCCAGCATCGCGGCCTATATCATCACCGACACCGTGGCCCGCGCGGTGGCCGGCACGGATCTGATGGAGTGGGTCGCGGCCGAGGTCGAGCTGTGGCGACCGAATGTCGAGGGTGTGATCGGCCTTGCGCAGGATCAGCGGATGGAGGCGCTTTATACTGGCGAGGTCGATAAGCGCGGCGTGGCGCTGCATGCGGTGGCGTTCCAGATCCCGCTGCGCATCGGCGCGGATGAGATGGGCGCGGGGCCACATGACCAGCTGGCGATCCCGGATCACGCGGGCGATCTGACCATCAGCCCGGCGAAGCTGGCGGAGGGCATCTGATGGCCAGCCTTGACCGCATCCTTGCCGAAATCATGCGCCAGCAGTCGGAAATCCATCGTCGCATGACAAACATGATCCGCGTCGGGCGCGTGACCGAGGTGGACGCCGCAAACGGCCTTGTCCGCGTCGATGTCGGGGCCGAGGGCGCGGCACTGGTGACGCCACCAATCCCGTGGCCAGAACGCGCCGGGGCACGGCGCAGCTGGAACCCGCCGACCGTGGGCGAGGTGATGACGGTGTTTTCGCCAGGCGGCGAGGTCGGCGCAACATCGGTCGCGGCTTATGGGGGCTTTACCTCGGACACGCCCGCGCCATCGGGCGATGGCGATGCGGCCGTGTTCGCGATCGGTGGCGTGACGATCACGGTGCAGGGCGATGCCGTGACGATTGAGGCCCCGACTGTAACGGTCAAGGCAGCGGATGTCCGGCTGGGCGGTGAGGGTGGCAAGCCGGTCGCCCGGATCGGAGACAAGGTCCACGTCCGCACCGGATCGTCGCAGGGAATGTGGGAGATTATTGAGGGGTCGTCAGTTGTGACGGCTGTGGATTAAGGGGCTGAACATGAAAATGACGAAAGACTATCGTGTAGCACAGCCGTTCTGGTTTGGGGGGCTGTTGCGAGAGGTCGGCGAGACCATCCGCCTGTCTGCGGCCGAGGCCAAATATCGCGGCGACGAAATCGAGCCAATCGAACTGCATAGCGCGCCGCCGTCGGCGCAAGAAGATCTCGTCCCAACGCGGTCACGCCGCCGCACGGCCGAGGGTCAGTCCGAATGATCGGCATGGACCGCCATACCGGCCGCCGTCTGGACGGCTGGCCCCATATCCGGCAGTCGATCATTGACTTGCTGACCACGCGGATCGGCACGCGGGTAATGCGCCGTGATTACGGGTCAGAGGCCCCCAATCTGGTCGACCGCCCCAGCTCGGCCGAGACGGTACTGGATCGGTTTGTTGCTATTGCCGAGGCGCTGGATCAGTGGGAGCCACGCGTCGAACTGACCGGGTTTGGATTAGTTTCGGCACGGGCTGATGGTCAGACCGTGATTGGCATCAGTCTGCGCGACCGTTCCAGTGGTGAACTGCGCCAGGTCGAGGTCACCGCATGACCTACAGCGCCATTGCCCTTGATCAAATCCCCGCACCCGATGTTGTTGAGGCGCTGGATTTCGAGACGATCCTTGCCGAAATGCGCGCTGATCTGGTGGCCCGTGCGCCGGAGCTGGCGGCGGTGCTGGCGTTGGAGAGCGAACCGCTCAACAAACTGCTGGAGGTCTGCGCCTATCGCGAACTGATCCTGCGCGCGCGGGTCAATGACGCGGCGCGGGCGGTGATGTTGGCCACCGCCACCGGCAGCGATCTAGATCATTTGGCGGCGCTGCTGGGCGTGGCCCGGTTGGAGGTGACGCCCGCCGATCCGACCGCCAGCCCGCCCCAGCCCGCCATTTACGAGGATGACGCGGCGCTGCGCCTGCGGGCGCAACTGTCGCTGGAGGGTCTGTCCACCGCTGGCCCGCGCGGCAGCTATGAGTTTCACGCGCGATCCGCCTCTGCGGAAATCGCTGACGTGGCCGTGGACAGCCCGACGCCGGGCACCGTGCGCGTGACCGTGCTGGCGCGGTCGGGCGACGGCACCGCCGATCAGCCGCTGCTGGATCGGGTCAATGCCGCACTGACGGATGAGCGGGTGCGCCCGCTGTGCGACACGGTGCAGGTGCAGTCGGCGACAATCACGCCCTATCAGATCGACGCGCAACTGACCGTCGCGCCGGGACCTGACGCCGGTGTGGTGCGTGCCCGCGCACTGGATGCGGTCACGGCCTATACCGCCGCCGCCCGGCGTATCGGCCAGCCGGTTACGCTGTCGGGCCTCTACGCGGCCCTGCACCGCGAGGGTGTGGCACGGGTGGCCCTGACCAGCCCGGCTGTAGAGGTCGCCCCCGGCCAGACCGGCGTGGCGCATTGCACCCAGATCACGGTCACGGTGGCGCAATGACCAGCCTGTTACCCCCGAACAGCACGGCCACCGAACGCGCCGCCGAGGCCGTGACAGATCGCCCCGTGCCGGTGCCAGTGGCCGATCTGTGGTCCGCAGACCGCTGCCCGGCGGCGCATCTGCCGTGGCTGGCATGGGCGTTGTCGGTGGACGATTGGGACCCGGATTGGCCCGAGGATACCCAGCGTGCGGTGATCGCGGCCAGCGTCGAGGTGCACCGTTGCAAGGGCACGGTTTGGGCGATGCGCCGGGCGCTGGCGGTCGCGGGTCTGGGCGATGCCACGATACAAGAGGGCTGGTCAGCCAACCGCTATGACGGGGTGGTGCCGCGCAATGGCAGTCGCACCCGCAAGACGTCGGATCACTGGGCCGAGTATCGCGTCACTCTGACCCGGCCCATGGCGATCCGGCAGGCCAGCCGCGCCCGCGCAATCCTGACTGCGGCGGCCCCGACGCGCTGTCACCTCACGCAAATGAGCTATGCGCAAGCGGCACATCTTTACAACGGCACCGTCCCGCGCGGCGGTCAATATACGCGAGGAATTGTTTGATGGCGGTTTTACCCGAGGACAACAGCTATCCGGCGGGCATCTATCAGCTGGAACAGGATGATCCTGTGCTGGGCGGCGCACCCAATGAGGCAACCAAGGCGGGGATTGATAATATCCCGCACCAGCAACTGGCACGGCGCACCAACTGGCTGAAGGCGCGGGTTGACGGGCTGTTGGAATCGGTCGTTGCCGCCAGCGCCACGGTGGCCGGTCTGGTGCGCCTGTCCAGCGCCACCAACAGCACGTCACAGACACTGGCCGCGACCCCGGCAGCCGTCAAACTGGCGATGGATAACGCCAACAATCGGGTGCCCCAGAGCCGCACCATCAGCACAGGCGCAGGCATGACCGGCGGCGGGGCGCTGACTAATAATCTGGCGCTGGCGGTGTCGTTTTCCGCGCAGCCCGCTGCGGGCGACGCCACAGCCGCCAGCCTGCGCCTGATCTGTCACAATATCGGCAAGGGCGAGCCGGAGCGCCTGACCACGGCGGCGCTGCTGTCGATCCTCGACGTGCCAGCGATCATTGCGGCCACACAGGCGGGCGCGGTCGGGTCGTGGGCGCTGGCCAAAAACCTGACCGGATCGACGGTCAACACCGGGTCGCTGGCCGCTGGCACGTCGCTGCGCGCCGCCAGCGTCGGCGGGGTGTTGGGCGTCTATTTGACCGGCACGTGGCGGGCTATGTCCGTCACGCCCGCTGATGACGTTGGCATGTTTTTGAGGGTGTTGTGATGATGGAGATCCGTAATGCGCGGCTGATCCGCACGGGTGTAATCGAGTGCGAGATTAATCACCCCGATCTGGGCTGGCTGCCGTTTGGCGCAGTCAATGGCGATCCGGGCCTGCCCGGTCGGGTCTATGCCGCCGCCATCGGTGTGGCTGTCGATGTGCGAGGCGCGTCCAATGACCCCTGACGAGCTGCGCCAGATGGAGAGACGCCTGCGCCAACTGGCGGCCATATCCGTCACCTCGGCCCGTACGCTGCAAGCCCGCGCTGGTGACCCCGGTCTGGCGGCAGATGTGCGCGCGGTCGCAGCGCGCGCCGATGCTATCGCCGCCGATCTCACCGAAGCGACCGAGCAGCTGGCCACGCGCATCGACGGGCTGCCTGTGCCGAACGCTGTCACGGCACTGGACATCCGCGACGGCCACTATGTGTTGTCGCTGGCCGATGGGTCCACGGTTGTGGGTCCAGAGGTGCCGGCGGTTACCGCGCCACCAGCGCAGCCGGTCCCTGTCACGATCACCGGATTTACGGTGCGCGACGGCCACTATGTGCTGACCCTCACGGATGGTTCCGAGATCGTCGGCCCGCCGGTGCCGACTGCCGCTGCGCCGGTGCCCAATACTCCACCTACGCTGGCCAAAATCCCGGATCAGACGGGAACGGTCGGGGTGGCCCTGACGCTGGACCTGTCTCAATACGCCGCCGATGCAGAGGGCGGCGTGTCGTTCACCGCCTCGGGACTGCCTGCCGGGCTGGTTCTGTCGGGGACGGGGCAGTTGTCAGGTGTCCCGACCACAGCCGGTAGTGTGGCGGCCACGATCACCGTATCCGACGCGGGCGGGTTGACCGCACAACGATCCGTCGCGTGGGCGATTGCGCCGTCCCCCGCATTGTTGTGGGTGGGGCAGTTCGACGCCAACAGCGTGACCGTCACTGCGTCCTCGGTGCAGGGTCACGACACGGTCGTATTCCGGGCGGTTCCTCAATCCGGTGCGGCGGTCGTGTCCGCCCCGACCGCCGTCGATCAGACCTACGGATATGCGCGCGCGACGATCACCGGCCTGTCGGCCGGGCAATCCTATACCGTGCAGGCACAAACCCCGGCAGGTATCCCGCTGGGTCAGCCGGGCGCGGTGGGGACCACACCGACCACGCGGGCGGCGTTCAGGATAGGGTTCGCCTCCTGCCATACGGTCGATCGTTCGCAGGAGATTTACAGCCGGATCGCAGACCGTCAGTTGACCGCATTCTATCACCTCGGCGACCGGGGGTATCCCGATATTGCCGTTAACAACGAGGCGCTGTTTCACGGCAACGACGACGCGCAGATGGCGGCGTCTGGGATCGGTCTGCTGCACCGTGCCCAACCGCTACTATACGTCTGGGACGATCACGATTACGGGGCCAACAACAGCGGTTCCGGGTCGCCGTCCCGCCCGGCTGCCCTGTCGTGGTATCGCGCCCGCGTCCCGATGCGCCCCGTCGCAGGGTCGGGCGCGGTCTATACGCTGCACAGCCCCGTGCCGGGGGTTCAGGTCGCGTTGCTGGATGCGCGCACCGACCGGGGTGGCGGGCGGTTGATCTCTGCGGATCAGGAAGCGTGGTTGCTGGGCGTGATCGCCGGGCTGGCCAGTGACGACGCTCTGGTGATCTGCGCGCAGGTGCCGTGGATCGCAACCGGCGTTGCCGACACTTGGAGCGATGCGACCGCGCAGCGTCAACGGATCGCCGACGCGATTACCGCCAACGCCCCCGGTCGGGTGATCGTGATTGCGGGTGATGCGCATATGCTGGCGTTTGATGACGGGAAAAACTCGGTCGGTGGACTGCCGGTGTTTCACGCCGCGCCGCTGGGTCGCCCGACCAGTGTCAAGGGCGGTCCGTATTCGGGTGGCACCTCAACCGCATCAACCCAGCAATACGGGGTGCTGGAGTTCGAACCCGTCATGGGCGGCTGGACCGTGACCTATCGCGGCCTGTCGGTCGATGCCGCTGGCGTCGAGACCCAGCGGCTGACACACACGGCGACCCTGATTGCCCCCGCGCCGCCTGTTGACGTGCCCCCCGGCGTCACCGCCCCGCCGACGATCAGCCCCAACGGCGGCACCGCTGGGGTGCTGCTGACCCGCACGGCTGGCACGGCCAGCGGCAGCCCGGAGCCGAGCCAGACCATCGAATGGCTGCTGGACGGGCAGGTGATCGCCGACCAGTCTGGCGACACGTTGGACACAACCGGGCGCGTCGGTCAGATCACCACCCGCGACCGCTGGAGCAATTCGGCAGGAACGGTTGTAGGCACTTCGCAGGCCGTCACGATCACTGCGCAGGTTGTGGTTCCGCCCGACGATCCGCCACCGGTCAGCGATTTGTCGGCACAGGCGCGGGCGTATCTGGCGGCGATCTTGCCGCACCAGCCCCAGTTCGTGCTGCTGAAACCGGAGGGCGCGCAGATGCTGGACGCGTCAGGCAATGACCGGCACGGCCAGATCGTCGGGGTGCCCGGAGCACACATTGCCGAAGGGCCGCACGGACTGCCTTTTTTTGCCGGAACAACCACCAGCCACGTCGTGGTGCCGCATGAGGACGTATATAACGGCGGCGATTATACCGTTCTGTTCTGGTATGATGCGAACAATCAGACGATGAACCCAATGGGGCGGTATCAGCGCGGCGACGGGGAGCGGGTTGTCTCCTATACGTCTGACGCCAGCCTGCTGTCGGTGCGGGTAAATAATTCGGCGTCCAGATATTCCGCTGCGGATGCGATGCCTAAATCCGGCTGGTGCCTGCTGGCCGTGGCCTACGCCGCTGCCACCAATACGCTCGCCACGTTTGTGGGGCGGGACGGCGGGGTGACCTCCGTTCTGACCGCCTCCGGTGGGGCAGGATACACCACGACCGACGACATTATCTTCAACGGGCGCAGCATCGCCGGGGTAGTGGACAGGCGGGGCAATTCCGCCCACGCCGGGATGGCGCGGGTCCCCGCCGCGCTCAATAAGGCGCAGATACAGGCGATTTACGAGGCAGTGGCTGTAGCGGCGTCCAGCGATCCTGATCCCGGACCGGAACCAACCGACGGGGCTGAAATCCTGTCGTTTGATTTTGTCAGTCAGGCTCGCCGGGTCGCTAGTTATGATCTGTCTGTCAATACGGCGGGCGGTGATGTGGTGCTGGCACTGACGCAGCGCAGCTCCAATGCCGCGCCCGAGGCTGCAACCCTGACGATTAATGGTGCGGTGGCCACGCTGATCGGATCGCAGCGAACGGCGGACAATCAGCAATATAACTCGGTCTATCTGGCGCGCGGTGTTCAGTCCGGCAGTGCGGCTGTCACCTTTTCGCCGGGCAGCGGATTGCCTAATCGAATAGGTGTTGCGGCGTGGTCTGTGGCGGGCGTTGATGTGGATCAGGCCATGGTCACGTCCTCGCTGGGCTTCAATGCTCCTGTCACCGTAGCTGCTGCTGCTGGGGATTTGGTGCTGGCCCTCTACACCCGCAACCAACCCGGCGATATGGCATGGTCCGGCGTCGATCGGCGTATCCCGTGGACTGATTTCGGTGATGGCTATGGCGCATCCGCCGCCGATGCCATCGCCAGCGCGGGCGGCATCGACAGCGTCGCCGTCACCGACAGCGCCGGAAACCTGCCAGTCCTGTCAGTCGTCAGATTGCCGGGGGTGTGAATGTTAATCACCGGTCCGATGGGAGGTCAGGGCGGTAGCAAGAACTGCTGATTTCCAATTTCGCACTGAAGGCTTGATTCAGCCGGTGTGTCGCGTATAGCCTGCGACAGCTTCATAAGACTATTCAGGCGGCGGTAGCGATGCTACCGCCGCCATTATTTTGGCCCCGCGCTATCCCCGAAAAGACAGTTTTCAGACGCCTTTAAGGGGGCTTTCATGGGATATTTGCACGGGATTGAAACGCTGGAGGTGCTGAACGGCGCGCGACCGGTATCGGTGGTCCGCTCCTCGGTGATCGGGCTGATCGGCACCGCGCCAGATGCTGATACGGACGCCTATCCGATCAATACGCCGGTGCTGCATATCGGCGGTGCCGAGGCGCTGGGGAAGCTGGGCGATAAAGGCACGTTGCTGGATGCACTGCGCGGTATTTTTGCGCAGGGTGTCGGTGTTACGGCTGTAATTGTCCGGGTTGAGGCGGGCGAAGATGATGGTGACGCCATGGGCAACATCGCAGGTGATGCCGCCGCAATGACCGGCGTCCACGGGTTCCTGAAGGCGCAGGCGATGTTTGGGGTTACGCCCCGCATCCTGATCGCCCCCGGCTTTACCTCGCAACGCCCCTCCGGTGCCGCAAACCCGGTCGTGACCGCTCTGCTGGGCATCGCGCAACGTCGTCGCGGCATTGTCATTGCTGACGGCCCCTCGACCACCAAAGAAGCCGCGCTGACCTACGCACAGGATTGGGGCAGCGACCGCGTCTATATTGTGGACCCGGCCGTGACCGTGTTTGAGGGCGGTCAAACCGTCCAGCGCCCGGCCAGCGCCTATGTCGCGGGCCTCATCGCGCGGGTCGATCGGGACTTTGGCTATCACCATTCGCCGTCCAACCACGAGATTTTCGGCATCACCGGCACCGCCCGGCCTGTCGGATTTTTCATGGGCGATCAGGACACCGAGGCGAATGCGCTGAACGAAAAGCGCATCGCCACGATCATCCGCGAAAACGGGTTTCGGCTTTGGGGGAACGAAACCCCCTCGACCGAGCCGCTGAACAAGTTCCTGTCGGTCCGCCGCACCCATGACGTGATCGCGGACAGCATTCAGCAGGCGCATCTTTGGGCGCTGGACAAGCCGTTCAGCCTGCAATTGCTGCTGGATGTGGCCGAGACGGTGAACGGCTTCCTGCGCATCCTGAAATCGCGCGGCGTGACGCTGGGCGGCAAGGTCTGGATCGACCCGGCCAAGAACACGAAAGAGGCGTGGGTCGATGGTCACCTGACCGTCGATTATGACGCCGAAGCCCCGGCCCCGATGCAGCGCATCACGTTCAAGTTCAACCGCAACACCGGCTATTACGACGAACTGGCGACCAGCGCCGCCGCCGAAATCGCGCAGCTGACCGCCTGAAAGGACATCCCATGACGCATATTCTGCGCAATTTCACCGCTTTCGTTGACGGCTATGACCTGCGGATGGAGGTCGAGGAGCTGACCCCGCCTCTGATCCGCGACCTGACGGACGAGGTTAAATCCGGGGCGCTGGATGCGCCCTATGATGTGCCGCTCGGCCTGCAAAAGCTGGAAGCCAGCCTGAAAATCAACAGCCGCCAGAAAGAGTTGATGAAAAAGGCTGGACTTGGGCCGGGATCGAATATCCGCGCCACTTTCCGGGGCGTCGCGATTAGTGAGGTGGATGGTAGCCAGCAAAACGAAGTGCTGGTGATGCAGGGCCGCATCAGTGCTGATGCCGCCGCATGGGCCGCACAGACCGTCAACAAGGCAGATTTCAAGATCGGCAGCATCACCTATTACAAGCACTTGGTGGACGGCGCGCCGCTATACGAGATCGACCTGTTCAACTTCGTCCGCATCATCGGCGGGGTCGATCAGTTGGCCGGTGTCCGTAACGGGCTGGGGCTGTAACCATGGCCAAGCACATCAAAGCCGCCGCCCGCACTGCCACGCTGGAACTGGATTGGCCGCTGGAACTGGATGACGGGTCCGTTCTGGATCAAATCACACTGCGCCGCCTGACCGGCGCTGAAGTGGCCGACCTTCAAGAGCAAATGGTGCCCTGTGGTATCAGCGAGGCTGCGCTGCTGGCCGCGTTTTGCGATCAGTCTGCGGATATCATAGCCTCCCTGGATGCCGACGATTTCATTGAGTTGAAAGAACGTGTGGTCGATTTTTTGCCCAAACGCCTGCGGGCGATGGTGGAGGCCGAAATGGCGCGGCTGACAGCCGCTGCAACATCGTAAACTGGCGCACACTGGTGGCCGATCTGGCCTATGCATTCAAGTGGTCCAAGGCCGATTTGCTGGCCGAGCATTGGGACGAGCTGATCCGCTGGCACGCCGAGGTCAGGCGGATATATCGCAGCCAAGGGGGCGCGCATGACTGAAATGAGCGTTGCGCTGGTTATGCGGCTGATCGACCAGTTATCAGCCCCCTTGAAGAAGGTGACTGATGCGCTGACCGGCGTCAAAACCGGGGCCGATGATGTCGGCGATGCCATGGATGGTGCCGGGTCCAGTGCCGGGGCTGCTGGTCGATCTGTGGGGCAGGCGTTCGGGCCACAGCTGCCCCGCCAGATCGACGCGGTAAAGGGCGCGGCTGACCGTGCAGGCACTTCGCTGGATGATGTGGCCGCAGATGCCAAAGAGGCGGGCGCGGCGTTAGATCAGGCGTTCGGGCCGCAACTGCCCCGCAAGATTGACCAAATCACCACCTCGGCCGACCGGGCGCAGGGTGCATTTGGTCGGTTGCGCCGTGCCGCCGGGGATTTTGGTGAAGGTCTGGGCGCGCAACTCCGCACGGGGTTTTCAACAGAAAAGATAGACGAGGCGCTGAAAGAAAACGAAAAGGCCGTCGCCGCTGCGCGAGGCCGGATGATGGGCGCATTTGGGATGGCCGCCTCACTCGCTGCGCCTTTGTGGTTGGCGGGTAATTATCAAGCTGATCTGATTGATTATGGCAACCTCGCGGGCCTGTCCCTCGATCAGCGCAACGATCTCTCCCGCCAGTTGGATGGTATGGCACGGGCCGACACCACTGGCATGGGATCGGGCGAGTTGCTGGCTGGTCTGGGCACCTATGTTGGTAAGGGTATGACCCAAGAGAGCGCGCTGGGCGCACTGGTGGCCACGGCTCGCGCGGCCAAGGCTACCCGCTCGGAGTTCACTGACATGGCCAACGCCGGTTTTGCGGTTATGGACAACTTCAAGGTGGCCCCGGCCGATCTGGACCGCGCGTTCAACATTATGGCTGCCTCGGGTAAAGAAGGGTCATTCGAGTTGAAGGACATGGCCCGCAAATTCGCGGAACTGACCGCCTCGGCACAGGCATTGGGGCTGGAAGGGACCAATGGTGTGGCCTCGCTGTCGGCCGCGCTTCAGATTGCCATGAAAGCAGCTGGCGGCGCCGATCAGGCTGCGAACAACACCGCGAACTTTTTCGGCAAGCTAACCGCCCCGGATACGGTCAAAAAATTCGAAAAATTCGGCGTTGATCTGGAAAAAGAGCTGCGCGGTGCGACCGAGCGGGGCGCTGACCCGCTAGAACACATGCTGGGCGTGATCGAGCAGATTACAGGCGGCGATCAGTTCAAGATGGGCGAGTTGTTCGCGGATAAACAAGTGCTGGATTTTCTGCGCGCGGTGATCCCTAATCTCGAAGAATACCGCCGTATCAAAGAGGCATCGGCAAGCGCTGAAGGCGTGATTGACAGCGATTATCAGGCCGTGATGGATGGGTTCAACGAAAGCGTCAGCCAGCTTGGTAAATCGCTGCGGGGGTTGTTTTCGGCCTCGGGTGCATTGCTGCCCGCGCTGACAGAGCTTGTCCAGGGCGCGACCAGTATGGTCGATGTGGTTCGGGACTGGACGGCTGCCAATCCCGAACTGACCGCATGGCTGGTTAAGGGGGCGGCAATGATGCTGGGCATGGGGATTGCCACGCGCGTGCTGGGCTTTGCTTTTGCTGTGGGGCGCGGCCATCTGATCCGGTTCCTGTCGCTGTTTCTCAAGTTCAATGATGCCGGAAAAAACATCTCGATTGTCGCCCGGCTGTTGCGAGGTCTGGGCGCTGGCATCCGGGCGTTGCCAGCCCTGCGTTGGGCCAGTCTGATCGCGCCGCTGCGCTGGGCTGCGTTCCTGCCGCAGCTGGCATGGTCCAGCGTGATCGGGGTGTTGCGCTGGGGCGCATTCATCCCACGACGCTTGTTCCTGCGCGATTTCGGGCCGGGCGTGACCCAGATCGGCCCGGCCATGCTGCAAGCTGCGGCACAGACAGAGGTAGCATCCCGGCGGATGCAGGTCGCAATGCGCGGGATCATGATGCGGGCGGGTCTGGCTGCGGCCTCAATGGCGTGGCTGGCGCGCAGCATGCCGTCGGATCCGGCAGATATGCCCGCATTCCAGCGGGCTAATAACGAGCAAATCAACAACACGTTTCGCAGCATCCCCGGCCTTAGCCAACTGATGGCCGGGTATGATTGGGCGTTCGAAAAGGTCCATGGCTATCGGCCCGAAAGCTATCCCGGCGCGGGCAATGGCACCGCCCCGCCAGCCCCACGGCCGACAGGGGGACTGAATGACCGCGCGGTCAGTGCTGCCGCGCATAGCGGGACAACCCCATGGATGCGCGGGGCACCGCCCAGCGCGCTGATCCCAATCCAGTTCCAGCCGCCAGCCGGTGCAGGCGGGTTGGGTGCGGCGCAGCCAACCCGCCCAGAACCCGTCAAGGTCGAAGAGACGATCAACCATGACTATTCCGTGCAGCATGATGTGACGGTCACCGTGCCGGTCCAGATCACGCAAGAGGTCAAGGCCGATGCTGTCGCACTGGCCCGTGACATCGGCCAGCGCACCGAGCGCGCCGTGCGCAAGGCGCTGTCTGATCAGTTCGTTCCGCAATAGGTGTCCCATGTTGATGGCCCTCGGCCCCTTCCGTTTTACCGTCTCGCTGGCCCTGCTGGACCGGCTGACCGACAGCGAGCAGGCCCGTATCGAGCAGATGCCCCGCGCAGGGGCGATGCCGACCCCGCAATTCCTCGGCCCCGGCGAGCGTGCGATCGAAATCGACGCGCTGGTCTATAAAGAGGTGCTTTCACCGGGCGGTCCGTTGCAGATCGAACTGATGCGGTTGGCGATGCGGCGCGGGCGACGCCTGCCACTGATTTCCCGGTCGGGGCATTTCTACGGCTTCTTCCTCATCGAAGAGCTGGAGGTCGTCAAAACCCACGTCCTACCCAACGGCACCTTTCAGAAAATGGAAATCCGCCTGCGCCTGACCCGCGCGCCCTTGGGCGTCAGCGTGGCCGGGATCGCGCTGTTTTGAAGGAGAAAGCGCCTTTGACCATCTACACCACCACCGGCCCCGAGATGATCGACGACATCGCGTGGCGGCACTATGGCTACCGGCGCGGCACGGCTGAGGCGGTGTTGACTGCCAATCCCGGCCTGTCCACCCATGGTCCGCTGCTACCGCCCGGCCTGTCGATCACCTTACCCGACCTGCCAGCGATCACAGCGACACAGATCCCGGTCAAGCTCTATGATTAACCTCGCCCCCCTGACGCCGCAGATCACCATCACGGCCGACGGCCAGCCCTTTGCCATGGACCGGGTGCTGTCGGTCGAGATCACCGACGAGGCCGGGTTTGAAAGCGATGAACTGGTTATCACACTGGACGATGCCGCCCCCCAGATTGCCCGCCCGCGCGAGGGCGCGAAACTGACCGTTGCCATCGGCTATCGCGAAACCGGGCTGGTTCAGTTCGGCACCTACGTATTCGAGGAACTGGCCCGCGAAGGCTGGCCCCGCATCTGCACCCTGACCGCCAAGGCCGCCGATCACGCCAAAACGCTGAAAGAACCCAAAACCCGCATCTGGGAGAAAACGACACTGGCCGAGATCGTGGAAACCATCGCGGCCGAGCATAACCTGCAGGCCCAGATCGCCCCCGCGCTTGGTGCGCTGGCGGTGCCGTTCCTCGCCCAGACCGAAGAAAGCGACCAAAACCTGCTGACCCGCCTCGGTCGACGCACCGGCGCGGTCATCACGCCCAAGGATCAGCGCCTGCTGGTGACGGCCCGGCACAGCGGCAAGACTGCATCCGGCCAGCCCATGCCCGCACTGCCGGTCACCCCCGACATGCTGATCACAGACCGGGGCTATTCGATTCGCCTGAAACCCCGCGCGCGCCATTCCGAAATCCGCGCCCGCTGGCGCGATCGGCCTGCTGGTCGCACCAAAATCGTGGTGCTGAAAACCGGACTGGAAGGCCCTTCGATGACGCTTCGAGAGGTCTTTCAGTCCGAACCCGAGGCCCAGAAAGCTGCGGATGCCGCCAAGCGAGACATGGTCGCAGGCGAAGGGGAAATGGAACTGACCCTGATCGGTCAGCCCCTTGCGCGCGCTGAAGCCCCAGTGCAGGTGTCAGGCGTCAGTCTGGACGTAGACGGCAACTGGATCGCCACTTCAGTCACCCACGAATGGGCCTTCAAAGGTGGCGGTGCGCGGACAACAATCCGAGCTGAGTTCGGGGCTGACAGCGACGAAGAATGAGGCGGAGAAACAGGCGCTTCGCACGAAAAAAATTTGGGTCAGATTCAAGTGTCCGAAAAGTCAGATTCAAGTGTCCCGCTACAAGCAGGGTGAAAAAAAGGGGCGTGGGGGGGGTGGGGGGATACGCACATATGGCCTGTCCCCCGCAATTGTGCGGGTTAGCCATGACCGGCTTTGCTGCGATGAAGGCGGATCATTCTGAAACGCCTGTGAGACAGGGCATGTGCCGACAAACTGCGCAGAACCGGGCCATGCCTTTTGGCCGCATTCTTGACCGCGACCGCAATAATCTGCTGATGACGGCGCCGGTTGCCGATCCCCGGCTGGCTGGCCCCAGACTGCGCGCGCTTTATCCCCTGCTGCCCCAATTCGCGGGCTGGACATCGCAGCGGCAGGCCGAGTTTCTGACCGCGCGGGCGCTGGTGATGCGCGGGATGCGGATATTCGGTCAGACGCCCCGGCCGGTGTTGCCCGCCCCGGAAGCGCCGCCCGACTGGGGCGAGGGGATCACCGGCTCGATTTCCTATGCCGCAGGGCAGGTGGGCGTCTGGCTGAGCCGAAGTGTGGATCGCGGTCCGGGGCTGAACCTGCTGCCGATCACCGGGGGGCCGGATATGCTGACAGCGGCCGAAATCCGGCTGCTGGATCATCTGCCCGGTCTGGCGCGGATGGCCGGGCGTGAACGGCTGGCCGCTGCCGTTTCCGCCAAGCGGGCGCTGGTCAAGGCACTGGCCGTCTGTGGCCGGGGCCGCTTCAGCCCCGGCTGCGCCGAGGTCGTGTTGTCAGACCTGCCGGGCGTCACCCTGTCGCTGACCCACGATCTGGGGGTGGGGCTGTGGCGCGGAACGCGGTTCCGGGTCGGGCTGCGGGTGCTGCCCGGTCTGGTCATGACGCAGGTTTCGGTGCCGTGCAGGCCGGGGTTGGCGGCGGTTCCATGCCATTGGCACTGATACCCCCGCAATTGCGGGGGTCGGATCAGACCCGTTCAGGCGGGTGAATATCCCGACGTGACCTTTTCTTTAGCCTCGTCTCAGGAAAACCAAAGCGGGCGCCAGTGATGTTCACCTTGATCCCTTCACACGACGTTGCCTCCAACCCGGATCTGATGACGATGATCTTTCGCCTGCGGAAAAAGGTCTTTGCAGACGGCCTGAACTGGGATGTTCCGGTGCATGGCGATCTGGAACATGACGAATACGACCGGGCCGGGGCGTCTTATCTGGTCTGGTGTTCGGATGACCGGCAAACGCTGTATGGCGTGGTTCGGCTGATGACCACCAATGGTCCCACTCTGCTGCATGATGTGTTCTGGGCCACGCATGGCCGGAATGCCGAACTGATCGGAAGCGACATCTGGGAAGGCACCCGCATGTGCGTGGACGAGGCGATGATCGCCCGCGATCACCCCGGCACGGATTGCGGCCGTGCCTTCAGCCTGCTGCTGATCGCCCTGTGCGAGGCCGCGCTGGCCTGTGGTATCGCAAAGCTGGTCTCGAATTTTGAACCCGTGATGAGCCGCATCTATAAACGCGCCGGGGTGCAGATGCGGATGCATGGCAGCGCCGATGGCTATGGCCGCAGGCCAGTCTGCTGCGCCTCGTTCGAGGTGTCGCCCTGCGTGCTGGCCGGGATGCGTGCGCGGGTTGGCGTCAACCTGCCGCTGTTGCGGCCGCTGCCGCATGTCATGGCCCGCTTTGCCGCCGGAACCGCCAGACGGGCGGCCCCTTTTTGACCCAACCAGACGAGTGACCCTGTGGACAGTTTTTCCCTTTACTGCCTTGCGACGGAATCCGATCAGGCCGAAATGCCGCGCGCTCTGGGGCTGATCGAGGCGCGGCTGGCGGCAGATGACAGCCGTGCCGATAACTGGCTTTACAAAGGTGCGTTGTTGGCGCGGATGGGGGCGGGGCTGGAAGATCAGGATCGCCGCCAGCGGTTTCTGACCACCGGCCTGAACCTGATGCGCGGCGCACAGCCATCGCTGTGGCTGGGGGCGGTGGTGCAGTTGCAGATGCTCTATGCCCGCGCGCTGACCGTGGCCATCCTGCCACGCCCGCCGGTCACATTATCCGAGGCCAGCCGGAATATGCAGGCGCTGTTGGGGCATCCCGGTTTCGACCGCTTGCACCCGCTGCGCCGGGCGCAGGCATTGGCGATGAAGGGACGCTTGCCTGGCGGCCTTTTATGACAGGGCCAGAGGCACGTAGATCAATCTTGGGTTGATAGAAAATGTTGATGATGGATGTTGTGAACATCGCGGCTGAACCGGGGTCAATCTGTAAGGAACGGTTCAGTTTTTGCCATTATCTATAACTTATAAAATAAATTAAAGGGTTATCCCGGCTGATCGCCCTCAGGCGTCACTGGGTCATGGCCGGAAGTCACCCAAAATTTTGCAGATACGGCAAATTTTTGCCGATCATCCGCAAATTGTGCGCAATTGTCACAAAAATCCTTAACGGTAAGGGGTGAGTCGGGCCTGATTGATTCTGACCGACGCCATGCAATGGGGAGAGCGGCATGAACCCTCTGACAACGGCGCTCGAGGAAAACTCGACGGCGGATGCCGTTCTCAACCTGCAAGGGCTGCTGAAGGTGGATCACCTGACCTTTCACATCCTGAACAATCCCAGTGCCGGGATCGACAATCCGTTCGTGCGCACCACCTATCCCGAAGCCTGGGTCAGCCACTATCTGCTGAACAGTTGCAGTGCCGTGGACCCGGTGCTGCAACGTGCCCATACCAGCGACGAGCCGTTCTTCTGGTCTGATCTGACGCTGGACCCCGAGGCGGTCCGGCTGATGGCGCAGTTCGGGGAATTTGATCTGGGAACGACGGGTTACAGCCTGATCCACAGCGATGCCTATGGCCGCAAAAGCGTGCTGTCGATCAGCCGTCGTGACAGCACCGGATGGGCGGATTATGTGGATACGCTGCATGATATGCTGGTGCAGATCCATGCAGACCTGCATATGAAGGCCGTGTCGGAAATTATCGCCGATACGCGTGGCCTGCCGCAACTTGCCCCGCGCGAATGCGAATGCCTGCGCTTTACCGCGCAGGGCAAGACCTACAGCGAAATCGCGATCATCCTTGATCTGTCGGAACATACCGTGCGCAGCTATCTGAAACTGGCGCGGGTCAAGCTGAACTGCGTGTCGCTGGCGCAGGCGGTGGCCAAGGCGGTGCGTTACAAGATCATCTGACCTGCTGCCGGTCGTGTCTGTCCGGCAGTCTGGTTGCCGTGCAGGGGGCAGACAGGGCGAGGGGGGCGAGACCTGGGATGACTGGATCGCGCTTTTTATCCTTGCGGCGATGATGTGGTCGTGTTCGACGATGCCCCCGTTGCGGCACTGGACCGGGTTCTGGCCGTTGCCGGGCTGTTTCAGGCGTCTGTGCTGGATGCGGGCCGGGTGATCCGCGCCTTTGCGCTGGCACTGGCGCAGGCTGTGGCGGCGGCAAATTATATCGGTCAGCCTGCCGGAACCGGATCAGCAGGTCATTGCCGGGTCGAAGCGGCTGTGCCAGTTGATGCGCTCATCGCGCTGGTGCGGGATCTGCGACAGAGCACGCAATTCCCTGACCGGATCATCCACATGACCAGCTGCGCCCCTGTCTGTTGCCCTTGGCTGAAATCGTCGGCGCTGTGGCGAACCGGGCGGTGGCGATGCTGGCCGATGCGGGGATGCAGCCGGTCATATCGGTCGGGCAGGGGGCGCGGAACCATGCCTGCCCGGCACTGGGGCTGTCCGGCCCGCCGATGATAAAACGTCGATTTGCCACGGCCCGAGGAGTCAGGCACCACCAGTCGTCTTCGGGGATGGCCGCGTCACGTCGCACAGCGCATGAACGGTGGCGTCGCCCTGACCACAGGTCTTGCCTGGCCCGAGGGGGCGAAACGCCGGGTGGCGGGTGGTGCTGTCTGGGGCTGCATATGGGCCATGGCTTGCAGGTCCGCATTGGATGCCATCATCGGCACCCGGCGGCTATTTCATCAGCAACCCCGACAGGGCAAAAGCCATGCCAGCCGATTTGGGGTGTTGTCACGGGTCTGGTGGCAACACAAAGCCTGGCGGATGTCCGTGACCGGCCATCCGCCCCGACAGGCCGCCACCCTGCCACCGGATCAATCGTCATCGTCGTTATCATTCGACGAACCGCCCCGGTTGCCGCCGCTGCCGCCCCGCCCGCGTGATCCGCGCGCGTCATCATCATCGTCATCGCGCGATACGGAACCACGGCGACCACGATTGCCGTCATCGTCATCATCGTTGCGCGACCAGGCGCGGCTGCCCGACGAACGGCCGATCCCCGCCGCGTTGTGGCTGCCCGAACGTCCGACGCTGGATTCGGTGCGCGATTTGCGTTCGACCAGACGGCCGGTGCGGGCGTCATAGGACAGGTCGATCTTTTGCGCGCCGCGTTTCGCCTCGACCTTGATGCGGCCGTCATCGCGTTCAATCTCGATATTGCTGAACCCCTGCGACCGCAGCTGCGAGCGGATCTGCGATTCCGCCGACTGCGCCAGCGCGCCGCCCGCCATCAGCGACATGACGGTGGCGATTCCCAAGAAAAGTTTCATGATCGTCTCCTTTTCAGCGTTTCCCGGCTGGGTAAGGGGGGAACGGGCCGGGTATCTGAAACTTCCATCACGGAATCGTGAGGTTGGCGTGCAGGCGGCAGGGCGTTACATGAAGACAGGATCGGACAAAGGATGATGCGATGGGCAGGCTGGTGAACGGAGAATGGCGCGAAGGCTGGATCGACACCGCCGCCACCGATGGCGAATTCCTGCGCGACACATCGCGACACCGCAACTGGATCACGCCGGACGGCGCGCCTGGTCCCAGTGGCGAGGGCGGCTTTGCCGCGGAAAGCGGCCGCTATCACCTGTATGTGTCCTATGCCTGCCCTTGGGCACACCGGGCGCTGATCTTTCGTGCGATCAAGGGGCTGGCCCCGCATATCGGCGTCTCGGCGGTGCATCCTGACATGCTGGCCGATGGCTGGACCTTTTCCACCGATTTTCCCGGCGCGACTGGCGACCGGCTGTTCGGGTCTGCCTTTATGCGCGACATCTATCTGCGCGCCGATCCGCAGACCTCGGGCCGGGTGACGGTGCCGGTGCTGTGGGATCGCGCGCGCGACACCATCGTATCCAACGAAAGCGCCGAGATCATCCGCATGTTCAACAGCGCCTTTGACGGGCTGACCGGCAACCGTGACGATTACTATCCCGCCACGCTGCGCGACCGGATCGAGGCGCTGAATACCCGCATCTATGACACGGTGAACAACGGCGTTTACAAGGCCGGTTTCGCCACCACGCAGGCCGCCTATGACAAGGCGATCACACCGCTGTTTGACAGTCTCGACTGGATCGAGGGGCTGCTGACGCAGAGCCGATGGCTGGCTGGCGACACGCTGACCGAGGCCGACTGGCGGTTGTTCACCACCATCTGCCGCTTTGACGCGGTGTATCACACGCATTTCAAATGCAACCGGCGGATGGTGACGGATTATCCCCATCTGTGGGACTGGGCGCGGGCGCTGTATCAATGGCCTGGCGTGGCCGAGACCGTGTATTGGGATCACATCACCCGGCACTATTATTTCAGCCACGATACCATCAACCCGCACCGGATCATTCCCATCGGGCCGGTGCGTGACTGGCTGGCCCCGCACGGGCGCGGCGATGCAAAGGGCTGACGAAAAAGGAAGCCCCGGCAAAACGCCGGGGCCTTGAGAGAGAGGGAGGGAGGGTTGTGACCGCATCCACCGGCCACTGGGCTTCGGCGGGTTAACGCGGCAAGGCCGGATCGGTTCCCACCCTTTTCGATGAAAAATTTGTCCTGTCGAAGCTGTTGTCAGCCAAGGGCAAATCGCCCGTGCCTGCCCTGTGCGGCAGGGCTGGCCATCATGCCGGGGTTACGGTGCCTTGGGGGGGCGTGAACAGGTCGGCCCATTCGGGGTGCCGTGCCGCTTGGCGCGCGACAAAAGAGCAGCGCGGGATCACCCGGAACCCTTGGCTGCGTGCGTCCTGCATCAGAACGTCCAGCATGGCCCGCGCCACGCCCCGGCCGCCCATGGCTTCCGGCACGCCGGTATGATTGGCGCTGATAATCCCCGGCCCGGCGGGGGTGAAGGTCAGCTCGCCTTCGCCGTCGATACCCGCGATCCGGGCGACATAGCGGCCCGTGTCCTCGGCATGGGTTTCCTTGGTCACGGTCACATCGGTCATGATCTGTCCTTCATCATGGGGTGACAGGGGTGCGGGGTGGATTCCGGGTCAGCCAATGGCCTGATCGCGGGTTTCCGTCCGCACCATCGTCAGGGCCAGAGCCGCCAGCAGCAGCAGCCCGGCAAAGGCGCCGATGGCCAGCCCGAACCCTTTGGCAAAGACCACCGCCAGCAGGCTGGGGGCCAGAATGCCGCCCAGACGGGCCATGGCGCTGGCCGTGCCCATACCCGCGCCGCGCAGCGATGTAGGATAGAGTTCGGGCGTAAAGGCATAAAGCGCGCCCCATGTGCCCAGCAGGGCAAAGCTCATCAACATCAGCGCACTGGCGATCAGGGCGGATGTGCCGGCGATGGTGAACAGGAAACAACCGGCGGCGGACAGCAGCAGAAACAGCATCAGCGTCGGTTTGCGACCCCATTTTTCCACGCCCCACGCCGCCAGTGCGTATCCGGGCACCTGCGCCAGCGCCAGAATGACAAGAAAGCCATAGCCGCGCACAAAGCCAAAGCCTTCGGTCGCCAACTGCCCCGGCACCCAGACGAATACGCCGTAATAGGACAGCGACACCAGAAACCACACCGCCAGCATCCCCAGCGTGCGCTGCCGCAGGGCGGGGGCAAAGATCGACCCTTCGGCGCGCGGATCGACCGGCGTGGGCACCAGCCGGATGTTTTCGGGCAGCAAGGGCGCGCCATTACCCGCCAGCACCCGGTTTACCACCGAGCGGGCCTGCGTTTCCTGCCCGCTGCGGATCAGAAACATTGGCGATTCCGGCACCCACATGCGCAGCCAGAACCCGATGATCGCCGGTGCCGCCGCGATGAAAAAGATCCAGCGCCACGGCTCTGCCGCGCCCTGTGCGGCGGCGATCCATGCGGTCAGGGCGATGACGATGGTGCCGATGGCCCAGAACCCTTCGAGCCAGACCAGCCAGCGGCCCCGGTTCCTGGGCGGCAGGAATTCGGCCATCATCGCGTAATCGACCGGCAGCGTGCCCCCCACCGCCACCCCGGTCAGAAAGCGCAGCAGCAAGAGCAGTTCAAAGCTGGGGGCAAAGACCGACAGCAGGCCGAACAGTGCATCCATCAGCACCGTTGCCAGCAGCACCCGGCGGCGGCCAAAGCGGTCGGCCACGCGGCCAAAGACAAAGGCGCCGACGAACATGCCCAGAAAGAACAGCGTGCCGATCTGCAAGGCGGTGGTGCGTTCCAGCCCGAAGGTCACGGCGATCGACGGTGCGGCAAAGCCCACCGCGATCACCTGCATCGCATCGGCGGCCCAGACCAGTCCGAAAATCCCCAGCAGTTTCGCCTGATACCGGCCGGTGCCGCCGCGCGCCAATGCCGCATCAACCGTCATTGTGGTCATGAGTTGTCCCGTCCCCCCTGAACGCTGGCGCAGGATGCGGTGCAGGGGGCTGTTGGGCAAGCACGAATTTTGCGGTGCAGCATTTTGCCGTTGATCCTGCATGGACAGGTTGATCCTGTGCTGCGGCAGATCGCCGGGCAGACAGGGCGTGGTCTTTGCGTTACCGTCGCAGGGGGGCTGTCTGCCCCCCGCCGCCTGACGGCGGCCCCCCCGAGGATATTTGTCAACGAAAGACACATGATGATTGATCCCGATTCCCCGATGTTCGACCCGCTTTGGCTGCGTATGCTGATTGTGGCGGTGCCTTTGCTGATGTCGGCCTATGAATTCGCGACCGGATCGGTGTTCTGGGGTGTACTGTTTGGTGGCGTGGGCGGATATATGTTCCACCTGTTCTTTCTGGCGCGGGTTGATCGTTCCTGACCGGCGACAGCCTTGCAAGGGCGGGGTGCATGGGCCATCTATCCCCTGACTTAATCTGAGAGGCCCCGATGCTGAACCTTGGCTCTGCCCCCGAAAGCGCGCCCGCCGCCGCTGATCTGATCCAGGACGTGACCGAAGCCAATTTCATGGCCGAGGTGATTGATCGGTCCATGGAAGTGCCGGTTATCGTCGATCTGTGGGCGCCGTGGTGCGGCCCGTGCAAGACGCTTGGCCCTTTGCTGGAGGCCGAGGTGACGCGGCTGAAGGGTCGGGTGCGGATGGTCAAGGTCGATGTCGATCAGAACCAGATGATCGCCGCGCAATTGCGGGTGCAGTCGATCCCTACCGTTTACGCCTTTTATCAGGGCCGCCCGGTCGATGCCTTTCAGGGGGCGCTGCCCGCCAGTGAAGTGCGGGCCTTTGTCGAAAAGCTGGCCGGTTTGGCTGGCGATGGGGGCTTGGGCGATGCGCTGGAGGCGGCCGAGGCGATGCTGGCTGAAGGTGCCGCGCCGGATGCCGCCGAAACATTCGCGGCCATCACCGACGAATCCCCCGAGAATGCCGAGGCCTGGGGCGGGCTGGTCCGCGCGCATCTGGCCATGGGCGATGAGGTCGGGGCCGAGGCGGCACTGGCCCGCGTCCCGGAAAAGGTCACCGGTCTGGCCCCGGTCGAGGCGGCGCGGGCGCAACTGGCGCTGACGCGGCAGGCGGCGAATGCCGGGCCGCTGGCCGATCTGGAGGCGCGTGTCACCGCCAACCCCGACGATCAGCAGGCGCGGCTGGATTATGCCGGGGCGCTGCACGCCGCGGGTCGGGTGGAAGAAGCCATCGACATTCTGCTGGACAGTTTCCGCCGCGACCGTGACTGGAACGAGGGGGCGGCCAAGGCGCAATTGCTGACTATATTCGACAGCCTCAAGCCCAATGACCCGCTGGTGCAGCGCGGGCGGCGGCGGTTGTCTTCGATCATCTTTGCCTGATGCCGCTGCGGTTCGATCTGCCCGACTGGCTGCCTCTGTTCCCTCTGCCGGGGGTGCTGTTGCTGCCGCGTGCGCGGCTGCCTTTGCAGGTCTATGAGCCGCGCTATCTGCAAATGCTGGATGATGTGCTGAAATCCGACCATCGGCTGATCGGCGTCATCCAGCCCTCGGGCGAGGATGAGCTGGCGCCTATCGGCTGTGCGGGCCGCGTGACCGGCTTTACCGAGACCGAGGACGGGCGCTATATGATTTCGCTGCGCGGGGTGTCGCGGTTTCGGCTGACCGACGCGGACGAGGGGTTTGCGCCCTATCTGAAAGGCCGCGCCGACTGGTCGGATTATGCGCATGACACCGGGCCTGCGGAAGCTGACCCCGGCTTTGACCGCCCCGGCCTGATCGACCGGTTGCGCCGCCTGATGGACCAGCACGAGATGAGCGCCGATTGGGACAGCATGGCCGAGGCGGGCGATGAAACGCTGGTCAACGCATTGTCCATGGCGCTGCCCTTTGAGGCGAGCGAAAAACAGGCGCTGCTGGAGGCTGTGACCCTGACCGAGCGACGCAAGATGTTATCCGGCCTGATCGAATTTGCCCTGCACGACAGCGGCAGAGAGGAGCGTTTGCAATGACCGATACCCCGCCGCGCCCGGCGTCAGAGTTCAACCGGCATATGTTGGAGGCGTTGGTCTGTCCGGTGACGCAGACGGCGCTGCATTACGACGCGGCGCGGCAGGAACTGGTGTCGCGTGCCGCCGGGCTGGCCTTTCCGATCCGCGCGGGCATTCCGGTGATGCTGATCGACGAGGCACGGCAGATCAAGGCCGACTGATGGATTACGACGCCCTTGCCGCCCGCATCCGCGCCCTGACCGCGGGCGAAACGGATGAGATCGCGCTGATGGCGACACTGGCCTGCGAGATTCACCACAGCGACGACCGCTTTCACTGGACCGGGTTTTACCGCGTCACCGGGCCGGATCTGCTGAAGATCGGGCCGTATCAGGGTGGGCATGGTTGTCTGGTGATCCCCTTCGCGCGCGGGGTCTGTGGGGCGTCCGCGCGGACGCGTCAGGTGCAGCTTGTGCCGGATGTGGACGCTTTTCCGGGGCATATTGCCTGCGCCAGCAGCACAAGGTCGGAACTGGTGATCCCGGTCATCGGCGCGCGGGACCGGCTGATCGGCGTGCTGGACATCGACAGCGATCTGCCCGACGCTTTCACCGAAACCGATGCGGCGTGGCTGGGGGCGATTCTGGATGACACATTCGGGCAGTGTTGAGTTCACCGGCGGCTGCCTTTGCGGCGCAGTGCGGTTTTCCGGGGCCACCAGCGCGCCCGACCTGCGCGCCTGCCATTGCAGCCAGTGCCGCCGCTGGTCGGGGCATGTCTGGGCGTCGTTTGACCCGGCAAGCCTGACGGTGCAGGGGGATGTGCGCTGGTTCCGGTCATCCGACAAGGCCGAGCGAGGATTCTGCCCGACCTGCGGATCGTCGCTGTTCTGGCGGCGCATCGGGTCGGACAAGATCGAGGTCGCGGCGGGTGCGGTCGATCAGCCCACGGGACTGCGGCTGTCCGGGCATATCTATACCGCCGATAAGGGCGATTATTACACGATTGACGACGGCTTGCCGCAAAGCCCCGCCGGATGATGCAGGGTGGCTGTTTGTGTGGCGCTGTTTGTGTGGCGCTGTGCGCTTTGCCGTGACACCGTCCTTGCGCGACGTGCTGATCTGCCATTGCAGCCAGTGCCGCCGCTGGGCAGGTCATGTCTGGGCGGCCTCTGCCGTGCCGCCTGACCGCCTGCGCCTGATCCGGGGCGAGACGCTGCGCTGGTTTGCTGCCTCGCCCGACGCGGATCGCGGCTTTTGCGCCAGCTGCGGTTCGTCGCTGTTCTGGCGGCCTGCGCATGGGCGGCATATCAGCTTTGCCGCCGGGGCGTTGGACGGGCTGACCGGCTTGCGTATCGGCGCGCAGTGGTGTCTGACAGATGCAGGCGATTACTATCAGACCGAGCGCGAAGATGATCCTTGAAACCCTTGCCGCCATCCCGACTCCGCAACTGGCCGCCTTTGTCCTTGGCGGGCTGGTGCTGAACTTTACCCCCGGTCAGGACGTGTTCTTTGCCAGCGCCTGCGGCATTCAGGGCGGGCCGCGCGCGGGGGCCTTGGCGGGGTTCGGTGTCGGGCTGGGCGTGCTGTTTCATTTGGCGCTGGCCGTCATCGGCCTTGGCGCGGTGATGGCCGCCCACCCCGAGGCGCTGACGGCGGTGAAATATGCAGGCGCGGCCTATCTGCTGTTTCTGGCGTGGAAAAGCTGGAACGCCGGGCCGGTTGACCCGACGGCGCGGGGCAGTGTCCGGCCGTGGAACATTATCCGGCGCGGGGCCTTGTCGAATATCCTGAACCCCAAGCCGGTGCTGTTTCTGCTGGCCTTTCTGCCGCAGTTCACCCGGCCCGACTATGGCCCGATCTGGGAACAGATCCTTGGCCTTGGGCTGATCTTTGCTTTTACCGGCACCTTGGTTACAATGGGCTATGGCATCGTCGCGGGCTATGCGGGCCAGGTGCTGGGCCGCCGCCTTGGGCTGGTGAACAAGATTGCCGCCGTGCTGTTCGCAGGCTTGGCGATCCGCCTTGTGGCCAAATGATCTATGCACCGCCCCCCGGCCTGCCCGAGATCATCCACGCCGACCATGAAATTCTGCTGGTGAACAAGCCCTCAGGCATCCTGTCGGTGCCGGGCCGGGGCGAGGACAAGGCCGATTGCGTCATAAACCGCCTGCGTGGTCCGTTTCCGACCGTCTTGCTGGTGCATCGGCTGGATCTGGACACATCGGGCGTGATGGTCTTTGCGCTGACCCCCCATGCCCAGCGCCACCTGTCCCGCCAGTTCGAGGAACGGCAGACCCGCAAAGCCTATGTCGCCCGGCTGCATGGGCGGTTGCAGCCGAAAACCGGCACCGTCGATCTGCCGCTGATCGTTGATTGGCCGAACCGCCCCCGGCAAAAGGTCGATTACGTCGATGGCCGCCCGGCGCAGACCGACTGGCGGGTGATGCGCGCCAGTGATGATGAAACGCGGGTGCGGCTGTTTCCGCTGACAGGGCGCAGCCATCAGCTGCGGGTGCATATGGCATCCTTGGGGCATCCCATCCTTGGCGATCCGCTGTATGCCACCGGCGCGGCGGCGGATCATCCACGGCTGATGCTGCACGCTGAAACGTTGCGGCTGCGCCATCCTGACAGCGGGGTGATGCAGGGATTTTCTGCGCCGGTGCCGTTCTGACGCTTTTCCTTTCGGATGCGCTGCCCTATCTGTGCGGCAAGCATGACAGGGGGTCGATATGGTGCATCTGTGGGTCCGGGCGGAAAGCCGCCCCAACGAAGACCGGGTGTGCATCACCCCGCAGGGCGCGGCCCGGCTGATCGCTGCCGGTCACAGCGTCACGGTCGAGGAAAGCCCACACCGCATCATCCCCATCGCCCGCTATGCCGAGGCGGGGGCGGCGATCGCCCCGCAAGGGTCCTGGCCCACGGCCCCCGATGATGCGATCATCTTTGGGTTAAAGGAATTGCCCGCCGATGGTTCGCCCCTGCGGCACCGGCACATCATGTTCGGCCATGCCTTCAAGGGTCAACCGGCCGGGCAGGTGCTGCTGCGGCGGTTCCGCGATGGCGGCGGGGCGCTGTATGATCTGGAATATCTGGTCGATGATACCGGGCGGCGGCTGGCAGCGTTCGGCTATTGGGCCGGTTACGCGGGCGCGGCGGTGTCGCTGATGGCATGGGCGGCGCAGCAGCGCGGCGGGATCTGCGGCCCGGTCCATGCCTATACCGGCAAGGAACTGCTGCTGGACGATTTGCGGGCGCGGCTGGATGCGGTGCCCCGTCCGCGCCCGCGTGCCATTGTCATCGGCGCGCTTGGCCGCGTGGGCAGCGGTGCCTCGGATCTGTTGCGGGAAATGGGCGTCGCCACCACCCGCTGGGATATGGCGGAAACCGCGCATGGCGGCCCCTTCCCGGAAATTCTGGCGCATGATCTTTTCATCAACGCCATTCTGGCTATGCCCGGCGTGCCGGTCTTTGTGCCCGCCAGTGCCACCAATCCGGGGCGCACGCTGACGGTGATCGGCGATGTGGCCTGCGATCCGAGCAGTGATTTTTCCCCGGTCAAGGTTTATGACCGTGAAACCACATGGGACCAGCCGGTGCGCCGCGTGGCCGGGCACCCGCCGTTGGATGTGATGGCGATCGACAACCTGCCGTCGATGCTGCCGCTGGAAAGCTCCGAGGATTATGCCGGGCAATTGCTGCCCGTGCTGGAACAGCTTGACCAGATCGACGCCGGGCCATGGGGCCGGGCGCGCGCCCTTTTCGACAAACATGCGAACGAGGTCTGACATGACGATCCACTGGGCAGGCACTGGCCTGTCGGCTATCCCCGGCCTGCGCCGCCTGATCGCATCCGGCCAGCCGGTCGTGGTCTGGAACCGCACCCCCGACAAGGCGCGCGATGCCGTGGGCGATCTGACCGGCGACATCCGCGCCTATACCGCCCAAGCGCTGGCCGATGCCGTGCAGCCGGGCGACATCGTGGTGTCGATGCTGCCCGCCGACCAGCACCCGCCGATTGCGGCAATGTGTGTGGAAAAGGGCGCGCATTTCGTCAGTTCGTCCTATATCTCGCCGGCGATGGCGGAACTGGACGGCGCGGCCCGCGCCGCTGGCGTCGCCTTGGTGAACGAGGTCGGTCTGGACCCCGGCATCGACCATCTGATGGCGCATGATCTGGTCGCCGATTACCGCCAGATCGCGCGGCCCGGCGATGTGGTGCGCTTTACGTCTTATTGCGGCGGGGTGCCCAAACACCCCAACCCGTTCCGCTATAAATTCAGCTGGTCGCCCTTGGGTGTGCTGCGGGCGCTGAAATCGCCGTCGAAATCGCTGAAAGACGGGCAGGTGCTGGATGTTTCGCGCCCATGGGACGCGATCACGCCCTATGACGCCCCCCTGCCGGTGCCGGAACGGTTCGAGGTTTACCCCAACCGCGATTCCCTGCCCTTTGTGCAGCAATACGGCTTTGATCCGGCGTGGAACGTGCAGGATTTCGTGCGCGGCACCATCCGGCTGAAGGGCTGGCAGGACGCGTGGTCGCCGGTCTTTGCCGAAATCGAAACCCTCAGCGGCGAGCAGGGCGAAGCCCGCTTGCGCGAGATGGCCGATCAGTTCTGGCGTGACAACAGCTATGCGCCGGATGAACCCGACCGCGTGGTTCTGTTCGTTGCGCTGCGCGCCGAACGGGATGGCGAGCCGGTGTTCGACAAGGAATGGGTGTTGGACGCCCACGGCAATGCACAGGGCAGCGCGATGGCGCAGCTTGTGTCCACCCCGGTTGCATTGGCAGTGCAGGCGGTGACAGCGGGCAAGATCGCCGCTGGAGTCCATGCAGCCCCCGATGATCCGGTGCAGGTGGCCGACTGGCTGGTGGAAACCGGCCATATCGCCCAGCATATGGCCAAGGTCGATCATCTGTCCCACACGGCCTGACGTCTGACTGACGGCCCTGTGATTTCGGTTGTGGAACGCCATAGGCTTTCGTGTGTTAGGTGCATGACCTGATCCATGAAAGGAATTGCCATGACCCGCCTGATCCGCCCGGCTGCCAGTTTGCTTGCCCTTGCCGCAGGCGGGCTGATGGCCGGAACCGCCTTTGCCGATTTCAATAACGCGCCCGCAAATGGCGCGGCTGCGGGGCAGGCCCCTGTCTTTGAAAACCAGACCCGTGCTCCGGTGATTCAGGATGACACCGCGCTGATTCAGACTGTGGTGGTCGAGGGGCTGGAACACCCGTGGGGCCTTGCCGCTCTGCCCGATGGTGCGTGGCTGCTGACAGAACGTCCGGGCCGGATGCGGGTGGTATCGGCTGATGGCACCCTGTCCGATCCGATCGAGGGCTTGCCCGATGTGGATGCCCGCGACCAAGGCGGCCTGCATGATGTGTCGGTGGCCGATGACTTTGCCGAAACCCGCCGCGTCTGGTGGACCTATGCCGAACCGCGCGGCGAGGGCACGAACGCCACTGCCATCGCCACCGGCACGCTGTCTGCCGATGGCAGGACGATGGAAAACGTCACCCGCATCTGGCAGCAACAGCCCGCCACGACATCCACCAAGCATTTCGGCGCGCGCATCCTGCATGACGGCGAAGGGCATCTGATCGTCGGTCTGGGCGAACGATCCGACCGCCAGTATCGCGATTCCGCGCAAGACCCGGCGACGACCTTGGGCAAGGTCATTCGCATCAACGCCCAGGATGGCGCCCCCGCCGGTGCCGGAATCGAGGGTGCTGCGCCCGAGGTCTGGTCGATAGGCCACCGCAACATTCAGGGCGCCGCCGTTGCCCCCGATGGACGTGTCTGGATGAATGAACACGGTCCGCGCGGCGGCGACGAACTGAACCTGATCGAGCCGGGCCAGAATTATGGTTGGCCGGTCATCACCTATGGAGTGGAATACAGCGGCGGGCAGGTTGGCGATGGCCTGACCGCGCAGGATGGGATGCAGCAGCCGAATTACTACTGGGACCCCTCGCCCGCGATCAGCGGCATGGTGTTTTACGATGGCGAGATGTTCCCTGACTGGCAGGGCAACGCCCTGATCGGCGGGATGCAATCGCGCAACCTGATCCGCCTGACACTGGACGGCGACCGCGTGACTGGCGAGGCGCGTCATCTGGACGGTATCGGTCGCGTGCGCGAGGTCGAGGTGGCCGCCGACGGCGCGTTGATGATTATCACCGACCACGCGAACGGGCGACTGATCCGGGTGAGTGCCGAGTAAGCCCGCATCAGATCACGGCGGGTGCCCTGAATCGCGCCCGCCATTTGCTGTTTGCCTAAACATGCAAAACATGACGCCTGACCCAAAACGATCCGCTGCATCGGCTGGATGCCGCGGATCGCCGTGACCGTTACACACGCAAAAAACGGCTGACGCCTTACACCGGCTTTTGCAGGTCGTGTTCCTCATCCTCGGGCGACAGGCCAAGCGCCTCCATCCCGGCTTCGAGGTAATCGGCCAGACGGGGTTCGCCCATCAGGTAATCTTCGGTAGGCGTGGATTTTTCGGCGCGGGCGGTGGCGATGGCTTCGGTCAGTTCCTCTGGCTCAAAGCTTTCGCGACCGATCCACATGATGGCAACCAGTGCCGCCTGTTCGTCATCGTTCAGGTTTTCGATAAAATCATGCAGTTCCGTGCGGGTGCCATCGCCGCGCCGGTGGCCGTTATGCGCCCAGGCGTCGATGCCGCTGTCATATTCGCGGGCGCGGATGATGATATGCGCGATCTTGTCGGGGGTGATGTCCAGCATGGCGAGCCTTGTCGGAGAAAATTCTCTTGCGAGAATGGAGCGTTTCAGCGGGCGGCGTCAATGGCATCATTCAGCACTTTCGCGACCTCCAACAGCCCGAACAGGCTATAGCTGGCAAGAAAGATTATTGCCGCAATGAAAATGGCAGTTGTGACAAAGTCCCATCCCAACAGACGATAGATTCTTCGCGCCACAAATAGTGCCATATCCGCTGCGATTAGTATCATTAACGCTGCAACGGGAATCTGAGCGATGCTGACCGATTGGTTGATGAACTGAACCCAAGGACTATGTGCTGCGTCCTGATCTATATTGGGCAAGTCGCTGATGTTTGCTTCGGTCTGAATGAGCACTATCAGGATCACGATCCAGAATCCAAGTGCGCCGATCTTGCGCAAGATTTTGTCAAGTGAATCCTCATCGAAGCGGGGCGCTTTGGAGCGGGGTGAGCCGGGTTGGATGTGCATAAGTCGTTCCAACCAGCGGCGTGGCCTTTCTGCAAGCCGAACAACGTTGGCGCGCTCGGGCGCAGGGGTATAGGTCGCTTGCCAACCGTTCCGCTGCCAATGCAGTTTTGTTCTGATATAATCCTGCCGCGCCATCGTCCGGTCAAGGCAACGCCAACCAGAGCGCAGGATGTCATTTCCATTTTGTCGGGCGAGATAGTGTCGGGGCCGTTGCCCCGGCACGAGCGAGAACTGGCCGGGCAGCCGCACCTTATTCATGAGCGCCCAAACAGCCGTTCGATGTCGCTCAGCCCCAGCCGCACCCATGTGGGTCGCCCATGGTTGCACTGGCCGGAATTGGGCGTGCGCTCCATTTCGCGCAGCAGGGCGTTCATTTCGTCGCCGCTCATCCGCCGCCCCGACCGGACCGATCCGTGGCAGGCCATCGAGGACAGCACCGCGTCGATCCGCCCGCGCAGCCGGTCGGACGCGCCAAGGTCGGACAGGTCGTCCAGAATATCGCGGATCAGTGCGGCGGCGTTCAGGCGTGGCAGGATTGCAGGCACCTCGCGCACGGCGATGGCGCCGCCGCCAAAGGCTTCGATCACCAGCCCCAGCTCGGCCAGTTCCGGGGCGTGCTCCAGTATCCGCGCCGCATCCGTGGGGGACAGATCCACGATATCCGGCACCAGCAAGGCCTGCGTGGGGATGGCGCGGGCGGCGGCCTGTGATTTCAGGCGCTCATAGACCAGCCGTTCATGGGCGGCGTGCTGATCGACGATCACCAGCCCGTCGGCTGTCTGGGCGATGATCCAGTTTTCATGGATCTGCGCCCGCGCGGCGCCCAGCGGCGCATCGGCAGGGGCAGGCTGTTCGGGCGGCGGCTCGACGCGGGCGGCGGGTGCCTCGGCAAAGCCGGGGTGCAAGGGGGCCTGTGCGGCATATCCGCTGGCCAGCGCGGCAAGGCCGGGGCGCGGCGGCGCGGTCGATGGCCGCAGCGGGGCCGCAGGTTCGGGGCGGAAGGCGGCCATGGTCGCATCGGCCAGTGTGGTGGCCGCGCGCGGGGCCGCCATGGCCAGCGCATGGCGCAGCGCCGATACCACCAGCCCGCGCGCCAGCGAGGGGTCGCGAAACCGCACCTCGGCCTTGGCGGGGTGGACGTTCACATCGACCAGATGCGGATCGCAGGCCACAAACAGCGCCGCCGCCGGGTGCCGCCCGGCCGCCAGCACATCCATGTAACCGGCGCGCAAGGCCCCGGTCAGCAGCTTGTCGCGCACCGGACGGCCATTGACGAACAGATATTGCGCCACTGCCGCGCCGCGCGAATAGGTCGGCAGGGCGGCGAATCCGGTCAGGGTGATACCATCGCGGGTGGCATCAATGGGCAGGGCGTTGTCGATGAAATCACGCCCCATGATCCGCGCCAGCCGCAATTGCAGCGCGCCGAACAGATCGCCCTGTTCGGCGTCGAGGCGCAGCAGCCCGCGCCCCTGATCGGTCAGGGTAAAGGCGACATGCGGTTCGGCCATGGCCAGACGGCGCACCACATCGGCGATGGCCTGCGTCTCGGCGCGTTCGCTGCGCAGGAACTTCAGCCGCGCGGGGGTGGCAAAGAACAGATCGCGCAGTTCCACGACCGTGCCACGATTGCCCGCCGTCGGGCGTACCGGGCCGATGGGTCCGCCCGCGACGGTGATCTGCGCGGCATCATGGCCCGCCGCGCGCGAGGTGATCTGTAGCCGCGCCACCGCGCCAAGGCTGGGCAGCGCCTCGCCACGAAAGCCAAAGCTGCGAATGTCCAGCAGATCGGTGCCGTCGATCTTGGATGTGGCATGGCGGGCCAGGGCCAGTGGCAGATCATCCGCCGTCATGCCACAGCCGTCATCGCTGACCCGGATCAGATCGCGCCCGCCGCCCGCGATGTCGATGCTGATGCGCGTCGCCCCGGCGTCCAGCGCGTTTTCCACCAGTTCCTTGACGGCGGATGCCGGACGTTCCACCACTTCGCCCGCCGCGATGCGGTTGGCGGCGGCTTCGTCAAGCTGGCGGATCACCGGGCGGATGTTGGGGTCGAGGCTGTTCATGCCCCCAGATCTAGCAGGTCGCGCGACCAAGGCCAATGATTCCCCCAAGCCTGCGGCCGGTCAGACCGCAAAATTATCATTGGTTAACGGAACTGCAATCGCAGGCTGACGGTTTCCGCTCCATAGCCTTTGCAAAAGGAGAGATCCGATGACCAAAGTAATCACCGCTGCCCTGCTGGGCGGATTCGCCCTGACCCTTGCCGCATGCGGCCCCGATACCGCCACCCGCGCCACCACCGGGGCCGCGACGGGTGCCGTCATTGCCGGGCCTGTGGGCGCAGTTGCCGGGGCCGGTCTGGGTGCGACCGGCGCGGTGCGCGTCAACACGCCCTGACCGGGCCGGACCAGCCGCAGATCAGGGCCGTGCCGTCGGGCGCGGCCCTTGTTTTTGTGTGGTCGGCGGCGCGGCTCAGTTTGCCGCCTGATCCTGTGCGGGCTGAACGCTGCCATCCTCGCCGATGCCCTCGGGCTTGCCGACCAGGACAAAGCGCAGCCCGTCCGCATCCAGAAGCCGCTGCGCCACACGCTGCACATCGGCGACGGTCACGGCCTCGACCTTGGCGTTGCGGGTGTTGGGGTAATCAATCGGAAAGCCGACCATCTGCATTCCGGTCAGGATACCGGCGATCTTGCCATTGCCGTCAAAGCGCAGCGGATATTCGCCGGTCAGATAGGTTTTCGCATCGGCCAGTTCCTGATCCGTCACGCCCTCGGCCAGCCGGTCCCACTCGGCCCGGATCAGACCGACCGCCTGACCGACATTGGCATTGGCGATTGCTGATCCGCCGCCCCATGTCTGGCCATAGATCCCGGTCGAAAGGCTGGTGCCGATGCCATAGGTCAACCCGCGCTTTTCGCGGATTTCATCCATCAGTCGGCTGGAAAACCCGCCGCCGCCCAGAATGTGATTGGCGACGAAGGCGGCGAAATAATCGGGGTCGTCGATGGGCAGACCCGGCCCGGCAAAGGACACCACCGTCTGCGGGCTGTCCCAGTCAATTACCGTCACCCCGCCGGTCAGGTCCAGCGTGGCCGGGTCGGGCAGCGGCGCGGTGCCCTGTTCGGGCAGACCGCCCAGAATGCTGTCCAGCATCTTGCCCAGTTCATCGGGCGTGATGTCGCCCGCCGCGCCGATCACCATCCGGTCGCGGGCCAGAACACGGTTCTTGGCCTCGATCAGATCGGCCTGCCGCAGTGCGGCCAGCGAATCCGCCGTGCCATTGACCGAGGTGGCATAGGGGTGATCGCCCCAAGCCTGTCGGGCCATTTCCTTGGCGGCCAGTGCGTTCGGGTTGGTATCCTCGGACCGGATCACCGCCTGCACCTGCGCCCGAACCCGGTCCACCGCATCGGCGTCAAAACGAGGCTGCGTCAACGCCTGCGCCAGCAGGGCGGCGGTTTCATCGCGGTTTTCGGTCAGCGCCCGCAGATCGACCGACAGGGCATCGTCGCCCGCCGCAAAGCTGAACTGCGCCCCCAGCGATTCCACCGCCTGCGCAAAGGCGGTTGCGTCCAGTTCGCCCGCGCCTTCCTCAAGCGTGGCGGCCATCAGGTTCACCGCGCCGCGCTTGTCGGGGGCATCAAGGCTGGCCCCGCCCATAAAGGCCAGCGAGACGGCGACAAAGGGGATCGAGTGATCCTCGACCAGCCACGCCTGAATACCGCCGGGCGAGATGACGGGCTGAATCTCGATCGCATAGGCGGGGCTGACGATCAGGGCGGCGCAAAGCGCGAATGTGGCGCGGATCATGGCTGCACCTCCTCGGGTTGGGTGGCGGGCAGCAGCCAGCCGGTCACGGTTGCATCCGATGACAGCAGATCGCGCGCGGCGGTCATGACGTCATTAGCGGTGACGGCGGCCAGAATATCGGGCCAGTCGTTTACGTCCTGAATGGTCAGCCCGGTGGACAGGCCCTGACCGTAATCATAGGCGCGGCCATGGGCGCTGTCCTGTGCATAGATGCGGGCGGCGCGGATCTGGGTTTTCACCCGCTCCAGCGCCTCGGCGTCCGGCCCGGTTTCGACAAAGCGGGCCAGCACGCGGTTCAGTTCCGCCTCGGCCTCATCACGGTCCATGCCGTCGGCGGGCACCATGGAAATAGCAAAAGTCGTCGGATCGACCGACAGCCCGTCATAGCCGGTGCCGACCCACAGCGCCTTGCCGGTCATCGCCAGTTCGCGTCCCAGAACCGACGTCTGCATGTTCCCGCCCAAGAGTTCCGACAGCACCGTCAGCGCGGCTGCGCGAGTCTGATCGCCAGCGTTGCGTTCGGGGGCGATGATGGTGCGGGTCATCACCGGCTGCGGCACGCGGGGATCGGTCATTTCCATCCGGCGCGGGGACCGCTGTTGCGGTTCCTGCGGGCGGATACGTGGCGCGGCCTCGCCCTTGGGGGGGATCGGGCCGTAATATTGCTCGGCCAGTTCGCGCGCCTGTTCGGGGGTGACATCCCCCGCCAGAATCAGGATCGCTTCGTTCGGGGAATAATGGTCGTCATACCATGCGATGGCGTCGTCGCGGGTCAGCCCCTCCATTTCCTGACGCCAGCCGATGACCGGGCGGCCATAGGGGTGGTTATAGAACTGCACCGCACTGGATTCCTCGGCGAACAGGGCGCGGGGGTTGCTGTCGGTGCGCTGCGCCCGTTCTTCCAGCACGACCTGCCGTTCGGCCTGCCAGTCATCCTCGCCGATGCGCAGATTGGCCATACGGTCGGATTCCATTTCCATCACCAGGGGCAGGCGGTCGGCGGCGATGCGCTGAAAATAAGCCGTGTAGTCATAGCTGGTAAAGGCGTTGTCCATGCCGCCATTGCGCGTCACCGTGCGGCTGAATTCGCCGGGCGCCAGCGTGTCGGTGCCCTTGAACATCAGATGTTCAAGATAATGCGCGATGCCGGATTTGCCGGGCGGTTCATCGGCGGACCCGATTTTATACCAGAGCATCTGCACCACCACCGGCGCGCGGTGATCCTGAATGACCACGGTTTCAAGGCCGTTGGGCAGGGTGAAATGGCTGATCCCTTCGGGCATTTCGGCCAGCGCGGGGCTGGTCAGGGCAAGGGTGGTCAGAACGGCAAGCGGGGCGCGCATGGGCATCCTTTCGATTGGTGCGGCGAAGGTGCCGGTTGCGGGCGCGGGGTTCAAGCACCCTCGCGGCATTGTGTGGGCCGGGGGCCAAGGTTATGCGCGTTGATCTCCGTGTTCCCGGATGCGTATTTGGGTAAATAAAAAGCCGGGGCCTTTACGCTTTGGGCGGCAGGTTCAGCCCGCTGCGCAGGCTGTCCAGCCCGTCGCACAGTGTTTGCGGCGCGCCGCAATCGGCCAGTTTGCGGGCAAGGGTCTGGTTCAGCCCGCCCTCGGTGTTCAGCCCGGCGCGCAGGCGCGGCAGGTCGGGCGCCTGGTCCAGCATCCGGCAATAGCCGCCGATCAGCCCGGCCAGGTATTGCGTGGCCCCATTGCGATCGCCGGTGAACCCGGCCAGCCATCCGGCGGCGCTGTCGATCTGGTCCAGCAGCGGCAGCAGGATGCCGGTGGCGGCGAAATGTGCCGCCAGATCGGTTTCCGAGGCGCAGGCATGGATCGCGGCATGTCCCCCAAGGATCTGTCTTGGGACGGCATTGTCGGGATAAATCGCCAGCGGGGTTCCGCCAAGGCGGATCGGCGGCAGCGGGATGGCGGCGCAGATGTCGGTTGTGGGGGCGCAAAGCCTGTGCAGCTCGGCGATGCTGACGCGGGCCATCACCGAAATCACCGTCAGATCAGGGCGAAAGCGCAGGTCGGGCAGCACCTGCCGTGCGGTGTCGGCCAGCAGACAGATGAACACGATGTCGCTGTTGTCCAGCACCTGTTGATTTTCGGCCCGGCTGACCCTGGCAAAGCGGTTCACCAGTTCCTGCGAGACCGTTTCAGAGCGGTGCGACAGGGTGATCTGATGGCCATCGCCCGCCAGCGTTTCCACCAACGCCGCCGCGATTTCGCCTGTGCCCAGAAAACCGATACGCGCCATGGTGAACCTTTGCTGTGCGGGGCCTATGCCAATGTGATCGGCAGGCTGGTCGGGCCATGCGCCTGAAGGCCGGATTTCCAGATCACCGGCCCATCCAGCGTGATCCGGCTGGTCTGCGCCAGCAAGGCGGTAAAGATCGCCTCCATATTCATGCGTGACAGGTTGTTGCCCAGGCAGACATGCGGGCCGCCGCCAAAGGCGATGTGGCGGTTCGGGCTGCGTGCCACGTCGAAGCGGTCAGGTTCGGGGAAGGCCGCCGGATCGCGGTTGGCGCTGGCATAGAGCAGCGCGAATTTCGTGCCCTGCGGCCAGTCGCGCCCCGCCACGGTCAGATCGACCGAGGCATAGCGGTGAAAGAACGGCAGCGGCGCGGCCCAGCGGAACATTTCCTGCACGGCCAGCGGCATCAGTGCCGGATCGTCGCGCAGGCGCTGCATCTGGTCGGGATGGGTCAGCAGCGCATGCAGGCCCGATCCCAGCACGTCGATGGTCGAGCCGTGGCCCGCGTGCAGGATCTGCATGACGGCGGCGATCAATTCGTCACCGCGCAGATCGCCACGCGATTCGGCCCCGATCAGCGCGGTCATCAGATCGTCGCGGGGGCGGGTGATACGCTCGTCTCGCAGGCACACCAGATAATCGTGAAACAGCACGGTCGCCTGTTCGGCGCGGGCCTTTTTCTCGGCGGTGCGGTCGATGTCGAAATAGCTGACGACATCCTCGCTCCACCCGGTCATCTGACGGCTGTCCTCGTCGGGGACGCCGATCAGGCGGCCGATGATCCGCCCCGGCAGGTCCGAGGCCAGATCGGCGATAAAGTCGATCCGGCCCCGCGGCAGCAGATCGCGGATCAGCGCATCGGCGGTGGCGGCGATGGCCGGGCGCAGGCTTTCCAGCCGGGTGCGGGTGAAAAACGGAAATACGGCGCGGCGCAGGCGGTCATGGTCGGGACCGTCGATTTCCAGCATCGAGGTCTGCACAAAGCGTTCGTGGAACGGCATGTCGTGGAAATTCGCCTGCCGCTGCATCTGGCGGACTTGATCGGGCGGCAGGAACACGGCGGCGCTGCGCACCATGCGCCGGTCGGTGGCGATGGCCTGCACATCGGCAAAGCGCGCGGCCAGCCAGCCGCCAAAGGGGTCATGCCAATACAGCCCCGGCTGATCGCGCAGAGCGGCATAGGCGGGCCACGGATTTTCCCCGAAATCCGGCGCTGCCGGGTCGAACAGGGTCATGGGCCGGGCGGGGCTGTGGGCACACGGGCACCGGCGCGGCGCCAGCGATCCTGTTCGGCGTTCGAATCCAGCATCATCGGGCGATAGGCACGCATATAGACATTGGTGCGGGCGATGGTTTCCAGCAGCCGACGCGAGTTGGCCGAACGCCATGCCACGTCCTCTTGCGCCAGTTGCTGGCGGATACCGGGGCTGGTGCCGGTGCGGTTGGCATAGGCCACCAATGCGGCATCGCCCGCGCCGATGCCCTGTGCGGCCAGTTGCGCCGGGTTGCCGCCCAGTGCCGCCACCGCATCGCCCATCGGGGCCGGGTCGGTGATATTGCTGCCGCCCGGTGTCGGCGGGGGCAGCACGTTCAGGTCAGTGGGCAAGGTCAGCTGCCGGGTGGGCAGGATGGCGAATTCATCCGGCCCGTCCTGACCGGCGCTGATGTTCATCAGATGCGGGTCGCGGCTGCATCCCGACAGGCCCGCCATGGCCACAATTCCCAAAGTCAGCAAGAAGGCCCGCATGATCCGTCCCTTTGTCCGTTCGGCCCGTTCTAACGCGCTTTGCCGCGCGCGTCACGGGTGTTGTCGTTATCGCCCGCAGGCAGCAGCACCAGACCGATGGCCCCGGCAAAGATCGCAATGTCGGCGATGTTAAAGCTGTAGGGGTTTTGCCAGCCCGGCAGCGACATGTTCAGGAAATCGGCCACCGCGCCATAGATCAGCCGGTCGATCACATTGCCGATCGCCCCGCCGATCAGCAGCCCGCCCGAGATCTGCGCCAGCAGCCCGGCGCGCGACCGCGCCAGCCAGATCCAGACCCATGCGCAGACCGCCAAGGCCACCGCGATCAGCAGCCAGCGGGTCAGATTGGCGTCGCTGGCCAGCAGGCCAAAATTCATCCCCTGATTCCACGCCATGCGCAGGTTCAGCCATGGGGGAATCACGTCGATCATCCGCACCCGGTCCAGATCCAGCAGATGCACCACGATATATTTCAGGGCCTGATCCAGCACCAGCGTGCCTGCCGCGACCTTGGCCGTCAGCGCCATACCCGCGCCTGCGGGGACGGGACGTGCGGGAACCTTGGGTGCGCGGGGCTTGCGCGGGGCTTTGGGCTTTGGCCCCGGCGCAACAGGTCCGGTGCGTTCCGCCGGGGCCGATGCCTTGCGCGGGGCTTTGGGTTCGCTGGTCATGGTCAGTGGCGGAAATGGCGTTGGCCGGTGAAGACCATGGCAAGGCCAAGGCGGTCGGCGGCCTCGATCACCTCGGCGTCGCGCATCGAGCCGCCGGGCTGGATCACGGCGCGCGCGCCCGCCTCGGCCAGCGCCTCGATCCCGTCGGCAAAGGGGAAGAAGGCGTCGGATGCCACCGCCGCGCCTTCGGTCAGCGGCGCGGACAAGCCCAGAGCCTGGGCCATATCCTCGGATTTGCGGCGACCGATGCGGGTGCTGTCGACGCGGCTCATCTGGCCGGCGCCGATGCCGACGGTGGCCAGATCGCGCGCATAGACGATGGCGTTCGATTTGACGTGTTTGGCGACCGTCCAGGCGAACAGCAAATCATCCAGTTCCGCATCCGTCGGGGTGCGTTTGGTGACGACCTTGAGATTGCCGCGCGTGATCAAGCCGCTGTCGCGGTCCTGCACCAGAAACCCGCCCGCGACCTGACGGAAGGTCAGCCCGCCCGCCACCGGATCGGGCAAGCCGTCTGTGGTCAGCAGGCGCAGGTTTTTCTTGGCGGCAAAGATCGCCTTGGCCTCGTCGCTGGCATCGGGGGCGATGACGACTTCGGTGAAAATTTCCGTAATGGCGCGGGCCGTGTCGGCGTCCAGCGGCTGGTTCAGCGCGATGATGCCGCCGAATGCGCTGGTGCGGTCGCAGTCAAAGGCGCGGCGATAGGCCTCGGCTGGGGTGTCAGCGCGGGCGACACCGCAGGGGTTGGCGTGTTTGATGATGGCGCAGGCGGGGCCTTGGCTGGGATCAAACTCGGCCACCAGTTCAAAGGCGGCGTCGGTGTCGTTGATGTTGTTATAGGACAGTTCCTTGCCCTGCCATTGCCGCGCGGTGGCGACGCCGGGGCGCGGCTCGCCGGTGGTGTAGAAAGCCGCCGACTGGTGCGGGTTTTCGCCATAGCGCAGCCCCTGTGCCAGCGTCCCGGCAAAGGCGCGGCGGCGCGGGGTTTCCTGGCCAATGGCACGGGCCATCCATGTGGACACCGCCGCGTCATAGGCGGCGGTCCGCGCATAAGCCGTCTGCGCCAGCCGCTGACGAAAGCCCATGCTGATCCGGTCGTCATTGGCGTTCATTTCTTCCAGCAGGGCATCGTAATCCTGCACATCGACGATCACGCCAACATGGGCATGGTTCTTTGCCGCAGCCCGGATCATCGCCGGGCCGCCGATGTCGATGTTTTCCACGCAGGCCGCGTAATCGCCGCCCTTTGCCACGGTTTCCTCGAACGGGTAGAGGTTGACGATCAGCAGGTCGATGGGCGCAATGCCATGCGCCTCCATCGCGGCAAGGTGTACGTCATTGTCGCGCAGCGCCAGCAGGCCGCCATGCACCGCCGGATGCAGCGTTTTCACCCGCCCGTCCATCATCTCGGGGAAACCCGTCACATCGGCCACATCCACCACCGTCAGCCCGGCCTCGCGCAGCGATTTCGCGGTGCCGCCGGTGGACAGGATTTCGATCCCGCGCGCGGCCAGCTTGCGGGCGAATTCGATCAGGCCGGTTTTGTCGGAAACCGAGATAAGCGCGCGTTGGATGTGGATCAGGTCGGACATGGCAGCCTCGGGCGGTTAAGGGTTGCCGGTCAGTTAGCCGAGCGGGGGGCCAAGGTCCAGCACTGCCCGCTGGTCAGTCGCAGCGACGTTGCCCCCAAAGCTGCGTATTTGGGCAAACAGCGGGACGGCCTGAATACGCTCAGGCAGGTTTTCGCAGTCTTGCGATAAAGAACCCGTCCATACCGCCCTGATCCGGCCAGTAATCGGGGCGCAGGCGCAGGCCGGTTTTGGTCAGCCATGTCGGATCGGTGCCGGAGATCGCGGGCGTGTCGGCGGTCAGGCCGGGGTAGCGGGCCAGGGCGGCGGTGATCTGATCCTCGCCCTCGGCGGGCAGTAGCGAGCAGACGGCGTAGGTCAGACGACCGCCGGGCGGCAGCAGGCTCAGCGCGTGGTCGATCAGGCGGGCTTGCAGCGCGGTCAGATCGGCGATGCCGCTGCCGTCGCGCAGGAAGGGCAGGTCGGGGTGGCGGCGGATGGTGCCGGTGGCGGAACAGGGCGCGTCCAGCAGGATGGCGTCGGGCGGGCTGTCGGGGCGGTAGTCCAGCGCGTCGGCTGTCACCAGCCGGGCCGTCAGACCGCAGCGGGTCAGGTTTTCCTGCACGCGCGCCATGCGGGGGGCCGAGATGTCCACCGCCGTCACCTCCGCCCCCGCAGCGGCCAGTTGCAGCGTCTTGCCGCCCGGCGCGGCGCAGAGGTCGAGGATCTTTTCGCTGGGGCGCGGGTCCAGCGCGCGCACGGCCAAGGCGGCGGCAGCGTCCTGCACCCACCAGGTGCCGTCCGCGTATCCGGGCAGGGCTGACACCTGCGACCCGGCGGGCAGGCGATATGATCCGGTCGGCAGAGCCTCGCCCGGCGCATCCGCCGTTTTCGGGGTCAGGTCCAGCGGCGCCCCGGCCTGATGGGCGGCCTCGATGGCGCGCGCGGTCTCATCGCCCCAAGCCGCCACCACCGGCGCGCGCAGCCAATCGGGCATTCGCTGCGGGGGCAGGGCGTCCCACCCCTCTGCCTGCGCCGCCTTTCGCAGCACCGCATTGGCCATGCCCGCCGCCGCCCGCCCGCGCGGGCCAAGGCCGCGCACCAGCGCCACGGCGGCATTGACGACACCGTGCGGGGCTTCGCCCAACTCCAGCATTTCCACGACCGCCATGCGCAGGATTTCCCCGACATCGGGCCGGGGCCGCCGGTCCATCAGCGCGGCCAGCACCGCATCAGCCCGCCCCGCATGGCGCAGGGTTTCCGCCGCCAGCCGTCCGGCCCGCGCGCGGCCCGGCCCGTCCAGCCCGGCCAGCCGCCCGGCCTGATCGGACAGCGACACCCCCTCGCGCACACCACGCAGCAGCGACAGCGCGGCGTGCCGGACCGGATCGTGAACCTTTGCCAAAACTGTTTCCTTCGCTTAACCTGACGCCATTCGTTAGGCCAAAATAGGGCGCAATGCCATGACCGACCGCACAGACCTGCCCCCCGCCGCGCAGCGCGCGCTGGCCGAGGCCGAAGAACGCCGCAAGGCCGCCGCCGCGAAACAGCCCTTGCCCAAGGAATACGGCGGGCGTGACGGGCCGGAACCCGTGCGCTTTGGCGATTACGAAAAGAACGGCATCGCGGTGGATTTCTGATGGATTGGCAGCGCGCATCGGCCACGGCGCAGGGCCGGGCAATCATGGCGGGCCTGCTGGACCCGGTTGACCTGACCGAAGCCTATCTGGATGCCGCGCGCCGTCATCCCTATGGTCGCCGCATCTATGCCAGGCTGACCCCGGAACGCGCCCGGTCCGAGGCGATTTCCGCCCATGATCGCGCCAAGGATGGCCTGCGCCGCAGCCTGCTGGATGGCGTGACCCTGTCGTGGAAGGATAACATCGACAGCGCCCGCACCCCGACCGAGGCCGGATCGCGCCTGCTGGAAGGGCGCACCCCCGATGCGGATGCGGCGGTGCTGGCGAATGCGACGGCGGCCGGGGCGATTTGCCTGGGCAAGACGCATATGACCGAACTGGCCTTTTCCGGGCTGGGGCTGAACCCGCGCACAGCGACGCCGCCGAACGCGCTGGACCCGGCCCTTGCGCCGGGGGGGTCGTCATCGGGCGCGGCGGTGTCGGTGGCGCTTGGGCTGGCGGCGGCGGCGATTGGCTCGGATACAGGTGGTTCCATCCGGGTGCCCGCGGCGTGGAACGGGCTGTGCGGGTTCAAGCCGACGCATGGTGCGGTGCCGGATGTCGGCGTCGTGCCGCTGTGCCGCCGCTTTGACGTGACCGGACCCATCGCCCGCAATGTCGAGGATTGCGCCGAGTTGTTCGCTCTCATCACCGCCAGCCGCGCGCCCGATCTGCGCGGCGCGGTGCCATCGGGGCTGAATCTGCTGGTGCTGGAAGGGGCGCCCTTCGATCAGATCGAACAAGGCCCCGCCACCGCCTTTGAAGCCGCCGTGGACCGGCTGGCGCAGTCCGGCGCGCGTATCAGCCGCGCCGCACCTGACATCATCCCTCGCATGCTGGACCTGTCGCCAACGCTGTTCGCCCCCGAAGCCTATGCCCTCTGGCGCGACCAGATCGAGGCGGCGCCGGAACTGATGCACAAGCCGATCCTGGAACGGTTCCGGGGCGGCAAGGCGGTCTCGGCCCCCGATTATATCGCCGGATGGGAAACGCTGCACCGTTGCCGCACGGAATGGGCGGTCACGGTGGCTGGCTTTGATGCGGTGATCCTGCCCACCGTGCCGATCCTGCCGCCCGACGCCGAACGCTTGACCCGTGACGAAGATTATTTCGTCCACGCCAACCTGCTGACCCTGCGCAACACCCGCATCGGCAACCTGCTGGGCCTGCCTGCCATCACCCTGCCCACGGCCAGCCCCGGTTGCGGCATCATGGCCATGGGCGGGGCGGGTGGCGATCTGGCGCTGCTGCGCACAGCCGCCGCGATGGAACAGGCACTGGCCTGACAGGCATCTTTGGTCTGCAAATATCCCACGGGATCGCCGGGCCGCCGCCACTGGTTCAAGGCGGCACGGCGATGGGGGTGTGAAACCCCCGGCCTTTGGGCGCGAGATTCCCTTTACCCGACAGTCACTTTGCCGTAATCTGACAGGAAAACGGGGCAAAAGACCCCAAAAGCGAGGCAGTATGGCATTCCCCGAGCGGTTTTCGAACCTGCCGGAATACGCGTTTCCGCGTCTGCGGACGCTGTTGTCCGGTATCAGTCCCGGCGGCGATCCGGTGGTTCTGACCATCGGCGAACCGCGCCATCCCATGCCCGATTTCGTCGGGCAGGTCATGGCCGACAGCCTGAATGGATTAGCCAAATACCCGCCCAACGAAGGCTCGCCCGATCTGCTGGCGGCGATTTCCGGCTGGCTGGACCGGCGCTATGGGCTTGCGGTGGAGCCGTCGCGGATCATGGCGCTGAACGGCACGCGCGAGGGGCTGTTCAATGCCGCCATCGCGCTGTGCCCCGAACAGAAAAACGGGCAGACTCCGGCGATCCTGATCCCGAACCCGTTCTATCAGGTCTATGCCGTGGCTGCTGCCACCGTTGGGGCTGAGCCGGTTTTTGTGCCCGCTACCGCTGCCACCGGCCACCTGCCCGATTATGCTGCGTTGCCCGTTGATCTGCTGGATCGCGTCGCGTTGGCTTATCTGTGCTCGCCCGCCAATCCGCAGGGCGCGGTCGCGGATGAAGCTTATCTGGAAACTCTGATCGAACTGGCCGAGAAACACGATTTCACCATCCTCGCCGATGAATGCTATTCCGAAATCTGGCGCGACACGCCGCCGCCCGGCGCGCTGGCGGTGGCGACGCGGATGGGGCTGGCGGACCGGGTGGTGATGTTCAACTCGCTGTCGAAACGCTCGAACCTGCCGGGGTTGCGGTCGGGCTTTGCCGCCGGAGGCAAAGCGCAGATCGCCCGGATGCGCCAGCTTCGCGCTTATGCCGGTGCGCCGCTGTCGCTGCCCGCGCAAGCCGTCAGCGCCGCTGCATGGAGTGACGAGGCGCATGTCAATACCAGCCGCGCGATGTATCAGGCAAAATACGCCATCGCCGACAGGATTTTCGGTAACATCCCTGGCTATCTGCCGCCTGAGGGCGGGTTTTTCCTGTGGCTGCCGGTTGATGATGGGGAAACCGCCGCGAAAACCCTGTGGGAACAGGCCGGTATTCAGGTGCTGCCCGGCGCCTATCTGTCGCGCGATGTGGGTGGCGACAATCCGGGCAAGGGATTTATCCGCGTGGCGCTGGTCGCTGATGCGGAACAGACAGACGCTGCGCTGACTCGTCTTCGCGCGGTGCTTTACGACGGAAGGGGTTAACCATGGCAAGCTGGCAGGCCAAGGGCCGCGATCCGCTGTTCGATCAGACCACGCAGGCGGCACTGGAACGCCGGGGCAAGGAATTGCTGGGCGCGGGGCTGATCGTGCTGGGCGTGATGATTGCGCTGATGTTGGCAAGCTGGTCGGCGGATGATCCCAGCTTTTTGTCGGCCACCGATGCGGCGGCGCAGAACTGGCTGGGCACCATCGGGGCCTATATCGCCTCGCCGCTGATGATGATCGCGGGCTATGGCGCGTGGCTGCTGGTTGTGGGGGCCGTGGTCTGGGGGCTGCGGCTGATCCTGCATCGGGGCGAAGAACGGATCATGCGCGGCATTTTCCTGCCCATCGCGGTGGCGCTGTGGTCGGTTTATGCCACCTCGCTGGTGCCGCCGGCGGACTGGGTGCAGAACTATGGCCTTGGCGGGCATTTTGGCGATATGGTGATGGCCGCCCTGCTGAACCTGCTGCCGTTTTCGCCCTATGCCGGAATCAAGATCGCCGCCCTGCTGGTGGCGGTCGGGGCGACGGGCTTTACCGCCTTTGTGCTGGGCTTTGATGCGGTAGAGCTGCGGGCGCTGTGGCGACGCTTTGTCATCGGTCTGCTGACCGCCTATGATGGTGCGATGCGGCTGGCCGGACGCGGGGCCGTGGCCTCGGTCGCGATGGCGGAACGGTTGCGCGAACGCCGCGCGGCGCGGGCTGCTGCCGTTGCCGATCACGCACCTGCGGCAGTGGCGGCGCCGGGGATTTTCGCCCGCCGCAAGCCGCAGCCGCTGGACGAGACGGACGACCTGACCGCCGACGATCTGCCCGAACCCGAACTGATCGACCGTCAGGCCGACTGGGACGGCGATGCCCCCTCGCAGGATGAGGTCAGTCATCGCATTTCCGATGCAATCCGCAGCCGGTCCGGTGCCGGGTCGGTGCTGGCCGCCGTGGCCGCGCGCCTGTCGCGCGATGGCGGTACCCGATCCGCGCAGCCTGATGATGCGCCCGTTGAACCGGCCGAACCCGCGCCCTTTGGTGCCGGAACCGCGCGCACCGTGGTGCCGCCTGCGCGCAAGGCTACCCCTTCGAAACAGGCGCAGGCCGAGGCGCAGCCGCAACTGCGCTTTGCCGAGGAAAACAGCAGCTACGAACGCCCGCCGCTGGCCCTGCTTACCGATGCCCGTCCCGGCGACCGTCATCAGATGTCGCAAGAGGCGCTGATGGAAAACGCCCGGATGCTGGAAGCGGTGCTGGACGATTACGGCGTCAAGGGCCAAATCACCGAGGTGCGCCCCGGCCCCGTGGTGACGCTGTATGAACTGGAACCCGCGCCGGGGCTGAAGGCCAGCCGCGTCATCGGCCTGTCGGATGATATCGCGCGGTCCATGTCGGCGCTGTCGGCGCGGGTCAGCACCGTGCCGGGCCGCACCGTCATCGGCATCGAACTGCCGAACGCCCGCCGCGAAAAGGTGGTTTTGCGCGAAATCCTGTCGGCGCGCAGCTTTGGCGATGGCACACACCCGCTGCCGCTTGCGCTTGGCAAAGACATTGGCGGCGATCCGGTGGTGGCGAACCTTGCGAAAATGCCGCACCTGCTGATCGCCGGGACCACGGGTTCGGGGAAATCGGTGGCGATCAATACCATGATTTTGTCGCTGCTGTATAAGCTGACGCCGGATGAGTGCCGCATGATCATGATCGACCCCAAGATGCTGGAACTGTCGGTCTATGACGGCATCCCGCATCTGCTGTCCCCGGTCGTGACCGATCCGAAAAAGGCCGTCGTGGCGCTGAAATGGGTCGTGTCGGAAATGGAGGAACGTTACCGCAAGATGTCCAAGATGGGCGTGCGCAACATCGAGGGCTATAACGGCCGCGTCCGCGAGGCGCTGGCCAAGGACGAGATGTTCCGCCGCACCGTTCAGACCGGCTTTGACGAGGACACGGGCGAGCCGGTGTTCGAAACCGAGGAATTCCTGCCCGAGACCTTCCCCTATATCGTCGTCATCGTCGATGAAATGGCCGACCTGATGATGGTCGCGGGCAAGGAAATCGAAGCCTGCATTCAGCGGTTGGCGCAGATGGCGCGGGCATCCGGCATCCACCTGATTATGGCCACCCAGCGTCCGTCCGTTGACGTTATCACCGGCACGATCAAGGCGAACTTCCCCACCCGGATCAGCTTTCAGGTGACGTCGAAAATCGACTCGCGCACGATTTTGGGCGAACAGGGGGCCGAACAACTGCTGGGGCAGGGCGACATGCTGTATATGGGCAATGGCGCCCGCATCGCCCGTATTCACGGTCCCTTCGTCAGCGACGAAGAGGTGGAAGAAGTCGTCAACCACCTGAAATCCTTTGGCCCGCCCAGCTATCAGTCGGGTGTTCTGGAAGGCCCCGAGGATGACCGCGCCGATCAGATCGACGCTGTTCTGGGCTTGGGCACCGACAATTCCGACGAGGCGCTTTACGATCAGGCGGTGATGATCGTTGCCCGCGACCGCAAATGCTCGACCAGCTATCTGCAACGCAAACTGTCCATCGGCTATCAAAAGGCGGCGCGTCTGGTTGACCAGCTGGAAGAGCAGGGCGTCGTGTCCGCCAGCAACCACGTCGGCAAGCGCGAGGTTCTGGTGCCCGAGGTATGACGGTTTTCACGATTTGTTAACCCCACGCTGCTATGGAGAAATTCATGGCAGCGGGGGAAAGACAGATGAGACCGCAGACGATTCCGCATCAGTTGAACGCGGCGAACCTGATTTCGAATATTGAACAGGGGCTGTATTGCCTGCCGCATTTTCAGCGTGATTACGTCTGGCAGGTGCCAGCTGCCGCGGCCTTGGTGGACAGTATCCTGCGCGGCTATCCCATCGGATCGCTGATCCTGTGGCACACCAGGGAAGAATTGCGTGACATTCGTAATCTGGGCAATATCGACCTGCCGCGCCCTGCGCCGGGAACCGACCGGAATTATGTTCTGGACGGACAGCAGCGGCTGACCAGCCTGTTTGCCGCGCTGAAAGGGCTGACCGTCACCTTGGCTGATGGCAGAACACACGACTTTTCGGACATCTGGGTCGATCTGGCCCATGATGACGACGGCGACATCTGCGCTGTTGACATCAGTAACCGCGATGCAGAGCGGTGCATCCGGTTAAAGGATTTGTATGCCGGTGATGTGATCGAGGTGGCTGAAAGGCTGCCACGGGATGTTCGTAAAACCTTCGGTCAATACCGCGAGGCATTAGCTTCTTATCTGGTGCCCTATGTTCAGTTGCTGAATGCGCCGGTGTCGGCTGCGACCGATGTGTTCACCCGTGTGAACGTTGGTGGAAAACCGTTGACCGTGTTTGAAGTCATGGTGGCCAAGACCTATGATCCTGAACGTGATTTCGATCTGGGTGAGAAATGGTCGGACCTGATCGGCCGATTTTCTCAGGTTGATTTTGATACCGTCGATCCGGTCAGCGTGCTGCATCTGGCCGCAGCGATTTTGGTGCAGGATGTCCGCAAGACGCGCATCCTGAATCTGTCGAAACGCGATTTCATCGACATCTGGTCTGCGGTTGAGGCATCGCTGAAATCAGCGGTTGATTTTGTCCGGCAGCAGGGCGGAATGCGGTTGTCGCGGCTGATGCCTTACACCTCGCTTCTGGTGCCGCTGGCGTATTTCTTTCATCTGAAAAACAACAAACCAGCATCTGCGGACGAAGCAGAGCAATTGATCGCATATCTTTACGGCGCGGGCTGGGCAGGGCGGTTTACCGGCCCGCTGGAAACTGTTCTGAATCAGGATTGCACTGCGATGAAGCGGCTGGTCGAATCCGGGCGTCTGAAGGTGGATTTCGAGGTTCGGATCAACGCAGATGATCTGATTGATGCGGAGTTTCGGGCAGGCAGTGCCTTTTCCAAGACGATTATGGCGGTTCTGGCGCGGCAAAATCCGCGTGCGTTCGACAACCACAACCATCAGGTTGATCTGGATAACAGCACGATGCAAGCTGCCAACAGCAAGAACTTCCATCACTTCTTCCCCAAGGCATTCCTGAAAAACAATGGTGTGCCGCCGGGGATCAGCGAAAACAGCGTGGTCAATATCACCTTGGTCGATGCCTGGCTGAACAAGGCAAAGATCAAGGCGCGGGCGCCGTCTGATTATATGGCGGAATTTCGTTCGGCATCGCGGTTCCTGCAATCGGCCGCGACGCATTTCATCGACGCGGGGCCGGATTCTCCGATCTGGCGCGATGACTATGCCGCGTTTCTGGCGGATCGTGCGGCCCGGATCGCACAAGAGCTTGAGCGGTTGACCGCCCCTCTGACCGCTGTGCGGGACTGAGGGCCTTTCCATGCGGCGCGGGATCGGGCATCACCGCCCCCATGACGACCTTTTATCTGCACCCTCTGAACGCGCGCCATGCGCTGACGCCGGTTCTGTCCGAGATCAGGGCGGGGGCGCGTCATGCGGTGGCGATGGCGTCGGAACTGACCGAAGTGCCAGATTTTGATCTGGTGGTGCGGGCAGAACCGGGGGGCGGGATCACCGATTGGGGTGTGTCGGGTTATGCCCCTGCGCCGGGATTGGTCGAAATCGTGCTGGACCCGGCGCGATATGATGCACAGGCGCTGATCCGCACCCTGCTGCACGAGATGCACCACATCATCCGCTGGGCCGGGCCGGGCTATGGCCGGTCTTTGGGTGAAACACTGGTCAGCGAGGGGTTGGCGGGGCATTTCGTCGTGCAGGTGCTGGGCGGCCAGCCTGATCCCTGGGATCGCACTGCGCCCTCGTCCGGGCTGGCGCGGCGGGCGCAGAACGAATGGTCGCGGCTGGATTTCAGCTATGCCGAGTGGTTTCAGGGCAAGGGCGGGCTGCGCAAATGGGCCGGCTATGGGCTGGGGCACCGGCTGATCGCCGAATATCTGACGCAGGCCCCTGACCAGACCGCTGCTTTGCTGGCGCAGACCGGGGCCGAGACGTTCCGCGCTGCCATGCGTCGGCTGGTCACAGCCGAGGGCGCGGCCCCTGACGACGCCCCCGATCACGCCCAAGGTTGAGCGGCGCGCGCCGATGCAGTAAAAGCGCGGCGTTGTGTCCAAGGGTTCATGTGTCATGTCGGGCGACCGTATCGCAATCATCATCGTCAATTACCGCACGCCGCAACTGGTTTGCGATTGTCTGGATTCGCTGGTCGATCCCGCCGCGCGTCTGGATCTGCGGGTCTTCATCGGCGATGCCGAATCCGGCGATGGCTCGGTTCAGGCAATCAATGCGCATATCGCGCAGCAGGGCTATGATTGGGCCGAATGTGCGCCCATCGGCAAGAACGGTGGCTTTGCTTATGGCAATAACGCGATCTATCGCCGTGCGGTTCAGCCGGACCCTTCGTTCGGCTATGTGCATTTCCTGAACCCCGATACGGTCATCCGCCCCGGCGCGGTGGACCGGCTGTGGGAATTTCTGCGCGATCACCCGCAAGCGGGCATCGCGGGCAGCCAGTTGCTGAACCCTGATGGTAGCCTTGCCACCTCGGGGTTCCGCTTTCCGGTGCCATGGCGCGAATTCTTTCGCGGGCTGTGCTTTGGCCCGGTCGATCGGCTGGTGCCCTCGGGCATGATCCCGATGCTGACCCTGCGCGAGACGCAGCAGGTCGATTGGGTGTCGGGGGCCAGTTTCATGGCGCGACGCAGCCTGCTGGATGAGGTCGGTCTGATGGATGACGGCTTTTTCCTGTATTTCGAGGAAACCGACCTGATGGCGCGCGCGCATCGCGCCGGGCAACAGGTCTGGTTCGTCGCCGAAAGCCTTGTCGTGCATTACGAAGGCCAATCTACCGGCCTGCGCCCCGGCGAGCCGCCGCCAGAGGCCAGGCCGCTGTCGCCGATCTGGCTGCAATCGCGCAGCCGCTATTTGCGGCGCAATCACGGCGCGGCGGGGCTGTGGGCAGGTAATGCACTGTTTTTGCTGGGTAACACGCTGCATCGTCTTCAGGCCCGCCTGCGCGGCAAGCGCCAGCCGCAGCCGCCACATCTATGGCGCGATTATCTGTCGCGGGAAAATAACGCGGGCGAACGGCGCTAGGGGCGCGTGCACGGGCAGGGCAATATCTTGAAACCACGGCTGCGGGGTCGCAGTCGTATTGAAGCGTGCTATATGAGGATTATGTCGCGACAATCTGGCAAAAGCAGGCGTACGTATCTTGGGCGGCGTGGGCGTGGAATTTGTATCTACGGAAATACTTCAAGGCCCAAGCCTGCAAAAACCCTATGGCAGAAGTGCTTTCGTTATGTCGAAGGCGGTCAAGGGTTGGCGATTCTGGTGGCTCTGGCTGCGGTTGTGTATCAGCTTGTTGGCGTTGTGGGGAGTGGTTCATACTTCAATATTTTCGCATCTGCTGCGCCATTGTCGTATATCCTGCGGGGCATCCTGTGGCTTGTAATCGCTTTTTTGGCTTTAATGCTGCTGTTCGGGGTGATGCATTATGTGACGCAGGTTGTCGGGATTCGGGATGGTGCCCGGAAAAGGATTCCTGAATTTCTTTTAAAGTCTCGGGCAGCTGTTGGATGGGGGCTGTTGCTGTTGATTCTTATGCTTGTCGCAGAGGTTTGCGACATCTTGCTTGGCACAGCCGGTGGGTATGGTTTTTTGGTCTGGCTGCTTGTGCTGTGCATGTTTTCAGGAACGGCTTTGGTATTTATTGCACTTTTGTCTGATATTTACAAAAATGGCGTTGTCAGATTCTTTGTAACCTTGTCCATTGTTTTTGCAATGGGTGCGTCTTATTTGGATTATTACATGTCATCCAGAAAGACGGGTGCCATTCTGGACTTTCAGTATGAATGCGTTGCCGCACTGAAGGGTGCATCCGCTGATAACGCTATGAAAAGCTCTTGCGCTGAACTGTTTGGCTTTGGCGCGGCCCGCTAAGCCCGCGACCCGCTTTGACGTGTCGGCATCGCCCCATAAACCGCGCCCATGATCAGCCCGGCCAGCGCGCCGCCTAGATGCGCCTGCCATGCCACGCTGGGCATCAGCAGCGTCAGGATCAGGTTCAGCCCGATCAGGATCGCGGCGGACCGCATTAGTCCGCCCATCGGTAACCCCCGCGCCCGGTATCGCATCACGGCAAAGCCGAACAGCGCCCCGGCCAGCCCGAACACCGCCCCCGAGGCGCCGACCATCGGCCCGCCAATCGGGTGCATCTGCCAGAACAGCAGCGCCCCGGCCACCTGCGCCACGGCATAGATCGCCAGCAGCCGCGCCGTGGACAGTGCCGGGGCCATTTCGCGCACCAGAACCGCCAGCGACAGCATGTTCATCGCCAGATGCGCCAGCCCGGCGTGCAGAAAGCCATAACTGATGAACATCGCCAGATCCTGAAACGGATAGACGCCGCGCCCGGTGCCGACGATGGCGGGCCAGAAACCGCCCAGTGCAAACACCAGTTGCCGCACGCCCACCGGCGCGCCCAGCAGCGGCGCAAGGCTCAGCGCCGCCTCGATCAGACAGCACAGGGCGATGATGGCGATAAAGGGACGGGGAATGGTTTTCATGGGCACCGTGCGCTTGCTGCCCCGAGATAAGCGCAGGCCGGGCCGATTGCAACGCGACAGGCGGGATGCCGCGCGGCCAAGGGGCACAGATTGTCCGGCATTTATCGGGTCACGCCTGACAACGATCAGGGGCTGGCGACACTCCACACGCGAAAGGTTATATCATCCATACGGGTCGCAGGCGGGGAAAGGTCTGATGTCAGCTTGGGGGGCTAAATGGGGGCGCTGACCGTCGCCAACTGATTTATGCCTTGCTTTTCAATAAGGTCTGGTGCTGGTGACGGACACTGGACGCTTGTTTCGCGCTGTTGCACAGTGTTCCAGCCCCAAGCGGCCAAGGCGGGAGCTGTCGTCTGCGGTTTTGCCGCGACCCCATTGGGCGGGGTCCTGATCGGGGGGTAACTGGAGGACTGAGTCACATGGAAAGCCGCTTTCACCTTGCCTATCACGTTACCGATCTGGATGCGGCGCGGGCCTTTTACGGCGGCGTTCTGGGTTGTGCCGAGGGGCGCAGCACCGAAACATGGGTCGATTTTGATATGGCGGGCCATCAGATCAGCCTGCATCTGGGCCAGCCCTTTGCCAGCACCGACACGGGCCGGGTGGGCGATCATCTGGTGCCGATGCCGCATCTGGGGCTGGTGCTGCGGATGGCCGATTGGCAGACCATGGCCGACCGGCTGACGGCCGCCGGAGTGGATTTCGTGATCGCGCCCACCATCCGCTTTGCCGGACAGCCCGGCGAGCAGGGCACGATGTTCTTTCGCGACCCATCCGGCAATCCCATCGAGATCAAGGGCTTTGCCGATTGGTCGGGGGTATTCGCGCGATAGGTGGGCCGGGGTAAGCGCGCCGCCGACGCCCTGTCAGCAGATCAGAGCCGGTAACGGTGGGGCAGCCGTGCCTTTGCCGCCATGCGGGTGGGTGCGTTTGCCAAAGCCGATGGCCGTGGCCCGTTTTTGCCCGCGCGGCAGGGGGCGGCAGGTTGCCCGCGTGCGGATGATGCCAAGGCCGGGCGGCGTTTCCGGCTTGCGTCCGCCGTCAGTCAGATGAAACCCGGCGCTGTGCCTTGTGTCGCAAGGGCCACCCTGAGCGGTACCAGCGGACGGTCGAACGACCACCTTACCGACAGCTGGCCAGTTGCGCCTGATACATCGCCGACCGCTGGCTGACATTGCCCGCCACGCGCAGCAGCCATGGCTTGTTCATATGCGATCCACGGGCAAAGCCGCTGCGCCCTTCGTGATAGGCCAGATACTGCCCGCCCGCGTCCCATTTGGAAATGCCCAGACGGGTGGTGGTGCCGTGCATATACCAGCCCATGAAGTCGGTCGCGTCGCGGATACTGTCGCGCCGGGCGCGGCGGTTGCCGGTTTCCTTGACATATTCATCCCATGTGCCGTCCAGCGCCTGACTGTAGCCAAAGGCGCTGCTTTGCCGCCCGATGGGGATGACGCCAAGCGCATATTGGTGCGGGGTGCGCGCGTCGCCGATGAATTTCGATTCCTGATGGATCGTCGCCATCTGCACATGAACCGGCACGCCCCAGCGGCGTTCGGTTGCCCGCATCGCATTTATATAGGCCGGGCGTTCACGCACCAGCAGGCACGCATTGTCCAGATTGCGCGGAGCGGAAAAGTTGCCGCCGCCGCCGCATGACGCGACCAGCCCGACAATGGCCAGTTTCAAAAGCCTGTTCATCACTGCCTCGTGTTCTTTTTCCCGCGATCATAGGGGAAATCGCGGCGTTGTGGAATCACGAATGAAACAGCGGTCACGATTGGCGGATCAGCGCCACCGTTTTGATGACGGCGAAACAATCGCTGCCGGGGTGCAGGTTCAGGGTCGTGACGGATCGGACGGTGATTTCGGCCAGCATCCGTGCCTCGCCCATGGCCAGTTGCACCAGAACCCGGCTGCCCGATTCAGACAGCGCGGTGACGCGGGCAGGCAGCACGTTCAGCGCCGACAGTCCGGTGGGGGCCTGGCGCGCCAGCATCACCTCATGCGCCAGAATGCGCAGGTGCAGCGCTGTGCCGGGCGCACCGGGCGGATCGGCCAGCAGGATCGGACCGGCGGGGGTGTCCAGCCGGGTCAGCCCGTCCGGCCCCGGCCCGGCGACGGTGGCGGGCAGGATCGCGCCGCCCTCGGCCCCGCCGATGGTGCGGGCGGCAGCGGGGTCGGACAGCGCCGCCGCCAGCGGTCCGACATAGGCCACCCGACCGCGCGTCATGACGATCAGCGTATCGGCCAGCCGGGCGATTTCAGCCATGGAATGGCTGACATACAGGATCGGCGGCCCTTTTGCTTGCCGCAGCCGCATCAGAAACGGCAGGATCTCGGCTTTGCGCGCGGGATCAAGCGAGGCCAGCGGCTCGTCCAGAATCAGCAGATCGGGCGATGACAGCAGCGCGCGGCCAATGGCGACCCGCTGGCGTTCACCGCCCGACAGCCCGGCAGGGCGGCGGTGCAGCAATGCGCCGATGTCCAGCATGTCGATGACGCGGGCGCGGGCGGCGGCATCCGGCGGGGCGGGGGCAAAGCGGGCCGGGTAATCCAGATTGCCCGCCACGCTGAGATGCGGAAACAGCCGCGCATCCTGAAAGACATAGCCAATGCGGCGCTGATGTGGCGGCAGGCCGTGGTCGTCGGCCCACAGATTGCGCCCGTTCAGGGTGATGCGCCCGGCATCGGGCGTCATCAGCCCGGCGATGGCGTTGATCGTGGTGGTCTTGCCGCAGCCGGATGGCCCATAGATCGCCGTCACCCCGGCCGGTGCGTCAAAGGCCACGTCCAGCGACAGGCCGGGAAAGGCCTTGCGAAAGGCAACCGACAGGCTCATGCGGCCAGCCTTGCCTGCGCGCGCCGGGCCAGCACCTCGGATGCCAGCACGGCCAGAATGGCGATGGCAATAGATATGCCGACCAGCCGCATCGCCGCCGCCTCGCCGCCGGGCACTTGCAGCAGGGCATAGATGGCCGATGGCAGGGTCTGGGTCTGGCCGGGGATGTTGGCGACAAAGGTAATGGTCGCGCCGAATTCGCCCATGGCCTTGGCAAAACCCAGCACGGTTCCGGCAATGATCGCGGGCAGGATCAGCGGTAGGGTGACAGTGACGAACACCGCCGCGCGGCTGGCGCCAAGGGTGGATGCGGCTGCCTCAAGCCTTGGGTCCACCGCCTCGAACCCCAGCCGGATGGCGCGCACCATCAACGGAAAGCCCATGACGCCTGCGGCAATCGCCGCGCCGGTCCAATGAAAGGCGGGCGACATGTTGATGCTGGCCAGAAAGCTGCCCACAGGCGCGTTACGGCGAAAGAGCAGCAGCAGCAGATAGCCGGTGACGACCGGCGGCATCACCAGCGGCAGATGCAGCGCGGCGGACAGCAGCCCGTGGCCGGGAAACCGCCGCCGCGCCAGCACCCAGCCCAGGCCGATGGCCAGGGGCAGCGCGGCCAGCGTCGCCACCGTCGCTACCCGCAGCGACAGCAGCACCGCCGCCCATTCCTGCGGGCCGAGCCAGCTCATTCCGGCAGCGGTTTAAAGCCGTTTTCCGCAAAGACCGCGCGCGCCGCATCACCCGACAGCGCGTTCAGAAATTCAGCCGCTGCCGTGTTATCGGTCAGCCGCGCGGCGGGATAGGTGATCGGGTCGTGGCTGTCGTCCGGGAAGGTATAGACCACCGAAACGGCGGGTTCCGCCGCCGCATCGCTGGCATAAACGATGCCGTAAGGGGCCGCCCCCGAGGCCACCAGCGCCAAGGCCGCGCGCACGTCATCAGCCTGCGCGACATGGGGTTCCAAAGCCGCCCATTGCCCCAGCGATTCCAGCGCCTGCTTGCCGTAAACCCCGGCGGGCACGGAATCGACCAGCGCCATGGCCAGCTTGTCATTGCCAAGCGTCGCGGCGAATCCATCCAGCGATTCCAGCGCCGCGCCCTGACCATGCGCGATCAGCACCAGATCGTTGCCCAGCAGGTCACGGCGGCTGTCATCCACGATCAGCCCGGCGGTTTCCACCTCGTCCATCCATGGCACCGAGGCCGAGATGAAAATGTCGGCGGGCGCACCCGACACGATCTGACGCGCCAGCGCCGATGATCCGCTATAGGAAATGACCACCGTGCCCGGAACGTCGGCGACGATCCGGTCCAGCGCGGTTTTCAGGCTGGCGGCGGCGAAGATGGTGATGTCTTCGGCCTGCGTTACGACGGGCAGCAGGGCGATGGTCGCGGCCAGAACGGCACGGCGGGTCAGGGACGGCATCTTGGCACCTCTGGTTATGTTTGTATGACCATAACCGCGCCGTGCCCTGACAGGCAAGCGTCATTTCTGCCGGGACATATCGTCCAGCATCCCCGTAATCGCGGCAATATCGCCTGCCCCCGCCCCCGCCAGCAGCGTTTCCAGCGCCCGGAAATGCGCCAGCACCTGCGCGCCGGTTTCGGTCAGCACCGCGCCGCCCCCGCCCGGCCCGCCACGCGCGCTGTCCACCAGCGGGCGGGCAAAGGCGCTGTTCATTTCCTCGACCAGCGACCAGGCGCGCTTATAGCTCATGCCCATGCGGCGGCCTGCGGCGGAAATCGAGCCAAGCTCGGCGATGCCGGTCAGCAGATCGGCCTTGCCGGGGCCAAGGGTCAACGCCGGGCCGTAATCCAGCCGCAGCTTGATACGGGGCAAAGCGGGCTTTTGCGGGTTGTCAGCCGGTTCGGTCATCGCCACATTGTCGGGCGACTGGCCTGCGTGACGCAAGGGCTTTTCGACGCCCGGTTCTCGCACTAAGGTCGCAGGAGCATTTTACATAGAGGGGGAACTTCATGTCGGATATCGTTATCCTGTCGGGCGCGCGCACGGCCATTGGCGGCTTTGGCGGCAGCCTGGCCTCGGTCCCGCCGATTCAATTGGCCACGCATGTCGCCAAGGCCGCGATGGAACGCGGCGGCGTGTCGCCGGACCAGATCGGCACTGTCGTGTTCGGCCATGTCATCAACACCGAACCACGCGACATGTATCTGTCGCGCGCCGCCATGCTGGAGGCCGGGATTCCCGACACCACCCCGGCGATGAACGTGAACCGGCTGTGCGGTTCGGGCGCGCAGGCGGTGGTTTCGGCGGCGCAGGCGCTGATGCTGGGCGATGCCGATTTCGCCCTTGCCGGCGGCGCCGAAAACATGAGTCGCGCGCCCTATGCCTCGCCCACCATGCGGCACGGGCAGCGGATGGGCGATGCCACCATGTATGACATGATGGTTGGCGCGCTGACCTGCCCGATGGGCACCGGCCACATGGGCATCACCGCCGAAAACGTCGCCGCCGAAAACGGCGTGACGCGCGAAGAGCAGGATGCCTTTGCGCTGGAATCGCAGAACCGCGCCGCCAAGGCGATCGAGGAAGGCCGCTTCAAGGATCAGATCGCGGGCTTTGAGATCAAGTCGCGCAAGGGTGTGACGGTGTTCGACACCGACGAACACCCCAAGGCCACCACGCTGGAAAAACTGGGTGCCTTGCGCGCCGCCTTCCAGAAGGATGGCACCGTGACCGCCGGTAACGCCTCGGGCATCAACGATGGCGCCGCCGCCGTGGTGCTGGCCCGTGCCGAGGCCGCCGAAAAGGCCGGTCTGACGCCCAAGGCCAAGCTGCTGGGCTATGCCGTGGCGGGTGTTCCGGCGCGGATCATGGGCATCGGCCCGGTGCCCGCGGTTCGGCAACTGCTGGAAAAAACCGGGCTTTCGCTGGGTGATTTCGATGTGATCGAATCGAACGAAGCCTTTGCCGCACAGGCGCTGGCGGTGAACAAGCAGCTGGGTCTGGACCCGGCCAAGGTGAACCCGAACGGCGGTGCGATTGCACTGGGCCACCCGGTCGGCGCCACTGGCGCGATCCTGACCGTCAAGGCCCTGTACGAGCTGGAGCGGATCGGCGGCAAGCGTGCCATCGTCACCATGTGCATCGGTGGCGGTCAGGGCATCGCACTGGCGCTGGAACGGCTCTGATGCCGTTCGCGCCCGACGAACGACAGGTTCTGCTGGGCGCGAAATTCGTCGGGCCGATGGTGGTTCAGCGACTGGAGGAGGCAGGGTTTCACGACCTTGCCTCGCTCGCTGCGGCGGATGCCGGGGCGATTTGCCGTGGCACGGCTGCGGCGTTGGGCGCAAGCTGTTGGGCCAACAGCCCGCAGGCACGCCGGGCGGTGGAAAACGCCATCGCGGCGGCCCGCGCGGCGGGCTGATCTTTCCAAGATTGGCGGCGCGTTCCGAAAGGGGCGCGCCGTTTTCGTTTGCGGGCGCGCAACAGGGGCGCGCGTTGCCTGTGCAACGGGCTGGGCGGTCTGCCACAAAAACACCTGCATTTGCTGGGTTTTTGGCTGCACAGCCCGTGCACAGAGGATGCACAGGCTGTGCACAACCTGTACACAGGCAGCGCACGCTTGACAGGGATCGGGGGCGCGGAGCCACCCGAAAATGCGTATTTGGCCAAACAGGACGCGGGGGTGCCGGTTGTTTGGCCGATCTTGCGTCGTGGGGTGATCCGGTTGCGGGGGATACAGAGGTGCGGGGGATCGCCTAAGGTGCCCCGTGGTGAAAGCCGGAGGTTGTGGGGCGGTGCTGTCATCTGTGGCACGGGACACGTCGGCTGCATATTGACGCGTGCCGTGACCTGAACCAGCAGACCCGCAGCAGCGGTGCTTTTGCCGCAGATGGGGTGGGGCGGAGGATGTGTATGACGGCATTGGCGAGACGCAGGGTCGCGTTTGCAGGCGGATGTCTCGGTTTTCCAAGATGTTCCGCGTGGTCTGCGCTGGCCGGTTGTCCAATCGCGACGATATGCGGCCCGATATGCTGGACCGCGCGCCGGGACACCGGATCACAGCACGGCACGCATCGGGGGGCGCATCGGCGGGATGTTGATGCGCGCCGTGGTTGACCTGTCAGCCTCGCAGCCACAGCGCCTTTGCCGCAGATGCGGTGATACGGGGGATGTGTTTCATTCGTGGGCGAAATGCGCAGCTTTGCCGGGCAGGTGAGCGGGCTTTGCCAGACTGGGGTGTTTCGTGCGGCCTGCGCTGGCCGGTTGTTCAATGGCGACGACATGCTGCCGGGGATGGTGCTTTGGCGTGCCGGAACGCGGGATGTCCGTGTCGGGCGGATCCCGATGGCGCATATGGGGCAGCTGCAAGCAGCCGTGGTTGATGCTGCCGGAAGTGACCTGTTGGCCGGGGCACAGCTTGCCGGTGCGGGTGGTCGGGGTGCGGGCTGCAAAGGCGCGGCCAGGCCCGCGCAAGGGTATGGGGCGCGTGACCCTATTCCCCGCGCGGGAAACGTTGCGATTCCTCCAGCACGTTCAGGTCCATGTGGTTGCGCATGTAACGCTCGGACGCCTGTTGCAGCGGCTGGTAGTCCCACGGGAAATAGGCACCGCGCCGCAGGGCCGGATAGACGATCCAGCGGCGCGCCTGGCTTTCGCGGACCTCGGCATCATAGGCGGGCAGGTTCCAGCGCGCCGCCGCCATGTCGCGCAGGCGGGTCAGGGTGGCGGCGTGGGCGGGGTCGGGGGCGAGGTTGTGCCGCTCGTCCGGGTCGGCGCTCAGGTCGAACAGTTGTTCGGGATCGGCGGGGCAGGCGATGTATTTCCAGCGCCCGTCGCGCAGGGCGATCATCGGCGCGATGGACCCTTCGGCGGCGTATTCCATCGGCACGGGCGGGCGGTCGGTTGGGGTCAGCAGCGAATGGCCGTCGGTCCAAGGCGCGATCTCGTCCATTGGCAGGCCCGCCAGATCGCAGATCGTGGGCAGCACATCCAGCGTGGACACCGGGTGATCGATGCGCCCCGGTTCCATCCCCGGTGCGGCGATCATCAGCGGGACGCGGGCGGACCCCTCAAAGAAGTTCATCTTGAACCACAGCCCGCGATTGCCCAGCATCTCGCCATGGTCGGACAGCACAAGGATGATGGCGTCTTGCCGGGTGCGGTCCAGCACGTCCAGAATTTCGCCGATTTTATCGTCTATGTAGCTGATATTGGCGAAATATCCCTGCCGGGCGCGGCGGATATGGTCTGGCGTGATCGCTGATGCGCGCCAATCGCAGGCGTCCATCAGCCGCTGGGAATGGGGGTCCATGTCAGCGTAGGGGATCGCCGGGGGCGGTTCCAGTTCGGGGGCATTTTCGTAAAGATCCCAGTATTTGCGCCGGGCCACGAACGGGTCGTGCGGGTGGGTAAAGCTGACCGTCAGGCACCACGGGCGGTCGTCTGCCCCGCGCGACAGATCGTAAAGCTTGCGGCAGGCGTGATAGGCCACTTCGTCGTCATATTCATATTGGTTGGTGATTTCCGCCACGCCCGCGCCGGTGACGGAGCCAAGGTTGTGATACCACCAGTCGATCCGCTGACCCGGTTTACGCCAGTCGGGGGTCCAGCCGAAATCGGCGGGGTAGATGTCGGTCGTCAGCCGCTGTTCAAAGCCGTGAAGCTGGTCGGGGCCGACAAAGTGCATCTTGCCCGACAGGCAGCTGTGCCAGCCCGCGCGGCGCAGGTGATGGGCGTAGGTCGGGATGCTGGAGGCGAATTCGGCTGCGTTATCATAGACCTGCGTGCGGCGCGGCAGTTGCCCCGACATAAAGGACGCGCGGGCGGGTGCGCACAGCGGGCTGGCGGTATAGGTATTGGCAAAGCGGGTGCTGCGCGCCGCCAGACGCCGCAGGTTGGGCGTGTGCAGAAAATCGGCGGGGCCGTCGGGGAACAAGACCCCCGACAGCTGATCCGCCATCAGAATCAGGAAGTTGGGCTTCACAATGCGCCTTGCACCGCGTCCAGTCCGGGCTGTCCGTCCAGCGTGGTCACGCCCTCCAGCCATGGGATCAGGCGGTCGGGGTTGGCGGCCAGCCATTTCCGCGCCGCCTGTTCGCCGCTGTCGCCGTCATCAAGGATATGCGCCATCAGGGCGTTTTCCATATCCACGTCGAACACCAGTTGCGACAGCAGGCGGGCGGCGTTCGGGCAGGCATCGGCCCATTCGCTGCGGGCCAGCGTATGCACGGTCGCGCCGCCGTAATCGGGACCGAATTGCGCGTCACCGCCCGACAGATAGGTCAGGTCGTGCGCGATGTTCATCGGATGCGGCGCCCATGCGAGGAACACCGAGGGCGTGCCTGCGACGCTGTTGCGGGTGACCTGCGCCAGCATCCCCTGTTCGCTGGATTCGACCAGTTCCCAATCGCCAAGGCCAAACTCGTCGGCCTCGATCATCGCCTGAATCGACTGGTTGGCGGGCGCGCCCGGCTCGATGCCATAGATCTTGCCGTCAAAGGCGTCGCGATGGGCGTCGAGATCGGCGAAATCGGCGACGCCCAGCGCCGCACCGGGGGCGGTGACGGCAAGGGTGAATTTCGCGCCGGTCAGGTTCTGCGCCAGTTCGGTGACGGTGCCAGAGGCGTCCAGATCGTCGCGGAACGCCTGCTGCGCGGGCATCCAGTTGCCCAGAAACGCGTCGGTATTGCCGGTTTTCAGCGCCTCATAGCCGATGGGCACGGACAGGATCTGCACCTCGGGCTGATAGCCAAGGGCGGACAGCACCACGGTGGCGATGCCATTGGTGGCGGTGATGTCGGTCCAGCCCGGATCAGATAGGCGCACGGCGGCGCAGGATGCCGGGTCGGCGGCCATGGCAAGGGCGGGCAGGGTGGTCAGCGCGGTGGCCAGAAGGGTTGTGCGGATCATATCGGTTTCCCCGTTGTCTGTCGCGTTGGTCTGCAAAATTGCCCCAAGCGTTGCAGATCGGCCCGGCGAAGAAAAGGGGGGCCGCCCGCAACCATCGGCGATATTGTATGGCGTTTCAGGCAATCCTGCCATTTCGATCAGTTGCGCCATCGGGATGTGTCGCCTAGAATCGCGGCGGGTTCCCGTCTGTTGTGCGGGGTTCAGACCAACAGGAAAGGATAACGAGATGTTTGCAAAGCGGATCATGGCGGCTGCCGCGGCCCTGACGCTGGGGCTGACCGGGGTGGCCAGTGCGCAGGAGATGAACTTTTTCCGTGTCGCGACGGGCGGCACGTCGGGCACCTATTACCCGATTGGCGGGCTGCTGGCGAACGCCATTTCCAACCCGCCCGGTTCGCGCCCCTGCGACGAAGGCGGGTCGTGCGGTGTGCCGGGCCTGATCGCCTCGGCCGTGGCATCGAACGGGTCGGTTGCAAATGTGAATGCCATTCAGGGCGGCACGATGGAATCGGGCTTTGCGCAGGGTGACGTGGCCACCTGGGCCTTTAACGGCACCGGCATCTGGGAAGGTCAGCCCGCCGCCGACAAGCTGCGCGTCATCGCCAACCTGTATCCTGAATCCATCCACCTGATCGCCTCGGCCGGATCGGGCATCAGCTCGGTCGCCGATCTGGCGGGCAAGCGGGTATCGCTGGACGAACCCGGTTCGGGCACGCTGGTGGACGCGCAGATCATCCTGAACGCCGCCGGTCTGTCCGAAGCCGACATCCGCCCAGAATATCTGAAACCCGATCAGGCCGCTGACCGGATGCGCGATGGCGCGATGGACGCGTTCTTCTTTGTCGGCGGTTATCCGGCGGGGGCCATCGCGGAACTGGCCAGCCAGCATGACGTGGTGGTGGTGCCGATTGACGGCGAGTTGCGCGACAAGATTCTGGCCGACAGCAGCTTTTTCGCCGCTGATACCTTTCCCGGCGGCACCTATGACGGGCAGGATGGCGACGTGGGCACCATCGCCGTGGGCGCGCAATGGGTGACATCGGCCGATCAGTCCGATGATCTGGTCTATGGCATCACCGCCGCGCTGTGGAATGACAACACCCGCAAACTGTTGGATGCGGGCCATTCCAAGGGCAAGATGATTACCAGAGAACATGCGCTGGACGGCGTGGGCATTCCGCTGCATCCGGGCGCGGAACGGTTCTACCGCGAAGCGGGCCTGCTGGAATAAGATGACAGGTCAGGGGGCATCGGCCCCCTGACCTTTTTGCCGCCAAGGCCAATAAAAAGGGAACCGGGGGATGACCGATTCAAAGCGCGACAACAATCCGGCGCAGCACAACGACCCAAATCACGACCATGACGCCATCGGCCATCTGAGCGCCGATGAATTGCAGGCGATCGAGGAAAAATACGATCCCGAACTGCGCTTTCGCGATCTTTTGCCCTGGGCCACCGGCCTGGTGGGCTTCGTTTTGTTTCTGCTGTCCTGCTATCATTACTATACCGCCGGTTTCGGGATTCCACAGGCGGTGATCCATCGCGGGCTGCATCTGTCCGTCACGCTGGCGATTGTGTTTTTTGCCTTTTCCGCCTTTGGCAACGGTTCGGCGCGGCGTGGGCCGCTGGACATCGGCGGGATGCCGGTCTGGGACTGGGCCTTTGCCCTGCTGGGCGCCGTGGCGGCGCTGTATGTGCCCTGGATCTATTCCGATCTGGCCTTCCGCGTCGGCAATCCGTCCACGCTGGACCTGACCATGGGCACGATCCTGATCGTCGTTCTGCTGGAGGCCGTGCGCCGGTCGATGGGCTGGCCCTTGCCGGTGATTGCGATCCTGTTCATGGCCTATGCCTATTTCGGGCAGCATATGCCGGGGATTCTGGTGCATCCGGGCGCCAGCTGGACGGGGATCGTCAACCATCTGTATCTGACCTCGCAGGGGATTTACGGCACTGCGCTGGGCGTGATCGCGACATATGTGTTCCACTTTGTGCTGTTCGGGGTGATGGCCACGCGCATCGGGCTGGGGCAGCTGTTCATTGATGTGGCGGCGGCGCTGGCCGGGCGTTATTCGGGCGGGCCGGCCAAGGTGTCGGTGCTGTCCTCGGCGCTGCTGGGGTCGATTTCGGGATCGTCCATCGCCAATACGGTGACAACCGGCGCGCTGACCATTCCGGCGATGATCCGCATCGGCTATCCCCGCCATTTCGCCGCCGCAGTCGAGGCGGCGTCATCGACCGGGGGGCAGATCACGCCGCCGGTGATGGGGGCGGTGGCCTTTCTGATGATCGAATATCTGGGCGTGCCGCTGACCACGATTCTGGTGGCGGCGCTGGTTCCGGCCTTTATGCATTTCTTTGGCGTGCTGTTGCAGGTGCATCTTGAGGCGCGGCGTCTGGGCCTGCGCGGTCTGCACCCCGAGGAAATTCCCAACGCGCTGCGGGTGATCCGTCAGGGCTGGCTGTCGGTCTTGCCGCTGATTATCCTGATCGGTGTGCTGATGTCGGGGCGCACGCCCTTTGCCGCCGCCTTTTGGGCGATCACAAGCTGCATCGCGGTGCTGTTGTTGCAGGAACTGATGGCCAAGGGCGTTGTCGAGGGAATCCGGGGCACGATCCACGGCATCATCGAGGGCTTTGTTCTGGGTGCGAAACAATCGCTGTCCGTCACCGCCGCCGCCGCGCTGGTGGGGGTGGTGATCGGTGTGGTGACGCTGACTGGCGTGGGCTTCAAGATCGCCTATATGGTCACGGGCACCGCGCAGGGCTGGGCCGCGGGAATGCACGCATGGCTGGGTTTCCTGCCGTTCGAGGTAATGAGCATTTCCACCATGACGCTGCTGTTCACGCTGTTCATGACGGCCATTGTCTGCATTCTGATGGGCTGCGGTATTCCGACGACGGCGAATTATATCATCATGGTTGCCGTTGCCGCGCCGATCCTTGGCCTGCTGGGGGTCGAACCGCTGGTGGCGCATTTCTTTGTGTTCTACTTTGGCGTGCTGGCGGATGTGACACCGCCCGTTGCGCTGGCCGCCTATGCGGCGGCCAGTATCGCCGGGGCCAACGGCTTCAAGGCGGGGAACACGGCGTTCCGGCTGTCGATGGGCAAGGCGCTGGTGCCGTTCGTCTTTGTGTTCCAGCCCGCGCTGCTGCTGGTGACGGATGGCTTTACCTGGGGGGCCTTTGCGCTGGCGTTCTTTGGGGCGGTCAGCGGCATCTGGGCCTTGTCCGCCGCGATCACCGGCTGGCTGTTCGCGCCGCTTTACTGGGCCGAACGGCTGATGCTGGCGCTGGCGGCGCTGTTGCTGATTGCGCCGCATCCGGTGCCGACCATGATCGGGGTGGCGCTGTTCCTGCCGATCATCGCGCGGCAGTTGCTGGCACGCCGCACCGTGGTGACATGACGTCTGTCACCTGATGGCCAGCCGGGCGGTGCGCGCCCCCCGGCTGGCTGTGACCATGATCTGATTGTCGGCGAAATGTCATCGACCTGTCACCTGCCTGGGCCATACCGCTGTTAACCAGCGGCCGAAGCCATGGGTCTGCTGCCCTTGTGTGGGCACAAGGCGCGGATGGCGGGCATTCCCCATCAATCCGTCGCCTGTGGCTGTGCGCGGGCGCTGCTGGACCGGATGTGAACGATGATCCGCTTGCACCTCGGCACCTGACAGCGCAAGACATGGCTGGGGGGAACAGGCCGCGCTTATGCCCGCACTGACCAGTTGCGGGCGCAGAACCCGAAAGGCAGAGACTGATGCACTTGGTTAACCGCACGCTGGATGAATTGCAGATCGGCGATAAGGCCGAATTTCGCCGGCTGATTACGCTGGACGATCTGTTTTCCTTTGCCGTCATCTCGGGCAACTATAACCCGATGCACCTGCCCGACGAAGACGGTGACGGCGATGGCGTGCCCGAAAGCGTGGCGCCGGGGATGTTTCTGGCCTCGTTGTTTTCGGCGGCACTGGGCACCCGTCTGCCCGGCCCCGGCACCCTGTATCGGCGGCAGGTGCTGAATTTCCACGAACGCGCCCATTCCGGCGAAGAAGTCATCTGCCGCGTGCGCGTGACCGGCAAGGAACCCGGCGGCATGGTGACGCTGGACACCGAACTGCGCCGGGTCAGCGATAATGCGCTGTTGCTGGACGGTCAGGCGACGGTGCAGGCGCCCACGTATAAATTCGACCGCGACGGGATCGAGGTGCCCGGCCTGCTGGTCGAACGGCACCGCCATTTCAGCGCGCTGCTGGAAAAGGCGCGGCATCTGGATGCGCTGCCGACCGCCGTGGTTTCCCCCGACGATCCCAATTCACTGGGTGGTGCGCTGAAGGCGGCGCATGAAGGCATCATCGTGCCGATCCTGATCGGCCGGGCGGCGGCGATCCGCGCCACGGCGCAGGAACTGGGCGAAAGCCTGGACGGGATCGAGGTGATCGACATTGCGGGCGATGCCGAAGCCGCCGCCGAAGCCTGCCGTCTGGTTCATGCGGGCCGGGCCGCTGCGGTGATGAAGGGGCATTTGCACACCGATGATCTGCTGCGCCCGATGCTGTCCAAGACCGAGGGCCTGCGCGTCGGTCGCCGCTTTACTCATGTGTTCGTCATGGATGTGCCCAGCCGCCCCGAGCCGGTTCTGGTCACAGATGCCGCGATCAATATCGCGCCCGATCTGGAAACCAAGCGTGACATCGTTCAGAACGCCATCGAACTGGCCGCCGCCATCGGGCTGGTGCCGCGCGCGGGCGTGCTGTCGGCGGTGGAAACGGTGAATCCGGCGATCCAGTCATCCATTGATGCGGCGCTGCTGTCCAAGATGGCCGAGCGGGGCCAGATCACCGGCGGGCAGGTCGATGGCCCGCTGGCGATGGATAACGCCGTCGATATGGGTGCCGCCCGCACCAAGGGTCTGCGCGGCGAGGTGGCGGGCCGGGCGAATATTCTGGTGGTGCCCGACATTGATGCGGGGAACATGCTGGCGAAACAGCTTGCCTTTATCAGCCATGCCGAGGGGGCCGGGCTGGTCCTGGGCGCGCGGGTGCCGGTGATCCTGAATTCGCGCTCCGACAGCGCGGCCTCGCGTCTGGCGTCCTGCGCGGTGGCGGCGCTGCATCATGCGGCGACCAGCGCCGGGCGCAATCCGCAAAAGGTAGCCGCACAATGAGCCGCGATGTCATTCTGGCGCTGAATGCCGGGTCGTCCTCGTTGAAATTCGTGGTCTTTGCGGCGCAGGATGGCGACACCGCCCTGGCCGAAGGTCTGGTCGAGCGGATCGGCGGCGAGGGGGCCAGCATCCGCTTGCGCGATGCTGCGGGCGCTGATCTGCCGGTGGCGGCAGGTCAGCCCGCCGATCACGCCGCCGCGCTGCAACTGGCGCTGGACAGTCTGTCGGCGGCGCTGCCCGATGTGCGGGTGGTGGCCGTGGGGCATCGCGTGGTGCATGGCGGCACCGCCTTTCGCGGCCCGGTGGTCGTCGATGATGCCGCAATGGCGCAGATCGAGGCGCTGCGCCCCTTTGCGCCGCTGCACCAGCCGCATAACATCGCCGGTATCCGCGCCGCGATGGCGGCCTTTCCCGGTGTGCCGCAGATCGCCTGTTTCGACACCGCCTTTCATCGCACCCATCCATGGGTGAACGATACCTTTGCCCTGCCCAGCAGCTTTTACGACGAAGGTGTGCGCCGTTACGGTTTCCACGGGCTGAGCTATGATTACATCACATCCGAACTGCGCCGCATCGCGCCGCTGATTACGGCGGGGCGGGTGGTGATCGCGCATCTGGGCAATGGCGCGTCGATGTGTGCGGTGCAAAATGGGCGCTCGGTCGCCTCGACCATGGGGTTCACGGCGCTGGACGGGCTGCCGATGGGCAGCCGCAGCGGCCAGCTTGACCCCGGTGTGGTGCTGTATCTGATGGATCAGCGCGGCATGACCACCGGCGAGGTGCGCCGCCTGCTGTATGAGAAATCCGGCCTGCTGGGCCTGTCGGGCGGGCTGTCGAACGATATGCGCACGCTGGAAGCCGCAGGCACGCCCGAGGCGCAGAAGGCCATCGACTATTTCGTGTTCCGCATTCAGCGGGAACTGGGCGCGATGGCGGCGGCCATGGGCGGCATCGACGCGCTGGTGTTCTGCGGCGGCATCGGGGAAAACTCGCGTCTGATCCGGGCGCGGGTGTGCGAGCGGACGGAATGGATGGGCCTTGAAATCGACCACGGCCGCAATGACCGCAACGAAACCATCATCTCATCGGATATGTCGCGCGGTCATGTGATGGTCATCCCCACCAACGAAGGGCTGGTGATCGCCCGCGCGGCGCGGGATCTGTTGGCACTGGGGGGCCGCAGGGCGTGACGGGCGCCGCCAGGCGGTGGTGCGGATGATCGGCGGTTTTGCAGGCGCAGGGTCGCCGCATCGGGTGATTGATGCGCGGGTGACGCGGGCTGACCGCTGACCGTCATTAACGATACCGCCCGGTATGCTGGTCGCTGCTGCCGCGCGCGGCACGGGGCAAGCTGCTGGAGGCCGGGGAACGGATCGTGCGTGGCTGGCGATGCGGCGCAAGGGTGATCTGATCGTCGCTGATGTGGTGGCGACCGAAGCGACGGGGCAAGGGCTGATCCTGCGCGAACGCGTGCGGGGGGCGGCGCGGATGTGATCCGGGCGGCGAAGGCGGATCTTGTCATTCCCGGCGATGTGCCCGAAATGCAGTCAGGCTGACCCGGCCCGGCATCCCGCCGGTTATGGTCGGCAACGGGGGGCAAAGCTGGTGACGCAGATGACGTTTCACGCCCGCGACGGCGCGCGGTTGGCCTATCAGGACGAAGGGCGGGGCCTGCCCCTGCTGGCTTTGGCGGGGCTGACCCGTGACGGGCGCGATTTCGATTATCTGGCGCGCAAGCTGGGCGATACCGTGCGGCTGATCCGGCTGGACAGCCGCGGGCGCGGCGGGTCTGACTGGACCGGGCCGGACAGCTATACCGTCGGGCAAGAGGCGCAGGACGCGCTGGCCCTGCTGGATCATCTGGGGCTGGACCGCGCGGCGGTGATCGGATCGTCGCGCGGCGGTCTGCTGGGCATGGCGATGGTGGCCATGGCACCGGGGCGCGTGTCGGGCATTTGTTTCAACGATGTCGGCCCTGTGATCGCACGCGACGGGCTGCTGCGCATCGGCCAGTTCATCGGTCTGCGCCCTGTCGTGCCGACGCTGGATAAGGTCGCCGATCATCTGCCCGCCGCCATGCCCGGTTTCGCCAATGTTCCGGCGGAACGATGGGCCGATGAAGCCCTGCGCCATTATGTGCAGCAGGCCGATGGCGTCGGCCTGACCTATGACCCGGCGCTGCGCATTGCCTTTGACAAGGCGATGGAGGCAGACCCCTTGCCCGACGCATGGCCGCTGTTCGATGCCTGCGCGGGCCTGCCGCTGGCGCTGATCCGGGGGGCGGGGTCGGACGTGCTGACCCGCGACATCGCCGCCGAGATGTGCCGCCGCCGCCCCGATCTGCTGTTCGCCGAAATCCCTGATCGCGGCCACATCCCCTTTCTGGACGAGCCAGAGGCACTGGCGGTGATCCACGACTGGCTGGACCTGATCCGCACCGCCGCGCCGGTTCCTGTCGGTGGGGCAGGCACGTGAATTCCTGAAACGGATTTGTATAAACAATTCAGCGTATTGAAGAATTTTCCCCGCCGCCGTCGCTTGGGGCTTGGCAATGGCTGCGCGTGACGCTACCCATATTTTGAACTGAACTGTTCGTAATAAATATGGGAGAGGGTCGATGCAAGCTGCCCTGCTGCTGGGGTCGGCCCGCTGTGGATCAACGCTGGTTTCACGGATCATCCGCCAGCACCCGGATGTGCTGAGCCTGTCGGAACTGTTCGTGGGGTTTGGCCCCTATGGCTATCGCCCCGATCTGTGCGACGGGCGCGGCTTTTGGCGGCATATGACGCAGGTGACGCCGCTGATGCGCCGTCTGGCCAACCCCGACACGATGCCGGACGAATTTCTGTATCACCACGTCAAGAAGCGCCGCCACGATCCGTTCAACTGCCCGCCGATGCTGAACATCATGTTACCGCATCTGTCCGACCGGCCCGATGATCTGCTGGATGCCCTTGGCGCCGAAGTGGTGACATGGCCGCTGCGGCCGCTGGCCGATCAGTATCGCGCGCTGATCGCGGCGCTGGACCGGCTGGTGCCGGGCGGGCCGCGCAAGGTCTGGGCCGAACGGTCGGGCGGGTCTCTGGTCGCGGTGCGCACGCTGCGGCGGATGTTTCCTCAGGCGCGGCTGGTGCTGTTGCGGCGCAGCGGGGCTGCCACGGCGTTAAGCCTGCGTCAGTTCACCATGGCCCGCCCGCCGGTCTGGCTGTGGAAAACCGGGCTGCCCTGGGTGAACACGCTGGACCCGCGGCACCATTTCGGGCGCGGTGCGATTTGGCCTGTGTTGTGTCAGATGGGGGGCCTGCCGGGGGTGAATCACCTGTTGACGAAACGGCCCTCGGTCGTGGACTGCGGGCGCTTCTGGTCAGAGATGATGCAGACCGCCGTGGCTGAACTGCGCGGGGCCGATGTGACGGTGATCCGCTATGAACAGATGCTGGCGGATCCGGCCCGGCAGATCGTGCGGTTGGGCACGGCGGTTGCGGGTAATGCGCCGCCCGGCTGGGTCGCGGCGACGGCGCATCTGCCTGTGGCGCGGCCTTCGCATCTTGATGCCTTGTCCGCCGCTGACCGCCGTGCCCTGCTGGCCGCCTGCGAACCGGGCGAGGCGGCGCTGGATACGCTTGACCCATAGCAGGCCGGGGCACGTTTGCGTGCCGGGACAACCCGGCGTTCGCAGATTGCGAACGAATTTTGCGTTGTTCGCAGGGATGTTTCGCCTTATCTGCACCGGCCATAGCAGAAGGGCGCAGAGCCGCTGCAACATGACAACAGGAAAAGACATGTTCAAACAACTGACCACCTATGCGCCCACCATGCGCAGCCTATTGCGGATTATGGCCGCACTGATTTTTATGGCCCATGGCACGCAGAAGATCCTTGGCTTTCCGTCAGGGATGAACCCCGCTGCCTTTAGCCTGCCGTGGATCGCGGGCATCATGGAACTGATCGGCGGTGCCCTGCTGGTGATCGGCCTGTTCACCCGCCCGGTGGCGTTCCTGTTGTCGGGGCTGATGGCATCGGCCTATTTCATTGCCCATGCACCGCAAAATTTCTTTCCCACGCTGAATGGCGGTGATGCGGCGATTCTTTACTGTTTCGTGTTCCTGTATCTGGTCTTTGCCGGTCCCGGTCCGATCAGCGTCGATGCCAAGACCGGGCGCGACAGCTAATCCCTGATGGCGCGGGCGGGCGATGCCTGCCCGCGTCAGATCACCATATGCCGCACCTTGGCCGAGACCCATTCGCTGATGATGACGGTGCCAAGGATCACCAGAATAATCAGCGACACCTGTGGCCAGGCCAGCACGTTCAGGCTGGATTGCAACTGCATCCCGATGCCGCCCGCACCCACCAGCCCCAGAATCGCGCTTTCGCGGATATTGATGTCCCAGCGGAACACGCTGATGCCGTAGAATGTCGGCAGCACCTGCGGCACGATGCCATAGGTCAAAATCTGCCCCTGTGATGCGCCGGTGGCGGTGATCGCCTCGATCTGCTTGATGTCGGTTTCCTCGATCGCCTCATACAGCAGCTTGCCGATGAACCCGACCGAGCGGAAGCCGATGGCGATGATCCCCGCCAGAATCCCCGGCCCCAGAATCGACACCAGCAGCAGCGCCCAGATCAGCGAGTTGATCGAGCGCGAGGCGACGATGCAAAACAGCGCAAAGGGGCGCAGCACCAGCCGCGACGGTGTGGTGTTGCGCGCCGCCAGAAAGGCCAGCGGCACCGCGATAATGATGCCCAGCGCCGTGCCCAGCGTGGCGATGTTGATCGTATCCCACAGCGGCGCCCACAGCCGTTCCATATAGGACCAGCGTGGCGGCACCGCCCGGCCCAGCAGATCGCCCGCCGCCTGCGGGGCGTCCCGGACAAAGCCCCAATTCGTGCGCGCCGTCATCAGGTTCCAGCACCAGACGAACAGCGCGACGGTGGCGAACCAGCCCGCCCAGATCAGCAGGCGCGTGCGCGGGGTGCGGTATTGCCAGACCTGATCCATCACTGCACCCATTTGCGCAGATGCCCGGACGCGTATTCCGAGGCCATGACGATGGCGATGATGATCAGCAAAATCGCCCCGGCGCTGGAATATTCATAGCGCGACAGCGAGGTGTTCAGCGTCGCCCCGATCCCGCCCGCGCCGACGATGCCGATGACGGCGGATTCGCGGAAGTTGATGTCCAGGCGATACAGCGACAACCCGATCAGCCGGGGCATCACCTGCGGCTGGATGCCATAGTTGATAAGCTGCATCCAGCTTGCGCCGGTGGCGCGGATCGCCTCGGCCTGTTTTTCGTCGATATCCTCGATGTCTTCAGCCAGCAGTTTGCCGATAAAGCCGATGGTGGAAAAGGCCAGGGTCAGGAACCCGGCAAAGGCCCCAAAGCCGAACAGCGCCACGAAAAAGATCGCCACGATGATTTCCTGCAAGGCGCGACTGACGGCGATGATGCTGCGGCAGATCAGATACAGCCAGCGCGGCGCAAGGTTGCGCGCCGCCCCGATGCCAATGGGGATCGACACCAGAACCCCGACCACGGTCGAGGTCAGCGTCATGGTCAGGCTTTCGATCAGCCCCGCCGAAATGTCGCGCCAGCGGGTGGAGAAATCGGGCGTCAGAAAGCCGGTAACAAAGCGTTGCCCGCGTTCCAGACCGGCGGCCACGCGGGTCCAGTTCACCTCGATACTGCCGATGGCGGCGGCCAGATAGATCAGCGCGCCGACGCTCAGCGCGATGCGCCAGAACCGCGACCGGATCAGTTGCGGCGGGCGGCGCCATGTGGTCGGATAGGTCACAGGGCCTCCAGCAGTTTTTCGCGGGCTTCGCGATCGTCATCCTCGGCCTGTGCGTCCTCGTCGGCGGATTTGCGCATGGCGGCCCAGTCTTCTTCGCCGTAAATCGCGGTCAGGGCGGGGCCGGTCAGCTCGGCGGGCGCGCCGTCAAAGACGATCTGCCCGGCGCGCAACCCGATGATGCGGTCGGTGAATTGCTGCGCCAGCATCACATCGTGGATGTTGATGATCGCCGGCAGGCCGCGTTCGCGGCAGATTTCCACGATCAGCCGCATGATCTGGCGGCTGGTTTTCGGGTCGAGGCTGGCGGTGGGTTCATCGACCAGCAGCAATTCGGGGTCCTGTTCCAGCGCGCGGGCGATGCCGACCCGCTGCCGCTGGCCGCCCGACAGGGCGTCGGCGCGTTTATCGACATGCGGCGACAGGCCCACCCGATCCAGCAACCGGAACGCGTTCTGCACATCGGCGGGCGGAAAGCGCCGCGTCAGGCTGCGCCAGAACCCGACATAGCCCAGCCGCCCCGACAGCACGTTTTCCATCACTGTCAGCCGTTCCACCAGCGCATATTCCTGAAAGATCATGCCGATGCGGCGGCGTGCCCGGCGCAGATCTCCCGCGCGCAGGCGGGTGATGTCGGTGTCATTCAGCCGCACGCTGCCGCTGGTCGGTTCCACCAGCCGGTTGATGCAGCGGATCAGCGTCGATTTTCCAGCCCCCGACGGCCCGATCAGCCCCAGGACCTGCCCGGCGGGGATGGTGAATGACGCATCCGACAGCGCCTTGTCGCCGGTGCGATAGGTTTTGGTCAGGTTTTCGACGGTCAACATCGGCGGCCCTTTCAAATGAAAGACAGGCAGGGTCGCCCCCGCCTGTCCGTCATGATACGAAAAATCAGTTGCAGGTATAGGTCACGCCCATCGCCTCGTCGATCTGGCGGATCACCGACCAATGTTCCTGAAAGCTGATCGGAATGAACTGGGTTTCGCCCTGCGGGGCGAATTCGGTTTCCAGCCCGGTGCCGGTCCAGTCAAAGCTGAAAAACGCCTCTTTGATCTTGTCCTGCAATTCGGGCGTCAGGTTATAGACGACGCCATAGCCGGTGGTCGGGAAGGTGTCGGATTTATACACCGTGACCAGATCGTCCTTGTTCACCACACCGCGCGCGGCCATGCGGGTCAGGACCGAATTGGCGATGGCGGCGGCGTCGTAATCCTTGTTCGCGACACCCAGGATCGAGTTGTCATGCCCGCCCGAAAACGCCGGAGTATAGTCGCGCTCGACCTGCAAATCGAATTCCGATTCCAGCAGAGCCTGCGGCGCCTTGAAGCCTGAATTCGAGGTTTCCGAGGTAAAGGCCAGCTGGCGGCCTTTCAGATCGGACAGTTCGGTGATGCCGCTGTCGGGATAGGTGATGATTTCCATCTCGTATCCATACGACCCGTCGGCATTCGCCATCATCGCAAAGGGGCGAAAGCCCGAACAGGCCACGGCAATCGCGTTGCCGCCGGTGTTCACACCGGCAATGTGCAGACGACCGGCGCGCATGGCTTCGTATTGCGCGGCATTGTTTTGCACCGGAAAAAATTCAACCGACTTGCCGGTGACGTCGCTCAGGTGGTCCAGAAACTCTTTCCACACATCGACGTAAACCGCCGGATCTTCGACCGGGGTATAGGCAAAGATCAGCGTGGCGGGGTCAACCTGCTGCGCCGGGTCCGCTGGAATATCTGCCACAAGGTCGCCATCAGCGTCGGTATAGCGGGGGTCCAGCGCGAATTCGGCGCTGGCGGGGATGGCGATCAGACTGGCCAATGCGGTGGCTGCGGCAAGGCGAAAGATGGTCATCGGATGCTCCGGTTTGACAGGGTTTCGATGGGGTGTAGGGGTGTCGGATGACGCTTTTGCGACCGAAATGCGACGGTTTCGCGACAATCCGTCGCCGCCCCCGTCAGCGAAGCGGGCGGGCGGTGCGCAGGCGCACCCTGCGCAGTCGATGATGAACAGCAGTCAAGGCAATCTGTCGGGCCGTCCTGGGCCGCGCCGCAATGGGTGCCGGGGCGACTCCAGGGCGCTGTTGTCAGACCCGGTGGCGCCGGGCCGACAGGGGGCCGCCGTGGTCGTGATCGCCGGGCGGCGTGGGCGGGGCAGGGGGCGATCATTATCAACATCCCCTGCCCCTCCTGCGCTTGTGGTCAGGTGGTCTGTGTGGCGGGCGTCGCCACCGGCCGCTTGACCGCCATCAGCGCCACGGCCGACACCAGCGTGCCGACCAGCAGTGCGATGATGAACCCGGTCAGGTTGGTGACGGCGTTCGGGATCGGCAGCACGAACACCCCGCCATGCGGCACCCGCAGCGCCACGCCCAGCACCATGCAGATCGCCCCGGCAATGGCCGACCCGGCGATCAGCGAGGGGATGACTCGCAGCGGGTCACGCGCGGCAAAGGGGATCGCGCCCTCGGTCACGAAGGCAAGGCCAAGGACGGCGGCGGCGTTGCCCGCCTCTCGCTCTTCGGGGGTAAAGATCGACGGGCGCAGCCGCGTGGCCAGCGCCAGCGCCAAGGGCGGGGTCATGCCCGCGCACATGACGGCGGCCATCGGCTGATAGATTTCCGCCGCGATCAGCGTGGTGCCGAACACATAGGCCGCCTTGTTGATCGGCCCGCCCATATCGACGGCCATCATGCCGCCAAGGATCAGCCCCAGGATCAGCGCCGACGATCCTTGCATCCCCTTCAGCCATTCCGTCAGCGCGGCCAGTGCCTGCGCCGTCGGGCCGCCTACGACGTAATACATCAGCAGCCCGGTGATCGCCGTGGCCAGCAGCGGCAGGATCAGCACCGGCATCAGCCCTTGCAGCGTCTTGGGCAGGCGGATCACCCGGATCAGCGCCAGCACGGTATAACCGGCGATGAACCCCGCCACGATCCCGCCCAGAAAGCCTGCGCCGATGGTGCCTGCGATGACTCCGCCGGTCATGCCCGGCGCGATGCCGGGCCGGTCGGCAATCGAATAGGCGATATACCCGGCCAGCGCCGGAACCATCAGGGTAAAGGCACCGTTCGCGCCGATCTGGAACAGCGTCCAGCCCAGCGTGCCCTGATACTGATCCTCGTAAACATAGATGCCGCCCAGCGCAAAGGCGATGGCGATCAGCAGACCGCCCGCGACCACAAAGGGCAGCATGAAGGACACGCCGGTCATCAGGTGTTTGTAAGCGCCGGCTTTATGCGCGGGCTGTGCGGTCTCGGCGGTTTGCGCGGCGGTGGCGCCTTGGGTCTGCGCCTCGGTCTGCGCGCGGCGGATCAGGCCCGCGCCATCGTTGATCGCGGGCTTGGTCGGGCCGGTGAACACCCGCTTGCCGGCAAAGCGCGACAGTTCCACCTGCCGGTCGGCGGCGATGATGACCAGATCGGCCTCGGCGATTTCATCCGGTGTCAACGCATCCTGAGATCCGACCGAGCCTTGCGTTTCGACGCGGATCGTATGGCCAAGCTGCCTGGCACCCTCGGTCAGCCCTTCGGCGGCCATAAAGGTATGGGCGATGCCCGTGGGGCAGGATGTGATGGCCACGATCTTCAGCGGGCCGTCTGCGGTGGCCGGGGTGCTGGCGGGCGTGGGTGCCGCTGCCGTGGCACCGCCGGATGCGGCAACCAGTTGCGACATCACCGCGCCTGCGTTGTGCAGCAGCTCTTCCTTGGTCGCCCGCAGCACCGGCAGGGCGGTAAAGCGCCCGTCATCCACCGCGTCATCCACCAGCAGCACCGCCTGCGCCCCGGCAATGGCGGCGGTGTCCAGCGGGTCAACCACCCCGTCGGCGGTGTCCAGTTCGATGGCAATGCGGTGGCCCTGCGCAGCAGCGGCGTTTTTCAGCGCCTCACGCGACAGCACAGCATGAGTGCCCCGGTGGCGTGTTCCGATGACGGCTATGAAATCGGTCATCCCGTTCTCCTTTAATGTCCGGGCGTCAGGCGCCGGTGATCCAATCGGCCAGCGGGATCGGTGTGACCTGTGCCGCCAGATCCCGCACCGCATCGCGCGAGGGCAGGTGCGGGCCGGGGTTTTGCAGTTTCGCGCCGGAAAAGGCGGTGGCCTGCCGCGCCAGATCGGGCAGAGGCAGCCCTTGGGCCAGCGCTGCCGTCAGGCCCGCGACCATGGCATCGCCCGCACCGACCGCGCTGCCGGTGGACAGGGCCACGGGGCGAACCTGCACGGCGTCATTGGCGGTCAGGAACAGTGCGCCGTCCGTGCCCAGCGACACGACCACCAGCGCGATCCCGCGCGCCAGCAGGCCCTGTGCCGCATCGGCCAAGGCGGCGCGGTCTGACAGATCGGTGCCGGTCACTTCCTCCAGCTCGTGGCGGTTGGGTTTGATGGCAAAGGGCAGGGTGGCCGATGCCAGCGCGGCACGCAGCGGTGCGCCCGACACGTCCATGACCACCCGTGCGCCCCGTGCCGCAAGTTCGGCCACCAGCGATGCCGTGGCCTCGGGCGGCAGGGCGGCGGGCTGGCTGCCCGACACCACCGCCAGTTCCCCCGCCTGCGCCACGTCCAGACCGGCGCGCACCCGGTCCAGCGCCGCGTTGTCGGCGTCAAAGCCGGGCAGGTTCACATCGGTGGTGCGCCCGTCCTGTTCCAGAATCTTGATATTGGTGCGCGTCGCGCCGGGCACCCGGACCATGCGGTCGGTGATGCCCTTTTGCGTGAACAGCGCCTGAAACACGGCGGCATTGTCCTGCCCCAGCAGGCCATGCACGGTTGCCGCCATCCCCCAATCGGCCAGCACCGAGGCGACGTTCACCGCCTTGCCGCCGGGATCAAGGCGCGAGTCGCTGGCGCGGATCACCGCACCCGGTTCCAGCCGGTCCAGCATCACCGTCTGGTCGATGGCGGGGTTCAGCCCGATGCAGTGGATCATGCCAGTTCCCCCGCCAAAGCGCGCACCGCCGCCGCATCGGGCGCCGCCAGCGCACGGTCGGCCAGTGCGCGCAGCGTGGTCAGATCGGCATTGCGCAGCCGGTCCTTGACCGCCGGAATGTCGCGGGGCGTCATCGACAATTCATCCACGCCCAGACCCGTCAGCAGCGCCGCGCCAAAGGCATCGCCCGCGATGCCGCCGCAGACGCCAACCCAACGGCCATGCTGATGCGCGCCCTGAACCGTTTGCGCGATCAGCTTCAGCACGGCGGGGTGCAGGCTGTCGGCCTCGGGCGCCAGCACCGGGTTCTGGCGGTCGATGGCCAGCGTGTATTGCGTCAGGTCATTGGTGCCGATGGAAAAGAAATCGGCGTGCCGCGCCAGTTCCTCGGCCAGCAGCGCGGCGGATGGCACCTCGATCATGATGCCCAGCGGGATTTCCGGCGCGTCCAGATCGGCGCGGATCTGGTCGCAGGTTTCACGCAAGGCCCGCAGTTCCGCGCCCGAGGTAATCATCGGGAACATCACATGAATATCCGCCCCGTCCCTGGCCGCGCGATAGAGCGCCCGCAATTGCGGCACCAGCAGTTCCGGGCGACGCAGCAGCAGACGCGCGCCGCGCACGCCAAGGAACGGGTTTTCCTCGCGCGGCAAATCCAGATAGCTGACCTGCTTGTCGCCGCCGATGTCCAGCGCGCGGATCACCAATTGCCGCCCGCCCATGGCCTGCGACATGGCGGTATAGGCGTGATACTGGTCATCCTCGGTCGGGCTGGCGCTGCGTTCCAGATACAGAAACTCGGTCCGCATCAGGCCGACGCCCTCGGCCCCTTGCTCCAGCGCAAAGGGGGCCTGTTCGGCCAGGTTGATATTGGCGCCGATGGCAACCTGATGGCCGTCGCGGGTCGTGGCGGGCAAGGCGCGGGCCTGCGCGGCATGGGCGCGCTTTTCATCCTCGGCGGCGATAAAAGCGCGGGCTGACGCAAGATCGGCATCGGACGGCGACAGGTAAAGCCGCCCGCCGCTGCCGTCGATGATCGCCTGCGCCCCGTCATGCAGCCGCGACAGCGCCGCGCCCGCGCCGACCACGGCGGGCAGGCCCAGCGTGCGCGCCAGAATCGCGGTGTGCGAGGTTGGCCCGCCCTGCGCTGTCACCAGCCCGGCGATGCGGTCCGGGTCCAGCCCGGCGGTGTCGGTGGGGGTCAGGTCATCGGCGATCAGGATCGTGCCGGGCGCCACCTCGGCCGGGGTGGCGCGGGCCAGTTCAGGGTCGATCAGCGCCAGCACGCGCTGGCCCACGTCGCGCAGATCCACGGCCCGGCCCGCCAGCACGGCATTGCCGACGGCGGTCAGTTGCGCCGCGGTTTCCTGCACGGCGGCGCTCCACGACCACGCCAGCCCATGCCCCGCCACCAGTTTCTGCGAGGCCAGCGTCACCAGCCCCGGATCGTTCAGCAATTCCGCCTGCGCGCGGAAAATCCCCGCATCCGATTCGCCCAGACGCCGCGCGGTGTCATCCGCCAGCGAGCGCAACTGTTCCCGCGCCCGCGCCAGCGCGTCATGCAGCCGGTCGGCGGCAGAGGTCAGGTCTGTGGGGGTGTCGGGGATGTCCACCTCGCCCGATTCCATCCGGTGCAAACTGCCGATGGCCAGACCAGGCGAGGCGGATACACCATCCACCACATCACCGCCATCAACCGGCACCCAGCCGCCGCTGGCTGCCGTCGCGGCGCGCTTTTCCTCGGCCCGCGCGGCATCGGCCTTTTCGCGGGCGGACAGGCTGGTGATGACGACGCGCAGCGTGGACAGCGCATCCGCCGCATCCGTGCCCTCGGCGGAAATGGTGACGGCATCGCCGGGCTTTAGCCCCAGTTGCAAAAGGTCGATCATGTTGCGGGCATCCGCTGCCTCGGCCCCGTGGCGCACGCGGATGCGGGCGGCAAAGCGGCGGGCGGTTTCGGCCCATTCGGTTGCCGGGCGCGCGTGCAGCCCGGTGGGATAATCCACTGTCCAGTCAAAGGATTGCGCGAAATCTGTTGCCGGGGCACCGGCGGGCGCGGCGGGTTCCACACCCGACAGCGCGGCGATGATCTGGCCCGCGTCATCCGTGGTCGCCAGCATCGCCACCCGCGCCTCGTCCTGCATCAGCCGGGTCAGACGGCGCAGGATGCCGATATGCGCATCCGACCGCGCGGCGATGGCCACCACCAGTTGCGCCCGTTGGCCCTCGTTCCATTCCACCCCGTCCCGCACCTGCAAGACCGCAATCCCGTCGCGCAGGATCATGTCGCGATCCTCGACCATGCCATGCGGAATCGCGATGCCCTTGCCCAGATAGGTGTTCGAGGCCGCCTCGCGCCGCATCATGCTGTCGCCAAAGCCCGGCTTCAGACTGCCCGCCGCTGTCAGCAGCGCGGTGGCCTGACGGATCGCGTCGGCCTTGTCGGTAACTGTGGCATCAAGCTGAACCAGCTCTTTCGGCAGAATGTCCTGTTCGTTCAACCCCGGCACCGGCTTCCCCCATCTTGTGGTTACAGGATGTGGCATAAACGATTTTCGGGGCCGATTCCACTTGTGTCAGATGTGGCCTGTGGACGCGCCAATGGGCCGCGATACAATGGCCGAAAATGAGGGGGGAGGTGACCATGGCCGGGCTGACGCTGAGACAGATCGAGGTGATCCGCGCCGTCATGCTGGCGGGCACGATTGCCGGGGCGGCGCGGATGCTGGGCGTTTCGGCGCCGGGCATCAGCCGCCTTGTGCGCCACACCGAGGATTCGCTGGGCCTGCGCCTGTTCGAGCGGCGCGGCGGTCTGTTCGTGCCCGCGATCGAGGCGAACGCCATCTTTGACCAGCTTGGCCGCGTGTTCGGCGGGATCGAGAACCTGAACCGCGCCGTCGATCAGTTGCAGCGCGGGGCGACGGTCGATCTGGCCTTTGCCTCGGCTCCGTCGATTGCGCAATTTATCGCGGCGCGGGCGCTGCGGCATGTGCGGGCGCGCTATCCCGACCTGTTCGTGGATCTGAACATTTTGAAAATCGAGGAAACCATCGACTATCTGATGTTGGAGCGGGGCGAATTCGTGATGATGTCCTTTCCGGTCGAGAACGCCGCCGTGCGCAATGATCTGGCCGCCGAAGGCCGTCTCGTCGCCATCGTTCCCGAAGGCCACGCCCTGGCAGGGCAGGGGCGGGTGTCGATCCACGATCTGATCCGCTTTCCCATGGTCGGCGTCGATCCGCGCGATCCTTATGGCGAGATTCTGGCCCGTCCGCTGCGCGATGCCGGCCTGCCGGTTGATTATGCCATGCGCGGCCGATTCGCGCAGACGGTGGTTTCGCTGGTCCGGCACGGGTTGGGCGTCGCCATCATCGACGAATTTTCGGTGGCCGAACTGTATATGCCCGGTGTGGTGCGCCTGTCGCTGGCCGAAGCGGCACCGCTTTCGGTCTATGTGGTGACAAAGCGCGGGCGACTGTTGTCGGGTTTTGCTGAATATACGATTCAGCAATTTCGCAAGGAATTACAACGCGCCACCGAATCCCGCCCTTGGGAAATGCCGGTCAGGTCGTAACATCATGTTAATGATAGCGCGATATTTGTATTTGCAGTTCCGTGACATCATGTCACATGGTTTAGCCACAGGGCGCGGGAGGGTGCGCCTATATGGGAGAAATAGATGAAACATCTGCTGATCGGCGGCCTTGTGGCCGCAGCTTTTGCCATGCCCGCAGTGGCGCAGGATTACCCGTCCAAGGAAATTCAGGGCATCATCCAATGGGGCGCGGGCGGTTCGACCGATGTGGTCATGCGCACCGTCACCCCGCACGCCGAACGCGCGATGGGCGGCAAGGTGGTGATGCGTAACATGACCGGCGGTGTCGGTGCGATTGCCACCCGCTTTGCCTATGCTCAGCCCGCCGATGGCTATACCTTGCTGATGGGTGCGGAAAATCCGTTGCTGTATAAGGTGATGGACATGGGCGACATCGACTATTCCGAATTTACGCCGGTCAATATTCTGGCGCGCGGTGTGCCGATGCTGGTGGCGCGTAACGATGCGCCTTTCAACACCTTCCCGGAAATGATCGCCTATATTCAGGAAAACCCCGGTGCGGTGAAATTCGGCTCGACCGGGCCGGGCGGTGTGGCCTCGGTGGTGGTGACGATGCTGGCCTCCAAGACCGAAGGGATGCAAGTGACCGAGGTGCCCTATGACGGCGATGGCCCGGCCCTGACCGCGCTGCAAGGCGGGGCGATTGACGTGATGCCCGCCGTGCTGGGTGCCGCCATCGAATCCGTCCGGGGCGGGCGGATGAAGCCCATCGCCTTTATCAATGCCGACCGCATTGATCTGCTGCCCGATGTCCCGGCAGTTACCGAGACCAACCCCGAATATGCGCAATACCTGCCCTGGGGTCCGTTCTTTGGCGTGTTTGTGAAAAACGGCACCCCCGATGAGGTGGTGGACAAGCTGGTCGCCGCCTATGCCGAGGGTGCGCAAAGCGAAGATTTTGTCAACCTGATGGCCGAGCGTGGCTTTATTCTGGAAAGCCTGTCGGGCGATGCCGCGACCGAATTTCTGAACAACTGGCAGTCGGTCACCTCGTGGCTGATCAATGATGCCGGTCTGGCCAAGAAATCGCCCGAAGACTTCGGGATCGCCCGGCCCTGATGCCGCGCCTTGCGCCCCGGCCTGAATGACAGGGCCGGGGCGGCTTATTGGGGGAACCGTCATGCAACATGATAAACGTAAACGCAGCGCCGGAGAGACGTTTTTCAACGCGCTGCTGTTTCTGGTCAGCCTGTTTCTGCTGTGGTCGGCCTATGACATCGCCGGGTTTTCGTCGCTGTCCTCGCCTGGTGCGCTGCCGATGGCGGTGGCCTTTGCGATGGTTGTCAGCTCGGGCCTGATCCTGCTGGGCAATCTGCGCACGCCGGACCGGGACGACAGCCATTTCCTGAGCGACATCCTGCCGCCCGTCGTTATCGTGATGATGCTGATGATCGCGGGATATGGGGTGCTGCTGGTGCCGCTGGGCTTTCTGCCGACTTCGCTGATCTTCATGGTGCTGTCGGTCATGTTCCTGCGCAAGGGCGGGCTGATCTATGCCATTGGTGTGTCGGTGTTTTCGCTGGCGCTGGTCTATGTCGTGTTTCGTCTTATTTTTACCGTCCTGCTGCCCGCCGGCATCGTGCCCGAGGGTGAAATTCTGGCCGCAATCTCACGGTGGTTCTGATGGATGCGCTGAATTATTTTCTGATTTCGTGGACTGATCCCAAACTGCTGTTTCTGATCGCCGCCGGGACATTCGCCGGCGTCTATGTCGGTGCCATTCCGGGGCTGTCGGTCACGATGGCGGTGTCCATCCTGATCGGGTTCACCTTTACCTGGGACGTCTATCCGGCGCTGTGCCTGATGGTCGGCATCTTTATGGGCGGGGTCTATGGCGGTTCGCGCACGGCGATTTTGCTGAACATCCCCGGATCACCCTCGTCCATCGCCACGGCCATGGACGGCTATCCGCTGGCCCAAAAGGGCGAAGCGGGCGAGGCGATCGGCCTGGCCACGGTGATGTCATTCATCGGCGGCTTTATCGGCATCGCCGTGCTGGCGGTGGCCGCGCCCTCGATCAGCGATTTCGCGCTGTCGTTCCAGCCGCGCGACTTTATGCTGATCGCCATTCTGGGGGTGCTGCTGGTCGGGTCGCTGTCAGGGGAAAGCCTCACCAAAGGTATCTTCGCCGGGGCGCTTGGCCTGTTGATCGGGACGGTTGGCATGGACCCGCTGACCGCGCAGGAACGCTTTACCTTTGGCTATACCAACCTGTGGGGTGGGATCAGCTTTATCGCCGTGATGATCGGCATGTTCGGCGTGTCCGAGGCGCTGGCCCAGCTGCATAACGTCAACGCCACCGGCATCCGCCAAAAGATCACTCGCATCGTGCCGCAATGGTCGGCGATCCGCAAATACCTGCCGCTGTCGATGCAGACCTCGGGCATCGGGGTGGTGGTCGGCGCGCTGCCCGGCACCGGCGGCGATATCGCCGCATTGATGGCCTATGACCACGCCAAGCGGATCACCAAGAACCCCGAAACCCCCTTTGGCAAGGGCGCCAAGGAAGGTCTGGTCGCGCCCGAAACCGCCAATAACGCCGCCGTCGGCGGGGCCTTTATCCCGATGCTGACGCTGGGGATTCCGGGCGATGCCGTCACGGCCATCATGATCGGGGCGCTGTTCATCCACGGGCTGAACCCCGGCCCGATGCTGATGATCGAGCAGCCCTCGATGTTCTGGTTCATCGTCGGTGCGCTGGTGCTGGCCAATTTCTTCATGCTGCTGTTCGGCCTGACCGGGATCAAGATTTTCACCAAAGTGGTCGAGATGCCGCGCACGGTGCTGATCCCGCTGATCCTGATCCTGTCCATTGTCGGGTCTTATGCGGTGAACGGGTCGATTACCGATGTGTATTGGACGCTGGCCTTTGGTGTGCTGGGCTATTTCATGCGGCAATACGGCTATCAGCTGGGGCCGGTGATCCTTGGGGTGATCCTGTCGCGGCTGCTGGATGAAAACTGGCGTCGGGCGATCATTTCTGAACAGGGCAGTCTGTCCAGCCTGTTCAAGGGCATCTTCACCAGTCCGTTGTCACTGGCGCTGCTGGCCGCTGTGGTGCTGATCTTTGTCAGCCAGACCCCGATCTGGAAACGCTGGCGCAGCCGCGCCGGTCTGGCACCGCTGACCGATGAAAACGACCTGAACCAAGGGTAAGCCATGAAAACCGCCATCGCCACCGTATCTATCGCCGGCACCCTGCGCGAAAAATTCGCCGCCATTCAGGCGGCGGGGTTCGACGGGGTGGAAATCTTTGAACAGGATTTCCTGCGCGATGCCGCCTCGCCGGCCGAGGTGGGGGCGATGGCCCGCGACCACGGGCTGGAGATCATGCTGTTCCAGCCCTTCCGCGATTTCGAGGGGCTGCCGGGCGATCTGCGCGCCCGCGCCTTTGACCGCGCCCGGCACAAGTTCGACCTGATGGCGGAATTGGGCGCACCCCTGATGCTGATCTGTTCCTCGGTCCACCCGGCGGCCCTGGGCGGCATCGACCGCGCCGCCGATGATCTGGCCGAGCTGGCCGTGATCGCGGCGGATCGTGGGTTGCGCATCGGATACGAGGCGCTGGCCTGGGGCCGCCATGTCAACGATCACCGCGATGCATGGGAAATCGTGCGCCGCGCCGATCACCCCAATCTGGGCCTGATCCTTGACAGCTTTCACACCCTGTCGCGCAAGATCGCGCCTGACACGATCCGCCGCATCCCCGGCGACAAGATCTTCTTCGTCCAGCTTGCCGACGCCCCGCTGATCGACATGGACCTGCTGTATTGGTCGCGCCATTTCCGCAATATGCCGGGCGAGGGCGATCTGCCCGTGACCGATTTCATGCGCGCGGTGGCGGCGACGGGCTATGCCGGTCCGCTGTCGCTGGAAATCTTTAACGACCAGTTTCGCGGCGGCAGCCCCGAGGGTATTGCCCGCGACGGCCACCGCAGCCTGATCTGGCTGATGGATCAGGTCCGCCGCACCGAACCGGACGTCGCGCGAAACGTGCCGGTTCTGCCGCCGAACATCACGGTTGATGGCATTGCCTTTGTCGAATTCGCCGCCAGTGCCGTCGAACAGGACCGTCTGGCCAGCGCGCTGCGGCAGATGGGGTTTTATCCCGCAGCTCAGCACCGCAACAAGCAGGTGACGGTCTGGCAGCAGGGTGACATCCGCATCGTCATCAACACCGAACAGACCGGATTTGCCCACAGCTTTTATCTGAACCACGGCACGGCGGTTTGCGATATTGGCCTGCATGTCGGCGATGCCCGCGCCACCGTCCAGCGCGCGCAGGCGCTTGGTGCACGGGTCTTTGACCAGCCCGTCGGGCCGGGCGAGGTCGAGATTCCCGCGATCCGGGGCGTCGGCGGATCTGTGCTGCATTTCATTGACGACAGTAGTGCCGCGCAGATCTGGCAGGGTGAATTCGATCCGCTGCCGGGCGATGGTGCGGGCTTTGGCCTGACGCGCGTCGATCATCTGGCCGAGACGATGAATTATGATGAAATGCTGTCATGGACGCTGTTCTACAGTTCCATCTTTGATATGCAGCGCCGCCCGATGCTGGACGTGGCCGACCCTGACGGGCTGGTGCGCAGTCAGGCCATCGCCGCCCCCGACGGGCGCGCGCGGATCACGTTGAACGGCACGCAGTCGCATCGCACGCTGGCAGGCAGCTTTCTGACTGAAAGCATGGGGTCGGTGGTGCAGCATATTGCACTGGAATCGCGTGATATTTTCGTGACAGCGCAGCAGATGGCCGATGCCGGTTTTGCCGCGCTGGAGATTCCCGAAAACTATTATGCTGATCTGCGCGCCCGGTTCGGCATGGAGGATGAAACGCTGGCCCACCTGCAATCACTGAATATCCTTTACGACCGCGACGATGACGGCGGCGAGTTCTTTCAGCTTTACGGCCGCCCGATCACCGGCGGGCTGTTCTTTGAAATTGTCCAGCGGCGCGGCGGGTATGACGGCTATGGCGCCTATAACGCGCCCTTCCGCATCGCCGCGCTGAAACGTCTGATGCGCGGCAAGTCGATGCCGCGTGCATGAGGGTAACATGATCTCTGGCTATACCAAAATCCTGCCGCATATCGGCGTGCCGACCGAAAGCTTTAAGGCGCCGATGATCTATAACCCGTGGTTTCAGGCGCGCGGCATTGACGCCGTGGTGGTGCCGATGGGCTGCGAAGTGGCGGATTTCGCCACCTTTTTGCCGCATGTCGCCCGGCTGCGGAACTTTGCCGGGGCGCTGATTACCATGCCGCACAAGGTCCCGGTCGTCGGCCTTCTGGATGAGGTCAGCGTGACCGTGCAGATCTGCGGTGCCTGCAACGCCGTCCGGCGCAATCCGGACGGGCGGTTGATCGGCGATATGTTCGACGGCGAGGGATTTGTGCGCGGCGTTCTGCGCAAGGGTCGTGTGGTCGCGGGGGCCAGCGCGCTGGTCGTCGGCTCGGGCGGTGTGGGGTCGGCGATTGCGGCATCCTTGGCCAAAGCGGGGGCGGCGCGGATCGGGCTGTTCGATCTGAACGCCGCCGCAGCCGAGGGGCTGGCGGGCCGCATCCGCGCCGCCTATCCGGTGGAGGTCGTCACGGGCAGCAATGACCCGGCGGGCTGGGACATCGTGGTGAACGCGACGCCTTTGGGCATGAACCCCGGCGATCCGATGCCAATGGATATGGCCCGCCTGTCAGGCGATAGTTTCGTGGGCGAGGTGGTGATGAAGCAGGAAGAAACCGCCTTTCTGGCCGCCGCCCGCGCGCTTGGCTGTCAGACCCAGATCGGCACCGACATGCTGTTTGAACAGATCCCCGCCTATCTGGAGTTCTTCGGCTATCCGACCACCACGCCCGAGGAACTGCGGTCGCTGGCGCAGATCAAGTATTAACCAAGCCGCAGCCCCGCCACCGCATCCTGCGCCGCGCGGCGAAACAGGCTGCGTTCGGGGCTGGCGGGGTCGTCGGCCCGTTCCATCAGCCCGACCGGGCCGCGGGTCAGCGTTGTGTCGATGGGCAGGCGCGCCAGCCGCCCCTCGGCCACATCGCCCGCGACGACGCCCGCCGAGATGAACCAGATCGCATCGCTAGCCCGCGTATAGGCGCGGCCAAAGGCGCCCGAGACGGACTCGATCCGGTTGGGCGGCAGCGGCAGCCCTTCGGCAAGCAGCATCCGTTCGATCAGCGGACGGATCGCGGCGACGGGCGGCGGAAAGATCACCGGCCAGTCGCTGATCTGGTGCAGATCGCCTGCCGCCCCGATGGGATGACCGGGGCGGGTGACAATGGCGACTTCCTCAAGATAAAGCTGGGTGAAGGTCAGGCCGCGCATCGTGTCGGGTTCGCCCAGACGACCGATGACGGCGGCCAGATCGCCCGCGCGCAGCTGCGCCGTCAGCGCGCCATGCTGCCCGTCGATGATCGTCAGCCGCAATTCCGGTGCGCTGGCCGCCAGCCGCACCGCGATCCCCGGCATCAACAGCGCCGCCACGGATGGCAGCGCCCCCACCCGCAAAGCCCGCGCCCCGGTCTGCGCCGGATCGCCAAGCCCCGCCAGCCCCTGTTCCAGCGCGGTCATGCCCGACACGGAAAAGCGGTGAAAAAACTCACCTTCTGGCGTCAGCGCGATACCGCTGCGGCTGCGGGTAAGCAGGGTGGAGCCGGTGATCTCCTCCAATTCCGCCAGCGTGCGGGAAATCGCGGGCTGGGTCAGCAGCAGCCGTTCCGCCGCGCGCTTCAGGCTGCGCTGGCGGATGATTTCGACAAACGCCTGAATATGGCGAAGCTTGATGCGGCGGTCCATGATTGCTTTTTTTGGCAAGTGTGAGGCTGATTATCTCATTTTACTTGGTGGTTTCAATATGTGATCTTGGACTCAGGGAATCATGGGGGGATCATGCACAGCGCAATCATCAACGGCGTCGATCTGCATTACGCGGACCAAGGGCCACAAGACGCCCCGGCGCTGGTCTTTGCGAATTCGCTTGGCACTGACCTGCGCCTGTGGGATGCGCTGATCCCGCATCTGCCGGGTGGGCTGCGGCTGATCCGCTACGACAAGCGCGGCCACGGGCTGTCCGAGGAAACCCCCGGCCCCTATAACATTGACCTGCTGGCCGATGACGCCGCCGCGCTGATCGCCCATCTGGGCGTGACTCGCCCGGTGTTTGTCGGCCTGTCCATCGGCGGGCTGATCGGGCAATCGCTGGCGCTGCGCCATGGCGGGCTGGCGGGACTGGTGATTTCCAACAGCGCCGCGAAAATTGGCGAGACGGATATGTGGAACGCCCGCGTCCAGACCATCCGACAGGGCGGCATCACCGCCATCAGCGCCGCCACGATGGAACGCTGGTTCTCGCCCGATTTCCGCAACACCCCGGCGCTTGGCCTGTGGCAGCGGATGCTGGAACGCCAGCCGGTGCAGGGTTACATCGCCTGCTGTCAGGCCATCGCCGCCGCCGATTATCGTGCCGATGCCCCGACGCTGGACCTGCCCGTTCACCTGATCGGCGGCGGCCTTGACGGCGCGATGCCACCCGAGATCGTGCAGGCCACCGCCGCCCTGATCCCCGGCGCAGATTACACCGAAATCAAAGGCGCGGGGCATCTGCCTTGCGTCGAATCCCCGGCGGAATATGCCGCCATCCTGACCCGCTTTTTGCAAAGGATCGGCCATGTCTGATCGTTACGACCGTGGCATGGCCACCCGCCGCGCCGTGCTGGGCGACGCCCATGTGGACCGGGCCGAGGCGCAAAAGACCGATTTCGACCAGCCGTTCCAGGACCTGATCACCAACGCTGCCTGGGGAACGGTCTGGGCCAGCGACGCCCTGACCCGGCGCGAGCGGTCAATGCTGACGCTGGCCCTGCTGGCCGCTGCCGGAAACTGGGACGAAATCCCCATGCACATTCGCGCCACCGCCCGCACCGGCGCGACGAAACAGGATGTGCAGCAGGTGTTCCAGCATGTCGCCATCTATTGCGGCGTGCCGCGCGCCAATCACGCGCTCAAGCTTGCCAAACAGACCTATGCCGAAATGGAGGAGGAGGCCGAATGACACCCGCCGAATATTACCAGCGCGACCGGCGCCTGCACCCGCCCGCGCTGACGCCCGATTACAAGACCAGCGTCGCCCGCAGCCCGCGCTTTTCGATGATCTCGCTGCAAAATTCCATCAGCGAGATCACCGGCCCGCGCTTTGGCCACAATGACATCGACCCGATCGATAACGATCTGATCAAGAACTATGCCAAGAACGGCGACCCGGTGGGGGAGCGCATCATCGTGCATGGCCGCGTGCTGGACGAAAACGCCCGGCCGGTGCCGAACACGCTGGTCGAGGTGTGGCAGGCCAATGCAGGCGGGCGTTACCGCCACAAGAAAGACAGCTACCTTGCCCCCATCGACCCGAATTTCGGCGGCTGCGGGCGGACGCTGACGGATGAGAACGGCTATTACTTTTTCCGCACCATCAAGCCCGGTGCTTATCCGTGGCGCAATTGGGTGAACAACTGGCGGCCCGCGCATATCCACGTCTCGGTCTTTGGATCCGGCTTTGTGCAGCGGCTGATCACGCAGCTGTATTTCGAGGGCGACCCGCTGATCCCGCTTTGTCCCATCGTGCAGACCATCCCCGACCCGGATGCGATCCAGCAGTTGATCGCAAAACTGGATATGAACGCCACGATCCCGCTGGATTCCATCGCCTATAAATTCGACATTGTGCTGCGCGGCCGCCGGTCCACGCTGTTTGAAAACCGGCTGGAGGGGAACTGATGGCTCAGAACCTGAATTACCTGCGTGAATCGGCGTCCCAGACGGCGGGGCCTTATGTGCATATCGGGCTGGCCCCCGGTGCGGCGGGGTTTGACATCTACCGGCAGGAACTGGGCCACGACATCACCGGTCCGAACGCCAAGGGCGAGCGTATCCGCGTCGAAGGCGTGGTCATCGACGGCATGGGCAGCCCGGTCAAGGACGTGCTGCTAGAGGTGTGGCAGGCCAATGCGGACGGCCACTATGCCCACCCCGAAGGCGGCGGCGAGGTCGAGGATGGGTTCCGCGGCTGGGGCCGTGTGATCACCGATTTCGAGACCGGTGAATGGGGCTTTGACACGGTAAAGCCGGGCGCGGTCATGGGCCGCAACGGCCGGATGATGGCGCCGCATCTGAACCTGTGGATCGTGGCGCGCGGCATCAACATCGGGCTGAATACGCGGATGTATTTCAGCGATGAGGCTGATGCGAACGCCGCTGACCCGGTGCTGAACCTGATCGAATGGGAAAACCGCCGCGCCACGCTGATCGGTCAGCGGTCGGACGGCGAAACCCCGGTTTATCGCTTTGAAATCCGCCTTCAGGGCGACAAGGAAACGGTGTTCTTCGATGTCTAACCCCTGCATCATCTGCGTCGCGATCACCGGGTCTTTACCGACCAAGGCGAACAACCCCGCCGTGCCGATCACCATCGCGGAACAGATCGAATCCACGCAAGAGGCGTTCGAGGCAGGCGCGACCATCGCCCATTGCCACGTCCGCGACGATCAGGGCGCGCCGACCAGCGACCCGGATCGGTTTGCGGCGCTGAAAGAGGGCCTTGAAAAGCACTGCCCCGGCATGATCGTGCAACTGTCGACCGGCGGGCGATCCGGCGCGGGGCAGGCGCGCGGCGGGATGCTGCCGCTGCGGCCCGACATGGCGTCTCTCTCGGTCGGGTCGAACAATTTCCCGACCCGCGTCTATGAAAACCCGCCGGATCTGGTCGATTGGCTGGCCTCGGAAATGGTTAAATACGATGTGAAACCCGAGATCGAAGCCTTTGACCTCTCGCACATCCTGCAAGCCGCCGCGATGTGGAAGGACGGCCGCATCAAGGACCGGCCCTATGTGCAATTCGTCATGGGGGTCAAAAACGCCATGCCTGCCGACCGCGAAGTGTTTGATTATTATATCAAAACCGTGCACCGGCTGTTTGGCGAAGACGCGCAATGGTGCGCAGCCGGGATCGGCCCGCAGCAGATCGTGCTGAACGAATGGGCCATCGCGGCGGGCGGCCACGCGCGCACGGGGCTGGAGGATAACGTGCGCATCGACCGCGATACGCTGGCCCCGTCCAACGCCGCGCTGGTCCGCCGCGCGGTCGAGATCTGCGCGAAATACGACCGCCCCGTGGCGACATGGCAGCAGGCGCGGGATATGTTGGGGCTGAGGGCGGGATGATACTGGATGGTCTGTTCGGGGACGCGGAAATCGCGGCGCTGATCGGCGATCAGGCGCAGGTCGTAGCGATAGTGCGCTTCGAACAGGCTCTTGCGAGGGTGCAGGCGCGCATGGGGATTATCCCCGACACCGCCGCCCGCGCCATCGCGGCGGCGATCCCACCTGACCCGGCGGCGCTGATCGCGACCACCGCCCGCGCTGGTATTGCCGCGCAGGCGGTGGTCGCGGTGCTGAAATCCACGCTTGGCGACACCGCGCCTTATCTGCATTTCGGCGCGACCTCGCAGGACGCGCAGGACAGCGCGGCGGCGCTGCAATGGGCCGCCGTGCTGGACGTGCTGGCGGCGCGGATCGCGGCGCTGGACGCTGCGCTGGCGGTCAAGGCGGCGGACTATGCCGATCAGCCGATCCCCGCCCGCACCCGGTTCCAGATCGCCGCGCCGACGACCTTGGGCGCGAAGATCGCCGTCTGGCGCGCGCCCTTGCGCCGCCATCTGGACCGGCTGGCCGAATTGCGCCCGCGCCTGTTGACGGTTTCGCTGTTCGGCGCAGCAGGAACCGGCGCGGCGCTGGCCGATATGGCCGCCGTCCGCGTCGCATTAGCTGCCGAACTGGGGCTGGCCGACGCGCCCATCCCGACCCATGCCACACGCGACGCGCAGGCCGAACTGGGCGCGTGGCTGGCCTTGGTCAGCGGCACCCTTGGCAAAATCGGCACCGACCTGATCCTGCTGGGCCAGTCCGAAATCGGTGAAGTATCCGCAGGCACCGGCGGCGGCTCATCCACCATGCCGCAAAAATCCAACCCCGTCGCCGCCGAGGCCCTCGTCACGCTGGCCCGGCTGAACGCTGGCGCGGTCGGAACGCTGTTTCAGGCGCTGGTCCACGCGCAGGAACGCGACGGTGCGGCGATGGCGATCGAATGGCTGACCCTGCCCGATATGGCGATCCGCACGGGGGCCGCCCTGCGTCTGGCGCAGTCGCTGGTTGACACGCTGCGCGCCAACCCCGACCGCATCAAAGCCACCTTCGACGCCGATCAAGGTGCCATGCTGGCCGAGGCAGCCGGTTTTTTGCTGGCCCGCGACATGCCCCGCCCGGATGCGCTGGCCATCGTCGCGCAGGCGCTGCAATCCGGTCGCCCGCTGGCGGATGCGCTGACAGACCTTGCGCCGGGACGCGACTGGCACCGGGCGCTGGACCCCGCGGCGAATACCGGCGCTGCGGGGCGGATTGCACGGATAAATCAGCACATAGATCAATAATGGAATTGCATTCTATATTTTAACATATTACCCCTGACCTATAGCTGCCGTTGGGGGGAACATGTCCGCAGCCGATCATCCGCTTTCGCTGGCCTTTCTGACTTTGCCCGATACATCCCCGCCCCGCATGATCGAGGCGGCTGCCCGTGCCGGTTTCGCCGCCGTCGGGCTGCGGCTTTTGCCCGCTGCCGCCTCGGATGAGGGGCCGTATCCGCTGTTGACCGATAATCGCCTGCTGGCCGAAACCCGTGCAGCGCTGCGTGATACCCGGCTGATAGTTGCGGATGTGGAAATCATCCGCCTGAACCAAGGTTTCCAGATCGATGCCACCTTGCCATTCCTGCATCGTGCCGCCGAACTGGGGGCGCGGCATGTGCTGGTGGCGGGCGATGATCGCGATGAGGCGCGCCTGACCGACAGCTTTGCCGCCTTTTGTGCGGCTGCGGCGGAATTCGGGATGACCGCCGATCTGGAATTCATGCCATGGACCGCCGTGCCCGATCTGCCGGCCGCCCGGCGCATTGTGGCGGCGGCACAGGCACCGAACGCGGGCCTGCTGATCGATGCGTTGCATTACGACCGTGCGGGCGCGACGCCGGATCAGGTCCGCGATCTGCCGCGTGACTGGATCAACTATGCGCAGTTCTGCGATGGCCCGGCTGATTACGACCGCAGCGAGGAAGGGTTGATCGCCGTGGCGCGCGGCGGACGGTTGATGCCGGGGGCGGGCGGGATTGACCTGACCGGGCTGGCCCGCGCAATCCCGCCGGGGGTGATGATCTCGGTCGAGGTGGCGGACCGCAGCAACCGCTTGTCCCCCGAGGATACGGCGCAGCGTGCCGCGCTGTGCACTCGCGCGGTGCTGGACGCCGCGTGATGGGGGGGGCGACAGAATGGGATCGTGAAACCGATCTGCTGGTCTGCGGCGCGGGGGCCGGGGGGATGGCCACGGCGCTGATCGCGGCGCTGAACGGTTTGCAGGTGGTGATTGCCGAAAAAACCGGGCAGGTCGGCGGCACCACGGCCACATCGGGCGGCACGGTCTGGGTGCCGGGGAATGCGCTGTCGGATGACAGTGCCGCCGATGCGGAGGCGTTTCTGCACCATGTCGTTGGCGACCGGGGCGGGGATGATCTGCGCGGTGCCTTCCTGGCATCGGCCCGCGCCGCCTTTGCCGAATTTCAGGACCGGACCGAGGTGCAGTTCGCCGCTGCCGCCGCGCATCCCGATTATCTGGACGGGCCGGGCGCGGCCTATGGCGGGCGGGCGATGGGGCCGTTGGCCTTCGACGGGCGGCGCCTTGGGGCCGATTTCACCCGCATCCGCCCGCCGCGCCCGGAATTCATGGGCCTTGGCGGAATGATGGCGGGCCGGACCGAGATTGACGCGCTGTTAAACCCGTTCAGCTCGCTGGCGAATTTCCGGCAAGGCACGGGGATCGTGCTGCGCTATCTGATCGATCGGCTGCGCCACCCGCGCGGCACGCGGCTGTTGATGGGTAATGCGCTGGTGGCGCGGCTGCTGTTCAGCCTGCACCAGCAGGGCGTGCCGGTGATCTATAACGCGCCGCTGGCCGATCTGATCCATGATGGCGACCGGGTGGCGGGCGCGGTGCTGAACACGCCCGACGGCCCGCTGCGGGTGCGTGCGCGGCGCGGTGTGGTGCTGGCCACCGGCGGCGTGGCGTGGAACCCGGCGATCCGTGCGGCGCTGTTTCCGGCAGGCACGCGCGATCTGTCGCTGGCGCCCGACACCAACACCGGCGACGGAGCCGACCGCGCGCAGGCCGTCGGTGCGCGGATTGACGCGGGTGGCGACAGCCCGGCGCTGTGGATGCCGGTGTCCAGCTATCGCCGCGCCGATGGGCATCTGGCGGTCTGGCCGCATATCCTGCTGGACCGGGCCAAACCCGGCCTGCTGGCGGTCAATGCACAGGGGCAGCGTTTCGTGAATGAAAGCGACAGTTACCACGATTTCTGTATGGGGCAGATCGCGCAGGGCGCTTTCCCGGCGTGGCTGATCTGTGATGATGCGTTCATTCGCCGCTATGGTCTGGGGCTGGTGCTGCCGGGCGGGCATGGGCTGCGACGGCTGCAAAAGGCGGGCTATGTTGTCAGCGCGGCGGATCTGGCCGGGCTGGCCGCTGCGATTGGTGTCGATGCCGGGGGGCTGGCTGAAACCGTTGCCGCCTATAACAGCGCCGCCGTCACCGGGGATGATCCCATGGGGCGCGGCTCCAGCGTGATGAATCGCTTTAACGGTGATGCCGGGGTCGGGCCGAACCCTTGTCTGCGCGCCATCGGGCCGGGGCCGTTCCATGCCGTTCAGGTGCGGCCCGCCGATCTGGCCAGCAGCGCCGGGATCGTCACCGATATTCACGGACAGGTTCAGGGCGATCAGAGCACGATCTTTGGGCTGTATGCGGTCGGCAATGACGCGGCCAGCATCTTTCGCGGCACCTATCCCGGCCCCGGCACCACCCTTGGCCCGGCGCTGGTCTTTGGCTGGCGCGTGGCACGCCATGCCGCCGGATTGCCGACGCCCGATCACCTGTAACGCGACACGCCCCGCCGGTCTGGCGGGGCGTGTTGGCCATCAGGGTAAGGGTCAGTGCAGCGGAGATCCCGCCGCCGGAATGGCGATTTCCGATTCCATTTCCGATTTCAACCATGCCGGTCCGCCCGCTGGTGGCCAGATGCCCGCAGCCACCGCATCGGTCCGTGCCTTGGACCGGGCGGCGATGTCGGCATAGGGCCAGATGTTCAGGAAACGCGGGCGACCATCCAGCGCACGCGCGGCCAGCAGGCATTTAGAAAACTTTTCCCGTTGTGGCAGAGCCTGTTCCCATTTCACCGCCGTTTCCGGGAAACCGCCCGCCAGTTTGAACGGATAGGTGCGGAATTCATAGATGTCGCCATGCGCGCCGGTCTGCACCGGCGCAATAAAGGGAAACGCCTCATAGCTGTCCAGCGACAGATCGCCCAGCACATCGCCGCAATTGAACGGGCTGGTGCTTTCATGGGTGCGTTTGCGTTCGGCCATCATCTGTGCCAGATCGTCAAAGCCGCGCAGCACGAACATGCGGTTCAGCCGCCCGGTATCGACCATCCACATGCCCAGAAACCGGCCCGCGCCCTGGGCGGCAAAGGCGGGGACGCCTTCGATCGCTTTGGGGGCGGTTCCCATCGGCAGGAACAGGGTGGCGAGTTCGTAATATGTCATGCGCTTTCCTTTCGTGAAACATCTGCCGCCAGATCGCGTCCGGCGATATAGCCAAAGGTCATGCCGGGGCCGAGATTGATGCCGCCCGCCGGATAGGTGCCGCCCATGATGCTGGCCGCATCGGTGCCCACCGCATAAAGGCCCGCAACCGGCTGGCCCGCCCTGTCCAGAACCCGTGCGCGGGCATCGGTCGCCAGCCCGGCAAAAGTGCCCAGACTGCCCGGCAGCACCCGCACCGCATAGAACGGGCCGTGGGTGATCGGCGCAACGCAGGGGTTGGGGCGGTGGCTGGCATCGCCATTGATGCGGTTATAGGGGCTTTCGCCGCGATGGAACTGCGGATCGCGCCCTTGCGCGGCGTGGCGGTTGTATTCGGTGACGGTCGCGGTCAGCCCGTCCGCGTCAATGCCGCAGGCCGCCGCCAGATCGGCCAGCGTCCGGCCGCGCTTCAGATAACCCGACCGCAGCGAAGACCACAACGGCACCGGCGCGGGCTTGGCGTGGCCCAGCCCCCAGCGGCGGACAAAGCGGTGATCGGCGATCAGCCAACAGCACGGCTGTTCGCCCTTGGGTGTGACGCCGATCAGGGCGGCGATGACCTGATGATAGCCGTCTGCCTCGTTCGCAAAGCGGTGGCCGGTGCGGGTGACGGCGATGATGCCGGGCTTGGCGCGCTCGATCAGATGCGGGAAGTGGCCCGGCGTGCCCCGCCCCGGCACCAGCGATACCGGCGCCCAACTGGCCGGATGGGCCAGATCGCGGTCAAAGACCCCGCCCGCCGATTGCCCCAGCCGCAGCCCGTCGCCAGCGTTCTCAGGCGGTGCGGCGGTCCAGTGTTCGGCCCCGGTCGGGGTATGGGGAAAGGTCTCGCGGCGCAGAACCGGATCAGCCGGAAAGCCGCCTGCCGCCAGAACGACACCGCGCCGGGCGGTGATTTCGGCCCCGTCGGCCAGCCGCACCCCGGAAACCCGCGCGCCGCTGCGCAGCAGGGCGGCGACGGGGGCGTTGGTCTGGATGCGGGCACCGTTATCCAGTGCCAGCCGCGCCAGCCGCGCCACCAGCGCATTGCCGTTGACCAGATGCCGTCCGCGCCCAACCGTCACACTGTCCCAGATATGGCGAAGAAACCGCCGCGTGACATAGGCAAATGACCGGGGCGCACGTGCCGCATTCAGGAAATGCCCCAGATCCGTGCCCGAGGCGATGCCCATGCCAAAGAATGCCGTTTCCGGCTTGGGCGGGCGCAGCCGGTGCAGATCATGCCCCAGCCTGCGCCCGTCGAACGGTGCCACGGTCACGGACCGCCCGCCTATGCCTGCGCCCGGCAGATCGCCCAGCATGTCGGGGATGGCGTTGCCCGCCACCCATTCCATCCCCAGATCGCGAAAGAACGCCACCATGTCCGGTGCCGCGTCCAGAAAGGCGTCGATCCGGGGCGCATCATAATGATTGCCCAATGCGGCGCGCAGATAGGTGCGGATGGTGTCCGCCTCCTCGGTGATCCCGGCCTCGCGGGCCAGAGGATTCAGCGGCACCCACAGCCAGCCGCCTGACCATGCGCTGGTGCCGCCAAACTGGTGATGCTTTTCCAGAACCAGCACCGACAGCCCGGCCTGCGCCGCCGTCACCGCCGCCGCAAGGCCGGACGCGCCCGACCCGACGACGATCACATCATACTGGTTCTGGCCGGAAATCACGGGCGTGCGATCCCGAAATCTTCGGGCGATGCCTTGGCCACGCCCGCATCCTGCAACAGCCAGCTTGTCACGGATTGCCATTGCGTCAGAAACGCTTGTGCCTCGTCGCCCGAGATGTTCATCATGATATTGCCACGGCCCTGCATCATGGCAATAAAGTCTTCGTTCTGCGCGGCTGTATGAAAGGCCGCGACCAGCTTGTCCTGCGCCTCTGCCGGGGCGTCCTTGGCCACGAAGACGCCATAGAACGGCCCCCAGGGCAAAAAGCGATCCAGATCGGGCAATGTGTCTGTGATCGGCGGCACGCCGGGCAGTTGTTCGATGGCGCTGCCATTGACCACCGCCAGCGCGCGGATACGGCCCGCCTCGATCATCGGGTTCGCGGCGGACAGGCTGGCGGGGATCACGTCCAGCGCGCCGCCCATCATCGCGGTCAGGCCCGGACCTTCACCGTCAAAAGGCACCGCCGTCACCTGAAAATCGGTCGCGGATTGGATCATCGTTTCCACCACCTGCGACAGACTGCCCGGCCCCATGGTGCCCATGCGCAGCCCGTTGGGGTTGGTCTGTGCCGCATCCAGCAGATCTTGCAGCGTCTGATAGGGCGAATCCGCCGGAACCGTAATCACCACCACGCCCCGCGCGGGGATGTTGATCGGGAAAAAGTCGCCATAATCCGCGTCGGCCAGCCCCAGAACCTTGTAAAGCTGTGGGTTTTCGGCCCCGAACAGCAGCGTATAGCCATCGGGCCGCTGCGACTGGACATAGCGCATGGCGATGGCCCCCGACCCGCCCGAACGGTTGGTCATCACGATGCGGCGGCCAAGTTCCTGTTCGGCACTGTGTTGCAATGCGCGGCTGACCGTATCGGTCGCGCCCCCCGCGCCCCATTGGATGATGCCGTTCAGTTCCCGTGCGGGCCAGTCCTGCGCCATGGCGGCGGCAGGCACAGTCAGGGCCGCGGCGGCACAGGCGGCGCGGATCAGGTGGTGATATGACATGGTTTCTCCTCCCATTCGTCAGTTTGGCCCGCGTTTTTATGGTTGTGCGGTGCCGGCGAAAAATTCGACCATCCGTTCGGCTACGCCGTTGAACATGCCCAGCCCGGTCATGGTGGCGCAGCCTGCCTGCCGGGCGGCGGCGATCAGCGGCGGCACCTCGGGCCGGGTGACGCAATCAGCGACGAATTGCGGGGGGGTCAGCAGATCGACCTGCACGGGCAGTGGATCATCGGGGCGCATCCCCAGCGGCGTGGCATTGGCCAAGATGTCAAAGCCGCGCGGATCGGTGCTGCCTGCGTGGGCACGGCCCGGAAATTCGCTGTTTAGCCGCGCGATCAGATCGTCACGCCGGGCGGTGTCTGCGTCATGGATGGCGATCTCGCGCGCGTTCTGGCGCAGGAACTCGTAGGCGATGGCCGACCCGGCCCCGCCCGCGCCGACCAACAGCACGGCCCGCCCCTCGGGATTGCCGCCCTGCGCACGGATACCGGCGACATAGCCCTGACCGTCGCTGTGATCGCCCAGCCAGGTGCCGTCCGCCTCGCGCCGGATGATATTCGCGCCGCCGATAAAGCGGGCCTGCGCGGTCAGCCGGTCGCAGACCGATGCAGCGGTGAATTTATGCGGCACGGTGATGACCAGCCCATCGACATTGCCGATGTATTTCAGCGCGGCGACCACCCTGGCGAAATTGGCGGCGCTGACATGAACCGGCGGCACGATGGCATTCAGCCCGCGTTCGGCCAGCGCGGCAGTCAGCAGCGCCGGGGATTTCACCTGCGCAATCGGATCGCCCAGAATCGGAATCAACCGCGTTTCACCATCCAGCCGCATCGCATCCCCCCTGTTGCTGCCTGTGGGTTGATGCCCTACAAGAGAATAATGGTCAATAATAGAATTACATTCTGATTTAATGCAGTATCCCGCCCCGTTGCCCGGCGACGGGCGATTGCCTATGGTCGGCGCGGATCCGATTTGACAAACCTCTGGAAAGGCACCGGAAACATGAGCTCATCACTGGAACGTGGCCTGTCGGTTCTGACGATCCTGTCCAACCACCCCGAAGGGATGGCCGTCGGGCAGGTCGCCGCCGCGCTGGATTTGCCGCCCAGCGGTGTTCACCGGATGCTGAACCAACTGGTGGAATACGGGTTCGTTTATCAGGACGGGGCCAAGGGGGCTTATGTCTTGGGGATGAAGCTGCCCGCCCTTGGCCTGTCTTATCTGGCGCAGACCGGGATCACCGATGTGGCGCAGCCGATTCTGGACCGGCTGGCGGCGGCCAGTCAGCAACTGGTGCGACTCAGTGTGATCGACGATGGTAATCTGGTCTGGGTGGCGGTGGCGCAGGGGGCGACGACCGGGCTGCGCTATGATCCGGGGCGCGAACAGGGGGTGACAGCGCATCTGGCATCTTCGGCCAGCGGTCTGGCCTGGATGTCCACGCTAAGCGATGATGCCGCGCTGGAAAAGGTGGCACGGCAGGGGTTTTCGCAGCCGACATCGGGGCAGGGTGCACCGGACGGGGCCACCGATCTGCTGGCGCGTCTGGCCCGCACCCGGCGCGATGGCTATTCGGTGACGATCAACAGCTTTATTCCCGGCATGGCGGCGATGGCGGCACCGATCCGCGCCGCAGAGGGGCAGGCGCTTGGGGCGATCTCGGTTGCGGGTCCGGCGATCCAGCTGGATCAGGGGCGGATGGCCGAACTGGCCCCGGCGCTGTTGGCCGCAGTGGCCGATATGGCGGGGGCCGCGCCCGGTTCGATCTATTTCCGGCGACGGATGGCCGGGTCAGCGGTATAGCTGCCGATACCGCTGATGCGCGGCCTGAAACGCCGGGCGCAGAGTGGTGTTCGGGGTGATTTCGGCTGCGATGCGGGGCGGGGTGGCGATGCTGGCCGGGTCGGCCCCGGTTGCCGCCATCATCCCCAGCCGGGCGGCACCAAAGGCCGCGCCGAAATCGCCTGATTCCGGCAGCAGAACCGGCAGGTTCAGCGCCGTGGCAATCGCCCGCAGCCAATAGGCCGACCGCGCGCCCCCGCCCAGGGCCAGCAGCGCCTGCGGATCTGATCCGGCGGCGTGCAGGGCATCCAGATTGTCGGCAAGGGCAAAGGCCACGCCCTCCATCACTGCCTGAGTCAGCGCCGCGCGGTCGGTGCGCGCGGACAGGCCGGCGAACAGCGCGCGGGCCTGCGCATCGTTATGCGGCGTGCGCTCGCCCGAGAGGTAAGGCAGAAAGGTCACTTCGCCCGGCGCGCGCAGGTTGTCGCCCAGTTCCGCCGACAGATCGGCGGGGCGGGTGCCGGTGATGCCCGCCAGCCACTCCATCGCGGCCGAGGCCGACAGGATCACCCCCATCTGGTGCCACATGCCGGGCAGGGCGTGGCAAAAGGCGTGAACGGCGCTGTCAGCGCGCGGCAGATAGCGGTCGGTCGCGGCGAACAAGACGCCCGAGGTGCCAAGCGAAACAAAGCCCTGACCCGCCGCGATGGTGCCCGCGCCGATGGCGGTGGCGGCATTGTCGCCCGCCCCGCCCGCAACCGGCGTGCCGGGGCGCATCCCCCATTCGGCGGCCAGTTCCGCACGCAAACCGCCGGACACCGCGTTGCCTTCGATCAGGGCGGGCATCTGGTCGCGGCGCATCCCCGATGCGGCCAGCAGCTTGTCCGACCACGCGCGCGCGCCGGTATCCAGCCAGCTTGTGCCGGCGGCGTCGGACATTTCCGCCACCGCCTCGCCGGTCAGCCACAGGCGCAGGTAATCCTTGGGCAGCAGCACGCGGGCGACGCGGGCAAAGGCGTCGGGTTCCTGCTGCGCCATCCAGACCAGTTTCGGCGCGGTAAAGCCGGGAAAGACGATGTTGCCGCTGATCCTGCGAAAATCGGGGTCGGCGTCCAGCCGCGCGGCTTGCGTATGGCTGCGGGTGTCGTTCCACAGGATCGCCGGGCGGATCACCTGATCGGCCGCGTCCAGCGTGACCGCGCCATGCATCTGCCCCGACAGGCCGATGCCCGCCACCGCGCCCAGATTATGCCCCGCGCGCAATTCCTCCAATGCAACACGGGTGGCTGTGATCCAGTCGGCAGGGTTCTGTTCCGACCAGCCGTCATGCGGGCGCTGCACGTTCAGCGGTGCGGTGGCCGAGGCCAGCACGCGCTGCGCGTCATCCATCAGCAGCACCTTGATGCCGGATGTGCCAAGGTCGATACCCAGAAACATGCGCTCTCTCCTCAGGCGGTGGCCATCATTGCCCTTAGGGTTTCGGGCAATTCAGCGGCGCTTGCAATGATCGCGTCGGGGTGCAGCGCGGGCAGGCGGTCGGCCAGATGTGCCGCGCGGGCGTGGCCGCCACCCAGAAAGCCGATGACGCGCATCCCGGCGGCCTTGGCGGCGGTGACGCCTGCGATGCTGTCCTCGATCACGATGCAATCGGCGGGCTGGGTGTTCAGTTGCGCGGCGGCAAACAGGAACAGGTCCGGCGCAGGTTTGCCGCGTGCGACCTGTGTGGCGGAAAAGATATGCGGCGCGAACAGGTCGTGCAGCCCGGTCAGCCGCAGGCAGTGATCCAGCCGTGGCAGGGTCGAGGACGAGGCCACCGCCCGTGGCCCCGGCGGCATCGCGCGGATCGCATCGCGGATGCCGGGGATCGGCTGTAATTCGGCATCAAAGCGCGCCCGCAGCCGGTCGCGGTAATCGGGTAACAGTGGCGTGGCGTCAGCCCCGGTTTCCGCCGCGACGATGGCGACGATTTCCGCAATGGGCCGCCCGATCATGCGGTCAAAGATCTGCTGATCGGTGATCGCGGCCCCGGCATCGCGCAGGGTCAGGCCCAGTTCCGCCACCGACAGAGGCTCGCTGTCCACAAGCACCCCGTCACAGTCGAAAATCAGTGCCGTCATTGCGCCAGATACGCCCGCAACGTGTCCGCCGTGCCGCGGTCCCACAGCATCGCCAGCCAGCGCGCAAAGGGTTCGGCAAAGCGCGGGTCGCGCCCGGTTGCACCATAGATATCGGCCATGCCCAGCCATGCAGAGGGATCGGCCTTGGCGGCCTGCGCGGCGGCGGTCAGGCGATCCCAGTTCGGATCATTGGGTTCGATCACCGCGCCGCTGTCGGTTGTGCCCGCGCAATAGCGGCACCACAGCGCCGATTCCAGTGCCAGCCCCTCGACCGGCAGGCCCTGCGCCAGACGATCGGCGATGGTCGGGATGATGAACTTGGGCTGACGGTTCGAGCCGTCCAGACACAGCCGCCGGATCGTATCGCCGATTTTCGGATTGGCGCAGCGTTCCTTGACCTTGGCGAAATAGGCGCCAAGATCGGTGTTCGGGACGGGGGGAACGGCGGGGATGATCTCGGTCGTTTCGATCTTGTCAAGGAAGGCGCGAACCAGATCGTTTTCCATGCCCTCATGCACGAAATGGATGTCCATCAGCCCGGCAGGATAGGCGATAACCGCATGGCTGCCGTTCAGGATGCGGATTTTCATCAGCTCATAGGGGGTGACGTCGGGGACGAACTGAACGCCGACGTCTTCCAGCGCGGGGCGACCGGCGGGGAAGTTATCCTCAAGCACCCATTGGATGAAATCCTCGGCAAAGACCGGGGCCGCGTCATCGATACCCATTTCGCGGATCAGCGCGCGCTCGCGGTCGCCTGTCGCGGGGGTGATGCGGTCAACCATGCCATTGGGGAAGGCCACATTGGCGGCGATCCAATCGGCCAGTTCAGGGTCGGACAGACGGGCGGTTTCGACCACCGCTTCACGCGTGACATCACCGTTATGCGGGATGTTGTCGCAGCACATGACGGTAAAGGGCGGGGTGCCTGCGGCCCGGCGGGCGGCAAGCCCGGCGACCAGCATCCCGAACACGGTTTTCGGCGCGTCGGGCGCGGCGCCATCTGCCACAATCGCCGGATGCGAGGGGTCGAAATGGCCGGTGGCGGCGTCGATGAAATAGCCGCCCTCGGTGATGGTCAGGCTGGCGATGCAGATCGCCGGATCGGCCAGTTTCGCCACAATCGCCGCGCTGTCGGCGGCGGGCAGATGGTCGATCATCGCGCCGATGACACGCGGGTCAGACCGTTCGGCGGACTGTTCGACCACCGTATAAAGGTAATCCTGCCCGGCCAAAGCATCGCGCATCCGCGCATCGCCGGGCATGACGCCCGCACCGATGATGGCAAAGTCATGGCCTTTGCCGGTGTTCATCAAACGGTCCAGATAGACGGCCTGATGGGCGCGGTGGAAATTGCCCATGCCGAAATGGATGATCCCGCCCTTTAGCTGCGAGCGGTCATAGCGGGGCGTGGCGGCGTTTACGGCGGCCAGATTGGCGGTGTTCAGTTTGGTCATTGGGTCAGCTCATCCATTGTCCGCCATCGACGTTATAGCATTGCGACACGATGTAATCCGCCTCGGATGAGGCAAGGAACACCGCCATGCCGGTCAGGTCATCCGGGGTCGCAAAGCGCCCGGCGGGGACGCCCGCCGCGACTTCGGCCTTTTTCTGGCCGGGCTTTTTGCCTTCCAGCTTGGCGAACATGGAATCGACATGTTCCCAATGCGCGCCATCCACCACGCCGGGGGCGATGGCGTTGACGTTGATGCCGTGTCGGATCAGGTTCAGCCCCGCCGATTGCGTCATGCTGATCACCGCCGCCTTGGTCGAGCAATAGACCAGCACCAAGGGTTCCCCCCGCCGCCCTGCCTGAGAGGCCATGTTGATGATCTTGCCGCCATGCCCCTGCGCAATCATCTGCCGCGCCGCCGCCTGCATGGTGAACAGCGTTCCGGCGACGTTGACGGCATACAGCCGGTCATAGCTGTCGCGGGTGATGTCCACCGTCTCGGCGGCGTCGAACAGCGCGGCGTTGTTGATCAGGATGTCCAGCTTGCCCGCATGGTCCACGACCGAGGCGATGGCGGCGTCGATGCTGTCCTGCTGCGTCACGTCAAGCTGAACGGCATAGGCGCCCTCGCCGATGCTGGCGGCGGTTTCCTTGGCCGCGTCAAGGTTGATGTCGGCAATGGCGACGGTTGCCCCCTCGCGGACATAGGCTTCGGCAAAGCCGCTGCCGATGCCGCGTGCCGCGCCGGTGATCAGCGCGGATTTCCCCTTGAGCCTCATGCCGACAGTCCTTCCGCGTCGAATTTGTAGATGCGCCCGTCCTGCGGGGTCAGGAATACCCGGTCGCCGTGGCTGACCGGAAATTCACCGGTCGCCCGCGCGATGACCTTGCCCGCGCTGTCCAGATCGACATGCAGGAACGTGTCGGACCCCAGATGTTCGGCCACGCCGACCGTGCCGGCGAATTCGCCATCCGACAGCGACATGCGCCAATGTTCGGGGCGCACGCCGATGGTATGGGCACCGTGGCGGGCCGCACCCTCGCCCTCGATAAAGTTCATGTTCGGGCTGCCGATGAACCCGGCGACAAAGCGGTTGCGCGGTTTGTTATACAGGTCCAGCGGGGAACCGACCTGTTCCACATTGCCCGCGCGCAGCACCACGATCTTGTCGGCCATGGTCATCGCCTCGACCTGATCGTGGGTGACATAGATCATCGTGGTGGCCAGCTTGTTGTGCAATTCACTGATTTCCACCCGCATGTTCACCCGCAGGGCGGCGTCAAGGTTCGACAGCGGCTCGTCAAACAGAAACGCCGCCGGTTCGCGCACGATGGCGCGGCCAATGGCGACGCGCTGACGCTGACCGCCCGACAACTGGCCGGGGCGACGGTCCAGATAATCCGTCAGGTTCAGGATACGGGCGGCGTTTTCTACCCGCGCATCCTGTTCGGCCTGCGGCATCTTGGCCATCTTCAGCGGAAAGGCGATGTTCTTGCGAACCGACATATGCGGATACAGCGCGTAAGACTGAAACACCATCGCCAGCCCGCGCTTGGCCGGGGCGTTGTCGGTGACGTCACGACCATTAATCAGGATCTGGCCCGAGGTCACATCCTCCAGCCCCGCGATCAGCCGCAGCAGCGTGGATTTGCCACAGCCGGATGGGCCGACAAAGACGACGAATTCGCCTTCGGCGATCTCCAGATCGACGCCGGGGATGACCTCGACCTCGCCAAAGGTCTTGCGGACCTGTTTCAGGGTAATGCTGCCCATGATTGCCCTCTTATTTCACCGCGCCAAAGGTCAGGCCGCGGACAAGTTGTTTCTGGCTGAACCAGCCCATAATCAGGATTGGCGCGATGGCCATGACGGATGCCGCCGACAGTTTCGCCCAGAACAGCCCCTGCGGGCTGGAGAACGAAGCGATAAAGGCCGACAGCGGCGCGGCGTTGGTGGTGGTCAGCTGGATGGTCCAGAAGCTTTCGTTCCATGCCAGAATGATGTTCAGCAGCATGGTGGATGCGATGCCCGGAATGGCCATCGGCGTCAGGATATGCACGATCTCGTCGCGCAGGGTGGCGCCGTCCATCCGCGCGGCCTCAAGGATTTCGCCGGGGATTTCGCGGAAATAAGTATACAGCATCCAGACCACGATCGGCAGGTTGATCAGCATCAGCATGATCGTCAGGCCGATGCGCGTGTCCATCAGCCCGGTGCGCAGAAAGATCAGATAGATCGGCACCAGAACCGCGACGGCGGGCATCATCTTGGTGGACAGCATCCACATCAGGATGTCTTTCGTCCGTTTGGTCGGTGAAAACGCCATCGCCCAGGCTGCCGGAATGGCCACGATCAGCGCAAGCACGGTCGATCCCACCGCAATGATGACCGAGTTCATGAACGGCTTGAAATAGTTGTTTTGCGACTGCACCGCCTGAAAGCTGTCCAGCGTAAAGGAGGGGATCAGGGCAAAGCCGGAAATCGCCTCTTGTTCGGTCTTCAGGCTGGTGATGATCGTGTAAAGGATCGGAAAGAACAGCAGCAGGGCCACGGACCATGCGGCGATGGTCCACAGGATGCGGCTGCGTTGCGGGATGGCGCGTGCCATGGTGATGCCCCCTTAATCCAGATTCTTGCCGACGGCGCGCATCAGGAACAGCGCCACGATATTGGCCAGCACCACGGCGATGATCCCGCCTGCCGCCGCGCCGCCCACGTCGAAATTCAGACGCGCCGCGCGATAGATCAGGAAGGTCAGGTTGGTCGAGGCATTGCCCGGCCCGCCGTTGGTGGTGACAAGGATTTCGGCATAGACGCCCAGCAGAAAGATGGTCTGGATCAGCACGACCACGGTGATCGCCCGCGCCATATGCGGCAGCACCAGATGGGTGAACCGCGCCCAGGCACCTGCGCCGTCCATTTCCGCCGCTTCGATCTGTTCGCTGTCCAGTGATTGCAGCGCGGTCAGCAGGATCAGCGTGGCAAAGGGCAGCCATTGCCAGGCCACGATGACGATGATCGAAAACAGCGGATATTGCGCGAACCAGTCTACCGGCGACACGCCGATGAAACGGGCGATATCAGCAAAAACGCCGTAACTCGGGTGCATGATCATGTTCTTCCAGATCAGCGCCGCGACCGGCGGCATCACGAAGAACGGTGAGATCACAAGGATGCGCACGATCCCCTGACCAAAGATCGGCTTGTCGATCAGCATGGCGATGCCGATGCCGCCGATGACGGTGATCGCCAGCACCCCCAGCACCAGCACCAGCGTATTGCGGATGGATTCAAGGAACGCCGGGTCGGTGTAGAAATACTGATAGTTGAACCAACCGGCCCAGCTGGTCTGGCCGGGCATCAGCAGGTTGTAATTCAGAAACGAATAATACAGCGTCATGCCCAGCGGTACGACCATCCAGATCAGCAACAGGATAATCGCGGGCATCCGCATCAGTCGGGCAATCCGGGCCGTCTGTTTTGTGGCCATCTCGCGCGTCCTTTGGGCAAGGGGAAAAGCGCCGCCCGGTCAGGGGCGGCGCGGTCTGGTCTTATTTGGGATAGCCGGCGCGGGCCATTTCGCGGGTGGCGGTGGCTTGCGCCGCGCTCAGCGCCGCCTCTGCCGTGGTCTGTCCGGCCAGTGCGGCGGCGAATTGCTGGCCGACGGCGGTGCCGATACCCTGAAATTCGGGGATCGCGACGAACTGACCGCCAGTATAGGGCACATCCTGCACCGAAGCCTTGGCGGTGTTGGCCGCATCCATCGCCGCCAGCGTGATCGCCGCAAAGGGTGCCGCCGCCTGATAATCGGCGTTTTCATACAGCGACGTGCGGGTGCCGGGCGGGGCGGCGCGCCAGCCCTCGTGTTCGGCCACGAGGTTGGTGTAATCCTTGCTGGTGGCCCAGGCGATAAAGGTCTTCGCCGCGTCCTGCGATTTCGACGACGCCGGGATAGCCAGATTCCACGACCACAGCCAGTTGCCGTGATTGTCCACACCCTCCTTGTTGGGGAAGGTGGCAAAGCCGACCTGATCGGCCACGGTCGAATTTTCCGGGTCGGTCACAAAGCTGGCCGCCACCGAGGCGTCGATCCAGATGCCGCATTTGCCCTGCTGGAACAGCGACAGGTTTTCGTTGAACCCGTTCGACGACGCGCCGGGCGGGCCGTATTCGGTCAGCATCGTCAGATAATCGGTCAGGGTTTCGGCCCATTCCGGGCTGTCGAACTGGGCCTTCCACGCCATATCGAACCAGCGCGCGCCATAGCTGTTGGACATGGCGGTCAAAAAGGCCATGTTTTCGCCCCAGCCCGGCTTGCCGCGCAGGCAGATGCCGTATTGTTCCGCGCTTTTATCGGTCATCGCGGCGGCGGCGGTCTGGATGTCGGTCCAGGTCGGGTTTTCCGGGATGGTCACACCGGCGGCCTGCGCCAGATCGGTGCGATACATCACGATCGCCGATTCCCCATAGAAGGGCGCGGCATACAGCGTGTCATTCACCGACAGCGCCTGCCGCACGGCGGGCAGGATGTCATCGGCGTCATAGCCCTCGGGCATGTCGGTCACCGGCACCAGCCAGTCCTGCGCGGCCCAGATCGGCACTTCGTAGTTGCCGATGGTCAGCACGTCATACTGACCGCCACGGGTGGCGATGTCGGTGGTCACACGCTCGCGCAGGATGTTTTCCTCAAGCGTGACCCAGTTCAGCGTGATGTCGGGATGGGCGGTGGTGAATTCGCTGGCCAGCCGCTGCATACGGATCATGTCGCCGTTGTTCACGGTGGCGATGGTGATGGTTTCAGCCATGACAGGCGCGGCCAGTGCCACAGTGGCACAGGCACCCAGCAGGGTGCGCATCGAATACTTCATATTTCCTCCTCCGGGCACAGTAATTGCCCGCCCTATGGGCAAATGCTCACACCATCTGCTATACTTGTCAAACTGAATCTGCCGACAAGGGGGGCGGATGGCACAGGGCGAGCGGAAACTGGATCAGGCGGCACAGGCGGCGTGGCTGTCATATGTGGCCGGGCTGACGCAGGATGAAATCGCACGCGAAATGGGCGTGTCGCGCCAGACCGCGCAGCGGCTGGTGGCGCAGGCTATGGCATCGGGCATGGTCAAGGTGCGAATCAATCACCCGCTGGCGGCATGTCTGGATCTGGCCGAATCGCTGAAGACGCGCTTTGGGCTGCGAATGGCGCGGGTGGCCCCTGCCGCCGCCGGGATAACCGGCGTGGCGATGGCGGTGGCCGACCTGATCGAAACGGAACTGTCGCGGCCTGATCCGATCACGCTGGCCATCGGCACCGGGCGCACCCTGCGCGCGGCGGTGGCGCAGATGTCGCGGCTGGATTGTCCGCGCCACCGGATCGTATCGCTGACCGGCAATATCGCGCCAGACGGATCAGCTGCCTATTATAACGTGCTGTTTTCGCTGTCAGAGATGGTGACAGCGCCCAGCTTTCCGCTGATGGTGCCGGTGATCGCCACCAGCCCCGAGGAACGCGCCGCCCTGCACCGCCAGCCCGGCATCGCCCGCGTGATGGAGATGGCGCAGCGCGCCGATGTGGCGGTGATCGGGTTGGGGGCCATGGGCGCATACGCGCCGCTGGTCGCCGACGGCTTTCTGTCCCCGCCCGAGGCGCAGGCGCTGCGGGATCAGGGGGCTGTGGGCGAAATTCTGGGCCGCTGTTACGACAGCGCAGGGGGGTGGCTGCCTGCGGATGGCCGCGTTGCCTCGGCCAGATTGCCGGGGCTGGACCGGGCGTTGGTCGCCGCCGCCGCCTATGGCCCGGAACGGCGCGAGGCCGCCCTTGGCGCGCTGCGCGGCGGGCTGGTCAACGGCGTGCTGACCGATACCGACAGCGCCGCCTGGCTGCTGGCGCAGGCGGCGGGGCGGGGCTAGGTTCTCCCCTTGTCGCCGTGGCATTTTTCGGATGGAACGACAGTAATATCCCGCCCTTCGGCGACGTCCGGGCGGCCAAAGGCACCAGCACAGACCGCTGGACCGTGGGGTGCCGCCCTGTGCGTCCCGCATGGCCCATTTGGCCGCCCGGACGCCCCGCGACCGTGTAATCAACGGGTCTGAACCTGATTTGCCGCAATCACCCGCTGCGCCGACAGGGTGCAATAGACCACCGGATCGGCACCTTGCGCATCCTCGCAGGGTTCGTCGGTCAGCGGCGTGACGGTGAATCCGCCATTCGCGGGCAGTTCGACGCGAAAGCGGTTCACCTCGGCCCGGCGGGGGGCACCGTGGACATAGGGCGTCACCCGCAGATCGGTTTCGCCGCACATCGCGAGCAGCATTTCCTGCCCCGCATCGGCCAGAACCTGCGTCACCACCTCGCGCGCGCCTTCACAGGCCTCTGGGGTGTCATAGCTGGACATGGTGATGCGCGTGCCGTCATCGGCCATCAGGGTCAGGATCAACAGCGTGGATTTCATCATCGGGGCACCTGCACATATGTCGCGCGGATCATAGCGCGGACCGGCGGCGGATTTGAACAGGCCAGCGATCACACTGCGTCAATGTGTCGAGAGGTGCCGCCGCGCGGGATCGTGACAGAACCAGCCTTGAACCGGGGCGGTGCAGGTGACATTTGCGCAAGGACAAAAAACGGATCATGCCGATGAAATTGCGCAAACTTCATATTCTGTTGCTGGTCGTGCTGGCGGGTGCGGCGCTGTGGCTGTGGTCCAGCCAGCGTGGTGGCGATGAACCGGCACCTGTTACGGCGCAGGCCCGGATAGGCGATGTCGCCGAAACCGTGCTGGCATCCGGTATGCTGGAGGCGCGCGAACTGGTCAGTGTGGGCGCGCGCGTGTCCGGCCAGATCGAGACGCTGGCCGTGCAACTGGGCCAGGTCGTTGCGCCGGGCGATTTGATCGCACAGATCGATTCGGGCGATCAGCGGAACACGGTTTTGCAGGCACAGGCGGCACTGGCCAATATCGACGCGCAGATCGCCGCCCGGCAGGCCACACTGGACCGGGCCGAACTGGCGCTGACCCGCGCGCAGCGGCTGGGGACGCAAAGCCTTGCCTCGCAGGAAACGGTCGAAAGCGCGACGGCGGATGTGCAGGTTTACCGCGCCGAAATCGCCGCGTTACAGGCGCAGCGCGACAGTGCGGCGGTGACGGTGGCCAATGCCGAACTGGAACTGGAACGCACCCGGATCACCGCGCCCATCGGCGGCACTGTGGTGGCCATCGTCACCCGGCAGGGCCAGACGGTGAACGCGGTGCAGGCGGCGCCGACCATCGTCAAGCTGGCCGATTTGTCCACCATGCTGGTCAAGGCCGAAATCTCGGAAGCCGATGTGATGAATGTCGAGGTTGGGCAGAACGTGACCTTCACCACCCTTGGCGACCCGGATCATCCGTTTCATGCCGTGGTGCGCAGCATCGAGCCCGCCCCGTCCGAGATCGAGACCACCGACACCCTGTCCACCGACAGCGCTATTTATTACAACGCCACGCTTGAGGTGGATAACAGCGACGGGCGGCTGCGCATCGGCATGACGGCGCAGGTTTCGGTGGAACTGGCGCGGGCGGATGATGTGCTGGTGGTGCCGTCCTCGGCGGTGCGGCTGGATGCGCAGGGCAGCTATGTCGAGCTGTATGACGCGGCTACCGGGCAGACCACGCATCAGCCGGTTACGGTGGGGCTGAACAACAAGGTGCTGGCCGAAATCCAGTCCGGTCTGGCCGAGGGGCAGACGGTCGTGATCGGCACAGCCGTGGCGGCGGCATCGGGCCGCACGGATCAGGGCGGCCCGCCGCCCATGGGGTTCTGAGATGAGCGAAACCCCTGACGCGCCGCTGATTTCCGTGCGCGGCATCTCGCGCAGCTTTCCGGCGGGCGAGGATCGGATCACGGTTCTGTCCGGCGTCGATCTGGACATCTGGCCGGGCGAATTTGTGGCCATCATCGGGGAATCGGGGTCGGGCAAATCCACCCTGATGAACATTCTGGGCTGTCTGGACCGGGCCACGGCCGGCACCTATCTGTTCGAGGGGCGCGATGTCAGCACGCTGGACCCCGACGAACAGGCGCGGCTGCGGCGCGAACATTTCGGTTTTATCTTTCAGAGGTATCAACTGCTGGGCGATCTGGATGCGGTTGGTAACACCGAGGTGCCGGCCATCTACGCGGGCGAGGGGCGCAGCGCGCGGCGGCAGCGGGCCACCGATCTGCTGACCCGTCTGGGGCTGGGGCAGCGGCTGGATCACCGCCCCGGCCAGTTGTCGGGCGGCCAGCAACAGCGCGTGTCGATTGCCCGTGCGCTGATGAACGGCGGCGAGGTGATCCTGGCCGACGAACCCACCGGCGCGCTGGACAGCAAAAGCAGCGCCGAGATGATCCGCCTGCTGGAAGATCTGAACCGCGACGGCCACACCATCATCATGGTGACGCATGATCCCAAGGTCGCGGCCCACGCCAGCCGCACCATTGAAATCAGCGACGGCGCCATCATCGCCGACAGCGGACGCGCCGATGCGGCCCGCGCGGTTGCCGCCCCGCGGCGCAGCGGGTCGGCCTTTTCGGCGCTGACCCGTCTGGGCGAGGCGTTCAATATGGGCGTGACCGCGCTGATGGCGCACCGGATGCGCAGCTTTCTGACCATGCTGGGCATCATCATCGGCATCGCCTCGGTCGTGCTGGTGGTGGGTCTGGGCACCGGCACGCAGGAAAAGGTCTTGCAGGATATTTCCTCGCTGGGGACGAACACCATCACCATTCGCGCGGGCAGCGGCTTTGGCGCGCGCGATGCCGGGCGGATCGAGACCCTGATGCCGTCCGATGCCGATGCCATCGCCTTGCAGGATTACGTCGCCGGGGTCTCGCCCGCGGTGGCGTCGCAGGCGATGGTGCGTTACGGTAATGTCAGCGCCTCCAGCGTGGTCAGCGGGGTCAGCAGCGATTATTTCGCGCTGCATTCCTATACCACCGTATCGGGCAGCCTGTTCGACGCCAGCGACATCACCGCCTTGTCGCAATTCGCCGTCATCGACGAAGATACCGCCACCACCCTGTTCGGCACCGGCGTCGATCCGGTCGGGCAGGTGCTGCATCTGGGCCGGGTGCCCGCGCGGGTAATCGGTGTCGTGCGGTTAAGCGGGGCCAGCTTTGGCCCGTCGTCACTGAACGTCTGGCTGCCTTATACCACCGTCATGTCGCGGGTCTCGGGGCAGAAATATCTGGACAGCATCACCGTGCAGGTCGCCGATGGCTATGACAGCCAGAAGGCGCAGGACGAGCTGACCGATTTGCTGCGCGCCCGCCATGGTGTCGAAGATTTCTTTATGATGAACAGCGACACCATCCGGCAGACGATCACATCCACCACGCAGACGCTGACGCTGCTGGTGGCGGCGATTGCGGTGATCTCGTTGCTGGTGGGGGGCATCGGGGTGATGAACATCATGCTGGTGTCGGTCACCGAACGCACCAAGGAAATCGGCGTCCGCATCGCCATTGGCGCGCGGCGGTCCGACATCATCGCGCAATTCCTGATCGAAGCGGTGCTGGTCTGCATCATTGGCGGCGTTCTGGGCATTGCGATGGCCATGGGGCTGGCCAGCCTGATTACGTCTGCCGTGCCGATTGTGCCGCTGACCATTTCGCCGCTGTCGATCGTGGCGGCGTTCCTGTCGTCAACGCTGATCGGGATCACCTTTGGTTTTCTGCCCGCGCGGTCGGCGGCACAGCTTGACCCGGTGGTGGCGCTCAGCCGGGAATAGCGGTGGCGTTGTCAGGGGCGGGGGCCGTTGTCAGGGGGCGGCGGGCGTTGACCGGGGGCAGCGACAGTGATGCCCAGCGCCAGCCGGAGGAACGATCCGGCAAGAACCT
>NZ_JAUNTO010000005.1:136486-166020 GCF_030538655.1 Paracoccus sp. (in: a-proteobacteria)
CCGCCCGGGGGGGGGCCCCCCGCGGGCAACCGGGGGGGGGGTGCCGGGGGGGGGGCCCCTGGGCCGGGGGGGGGGGGGCGTTGTCAGGGGGCAGCGACCGTGATGCCCTGCGCCAGCCGGTGGAACGATCCGGCATGAACCTGCGCCAGCCCGTTGGCCCGGATCAGGTAATGCGCGCCGGGCGGTGGTGCCGGGTCCAGAAACTCGGTCGTCGCCAGATCGCCGGCATTCAGCGCCTGATAGGGGCCATCCCCCTGCGCCCGCAGGATCAGCGCGCCATCGGCCCCGTCTGGCAAGGTCCAGCGCAGGCGGGTGCCCTGCGGCGTGGTTTCGGCCCGCGCATCGCTGACCGGGGGCAGCGGAAAGGGGCGCAATGTCGGGTCGCCCAGCAGGTTCACCCAGGGCGGGTTCAGCCAGTCGTAATGACCATTCGCCGGATAATCGCGCGTTTCCAGCCCCCCGCGCGAGGCATGGCCGTTGTTCACCGTGCGCAGATGCGCCTGCCCGATGCTTTCGCCCAAGGCCATGCCGTGCAGCTGCCACGCGGGCCTGCCGCCCCAGCCCACGGCCAGCGGGCCGGGCTGTGCCAGCAAGGCTGTCATGGCATTGTTGCGCTGGTCAAAGCGATGTTTGGCGCTGCCGAAATTAAGGGCGAAGGTGGCCTCGGACGGGGGCAGGGCGTGATAGCCGCCGCCACTCCATTGGCCGAAATCGACGCCGATCAGAAAGGGGCCACCGCCCGCTGTGTCGTGATGCCCGCCTGTCGTCACCGCATCCGGGCCGACGATATTGTTCACCGCATTCCGCTCGACCATCAGATGCGGGCTGCCTGCATAGGCGCGGCGCGGATCGCCCGACTGCCCGTGCCGCCAGCGGTGATTGCGGTCGAAATAGGCGCGCAGCAGCGGCAACTCGCCGCCGAAACGGTCGTCCAGCAGGGCAAAGTCGATGCGCCCGATCTGCATGCGGATGCCATCGGCGGGCAGGGTGCCCGGCATCAGTTGCGCTGTGCCATCCGCGCCGGGGGCGGGGGGCCAGAACCCGTCCGGGTCGGCATAGAACAGATCCGTCGGCACGGCGTGGGGGCCGTGGCCATCCGGGTTCACCCGGCCCGTGCGCACAATCGGCAGATGCCCGATCAGGATCACCGTATGCGGCGTGTCGGGGTCTGCCCGGAACTGCGCGGTGATCCAGCGGCGTAACGCCATGGCGCGGCCAAGATTATCGGCCGCGCCATCGGCGGCGCGCGGCGACAGATGCCGCGTGACCCGGTATCCCGCGCCGGTCAGGTCGGATTGGAACAGATCCAGCGCCGCCGCCAGATCATCGGCCAGCGTATCATCGACGATCATCAGCGCCGCGCCCTGATCGGCCTGCGCGGGCACCTGATGTCCGGCTGCCCAGACGGCGGTGGCCGGACGGGCACCCGTGATCCGCACCTGATATTCGCGGGCGATTCCTGTGGGCAGGCTGTCGGTCAACAGGCGCGCGGTGCCGGGTTGGGTGACGGGCTGCCATGTCTGCGGCCCGGTTTGCCCCAGATCGCGGCGGAACACCTGCGCCATGCCGCGCGGCGCAATCGGCCAGTCCAGCCGCAGCGCCGCCCCGTCGGGCGAGACCTGCCCGTTCAGCATCAGCGGATGGCCTTGCGCCTCTGCCGTGCCCGCGCCGATGGCGGCGATCATCGCCATCGCGATGATGCGCCGCGCCTGCACCATCAGCGGTAACCGCTGAGCGCGGGCAGCCATGTGGACAAGGCCGGAACAAAGGTCAGGATCAGCAGCACCAGAATGGCCGCCCCCAGAAACGGCGGCAATTCGCGGATCAGCGCGCCCGGCTTTTGGTTCGTCGCGGCTGAAATCACAAAGATCAGCCCGCCCACGGGGGGGGTCAGCAGGCCAAAGGTCAGGTTCACGATGACCACGATGGCAAAATGGTTCGGCGCGATCCCCAGCGAATAGGCAATGGGCGCAAGGATCGGCACAAGGATCATCACCCCCGGCAGAGGGTCCATGAACATGCCAAAGATCAGCAGCAGCAGGTTCACCGCCAGCAGGAACATGATCGGCGACAGCTCCAGCGCCACGACATATTGCGCCAGCGCCTGCGGCACGCCCTCGATAATCAGCACCCAGGCAAAGGCGCGGGCCGAGGCCAGAATCAGCAGCACCGCCACCGACATGATGGCCGCGCGGCGCAGCGCATCCCACAGCGCGGCCAGCGACAGGCTGCGATAGATCACGGTGCTGATGACCAGCGCATAGAACACCGCCATCACCGATGCTTCGGTGGGCGTGGTGATGCCGCTGCGGATGCCGCCCACGATCAGCACGATCAGCAGCAGCGAGGGCAGGGCATACAGCGTGGTGCGCCCCATCTCGCCCCAGCCGGGGCGTTGGCCGGTGCCGCGATAGTTGCGGCGGCGGCTGATGATGGCGTTCACCACGGCCATGGTGGCGGAAATCAGCAGGCCCGGCAGGATGCCCGCCATGAACAGCGACCCAACCGAGACTCTCTGATCCTGAAGCGCATAGATAATCATCGTGATCGACGGTGGGATGATCGGCCCGACCACCGCGCTGGAAATGGTCAGCGCCCCGGCATAGGCGCGGTCATAGCCGCCGCGCTCCATCATCCGGGTCATGATCGCGCCCGGCCCGGCGGCATCGGCCAGCGCGGAACCGGAAATGCCCGCGAACAGCGTCTGTGACAGCACGTTGGCATGGCCCAGACCGCCGCGCAGATGGCCGACGAATTGCGTCGCAAAGCGCAGCAGCGCCTGCGAAATCGCGCCCGCCGACATGATTTCCGCCGCCAGAATAAAAAACGGCACCGCCAGCAAGGGAAAACTGTCGATCCCGGAAAACATTTCCTTGGGGATCACCAACAGCGGATAGGGGCCAAGGATGCCAAGCGCGACAAAGGCCGACAGCCCCAGCGCAAAGGCCACCGGCACGCCGATGGCGACAAAGATCAGAAAGGCCACGATCATCAGGGTAATCATCGGTCAGACGGCCTCGTTTTCATCGCGGTCCAGCCCGTGGCGCAGATAGCGGCGGGCGATCAGCAGCAGGTGCACGGTCAGCAGCGCAAAGCCCACCGGCATCGCCAGATAGACCCATGACATCGACAGCCGCAGCGCCGCCGACCGCTGAAACTGCGCGCGGGTGGCGTAATCCCAGCCGATCCAGATCATCGCCGCGAAAAAACCCACGAGCAGCAGCAGAACCAGCGCCCGCAGGCCCCGAGCCACCGCATCGGGCAGCGCGGCTTGCAGATTGGACAGGGCCACATGCGCGCCTTCACGCAAGGCCAGTCCGGCGCCCAGAAAGCTCATCCAGATCATCGCATAGCGTGCCACCTCGTCCGCCCATGGCAGCGAGCGGTTGGTGAAATAGCGCAGCCCCACGTTCCAGCCGACGGTGACGCACATCACCACCAGCAGCGCGACGATAACGGCGGCGTTGAGCGTGACAAAGCCACGCTCAAGCCGTTCGGTGATCCGGGTGTGCTCTGTCATTGGGCGGCAAGGATGCTGTCCATCAGGTCCTGTCCGAACTGACCCTGATAGGTGGCATAGGTGTCGGCCAGACGGTCCTGAAACACCTGTTTTTGTTCGGGCGTCAGGGTGTTCACCTCCATCCCGCGCGCTTGCAGGGTCTCGACGCCCTCGACCTCGACCTGATCGACATAGGCGCGCATCGCGGCGGCGGCGGCATCGCCGGCCTTTTCAAAGGCGGCCTTCTGCGTGTCGTCCAGATCGTTCCACAGCCGCTGCGACACCAGAACGATGGCCGAGGAATAGACGTGGCCGTCAAGGGTCAGATATTTCTGCACCTCGCCAAGATTGGCGGATACGATCACCGACAGCGGGTTTTCCTGCCCGTCGATGGCGCCTTGTTCCAGCGCCGGGATCACCTCGGGCCAGGCCATCGGCGTGGGGGCCGCGCCCAGTGCCTCGAACGCGCGGATATGGATCGGGTTTTCCATGGTGCGGATCTTTAGCCCGGCCATGTCTTCGGGCGTGCTGATCGGGTTGCGGTTGTTGGTGATGTGGCGGAATCCCTGTTCGCCCCATGCCAGCCCATGGGTGCCGACATTATCGAATTTTGCCAGCATATCCTGACCGATGGGACCATCCAGCACCTGCCGGGCGTGGTCCAGATCGCGGAACAGGAAGGGGATGTCGAACACGCCGACTTCGGGAACGAAATTCGACAGCGTGCCAGAGGATGCGATCATCGCCTCGACCGTGCCCAGTTGCAGGCCCTCGATCACCTCGCGTTCGCCGCCCAGCCCCGACGAGGGGAAATGCCGCACGGTGAAGGTGTCGCCCAGTTCGGATTTCAGCGTTTCTTCAAAGGCGCGGGCAGCGGCGCCGTAATGGCTGTCTTCGGCCAGCGCATAGCCGATCTTGACCTCGGCGGCGGTGGCGGCGGTGACAGCGAACGCCAGCGCGCTGGCTGTGCAGAAAAAGAACTTTGTCATCATCATCTCCCTTTGTTGTGGGGGATTTGGGCCGGACAGGGACATCGCGTCAAGGCACCTTTTACGGCAGGTGCGTGGCGATGGTCATATGGGTGACATATCTATGCGCTTGGATACGGACGCAAAAAAGAGGTTTCCCATGCGCCGCAGCCTGATCGCCCTGAGCCTTGCCCTGTTTCCCGCCATTGCGCCGGCCGGGGGTGATCATGCCCATCATGTCAGCGAAGCGGACGGGCTGCGCCTCCTGCATGTCTGGACCCCGGCGCGGTCAGCGGGCGAGGAGGCGCTGATCTATCTGGAGCTTGAGAACCTGTCGGGGGCCGATACCGCCCTGACCGGCGGCGCGGCTTTGGCTCAACCGCTGCAAGTCGTTGGTTTTCAATACGGATCATCGGGCGAACGCTGGGTGGTTCTGCCCGCTCTGCCGCTGACTGCGGGGCATAAGGTCGCGCTGGAGCCGCGTGTATTGGCGCTGCGGCTGGATCGTTTGCCGCGGGCTTTGACGGCGGGGGATGCGCTAGAGATCGCGGTCCAGATCGGCGATGTGCATCTGGACGCCCATGCCGAGATCGGCGCACGGAATGCCACGGCGCACAGCCATGCGGGGCATGTGCATTAAGGGCGGCCTTGCCCCCGAAGGCCGGGGGCCAGCCCCCGGACCCTCGGGATATTTGGAAACGAAAGACGATGGCGGCGTTAACCTTTGGGCGCGCGCAACGGGGGCGGGCGTTGCTGTTGCGCTGACGGTGCGGGGCAGGTGTTGCGGCGTCAGCAATTGCTGGGGTTTGGGCTGCACAACCTGTGCACCACCTGTGCACAGGTTGTACACAGGCTGTACACAGGTGGTGGCGCAGAGGTTAACGGGTGGTTGACCGGGCGCGCGGTAAAGGCCGGGGTGTTGCGGGGCGCATATGGGGTGATCGCGCGCCGGTTGCCGTGGGTGACGACGTTCTGTCATCCCTGTTGATGACAGTTTGGCGACCCGCACCGCATATCCGCTTTAAAGCCCTTGGTATCCACTGGCGGCACGACAGGCTTCTTGCGGCTGAAGTTCTGGATGACGGGGGATCTGTGAAAGGCGTGCGCCCTTTGGGCGGGCCGGTGGAATTTGGCGAGACCGCTGAAGCGGCGGTCATCCGCGAATTTCAGGAAGAATTGGGGATCACGGTCGAAATCACCGTAGCGCCCGTTTTCATGGAGAATATCTATTGCCATGAAGGCAGGCTTGGACATGAGGTGCTGGCGATCTTCGATGTCGCTTTTCCGGGGGGCGCTTTTGCGGGCGAAACGCGCATTCAGTTCCAAGAGGATGATGGAACGCGATGTTTTGCCGAATGGTTTGCGCTGGACGCGCTTGATCTGGCTGATGGGCCTCGGCTTTATCCTGACGGGTTGAAAGCGCGTCTGCTGAGGGTGTGATCCTGCCTCGCCCCTGCAAATCCGCCAGCGGGCGGCTTGGTCTGCTTCAGACGATTGCCGTCTTTGTTACCTAAAACAAAATCAGGATGCGCCCTTTTGCCTGTCCGCTCGCATCGAACAGCTGATGCGCGGCGACGGCCTTGGTCGCGGGGAAGGTGGCGGCGACGTTCAGCGGCAGTTGGCCGTTTTCGGCCATGTCGCGCAGGCGGGCGATGGCGGCGTGATCGGTCATGTGGTTGCGCACGTTGACCATCGCCGTGCGGATGCCCCGGCCGGGATCGCCGGGATCGGCGCTGGTGGACACGACGCTGCCGCCGTCGCGCAGCGCCGGGATATGCTGGGCATGCGCGGGGGTGGTGTCGAACAGGCCGGCCACGCCTTCGGGGGCGACGGCCTGCATCGCCTGGGCGAAATCGGCGCTGCGTGGCACGAGGGTATCGGCGCCCAGATCGCGCAGCATCGCCGCATCGGATTCATCGGCCAGCGCGATCACCCGCAGTCCGTCGGCATGGGCCAGCGCCACGACAAAGCGCCCGACCGCCCCGGCAGCGCCCGCCACCAGCAGCGCATCGCCCTTTTGCAGCGCCAGCATATCCAGCCCGGCCCGCGCGGTCATGGCGGGCATCAGGAAAGACGCCGCCTGAGGCGCGCTGATCCCGCGCGGGGCGGCGGCGACCGAGGCGGCGGGCAGCACCACATATTCGCTGTAGCCACCATGCGTGCCGAAGGTATTGACCAGCGCCACCACCTTGGCGCCGAGGGTCAGGCCGCTGCTGGCCTTGGCCCCCGGCCCGAAGGCATCGACAACTCCGGCAATATCCATGCCGGGCACATAAGGTTTGGGCGTGTCGCCATACCATTCGGCCAGCGCGCCCTTGCGCAGCATCAGATCGGCGGGGTGGATCGCGGCGGCTGTGACCTTGATGCGCAGTTCCCCCGCGCCGGGTTCGGGCAGGGGCAGGTCCACCAGATGCAGAACCTCGGGGCCGCCGTATTCGGTTAAACCGACTGCTTTCATTGTCTGATCCTTTTGGGTTTGGGTCAGCTTAAGCGTGCGCCCTTACCCCCGCAAGTCGGTCAGCAGCGGGCGGCGGACGGCCATCCATGCCGGGACCAGCGCCAAAAGCAGGGTCAGGCTGATGAAGGCGGCGACGAGGTGCAGTTCGGGCCAGCCGAGGTTGGCCGTCACCAGCACATCGGTCCGGGTGGTGACGATGGTCGAGATGACCCGCGCCGCGATCCAGCCGAGGGCGAGGCCAAGCGCGGCCCCGGTCAGGATCAGCGCGGCGGAATAAGTCCAGACCACGGCAAAGACAAACCGCAACGGCGCGCCGATGGCGCGCAGCAGGGCGAGGCTGCGGGCGACGAGGCGGACGAGGATCATCAGCCCGATCAGCACCGACAGCGTGACCAGCACCTGCGTCAGCACCGCCATCAGCGACATGGCGCTGCGCACTTCGCCCATCAGGCTGTGCAGTTGCGCCAGCACCGTGCCGGGGAAGAAGGCCATCAGGTCACCGCGCGTGAACCGGGATCGCAGGGAATAATTGCCCCACAGTTCGGTGGCGCGGACCAGCACGGCGGGGGTGCCGGGCATGTATTCGGCGATGAAGGGCGGGCCGATGCGAGTGTCGCCTGCGGCGTGGCCGTTGGGCAGGCCGTGGATTTCCCAGACGCCTTCGACGGGAACAAGGATGGCGCGGTCCCACGGGCTGCCGGTCGGGGCCATCTGGCCGGTGACGTGGTATTCGAACCCTTCATGCCCGTGGTCGTCGGTGTCATGGCCGGTGCCATGAGCGGGGGTAAAGCGGGTGCCGATGGGCGCGGGGGCGAACGCACCGGCGACGGCCTCGTGTGCCGTTTCAAACATGCGGCCAGCGGCGAGGGTGCCGGCAAGGTGGGTGACGAATTCGGCGGTGGTGCCGACGACGGGGGCACCCTGATAACTGTCGCCAAAGGCGATGGGGGCGGCGAGGGCGACGCCTTCGGTATTGGCGATCTCGTCATATTGCGCGCCCGTGACCAGCCCCATGTCCGAGGGTTGCAGATAGACGGCGGCCATCATCACCGTGATCTCGCTGCCCGGTGCGGCGACGATCAGATCGAAGGGCTCGGCGGCGCGGGCCGATCCCTGACGCAGCCCGCGTTCCTGCGCCAGCAGGCCGACGCCAAGCCCGACCGAGGTGGCGATCAGCAGCACGAACAGTGCGTTGACCCAGCTAAAGCGGCGCAGCATGGCGGCGGCGAGCGGCAACGGGCGCAGGCCGCGGATGACCAGCAGGCCCGCCAGCAGACCGGGCAGCAGCAGGGCGAGGGCGGTCAGGATGTCTTGCGCCAGATTCGGCAGGCTGGCCCAGAGGTCAGACATGGGTGTCATCCGTGATGCGGCCATCGGTCAGGGTGATGCGGCGCTGCATCTGGCCCGCCAGCGTGTCGTCATGGGTGACGGTGATCAGCGTGCGTCCGGCGTCGGTTGCCAGCGCCACCAGATCGCGGCCAAGGCGGTCGGCGTTGGTGCGGTCCAGCGCGGCGGTGGGTTCATCGGCGAGGATCACAGGCGGGTCGGCGGCCAAGGCGCGGGCAACGGCGATGCGCTGACGCTCGCCCCCGGAATAGCTGTCCACGGTGCGGGTGGTGGTGTCGGGCAGGCCAAGGCGGGTCAGCCAGTGCGCCGCCGTGTCGTGGACCCGCGCGCGGGCGTCCTTTGGCGAAAAGGCGGCGGCAAGGGCGGCATTGCCGAGGGCGGACAGTTCCTCAAACAAATGGCAGTCCTGAAAAATCAGGCCAAGGGTGTCGCGGCGGAACCGGGCGCGGGCATCCTCGGGCAGGGCGGCGATGTCTTGGCTGGCCCAGCGGACTTGACCTGCGGCGGGGCGCACCAAGCCGCTGAGGACGTGCAGCAGCGTCGATTTGCCCGCGCCGGACGGGCCGCGCAGGGCGACGGTCTGGCCGCCGGGGATGTGCAGGGCGGGGATGTCCAGCAGGGTGCGCCCCTCGGCCGAGGTCACGCTGAGGTCGGTCAGGTGCAGGTCAGGGGTCATGTCAGACGCGGGCGTAGGTGGCATCCACCAGCCGGACTTTGGAATAAAAGCCAAGTTCGGGATCGACGTAATCGCCCAGTTCCAGCGTGCCGGTGCAGGTGATCGGGACGTTGAAGGCGATGACATTGACGACGCGGCGGGCATAGACGGCCAGAATATCGGTCGGCCACGGCATCCCCGGCTCGCAAAAGGGGCAGACGGCCATGGGGCGGTTGGTCAGCACGAAAAATTCGGATTCGGCTTTCAGCGGCGGGGCCATAAAGCCCCAGATCTCGGTGCGCTTGCCCTCTTGCGACAGGGCGAAGTCGGAAAAGCTTTGGTCGCGGTTATATAATTCGCGCAGGCGGGTGGCCGTGTCGGCCAGCGCGGGCCGGCCCAGCAAGGTCAGACCGGCGCCAAGGGCGGGAAGCGAGGTCAAAAGCTGGCGGCGGTGCATGGCGGTTCCTTTCCGTAATGACGCATGGCCCCGGACGTGCCGGGGCCATGCTGAGTTTAGCACAAGATTATTCGGCGGTGACGGCGTGGTGCATGACGTGGAAGATCACGTTCTGCTCGATCACGCCGCCGAACAGATGCGCCCAGGGGCCATTGGCAAAGACGGCAACATCGGTGCCAGCGTGGGTTTCGGACGACATCGGGATCAGCGCCTGTTGCAGATAGTCGATGTCGGTGGCCTGTTCCTCGGTGACGGTCGGGCGGCCTTCGGGGGCGGCAAAGACCGGCGTCGGGGCCTCGGCCTCGGTCGATTCTGCCGGGGCGGGCGCGGTCGCATCACTGGCGATCTGTTCGCCCTCGGGGGATTCGGGCAGCGCCTGTTCGACCAGAACCGAACCGGCGCCGTTCAGGAATCCGGCGACGGTATAGGGCTTGCCGTCAGCAGCAAGGTTTGGCTGGCCGGTATGTTCGACGCCGCTGTCGTTTTCCTGCATGCACAGGCCAAGGATGTTCGAGCCGCGACCGCAATAGCCGTTAAAGGCGATGGCGTGTTCATGGTCGGCGGTGACGATGATTAGGGTCTCTGCCGGATCGGTCATCTCGATTGCCTTGGCGATGGCATCGGCAAAGGCTTTGCCATCGCCCACAGTGCGGTGCAGGTTGCCATCGTGGTTGGCGTGATCGACGCGGCCACCCTCGACGTTCAGGTAAAAGCCGTTTTCGTTGTTCGACAGCGATGTGATCGCGGCCTCGGTCATTTCAGCCAGCGAGGGTTCGCCGGTGCGGTCGAGGTCATACATCATATGGCTGGATTCAAACAGGCCAACGATCGGCGCGTTGGTCGCGTTCAGGTCCAGTTCGGCGAAATCGGTGTCGGCGAACACGACCTGAGCGCCAGCGGCCTGCAATTCCTCGATCATGTTGCGGCCGTCCTGACGCTGGCCATTGCGGCCTTCGGTGTCGGCGACGTTTTCCGGCAGGAAAGCGCGGCGGCCACCACCCAGAACCACGTCCAGAACGCCCGCGTTCAGCTGATCCATCATCTGCGCGGCGATGTCTTTCTGGTCGCAGCCCTCGGGCACCTGCGCGTCGGATTCATAATCGCGATGCACGGTGCGGGCATAGACTGCCGCCGGAGTGGCGTGGGTGATGCGCGCGGTCGAGATGACGCCGACCGATTTGCCCATTTCCGACACGATCTCGGCAAAGGTCTTGGTCCCGGCATCGGCACCGGCGGCGCAATCGCCGACAGAGACGTGATCCATGATGTTGATCATGCCGTTCTTGCCTTTGACGCCCGAGTTCATGGCGCCAGCAGTCGGCGCGGAATCGGCGGTCTGGCCGTTCGAGGTATAGGTTTTCACCAGCGCGACATTGGGAAACCGTTCGTGCGGCTGGACGTAATCATCGCCAAGCCCGCCCTCCAGCTGACCGGAATACAGGCGGATCGCATAGTTGGTGCCGACGCCGTTGCCGTCAGCCGTGAACAGGATCACGTTTTTCGCGGTGCCGGTGATCGGCTGCACCGCCAGACGTTCCTGAATGGTCGCCTGCGCGTTCTTGAACCAATCGGTATCGGCCTGCGGCAAGGTTTCGGCGGCGGCCAGGCCAGCCAGACCAAAGGTCGCGACGGTGGTAAGAAGAAGGGTCTTCATCGACATGCTCCACAACAAGGTCAGCCTGCGTCTAGTCGCCCTGTGTGACATCTCTGCGGCGGAAATGTGACGGGTTTGTGATGGTTGATGGCGCGGGCTTGCTGGGGCTTTCCGGGGGGCTGCGCCGGTTCCAGTTGCAACTGGCGGGGCGCAGGCGTATTGAAGCCGCCTTGCTTGCAACGATTCCCGCCTTAGCCACCGGAGCCAGACCATGCGCCATCTGTCCAGCACCCATCCCGATGATCCGCATTTCATCAGCCGGTCGAACTGGCTGCGCGCGGCGGTTCTGGGGGCGAATGACGGGATCGTGTCGGTCAGTTCGCTGATCGTGGGTGTGGCGGCGGCCACCCCTGATCCGGCGACGGTCGGGCTGGCGGGCGTGGCCGGGCTGACGGCGGGCGCGATGTCGATGGCGGCGGGGGAATATGTCTCGGTCAGTTCGCAGACCGACATCGAGCGGGCGGATATGCGCCGCGAACTCGACGCGCTGAAAAACGACCCCGAGGGCGAGATGGCCGAGCTGGCCGCGATCTGGCGCGACCGGGGCCTGTCGGATGAAACGGCGCAAAAGGTGGCGTGGGAACTGACCCATCACGACGCGCTGGGCGCGCATATGCGCGACGAATTGGGGCTGAGCGAGGCGCTGGCCGCCAACCCCTTGCAGGCGGCGCTGGCATCGGGGCTGACCTTTTCGGCGGCGGCGGCCATGCCGGTTGCGGCCAGCTTTCTGGCGCCTGCGGGGCAGATCATCCCGGCGGTTCTGGTGGTGACGCTGCTGGCGCTGGTGATGCTGGGCGCGATCGGCGCGCGGGCGGGCGGGGCGCCGATGGGCCGCGCGATCCTGCGGGTGGTAGTCTGGGGCAGCTTTGCCATGGCTGTGACGGCGGGCGTGGGGCGGCTGTTCGGGGTCAGCGTCTGATTTCGGGCGCGGATTAACGCTTTGTCAAACCGGGTGGGCTAACCTGCCTTTTGCCTGCTGCGAATCCTGTGCGGCGCGAAAGGGGAAAGCGATGCTGACCGGGTATCATCATGTGACGGCCATCACCGCCGATCCGCGCGCCTGCCATGATTTCATCGCGGGGATTCTGGGCCTGCGGCTGGTCAAGCGCGGCGTGAACGAGGACAGCGGCGGGCTGCATCTGTTCTATGGCGACGGGGCGGGGACGCCGGGGGCCACCTTGTCGTTTTTTCACTGGACCAGTGCGCGGGAACGGCGCGGCACGAATGCCATTGTCCGGGTGGGCTTTCGTATTCCGCCCGGCAGTGTGGATTTCTGGGCCGCGCGTCTGGCGGCGGCGGGATGTGCGGTGACGCGGGGGCAGGTGGGCGCGTGGGATGCGCTGCTGTTCGACTGCCCCGAAGGGCTGCGGCTGGCGCTGATCGCCGATCCGGTTGGCCCGCCCGGCGTGATTTACGACGGTTCCGGGGTGCCTGCGGAACACCAGATCATGGGGCTGGGGGCGGTTGCCCTGTCGGTTCACGATGCGGCGGTCTGCGGCTGGTTTCTGACCGGGCTGCTGGGGATGCGGCAGACCGGCGGGGCGGATGACCCCGGCGGCGGCGGGCGGATGCTGACCTTTGCCATGCCCGGCGCGCCCCCCGGCCCTGCCGGCGAGTTGCATGTTTTCGTGCAGCCCGACCTGCCGCCGGCGCGGCAAGGTCCGGGTGCGGTGCATCATCTGGCCTTTTCTGCTCCGGACTCTGCTGTGGGGCTGGCCTTTCGCCAGCGGCTGATCGACCATGGCGTCCACGTTGCGCCGCAGATCGACCGGCGCTATTTTCAAAGCATCTATTTCCGTGAACCGGGCGGCAATCTGCTGGAAATCGCGACTCATGGTCCCGGCTTCACGGTGGACGAGCCGTTGGCCGGTCTGGGACGCGGGCTGATCCTGCCGCCGCAGCTGGAACATCAGCGCGACAAGCTTGTGCGGGATATGCCGCTGCCGGAACCGCTGGGCACTGGAAATTGCGGGCAATCCGGTTCATAGGGGCGTGATATATCAGCAAGAGACCGCGTGATGAGCATTCATCTTTATCAGGGCGACCTGCCCGACGATCTGGAGCTTGGCCCCAGCGTTGCCATCGACACCGAAACCATGGGCCTTGACCCGCGCCGCGACCGGCTGTGTCTGGTGCAGTTGTCCTCGGGCGATGGGCAGGCGCATCTGGTGCAGATCGCCCGCGGCCAGCACGAGGCGCCGAACCTGACCCGGATGCTGGTCAATCCTCAGGTGCTGAAGCTGTTCCACTTTGGCCGCTTTGACATCGCGGCGCTGGAAAATGCCTTTGGCGTGGTGACGGCTCCGGTCTGGTGCACCAAGATCGCGTCCAAGCTGGTGCGCACCTATACCGACCGGCACGGGCTGAAATATCTGCTGAGCGAACTGGTCGATGTGGATATTTCCAAGCAGCAGCAGACCAGCGACTGGGGGGCCGAGGATCTGTCGGATGCACAGCTGGAATACGCGGCATCCGATGTGCTGCACCTGCACAAGCTGAAGGATGTGCTGGAAGAGCGTCTGAAACGCGAAGGCCGGATGGGGCTGGCGCAGGCCTGTTTCGATTTCCTGCCCGCCCGCGCGCATCTGGATTTGCTGGGCTGGGGGGATGAAAAGGACATCTTCAGTCATTAATTTAGCTGTCGGTCCGGGGGCCAGCCCCCGGACCCCCGGGATATTTTCAAACGAAAGACAGGCGCAGGGTTGAGCGGATATATCGAAACAGCGCGGCGGGTGATCGCGGTCGAGGCCGAGGGGCTGGCGCAACTGGCTGCCGGGCTGGATGGCGCGTTTGATCGTGCGGTTGATACGATCCTGGCGGCTGGCGGTCGGGTGATCGTGTCGGGCATGGGCAAATCCGGCCATGTCGGGCGCAAGATCGCCGCTACGCTGGCCAGCACCGGCACGCCCGCGCAATTCGTTCACCCGGCCGAGGCCAGCCACGGCGATCTGGGCATGGTCACGCGGGCCGATGTCGTGCTGATGTTGTCCAACAGCGGCGAGACGCCGGAACTGGCGGATATGATCGCCCACACCCGGCGGTTTTCGATCCCGCTGATCGGTGTGGCCTCGCGTCCTGAATCGACGCTGTTGCGGCAGGCGGATGTGGCGCTGGTTCTGCCGCAGGCGGCCGAGGCCTGTGGCACCGGAATCGTGCCCACGACATCGACCACCATGACGCTGGCGCTGGGCGATGCGTTGGCCGTTGCGCTGATGGAGCACCGGCAGTTCACCCCCGAACATTTCCGCACCTTCCATCCCGGCGGCAAGCTGGGCGCGCGGCTGGCCAAGGTGGGGGATCTGATGCACCGCGATATGCCGCTGGTGCCTGACGACGCGCCGATGGCCGATGCGTTGCTGACGATCAGCCGCATGGGCTTTGGCGTGACGGGTGTGGTGGACGGGCAGGGGCGGCTGACCGGCATCATCACCGACGGCGACCTGCGTCGCCACATGGACGGGCTTTTGGATCGTCGTGCAGGGCAGGTGATGACCGCGAACCCGCGCAGCATTTCCCCCACCGCGCTGGCCGAGGCGGCGCTGGCTGAAATGCAGGCGCGCAAGATCACCTGCCTGTTCGCGCTGGATGACGATGGGCGGCCCGCCGGCATCCTGCATATTCACGACTGTCTGCGCGCCGGGATGGTGTGATGAACCGCACGCGAATCGTTCGTTGGCTGCGCGTGCTGTTGCCGTTGCTGGCGCTGGCGATTCTGTCAACGCTGTTCCTGCTGGGCCGCAAACCGGGGGTCGAGCCGAACATCCCTTATGCGCAGGTCGATGCCGAAGAGATGGCCCGCGATCCGCGCATCACCGCGCCGCGCTATGCCGGGGTGACGCCGGATGGCGCGCAGGTTTCGCTGAGCGCGGCCGAGGCATCGACGGACCCTGCGGATGGCAAGGTCCGCACCTTGCGGATGGATTGGCGCGCACCCGGTGATGACGGGCTGATCGCCAATCTGGCGGCCCCTTTGGCCGAAACCAGCCCGGATTCCGTGCATCTGTCGGGGGGGGTGCAGATGCACACCTCGTCGGGCTGGCGGCTGACCGCGCCGGAAATCACCGCGCTGATGACCGACGACCGGATCAGCGCCACGACAGGCGTGACCGCCACCGCCCCGTTCGGAGAGATCGAGGCCGGGGCGATGGATCTGGTTCCCGATGAAACCGGCGCGGGTCACGTCTTGAACTTCACAGACGGTGTGCGTCTGTTATACCGGCCCTGACCCCTTTCCTGCGCGCCCCGAGGTTGCCATGTTCCGTGCCACATTCCTTGCCCTGACCCTGACGGCCCTGCCTGCGCTGGCGCAGACCGTGGCCTTTGGCGGGATGCGCGCCGATACCTCTGCCCCGGTCGAGGTGTCGGCAGATTCGCTGAGCGTGAACCAGACCGATGGCACGGCGCTGTTTCAGGGAAATGTGGTGATCGGGCAGGGGGCCATGCGGCTGTCGGCGCAGACGGTGCGGGTGGAATATGCCGACAGTGCGGGCAGCGGGCCGCAGCGGCGGATCCGGGCGCTGGATGCTTCGGGCGGGGTGGTTCTGGTCAGCGGGCCGGATGCCGCCGAGGCGCAATCCGCCCGATACGAGGTGGACAGCGGCATGGTCACGCTGACCGGCGATGTGCTGTTGACGCAGGGCAGCAATGTCATGAGCGGGGATCGTGTTGTGGTCAATCTGGCCGATGGCACGGCGCAGGCACAGGGGCGTGTCCGGTCTGTGCTGCAACCGGGTGGCAACTGATGCCGGGCAGGGCTGACCCCGGCGGACAGGGGCTGCATGTCCGGTCCTTGCGCAAATCCTATCGCAAGCGTCCGGTGATCCGGGATGTGTCGATGGATCTGGCCCGTGGCGAGGTGGTGGCCTTGCTGGGACCGAACGGATCGGGCAAGACCACCTGCTTTTATTGCATTGCCGGGCTGGTGGCCGCCGATTCCGGGCAGGTGCTGATCGACGGGCGCGATGCCACCGTGTTGCCGATGTTTCGCCGGGCGCGGCTGGGGATCGGCTATCTGCCGCAGGAAATGTCGATCTTTCGCGGGCTGACGGTCGAACAGAATATCATGGCCGTGCTGGAGCTGTCGCAGCATGACAGCCACCGCCGCCGCGACCGGCTGGAAGAATTGCTGGGTGATTTTTCCATCGCGCATCTGCGGCAGGCCCCGGCGATGGCGCTGTCGGGGGGCGAAAGGCGGCGGGTGGAAATCGCCCGTTGTCTGGCCTCGGACCCGTCCTATCTGCTGCTGGACGAACCCTTTGCCGGGGTTGATCCGATTGCGGTGAATGAAATCCGCGGGCTGGTGCATGATCTGAAATCGCGTGGCATCGGGGTGTTGATTACCGACCATAACGTGCGCGAAACGCTGGGGATCGTGGATCGCGCCTATATCCTGCACGATGGTCATGTGCTGATGTCGGGCACGACTGATGAAATTGTCGCCGATCCCCGCGTGCGCCAGGTCTATCTGGGCGAAGGTTTCCGCATGGTGTGATCGCGCGATGCCGCGATGCGGCATCGCGCTGCGATTGACAGTGCAACGATTCCGGCAGCAAACTGTTGGTATGGGGGCAATTTCCGCCCTCGCGCATCCGTTGCGCAGCCATTGGCGGTGCGGCGGGACAACAAGAAAGGACCAGCGATGCGCTATACCATCAGCGGAAAACATCTGGATGTCGGCGATGCGCTGACATCGCATGTGAAAACGGAACTGGGTGAGACGATCGACAAATATTCGCAGCGGCCGACCGATGCGGCCATCACCTTTTCCCGCGATGCGCATCAATATACCTGCGATGCCGTGGTGCATCTGTCCACCGGCCTGACCGTTCAGGCCAAGGGCTCTGCGTCCGAGGTTTATGCCGCCTTCGAGGCGTGCCGCGAAAAGATGGACAAGCAGTTGCGCCGTTACAAGCGCCGTCTGAAGGATCACCACAAGGAACGGCAGTCGCCGGTTGAGTTCGGTCAGGCAGGCATGTATGTGCTGGCCGCTGATGAGGATGAATGGGAATCGCGCGACGCGGGATTGGAACCGATCATCATCGCCGAGATGGAAACCCGCGTGCCCACCCTGTCGGTCGGCGATGCGGTGATGCAGATGGAGCTGGCCGGTGCGCCGTTGCTGGTGTTCCGCAATGAAAAGCACGGTGGCGTCAATGTCGTTCACCGGCGCGAGGATGGAAACGTGGGGTGGATCGACCCCCGCACGATGTCGTGATGTCTGGTGCCGGGCGGCGGTTCGTGCTGCCGCCCGGACGATTTGAAAGATCAGGGAAACATGCAGATCAGCGAAATCCTGAAACCCGAGGCGGTGCGGTCGTTCAATCAGATCGTCTCGAAAAAGCGGCTGTTTCAGGAACTGGCCGATCTTGCGGCCAGCGTATACGGCCTGAACAGCGCCGAGGTTCTGGATGCCTTGCAGGAACGCGAAAGCCTGGGTGCGACCGGCGTGGGCCATGGCGTGGCCGTGCCGCACGCCCGGCTGCACGCGTTGAACAAGGTGGTGGGCCTGTTCATTCGGTTGGACAGGCCGATGGATTTTGACGCCGTGGACCGCCAGCCGGTCGATCTGGTCTTTGCCCTGCTGGCACCGCAAAGCACCGGGGTCGATCATCTCAAGGCGCTGGCGCTGGTGTCGCGGACCCTGCGCGACCCCGATCTGCGCGGCAAGTTGCGGGCCAACGACAGCCCGGTGGCGCTGCACGCCGTTCTGGCGGCAGCGCATGGCATCAAGGCGGCGTGACGCGCCACTTTTGCGCATAATTTATGCAATTTGCGGAAAACCGCAGGTGGGGCTTTGGCCTGCGGGCGATTCGGCCTATCCTTTTGTCAGAGGAGGACCAGTCATGACCCGTCACATCAGCGACCAACAGCGCGCCAGCAGCACCGCCCGTCTGCGGGCTTTCACGCAGCACGAGCGTCAGTCAGGGATGCACCCGGCCATCCAGGCGCTGCGCAGCCGCCCGCAGACCCGTGCAGAGGATGGGCGGAAAACGGCGGAATATCTGCGCATCGCCCGTGGCCGGATGGTATGAATAGGCAAGGGCATCGGCCGTGCTGATACGGTCGATGCGAGGATAAACTGGGCCGGCCCTGCGATTGTTAACAGGATGCAGTGACATGTCGGGGTGATAACGCAGGGCGCGGCGGGCTATTCCCGCACGGCCTGAATTTTTTGCGCAGTATGAAAACCTGACGCACCGGCCCCCTTTGCGACACATAATGTAAATGTCTTTCAGGTGGCACCAAGGGGCCAATTTTTCCTTTAAGGGACTGCGCTTGACGCCGAAGGGATGACGCATGTCTTGAAAACATCTTTGGGGAATGCTGTCGGCGGTGCCTGCCGGACGGGTGTCAGGGGATCGACCTCTGCCGCAAACCGCAATGCAGCCTTTTCTGCGGGCACCTGATCCGATCAACCTGCCGTCGAAGCCTTGCCTTCACGCCAGTATGCCACGCGGGCGGGTTACAGGCTGAGGGAATGAAAGCTGTTCCAGCGTCAGTTCTGGAAAACAATCGGGCCATTGTTGCCCAATCTCGCCGTATAAGAAGCCGATACAGGTCTGAGCCTGCGCAAGATGCCTGCGAGACCCCCGACCCGCAGCGGCCAGCCCCCAAAATGACCGGAAGGCCCTTGCGGGCTGTTCATATCAGAGAGCAGGTGCAACCGCCTGATGCAGTGGCGGTTGCGTTATTTACGGTAAAGGGCCAGGGCGTGCCGGGGCTGTCCTGGTCAGCTGCGGACCAGTTTTTCGTAATCTTCGGCGATTTCGCGGGTCATTTGGCCGACCTGGAAATGCCAGTCGCCGATCTGTGCGACCGGCGTCACCTCGGCGGCGGTTCCGGTCAGCCAGCATTCGCTGAAACCCGACAGTTCCTCGGGTTTGATGCGGCGCTCATGCACGGTGATGCCCTTGTCGCGCAACATCTGGATGACGGTCTGGCGGGTGATGCCGTTCAGAAAACGGTCAGCCTGCGGGGTATGCACCTCGCCATCCTTGACGAAAAAGATGTTGGCGCCGGTCGCCTCGGCCACAAAGCCTTCCCAATCCATGAACAGCGCGTCGGAACAGCCTTTTTCCTCGGCCACGTGTTTCGACATGGTGCAGATCATGTAAAGACCGGCAGCCTTGGCCGCGGTCGGGATGGTTTCGGGCGAGGGGCGTTTCCATTTGGCCACGTCCAGTTTCGCGCCCTGCCATTTGGCATCGCCGTAATAGCTGCCCCATTCCCAGGCGGCGATGGCCAGATGCACCGGGTTGCGCCGTGCCGATACGCCCATATCCTGCCCCGAACCGCGCCACATCACCGCCCGCACATAGGCGTCGGTAAAGCCGTTGGCGGCCAGCACCTGATCCTTGGCGGCGTCGATTTCTTCGGCACTATAGGGCGAGGACATGTCCAGCAGCCGCGCCGATTCGATCAGCCGCAGCGAATGTTCGTGGCTTTTGAATATCTTGCCGGAATAGCAACGCTCGCCCTCGAACACGGAGCTGGCATAGTGCAGTGCGTGGGACAGGATGTGAACGTTGGCCGCGCGCCAGTCCACCAGTTTGCCATCCATCCAGATCTTGCCGTCGCGATCATCATATGCAGCCGTCATCGCCATCCCCACCCCTGAATTTTTCAAATCTTGCGCGGATAGCCCCCATTCAGGAAAAATCTTTCGCAAGATGGGTTGACGGCTATCCAACAAATTTTTGAAAGTCAACATCGCTGCCATATCAGGGGGAACCACGGCCGATGCAGGACACAGCGCGGATTGCGGGGCTGGGCGGGGAAACGCTGCTTTTCCTGACGGATGACCAGTTGCGCCGGGGGATCGAGGCGATGTTCTTTGCCTATCGCGCGTTCACCGCCGACCCCGACATGATTTTGGGCGATATGGGCTATGGCCGGGCGCATCACCGGGCGCTGCATTTCATCGGTCGTGATGAAGGGCTGACGGTGACGGCGCTGCTGGATGTTCTGGGCGTGACGAAACAATCGCTGAACCGCGTCCTGCGCACGCTGATCGAGGATGGCCTGGTGGACAGCCGCGTGGGCCGCCGTGACCGGCGTGAACGGCTGCTGCATCTGACGGAAAAAGGCGCGGCGCTGGAACGCCGTCTGTCCGAGGCGCAGCGGGGCCGGATGCGCGCCGCCTATCGCGCCGCCGGGCCGCAGGCGGTGGCCGGGTTCCGGCAGGTGCTTGAGGCAATGATGGACCCCAAGACGCGGGCGCAGTATCAGTTGATGAAGGACATGACGGACTGAACCAATGACCAGCGCCGCCCCGGCTGCCGATACGCATATTCTGATCGTCGATGACGACGAACGGATTCGCACCCTGCTGCGCCGCTTTTTGCAGCGGCACGGTTATTTCGTGACCGCTGCCCGCGATGCCGCGCAGGCGCGGCGGCTGTTGGGCGGCCTGGAATTCGATCTGATCGTGCTGGATGTGATGATGCCGGGCGAGGATGGCTTTTCCCTGACCCGCGATCTGCGGCGGCGCATCACCACGCCGATTCTGCTGCTGACCGCCAAGGGCGAGACATCCGACCGTATAACCGGACTGGAATCGGGGGCCGATGACTATCTGCCCAAGCCGTTCGAGCCGCGCGAGCTGTTGCTGCGCATCGCCGCGATTCTGCGCCGGATGCCTGCCGCCGAGATCGCTCAGCCCAAGTTTCTGACCATGGGCGCGCTGCGCTATGACACGGAAAAGGGTGATCTGTGGTCGGGGGATGCGCCGGTGCGTCTGACCGGATCGGAAAGCGCGTTGCTGCGGCGGCTGGCCGCCAGCCGGGGCCAGCCGGTCAGCCGCGCCGAACTGATCGAGGATCTGGGCCGTGGCGCGCCCGGCGACGAGACTGAAAACAGCGAACGTGCGATTGACGTGCAGATCACCCGCCTGCGCCGCAAGCTGGAACCCGACCCGCGCGAGCCTCGGTTCCTGCAAACCGTGCGGGGCACCGGCTATATGCTGGTGACGGATTGATGGACGGGGGCCGCTGGGACGATCTGGACGCGGCTGCGGCGCTGGCCCTGCTGGAATGGCAGGTCGAGATGGGCGCGGACGAACCCGTTCTGGATGCGCCGCTGGACCGTTTCACGGTGGCGGATCGTGCGCCTGCCACGCCGACAGCTGCCGGGCCGGTCGCCCCCCCCCCCGCGCCCGCCGCCATTGCCGCTGCTGAACCGGAACTGGATATGCTGGTGGCCGAGGCGCAGCGCATGGCCGAATCCGCGCAGACGCTGGAGGATCTGGCGGCGGCACAGGAACGCTTTGACGGGATCGAGTTGAAAAAGGGTGCGCGCCGCTTTGTCTTTGCCGATGGCAACCCTGCCGCCCGTGTGCTGATTCTGGGCGAGGCGCCGGGTGATGAAGAGGACCGTCAGGGCCGCCCTTTCGTGGGCCGCGCCGGGCAGTTGCTGGACCAGATGTTCGCCGCTATCGGCATGGCACGCGATCATGTTGATGCCACGCGGGCGCTGTATATCACCAATGTTTTACCGTGGCGCCCGCCGGGCAACCGTGACCCGTCAGATGCCGAAATGGCGATGATGATGCCCTTTGTGCGCCGTCATATCGAACTGGCCGCGCCCGATCTGGTGGTGCTGATGGGCAACACGCCCTGTCAGGCGGCGCTGGGGCGTCGCGGCATTCTGCGGCTGCGCGGCACCTGGACCCAGGCTTTTGGCCGCCCGGCCATGCCGATGACGCATCCGGCCTATCTGCTGCGCAACCCGGTGGCCAAGCGGGATGCCTGGGCCGACCTGTTATCGGTGCAGGCACGGCTGGAAACCGTTTCCGTTTAGGTTCCGTTTGGCCTAGATCGGGCAAACGAGGTTTTATGCGCTTTCTGATCCGCAGTCTTGGCGGGCTGGCGATTGCCGCCCTGACGGTTGCCCTGCTGTTTTTGGCGGGGTTTCAGTTGTGGCAGGCGCTTGAGACGCGCCGCGCGGGGCCGGGGGGCGGTCGGCCGGTGGCGGAACAGGTGTTCACCACGCGGCTGGTCGCGCTGGTGCCGCAGGTGCAGACCCCGGTGATCGAGGTGTTTGGCACCGTGCAGGCCCGCCGCTCGGTTCAGTTGCGGGCGCAGGCGGCGGGGCGGATCGTTCAGCTTGACCCGGCCATGCACGAAGGTGGCACCGTGTCCGCCGGGCAGTTCCTGCTGCGCATCGACCCGGCCCCGGCGCAGGCGCAGGTCGCCGTGGCCGAGGCCGCGCATGAGGCCGCAGCGGCGGTTCTGGCCGAGGCGCAGAACGCCGTTGGCATCGCCCGCGACGATCTGACCGCGGCCGAGGAACAGGCGGCGCTGCGCCGCGCGGCGGTGGCGCGGCAGGAACAACTGGCCGGGCGTGGTCTTGGCACCAGCGCCGAGGCGGAAACGGTGCGGTTGGCGGCCTCGACCGCCAATCAGGCGGTGCTGTCGCGTCGCTCGGCCTTGGCCAGTGCCGAAGCGGCGGTGGATTCGGCCACCATCAGCCTGCGCCGCGCCGGGATCGACCTGTCCGAAGCGCGGCGCGCGCTGGATCAGACGGCGATTTTCGCGGGCTTCGACGGGCAGATCACCAATGTCACCGCGTCCGAGGGCGGGCTGGTGTCGGTCAATGAACAACTGGCCGAACTGATCGACCCGGCGGCGTTAGAGGTGCAGATTATCCTGTCGCTGGATCAGTTCGCGCGGCTGTCGGCGGCACCGGGCGGGCTGGCTGGCACGCCGGTTCAGGTCATGCTGGATGGCTCGGCGGGGCGGATCGCGGTGCCTGCGGTGCTGGACCGGGCGGCGGCATCCGTGGCGCAAGGGTCGGCGGGCCGCACGGTCTTTGCCCGGATCGAGGGCAGCCAGTCGGGCCTGCGCCCCGGTGATTTCGTATCGGTCGCGATTGCCGAGCCGCCGCTGGAGGATGCGGCGGCGATCCCCTCGGCGGCGCTGGGGGGTGACGGGACGGTGCTGGTGGCTGATGACAGCGGGCGCTTATCTTCGGTGGTGGTCCAGGTGCTGCGGCGTCAGGGCGATCAGGTGCTGATCGCTGTGCCGCAGGGGCTGGCCGGTGCACGGATCGTGGCCGAACGCGCGCCCCAGCTGGGCACGGGTATCCGGGTGCGCGACGCGGCGGCCCCGGTGGATGAGGCAGAGGAGGCAGGCAGCGGCGCGCCGTCCGGCAACGGGCGGCAGGCCCGGCAGGGCGCGGGGCAGGGCAATGGCTGACCGGGGCCGCAGCCAGGTGCCGCCGGGGCGCGGTATCCTGTCGTTATTCACCCGCCACGCCACATTGGCCAATATCGTCATGGTGGTGATGATCGTCGCCGGCCTGCTGGCCGCGCCACGAATGCGATCCCAGCATTTCCCCGATTCTGTGGTGCAGACGATCAGCGTTTCCGTTCAATGGGACGGGGCCGGGGCCGATGACGTGGATCGCGCCATCGTCGGTGTGCTGGAACCGGCACTGATGGGGGTCGAGGGGGTGGCGAACACCACGTCGCGCGCGGTCGAGGGCGCGGCGCGTCTCCAGCTGGAATTCGAACCCGGCTGGGACATGTCACGCGCCATGACCGAGGTGGAAGCCGCCGTCGATTCTGCCGGTCGCCTGCCTGACGGGACCGAGACACCGGAACTGACCCGTGGCGCGTGGCGTGACGGGGTGGCGGATGTGGTGATCTCTGGCCCGGTCAGCGTCGATCAGCTTGGCCGGTTCGGCGATGATCTGTTGACCCGACTGTATCAGCGCGGCATCACCCGCGCCACGCTGGCCGGGGTAGCGGCCCCCGAAACGCTGGTCACGCTGCGCGCTGCCGATCTGGAACGCCATGATCTGACGATGGAGCAGATCGCCGCCGTGATCTCGGCCGCTGCCACGGCCCGTCCGGCGGGCGAGGTGGCATCCGGCGCGGCGCGGGTGCGCACCGGGGCCGAGGCGCGCGACCCGGATGCGGTGGGCGCACTGGTGCTGCGGGCGCAGGCGGATGGCGCGAACCTGCTGATCCGCGATGTGGCGCAGGTCACATCCTCGGGCGCGGCGCGGGCGGTGTCGATGTTCGTGGGCGATGATCCGGCCGTGATCGTGCAGGTTCAGCGGTCTGCCGCGGGCGACGCCATCGCCATGCAGCGCGAGGTCGAGGCCGTGCTGGACGACATGCGCCCCGGCCTGCCGCAAGGGGTGGAACTGACGCTGGTGCGGGCGCGGGCTGAACAGATCGCCGGGCGGCTGGCGCTGCTGGTTGACAATGCCATCATGGGGCTGGCGCTGGTTCTGGGGCTGCTGTTTCTGTTTCTGAATGCGCGCACCGCGATCTGGGTGGCGGCGGGTATTCCGGCGGCGATGCTGGCGGCGATTGCGATGATGTATGCGTTGGGCATGACGCTGAACATGATTTCGCTGTTCGCGCTGATCCTGACGCTGGGCATCGTGGTGGATGATGCCATCGTGGTCGGCGAACATGCCGATTACCGGGGCCGCAAGCTGCGCGAACCGCCGGTGCTGGCCGCAGAACGCGCCGTGAGACGGATGGCGGCGCCGGTGATTTCCTCGACCCTGACGACGGTTATCGCCTTTGCCGGGCTGATGATGATCGGCGGGCGGTTCGGCACGATGGTGGTCGATATTCCGATGGTGGTCGGGCTGGTGCTGATTGCCTCGCTGGTGGAATGTCTGCTGGTGCTGCCACATCATATGGCGCAGGCTTTGGCCGCCAGCCGTCAGCCGCGCTGGTATGATGCGCCCTCGCGGCTGGCGAACCGGGGGCTGGACTGGTTTATCCGGGCCGTGATGCGTCCGGCGACGGCAGGGATCTGGCGGTTGCGCTATCCGGTGTTGGCGGGGATGCTGGCGCTGTTTGCCTGGGCGGCGGGCGCGCTGATGACAGGCCAGGTGCCGTGGCGGTTCTTTGATTCGCCCGAACAATCGTCGATCAGCGGCAATTTCGCCATGCTGCCGGGGTCGGACCGCGACGACAGCCTGCGGGTGATGCGCGCGATGCAGGCCGCCGTCGATGATCTGGGCCGCGAATACGAGGCGCGCTATGGGCTGAACCCGGTGGTTCACACGGTCGCGCAGATCGGCGGCAATATGGGGCGCCCGCTGCCGGGGGCGGAAACCATCGACGCCGATCTGCTGGGCGCGATCCAGATCGAGCTGATCGACACCGACCTGCGGCCCTATTCCAGTTTCGAATTTCTGATGGCGGTGCAGCAGGCGATGCCCGACGATCCGCGGCTGGAACAGATCAGTTTTCGCGGCGCGCGCTCAGGCCCCGGTGGTGATGCGATTTCGGTGCAGATGACTGGTGCGGATGCGCAGCGGCTGAAAGACGCCGCCGAGGCGCTGAAGGCCCGGCTGGCCACCTATCCCGAGGTGTCGGCGCTGGAAGACTCGATGTCGGTGGACAAAGAGGAAATGGCGCTGGAACTGACCCCGCAGGGCCGTGCGCTTGGCTTTACCACCGAGGCGCTGGCCGCCGAATTGCGCCGCCGTCTGGCCGGGATCGAGGCGGCGACCTTTCCCGTCGGCACCCGCAGCGGCACGATACAGGTGGAACTGGCCGATCAGGAACGTCGCGGCGATTTTCTGGACCGGATGCGGCTGCGCGCCCCCGGCGGGCAATGGGTGCCGCTGGGCGATATTGTCACCGTCACCACCCGCGCCGGGTTCTCGACTATCCGGCGCGAGAACGGGCAACGGATGATCCTTGTCACGGGCGACATCGCTGGCGACGATCCGGGCGCGGCGGCGACCCTGACGCAACGGATCAGCGCCGAAATCCTGCCCGAGATCGCATCGGTTTATGGTGTCGATTTCCAGATGACCGGGCTGGCCGAGCAAGAGGAAGAATTTCTTGGCGATGCCTTGCTGGGGTTCGCCATGGCGATGCTGGGCATCTATGTGGTGCTGGCCTGGATCTTTGCTTCGTGGAACAGACCGTTGATCGTCATGTCGGTGATTCCCTTTGGTCTGATTGGTGCGATCTGGGGGCATTATTTGTGGGGGCTGCCGATGACGATGTTTTCGGTTGTCGGGCTGGTCGGCATGTCGGGCATCATCATCAACGATTCCATCGTGCTGATTTCCGCCGTTGACGAAAAGGCGGCCTTGCGCGGGCTGCGCCCCGCTGTGATCGACGCCGTGGCTGAACGCTTTCGCCCGGTGATGCTGACCACCGCCACCACGGTTCTGGGCCTTGCACCGCTGCTGTATGAACATTCGTCGCAGGCGCTGTTTCTAAAGCCTACGGTGGTGTCGCTGGCCTATGGGCTGGGGTTTGGCATGATCGTGGTGCTGCTGGTCGTGCCCGCCGTGCTGGCGGTGGGCAATGACATCGGCAAGGCGCGGCGGGCGTTCCGGCGTGGCTGGCACAGCGCCGAATTGTCGCGGCCTTTGCGTGTTGGGGCTGGCGTCGCGGCGGTTGGCTTTGCCGCGACGATCCTGCCGGTGACGCTGTTGCCGGCGGCGGGGGTGACGCTGCCCGCGTGGTGGCCGGTGCCGGGATCGGCGGGGCAGGCTTTTGCGTGGTATCTGGGCGTGGTTGCGCTGGCGCTGTTGGCGGCGGTGCTGGTCAGCCTTGCGGGGCGCAGCCGCGATACTCGGTCGCGCCATCCGGCTGAATAAGCGTCAACACGATCTGCGCCGGGTCCAGATCAAAGGGCTTGCCTGTGAGCGGCACGAAATCGGTGGTCACGGTCTGCCCTTCGATCACCGCGCCGGATGCCCAGACAGATGGATCGCCCGCCAGTTCCATCGCTGCGATATGCGGCGCGGTATCACCGGGCAGGGTCAGCGCCACCTGCATCCCGTCGCGGATCGGGCGCAGGGTGCAGGCGGGCGCAGGCCCGTCGGCGCGGGCAGGCACTTGCGCCATGGCGGCGCTGATGCGGGGATCGGGCGCAGCCCCGGCCTGCGGCGCGGCCAACGACAGATGCGCCGGAACGCAGACATTTTCGCACAGGCCAAGGTCGATGCGGGCGGCCAGATCGACGCGGGCCATCGCATCCACCGGGGTGGCGGTCAGCGGCAGGATCAGCCGGTCGTGATAACCCAGCGTGAGGGTGCCTTCGGAATCAATCGCCTCGGGCGCGGGCCAGTGCAGGGTGACAGCGGCCAGATTGGCCGACCCGCTCCAGTCGAATTCGGGCGGCAGGCCAGTATCGCCGGGGCTGCGCCAGTAGGTTTTCCAGCCCGGTTCCAGCACCAGTTCCAGCGCGGCGATCCGCTGGCCCTGCGCATCGGTCCAGCCGGGCAGCAGGCGGGCCGAGACAAGGCCGGGGGGCAGCGCGTCTTGCGCGATTGCAGGCAGGGCCACGCAGGCCAGCAGAGTGGTCAGGATCACGGGTTTCATGCCGCAACAATAGGCGCAACGACACAGCGGGTGAAGTCACATCACCGCAAGCCCTTGCAACAGGGCGGGGCAATGATGATCTTGGGGGGCATGGAAAACAACACAAAAGCAGATGAAACCAACCTGACCGGCAAGGTGCTGATCGCCATGCCCGGCATGAGCGATGCCCGCTTTGCCAAATCGGTGGTGTTGATCTGCGCGCATTCCGTCGATGGGGCGATGGGGCTGGTGCTGAACCACCCGCTGCCTGAACTGGATTTCGCCGATCTGCTGGAACAGCTTGGCATTGACGCTGATGCCGGTTCGCGCGGGATCGAGGTGCGTTTTGGCGGGCCGGTCGAACCGGGGCGCGGCTTTGTGCTGCATCGTGTGCCCGAAGGCGGTGCCGACCCCGAGGGGGTCTTGCGCATCGGATCGCGGCTGGCGATGACCACCACCCGCGACATTCTGGAAGACATCGCCCATGGCAGCGGTCCCGACACCGCCTTTCTGGCGCTTGGCTATGCCGGTTGGGGGCCGGGCCAGCTTGAGGCGGAAATGGCGCAGAACGGCTGGCTGACCGGCGAAGGCGCCGACGATCTGATCTTTGGGCGCGCGCATGATGGCAAATGGGCCTCGGCTTTGCGGGCGCAGGGGATCGAACCGTCGCTGCTGTCGGGCAGCGCCGGGCGGGCCTGAGGGCGGCCGGGATGCCGGGCCAGTCAGGCGCGCAGCAACCCGGTTACATCCGATGGCAGCGCGAACAGCCGTGACCAGCGTGGCGTTGGTCGCACCGGCAGCGCGCTACGCAGCAACCCCAGCGGCACGGCCCATGGCTGGCGCAGCGCGGTGCGATAGAAATCGAACACGCCGGGCCGCAGATAGGGCGACCAGTGGCACAGGCGCGCGGTGCGGCGGCCCATACAGAACCCCAGCCCCGCCAGCACAGCCAGGGTGTCGGCATCGTCGATCTGCACGTCGATCCAGTTTCGCGCCGGTTCCGCCAGACCAAAGCCCAGCGTCTGCCGCTGCAATCCGCCCAGCAACAGTTCCATGCCGAAATCGAACAGATCATTCTCGCGCGAGGTGACGTTGATAATCTCGGCCCGCTGACCGGCGGGGCTGGCCACGGCATTGGCGGCGGCGCAGCGGAATTCGGCGGCGGCCAGCAGAATGGCCCGGCTGACCGTGCCGGGGGTGACATGGTGCAGCGCCGACAGCGCCACCCGCGCCCCCAGCGAATGCCCGATCATCGCCACCGGACGACCCGCGCGCTGCGCCAGCATGTCGATGCCGTGCGCCAGCGATTGCCCGGCGGCATCCGCGCGCAGATAGGCCGAGCGCAGGCTGCCCCGCGCCTCCCAGCCAAAGGCGATGGCCAGACCCTCGCCGCACGGGCTGCCAAAGCCAAGCGCACGCGGCCATGACATTGCCCGGCGCGAGATCAGATCCGGGTTCAGCGCCAGAATATGGCGGTGCGGATCGGCATCAGGCGCGGCGGGGGAAAAGCGAAAGCCATGGATCATCACGATCACCGGTGCCCCTTGAGGCAGTGCGGCAGCTGCGGCAAGTGCCGCATTATCAGGCAACTGACCTTCGTTGATCCGTATCAGCGTCATCGCGATACCTTGGCGCAGATTTTGCCGATTTCCTGCCACGGGGATGCAACAGCATCGTGACGCAATCGTTAAGGCGGTGTGAAACCGCTGCTATCTGCGTAATCCCGGCGGCTTGCCACCCGGCCAACCAGACCGACCGATTCATTTTGCCATTGAAGTTGACCGGCTTACGCACTTATGTTGCGAACATGCCCTGCACGCGGATCAACCCGTGGCTGCATGTGGCAGACAGTTTCGCGGCGCGCTGCCCCTGATTTGTCCACATACGGACAGCAGGCGGCGCGCGGAAAACCCGGCCCGGCGGCACAGTTTTCTGTGCGGGGGCAGATTCACCGCTGTGGCCCATGCCGCAGCCAAAAAGGTAACAGACGCGATGGAACGCGCCCTGATGTGGACAGCAAACGACAGGCAGGCCCCGCGCCATGCCCCGTTTCCGGTCACATCAGACGCCGCGCCCGCTTCCCGCTCAATACGCTCCGCCCGATTTTCTGCCGCGCTGTTTGCAACAGCGGCAGGGTGCCGGGGGGCGCGCGAAAGATATATGAATGGCAAAGAAAATGCTGATCGACGCCACCCATGCCGA
>NZ_JAUNTO010000023.1 GCF_030538655.1 Paracoccus sp. (in: a-proteobacteria)
CGCAAAATCATCAGCCCGAGATGATCCCCGACCCCTGCGCCGCAAGACAGGGGGAGCAGGTTCAGCCAGTCTCGAAAAAGGCGGGCTTTCTCATGAAACCGCCGCACGAGCGGCACGCACCATGCCTCCGGCGGGGATATTTGCAGGACAGAAGATGGCTTTTTCTGTGTATAAATACTCAAGGAAGGGCACAGGAGGGTATGTGTCGGTAGGCGGCACTCCCTAAAATAACTTGCAATACAGTTATTTATAGGTAGGTTGACCATGTTTCCGACTTGCGAGGCAGTGGTCCGGGCCTGACGATGGAGCTTTTCTCGTGATGACGCGCCGCAATGTCGTACAACTTATGGCCGCAGCGGGTTTGCTTCCTGCGGTGGCGTCCCCGGCGCTGGCGCAGGACAGCGCGCGGGCGGCAGGCTTTCGCTATCCAGAGGAAACCGAGCCGCATGAACGCACCTTCATGCAATGGCCGGTTAACCGCAAAGTCTATGACGACCCGGATTTCCTTTACGACTTGCAAGACGCCATCGCCGAAATCGCCAGCACCATCGCCGCGTTCGAGCCGGTGGTGCTGTTGGCCGCAGCGGAACAACATCGCGGGATTAGAAAACGCATCTCCGGCAAGGTCGAGCTGTGGGACATCCCGACAGATGACCTGTGGTGCCGCGATTCGGGACCGTCCTTTGTCGTTGATGACAAAGGCGGGCTGGCTGTCACGCAGTTCAACTTCAACGGCTGGGGCAACAAGCAGGCCCATGAAAACGACGGCCAGATCGCCGCGCGGGTGGCCGAACGACTGGGCCTGCGGGTTTTCAACACCAGCTTGGTGGGCGAGGCGGGTGGCGTCGAAACCGACGGCCACGGCACGCTGATCGCCCATGAAAGCAGCTTCATCAACCCGAACCGCAATCTTGGGTCGAAGGCCGAGATCGAGCGCATGTTGCTGGACACGATGGGCGCTGAAAAGGTGATCTGGGCGCCGGGTATCGTCGGCGCGGACATCACCGATTATCATATCGACGCGCTGGCGCGTTTCGTGAAGCCCGGTCAGATCGTGATCCAGATGGGCGCGGACATCGACCCAGGCGACCCATGGTCTGCCGCAGCGTTTGAAACCCGTGATATTCTTGCGGCTGCGACCGATGCCAAAGGTCACAAGCTGGAACTGGTTGTGCTGCCCGAACCCTATGACATCCGGGCCGAGGCCGATGATTTCGTGTCGTCCTATGTGAATTATTATGTCTGCAACAGCGCCGTCATCGCGGCCCAGTTCGGCGACGTCGAGGCGGACGAAAAGGCCGGTGCCATTCTGGCGGATCTGTATCCAGACCGGGAAATCATCATGCTGGATGTGGATCCGGTGGGCGAGGTCGGCGGCGGCATCCATTGCGCCACCCATGAACAGCCCAAGGTCTGACCGATGCCATCGCACCAGTTTGACCTGCGGTTCCATGTGGCTCATACCTGCGTGCCGTGATCGGATGCGGAGCCCGGATCGGCAAGGTCGCGTTGGAAAGCATCTCGCAAAAACGCAAGGAGATGCGCCTTGATCCGCTATTCGATAACCACGCTTACCGTGGCGCTGCTGGCCTCAACCGCGACCGCTCAGGACACCGCTTTTGTGGATGTGACCGAGACCCATGTGCCGGCAGCCCCCCGGCTTCACGCACTTGATGCCGTTTTCGGCGATTTCGACGGCGATGGCGATCTCGATGTGGCGGTTGCCGTCGAATATGGCGTCAACCGGCTGTATCTGAACGATGGCGGGGGGCGGCTGCGTTGGGTCGAAGGCGCATTCGGCAATGTCGCGCATGACAACGAGCATGTTCGCGCAGCCGATTTCGATGGTGACGGGCTGCTTGATCTTGTCTTTGTCGTCGAGGACGGCGCACATCATCAGCTTTACCTTGGCCGTCCGGACGGGCAGTTCGAGGACGCAAGCGACCGGCTGCCCGCCACGAGCGAGGGCAATGCGCTGGCCATCGGGGACGTGAACGGCGACGGCTGGCCTGACATCGTGATCGGAAATTCCGCCGAAGGGGGCGGAACGGCGCGCAATTTTCTGTGGATCAACAATCCTGCCCGGCCCGGCCATTTCATTGATGCCAGCGACGACCTGCCGACCCCTGTGGATGACGAGGCGCAGGGGATCGCGCTTGCCGATCTTGATGGCGACGGCGATCTGGACATGGTGATCGCCAATCAAACGCCAGCCAACCGGCTTTTGCTGAACGATAGTCATGGCCGTTTCACCGATGCCTCGGACCGGCTGAACCTGTCCGTTCCCACCGAAACCCGTGAAGTCCATGTGTTCGACGCGAATGGCGACGATCTGCCCGATATTGTGTTTTTCAATATCACCAGCAACAACCGAGGCTGGGACAAAGACCCGCAAACGCGGCTGCTGATCCAGCTGCCGAATGGACGCTTTCAGGACGAAACCTCCGAACGCCCGCCCCAGCATCGCTTTTCAAGCTGGGGCGGGCAGGTGATCGACTTTGACGGTGACGGGGCGCTTGACCTTGTGGTGGGCGCGATCGAGGTGCCCGGTTTCGTGCCGATGCAGTTGCGCGCCTGGCGCAACGACGGTGAGGGACGGTTCACCGACGTCACTTCGACCGCGATGCCCGCCACGGTGGTGGGCCGCAGTTGGAGCATGGCCACAGGCGATCTTGACAAAGATGGCCACGACGATCTTTTCGTCGGACAATGGGGGACGCAGGCGCGTTTGCTGCTGACCGACAAGGCGGCGGAGGAGGTCACGCAAGGCCGGTAACGGCGCGCTGCCGCAGCGATAACCGCAGCCAGCACGACAAAGGCCCGGCTTGTCACATGCCGGGCCTTGCCATGCTGATCGGGCAGCGTCCGTCAAGATCAGTGCGATGCCTGATACTGCGCCACGGCCTGTTCCAGCACCTTGCGCGCCTCGTCCGCCTCGGCAAAGCCCTGGCTTTCCATGCCGCCATTCGGGCCTTTGTAATTGCTCAGCCACAGTTCGACGATCTGGGTCACGCCGGGGAATTCGGCATCCATCTGCGCCAGGCTTTCGATCCCGGCAAAGGGCGAATTTTCCGTCAGCACCGCGATCAGCTTGTCATCCTGTTCGCCATCGTCCAGCATCTTCATCACGCCGATCAGACGCACGTTCACCACCTCGCCGCGCGGCACGGCCTGACCCAGCACCAGCACGTCCAGCGGGTCGCCGTCGCCGCCCAGTTCCTGCGGCAGATCGGTGCCGGGAATGGCGCCGTAATTGCCCGGATAACCCAGATAATTTACGATCCGCGGCGCGTCATTGCGCAGTTCCCAATAGATCGCTTTGGGGTCGTCCTTGCTCATTTCCCATTTGGCCGAAGTGCCGGTCGGGATCTCGATCACCGCCTTGATGGTGCCGTCGTCATTCAGCGGCGACATGGCCATCAGATCCTCGGTGCCGACGATGGTCATCTTGTCCTTGACCAGCATGGCGTCGGCGATGCGCGTGGTATCGGCATAGGCCAGCCCGCCAATGGTTTCTGCGGCGGCGGGCGTGGCAAAGGCGGCCAGCGTCAGGGCGGCGGCGGTCAGTTTCAACATCGGTTTTCTCTCCTGTCAGTGCAACGCGCCATGGTTAGCGACACAGTTTGACAACCGTGTGAAGGCTGGCCCGCCGCCCCTCGCCGCGTTAAGCTGCGCCACGACCACAGGGAAATGATATGGCGAAATATATCCATTCGATGATCCGCGTTCTGGACGAGGCACGCTCGGTTGCCTTTTACGAGACCGCCTTTGGCCTGCGCGTGGCCGAGCGGCTGGATTTCCCCGATTTTACGCTGATCTATCTGTCGAATGATGAAGCGGCCACGGAGCTGGAACTGACCGTCAACAAGGGCCGGACCGAACCCTATGATCTGGGCGACGGCTATGGCCATGTGGCGTTTTCAGTCGATGACGTGGATGCCGAGCACGCGCGGCTGACCGCCGCCGGTCTGTCCCCGCGCAAGCTGGTCGATTTCGCGCCCGGCGGTCAGGTGATCGCCCGGTTCTTTTTTGTTACCGATCCTGACGGCTATCAGATCGAGGTCTTGCAGCGCGGCGGGCGTTACGCCTGACCCATAAGGCCCGACCGGCTGCTGGCGCCACAATCCGCCGACTGAACCGCTCAACCCTTGCGCGGGTTGACTCTGCCCGTTTTCGCGGCAACGAAAGGGTGAATACCCACAAAGGACACCCCAATGTTCCGCTGGTTCGAGCGACGGCTCCCCCCCTATCCGATGGACGCGCCAACACTGCCGCCGCAGTCGCTGCTGGGGTTTTGCCTGTATTATTCGCGTGGGGCCTGGCCCTGGCTGCTGCTGATGGCGCTTGGCTCGGTCATCTTTGCGGTGATCGAAATCTGGCTGTTCGGCGAGGCGGGCAAGCTGGTGGACAAGATGGCCACCCACGGCCCCACCGCCTTTTGGCAGGCCGAAGGCAGTTGGCTGATCCTTGTCGCGGTGGTGGTGCTGTTCGTGCTGCCGGCCATCGACCTGGTTTCGGAAATGGTGATGCATCAGACGCTGATCGGGAATTTCCCGCAGCGTATCCGCTGGCAGGCGCATCGTTATCTGCTGCGCCAGTCGATGAGCTATTTTCAGGACGAATTTTCCGGTCGCATCGCCACCAAGCTGATGCAGACCTCGCTGGCCGTGCGCGAGGTGGTGATGAAGATCCTCGACGTGCTGGTCTATGTGCTGGCCTATTTCATCGGCGCGATTGTGCTGGCCATGTCGAACGACTGGCGGCTGGCACTGCCCTTTGTGCTGTTCGGGCTGTTGTATGGCGCGCTGCTGTGGCGGCTGATCCCGGTGCTGGGGCACATTTCACAGGAACAGGCCGATGCACGGTCGGTGATGACTGGACGGATCGTGGACAGCTATACCAACATCGCCACGGTCAAGCTGTTCAGCCACGCCCGCCGCGAGGAAACCTATGTGCAGGAAGGCATGCATGGCTTTCTGACCACGGTTTACCGGCAGATGCGGCTGGTGACGGTGCTGAACGTCTGCCTGCGGCTGCTGAACTCGGCGCTGCTGGCAGGGGTGGCCGGGGTCGGCGTCTGGCTGTGGGTAAACGGCCATGTGGACATCGGCGCGGTCGCCGCCGCCGTGCCGCTGGCCATGCGGTTCAACGGCATGGCACATTGGATTATGTGGGAAATGTCGTCGCTGTTCGAAAACATCGGCACAGTGCGCGACGGCATCGGCAGCCTTGCCCTGCCCCGCACCGTCGATGATGCGCCGAATGCCACCGTGCTGCACCCCGGCCCCGGCGAGGTGCGGTTTCAGGACGTGACCTTCCGCTATGGCGCCGATGCCGGGTCGCGCGGCGCGGTGCTGGACAATCTGAACCTGACCATCGCGCCGGGCGAACGGGTCGGGCTGGTGGGCCGGTCGGGCGCGGGGAAATCGACACTGGTCAACCTGCTGCTGCGGTTCCACGATCTGGAATCGGGGCGCATTACCATCGACGGGCAGGACGTGTCGCAGGTCACGCAGGAATCGCTGCGCGCCGCAATCGGTATGGTGACACAAGACAGCGCACTGCTGCACCGCTCGGTCCGCGATAACATCGCCTATGGCAAACCCGATGCGGATGAAGCGCAGATCATGGACGCCGCCCGCATGGCCGAAGCGCATGAGTTCATCCCTACCCTGTCCGACAGCCGCAGTCGGCGCGGGCTGGATGCGCATGTGGGCGAACGCGGGGTCAAGCTGTCGGGCGGGCAGCGCCAGCGGATCGCCATTGCCCGCGTGGCGCTGAAAGATGCGCCGATCCTGATTCTGGACGAGGCGACATCGGCGTTGGATTCCGAAGTCGAGGCCGCGATTCAGTCGCGCCTTGATGCGCTGATGGAGGGCAAGACCGTCATCGCCATCGCGCACCGCCTGTCCACCATCGCGGCGATGGATCGCCTGATCGTCATGGATGGCGGGCAGATCGTGGAACAGGGCACCCATGACGAGTTATTGCAACAGGGCGGACTGTATGCCCGGCTGTGGTCGCGGCAATCAGGCGGCTTTCTGGCCCCCGATACAAACGACCCGGACGTGGCAGAATAATCCGCCACGTCCCGTTCTGGCAGCTTAGCCTTCGTTGCGACGGGTTTCCATGAACTGATCGAACTCGGCCTTATCCTTGGCATCGCGCAGCTTTTGCAGGAAGTCGAGAAATTCGCGGTGCTCATCCTCCAGCCGTTTCAGTGTTTCGCTGCGATAGGCGTCAAAGGCGCTGTTGCCGGTGGGCGTAAAGGCGCGGCGGGCGGTGTGGTTTCGGCATCCGAACATGCGTTTGCTCCAGATCATATAGGCAAGAATGGCAAGGCCGACAGGCCAGACAAAGACAAAGCCAAGGATCATCGCGATCAGCCATGCGCCCTTGCCACGCTGGTCCAGCCAGTCACGGATCGCGCGCAGGGTGCCGATGATGCGGTCCCCGACCGTTGGTTGCATCAGATGCGTGCTCATGTATTTCCCCTTCGAATGTAAATGTTATTTACATTAACATAGATGGAGCGCACGGGCCCATCGTCAAGGACCGTGACTAAAAATTATTGCGGCAACAGGCCCAACCCGCGCAAATAGATCAGCACACCGCTTTCCAGCATTTCGGCGGGGGAATAGGGTGCACGGGCACCGGGTTTGCCGCGCCCGAACAGCTCGACGACACCATGGCTTAACGCCCAGACATGATTTGCCACCATCGTCGCGGGGGGGCGCTGATCTGCGGGCAGATGGGCGAACAACGCGCTTGCAGCGGCCATGATGACGCCGCGCGCCTGATCCGACGCACGGGACAGTGCTGCATTCCCCGTGATCGAGATGCCCGATTCGAACATCGCGATATAGTGGCCGGGACTTTCACGGGCGAAATCCAGATAAGCCTGCCCCGTCCGCAGAAACGCCGCCAGCGGATTGGGCTTGCCATCGTCAAAGGCCGTGTGCAGCCGGTCGGCAAAGGCTTCGAACCCCTGCCGCGCCACTTCTTCCAGCAGATCGTCGCGGCCGGTGAAATGGCGATAGGGGGCGGCGGCAGACACACCGGCCCGACGCGCGGCCTCGGCCAAGGTAAAGGACTGCGGGCCGACCTCGGCGATCAGAATGGCGGTTGCCTGAACCAGCGCCTCGCGCAGATTGCCATGGTGATAGCTGTCGCGCCCGGCCACATCCGCCCCTTTCACCCCGCCGCATGGGCGCGGTTACATGCCTTCGCCGAAATAATCCCCGACCAGATCGGCCAAGGCCCGCAACAGTGCAGCGGCATCCGGGCCACTGGTGGATACGGTGATTTCACTGCCGCGCGGCGCGGCCAGCATTAACAGCCCCATGATCGAATCGCCCGACACCGACATGCCGTCCTTTTCCACCGTGGCGGTGGCGTCAAAGCGTTCCACGGTTTCGACGAATTTCGCACTGGCGCGCGCGTGCAGCCCCTTCTCGTTGATGATGGGCAGAACGCGGGTATGTCCCTGGGTCATCAGGCTGTTTTGCCCTCTTTTTCGAACAGGTCAAGAAAGACATCATAGGAATCAATGTATTTGCGCCCGGCCTCTTTCGCACCCTCGACCGCCTGCGTCAGCGGCAGATGGCGGGTTTTGGCCAGTTTGACCAGCATCGGCAGATTGGCACCATACAGGATCATGCGGCCCTGCATCGCACAGGCGGGGATCGACAGGTTCGAGGGCGAGCCGCCGAAAATATCGGTCACGACCACCACCCCGTCACCGCTATCGACGGCATCGGCGGCAGCACGGATTTCATCCTGCTTGGCCGCACGGTCGTGATCGTCCTCAATCCTGACGGCGCGGATACCCGGCTGCGGACCGACAACATGTTCGACCGCCAGCTTATATTCGCGGGCCAGACCGCCATGCGCTACGATGACAATTCCGATCAACTCGCTTCACCACACCCTGACTGCGCGCCGCGAATCATAGCCTGTCCGCAGCACCCGATTCAGCCGCCTGCGGCTTCTCTGCACCGCGGCGTTCAAGTTCCCTGTGCCTTCTTGACACCTGCCACCCCGCTTCTGCAAGCGAATCCGCCATCTTTTCCGCCAGAGTGACGGAACGATGTTGCCCGCCGGTGCAGCCAAAGGCGATGGACAGATGCGATTTGCCCTCGTCCAGATGGGCCGGCAGCAGAAACAGTGTCAAATCGCGGACCCGTGCAAAGAACTCTTCATATCGCGGATCGGCGCCCACATAATCCTGCACCGCCACGCTGCGCCCGTCCAGAGGACGCAAGTCCGGTTCCCAATGCGGGTTGGCCAGAAAACGGCAGTCAAAGACCATATCCACCCCGCGCGGCAACCCGCGTTTATAGGAAAAGGACTGCACGGAAACCGTCAACCGCCGCTCGGGCGCCGTATCAAACCAGCGCGCCAGTTCCGCCTTGAGATCATGCGGCGACAGATCGGACGTATCAACCAGCACATCCGCCCGCGCCCGGATCGGCGCCAGCAGGTCGATTTCGGTCAACACCCCGGCCATAGGCGCATCGGTCGGTGCCAGCGGATGCCGCCTGCGGGTTTCGCTGTAGCGGCGCACCAGCGTATCGGGGGAACAGTCCAGATACAGCACCTCGGGTGCATAGTCGGGATTTCGGGTCAGCCGGTCGATCAGCTCGATCAGGTTGGCGGCGGAAAAATCGCGGTTGCGGACATCCAGCCCCAACGCCAGCGGCACCGGCCGCGCAGGCCCGTCCAGCAGGCGCGGCACCAGCGACAGCGGCAGGTTGTCGATCGCCTCGAAGCCCAGATCCTCTAGCACGTTGATCGCGGTCGAACGCCCAGCCCCCGACGGGCCGGTTATCAGCACGACACGCTGCGCCCCGTCGCCCGGCGCAAGATCTGCGGTCTCTGCCCTGACCTGATCCATCCGCGACCCTTCCGTCACCCGCGTTCAATCACCCCGCCCGGCCAGCAGATACTGCCGCAGCGCACAGGAAAGATGTGGCCCATACGGCCCCAGCACAAGGGGTAGCATGACCCCCAACAGATCATGACCGCGCCGGGGTGGCAGCCGTGCATCTTCGACCCGGCCCAGATCGGCCACCAACGCCAGCCGCACCGGCCCCGCCGGATCGGCGCGCAGGATGCCGACGCCCCGCGCTTCGATCAGACCACGAATAGTGTCGGGCGCATCCGCCACCACCGTATCCCCCGCGCGGTGCAGCACGGTGCGGTCGTCGCTGACCAGCGCCGCGCCCATGCCCATCAGCGCCAGCGCCAGCGCCGATTTGCCCGAACCGGACGGCCCCAGAATCAGCAGACCGCGCCCGTTCAGCGCCACAGCCGAGCCATGAATCACCTCGCTTCGAATCACTTGTTCCTCTTCATGGTGGCATGAAATAGTTAATGCTCTGCCCAACATTGCAACACATCCGTGATGGTGGCGATAACATTTGGTGTTTGCGCTATCTGAACGGCCGTCCCGCTTTTTTCGCAAAACCGTCGTGCTATAGGCTAGGGCCTCGAACGATCTGCACCATCTGTCAGGAGCCTGTGTAATGTCCAGCCGTGTCAACCCCAACCATCGCCTTGAGGATCAGGGAATCGAGGGCCTGGGCAACGTCTATTACAACCTGCTGGAACCAGCCCTGATGACCGAGGCCGTCGCCCGCGGCGAAGGCAAGCTGGGTCTGGGCGGCACATTCCTGGTCTCGACCGGGGCGCATACCGGCCGGTCGCCCAAGGACAAGTTCGTCGTCCGCACACCCTCGGTCGAGGATTCGATCTGGTGGGAAAACAACAAGCCGATGGACGCCGATGCGTTTGATCGCCTGCATGCCGATATGCTGGACCACCTGAAGGGCCGTGACATGTTCGTGCAGGATCTGTTCGGCGGCGCTGATCCCGAACATCGTCTGGATGTGCGCGTCGTCACCGAACTGGCGTGGCACGGGCTGTTTATCCGCCACCTGCTGCGCCGTCCCGATGCGTCGGAACTGGCCACTTTCGTGCCGGAATTCACCATCATCAACGTGCCCAGCTTCAAGGCCGATCCTGCCCGCCACGGCTGCCGCAGCGAAACGGTGATCGCGCTGAACTTTGACAAAAAGCTGATCCTGATCGCCAACACCGCCTATGCCGGTGAAAACAAGAAATCCGTGTTCACCTTGCTGAACTATATCCTGCCGGGCAAGGGCATCATGGCCATGCATTGCAGCGCCAATCACGCCCCCGGCAACCCGGACGACAGCGCGATCTTTTTCGGTCTGTCGGGCACCGGCAAAACCACGCTGTCGGCTGATCCGTCGCGTGTGCTGATCGGCGATGACGAACATGGCTGGTCGGAACAGGGCATCTTCAACTTTGAAGGTGGCTGCTATGCCAAGACGATCAATCTGTCGCCCAAGGCGGAACCCGAAATCTATGCCACCACCAGCCGCTTCGGCACCGTGATCGAAAACATGGTCTATGACCCCGACACGCTGGAGCTGGATTTCGAAGATAACTCGATCACCGACAACATGCGCTGCGCCTATCCGCTGGAGGCGATCAGCAATGCCTCGGACACCAGCCTTGGCGGCAATCCCAAGAACGTCATCATGCTGACCTGTGATGCTTATGGCGTGCTGCCGCCCATCGCACGGCTGACGCCCGCGCAGGCGATGTATCACTTCCTGTCCGGTTTCACCTCGAAAACGCCCGGCACCGAGGTTGGTGTGACGGAACCGATCCCCACCTTTTCCACCTGCTTTGGCGCGCCCTTCATGCCGCGCCGCCCCGAGGTTTACGGCAAGCTGTTGCAGGAAAAGATCGCGCAGAACGGTTCGGATTGCTGGCTGGTCAACACCGGCTGGACCGGCGGGGCCTTTGGCGCCGGCTCGCGGATGCCGATCGCGGCGACCCGCGCCCTGCTGACTGCGGCGCTGGACGGATCGCTGAACAATGTCGAGTTCCGCAAAGACCCGAACTTTGGCTTTGACGTGCCGGTGTCCGTGCCGGGCGTTGACGACAAGCTGCTGGACCCGCGCCAGACCTGGGCCGATCCTGCCGCCTATGACACGCAGGCCGCCAAGCTGGTGCAAATGTTCAGCGACAATTTTGCCCAATATCTGGACGCCATCGACGACGAAGTGCGCGCCGCAGCGATTGGTTGATCGGTAACATCTGCAAGCGGGCGTCAGGAAACTGGCGCCCGCTTTTTTCTGCGCAGCACGCGCCCGTCAATCAGCAGCAGCCCCAGCCCGATCAGCATCATACCTGCCATCTGCTGCGGCAACAGCCGTTCATCCAGAAACAGCACGCCCAGTAAAATCGCACTGACAGGGATCAGAAACGTCACCAGCAGCAGGTTGGTTACCCCCGCGCTGTGCAGAAGACGGAAATACAGCACATAGGCCAGCGCGGTGGACAGCGCCGCAACGCCGATCAGGGCCGCAATCGCACCGACAGATGGCACCGGCAAAAGCCAGGGCCGGTCCAGCATCAGCGACAGCGGCACCAGAATGACCGATGCCGCGATCACCTGCCCGGTTGCCGCCCCGACTGGCGCCACTCCCGTAGCGCGAAACCGCCTCCCATAGATCCCCGCAAAAGCATAGGACAGCGCCGCGCCAAGGCACATCAACTGCGCTGCCACCTGCGTTCCAAGATCGCGCAGCGCAGCGGGGCCGATCATCACCGCCCCCCCGGCAAAGCCGGTCAGCACACCCAGCAGCTTTGCGCGGCTCATCCGTTCATCCTGCGTCAACCAATGCGCCAGCAGCACCGTGAACAACGGCGTCGCCGCATTCAAAATCGCCGCCACGCCCGATGCAATGTGCTGCTGCCCCCAGACGATCAGCGAAAATGGAATGACGTTGTTCAGCAGCCCCATTCCGAACAACGCCGCCCATATTTGCCCTCCTCGCGGCAGAGCCTGCCCGGTCGCCCGCAGCACCAAGGTCAGAATCGCTCCGGCCAGTGCGACACGGATCGCCACCACGGTCAGAACCGGCAATTCCCGCACCGCAAGCTCATTGAAGAAAAACGACCCACCCCACAGCGCCGACAGCGCGATCAGCATCAGCCATTCCGTTGCAGTCATCGGTCTGGAATGATTTGGCATATCGCCCCCCTGCTTTGGGGTATCTCTGACATATCATTCGATGATCCGGGCGCGATTTTCAGGCGTTTCATTCCGACACGCGCTTGCCATGGCAGGGCAGCGCCCGTCAGAGGGCCAGCAGGCACGGAACGGCAGTGGTCCACCGCCGTTCCGGCCATCAATATTTCCCCAAGCAAGCGGCAGCGCCAAACCCTTCGGATACGCACACCGGCAGGCCCCGTCCCGTCAAACAAAACGCATCAGCGGGTGCGGCGGCGTCACACCCCCAGACAATAGCGCATCACCGCCTTTTGCGCGTGCAGGCGGTTTTCGGCCTCGTCAAAGATAACCGAATGCGGGCCGTCCATGACTTCGCTTGTGGCCTCGTCGTCGCGGTGGGCGGGCAGGCAGTGCATGAACAGCGCGTCGGGCTTGGCGCGGGCCATGAGTTCGGCGTTGACCTGATAGCCGCGAAGCTGGTTGTGGCGGCGTTCGCGGGCCGATTGGGGATCGTGCATCGACACCCACGTGTCCGTCACGACCAGATCGGCGCCCTCGACAGCCTTTTGCGGGTTCCGCTCGATGGTGACGGGGTGGCCTTGGGTGGCGGCGTAATCAAGCCAGACCCGTTCGGGGTCCAAGGGCGGCGGGCCGGTGAAGGTCAGGTCAAAGCCGAACTGCCCCGCCGCATGGGCGAAGCTGGCGAAGACGTTGTTGCCATCGCCCGACCAAACCACCTTCTTGCCCGCGATCGGGCCGCGATGTTCCTCAAACGTCATGATGTCGGCCATGATCTGGCAAGGGTGAGTGCGGTTGGTCAGGCCGTTGATCACCGGCACGCTGGCGTATTCAGCCATCTCGTGCAGCGTCGCCTCTTCGAAGGTGCGGATCATGATGAGATCGACATAGCGTGACAGCACGCGGGCGGTATCGGCGATGGTCTCGCCATGGCCCAGCTGCATTTCCGATCCTGACAGCACCATCGTCTGCCCGCCCATCTGCCGCACACCAACGTCAAAACTGACGCGGGTGCGGGTCGAGGGCTTTTCAAAGATCAGCGCCACCATGCGACCCGCCAGAGGCTGTTCGTCATCGGGCGTGCCCTTGGGGCGGCCATTGCGGGCGTCCTTCATGGCACGGGCATTGGCAATGATCTGGTGCAGGTCGTCGCGGCTGGTGGTGTGAATATCGAGAAAGTGGTTCATGATTTTCTGTTCTTTGTGATCCGGGCCAGCAAGCCCTTGGAATGAGGTCGGGTCAAGAGGTGCCGAACCGCCCAAAGGGCGTATTTAGGCAAACAGGACGCCTCATCGTCGCCGGATCAGGATACGCGCGGGGGTGCCGTCTTCAGAAGCGCGGATGTCGGTGCCGCTGAACCCGGTCTTTTCATAGGCGCGAATGGCGCGGGGGTTGCCGGGTTCGGGGTCAATGACCAGCAGCGGCGCTGTGCGCAGCAGATGTTCGGCCAGCGCGGCCAGCCAAGCGCCGCCCTGTCCCATGCCTTCGGGGCTGGAAAGGGCGTCGATGGCGATGGCACCGGCGAGAAAATCCTCGGAATGCGGCGCGTTCCAGTGATGGGCGGGGTCGTGCCGGGCATAGGCGATGGGCCGGCCGTCCGCCGTGACGATCAGTGCGGTCATGGCGGGATTGTCCAGATCCTCGGTTATCAGGGCCAGTTGCTCGGCCGGATCGCCCCACCATGCGGCCACTTCGGGCGCGGTCAGCCGATCTGTCAGCATCGGCAGATCGGCGTGACTGGCGGGGCGGAATCCGTAGTCAGGCAAGGCTGGATGCGGCCTTGTCCAACCGCAGGGCCGCTTCGGTGATTTCGGCGTCGGTGATGTTTAGCGGCGGCAGGATGCGCAGCACATTGTCGGCGGCGGGCACGGTCAGGATATGCTGGTCATACCCGGCCTTGACCACATCCGCAGGCGCAACCTTGCATTTCAGCCCCAGCATCAGACCCATGCCGCGCACGCCCTCGAACACATCTGGATGGGCGGCGACCAGACCTTCCAGCTTTTGCCGGAACAGGCCCGCCTTGCGGTTCACCCGATCCAGAAAATCGGGGTCGGCGATGATCTCCATCACGCGCGCACCGACCGCGCAGGCCAGAGGGTTGCCGCCATAGGTCGATCCATGCGTTCCCGCGATCATGCCCGCCGCCGCCTTGTCGGTCGCCAGCACCGCGCCCAGGGGAAAGCCGCCGCCGATGCCCTTGGCGACCATCATGATGTCGGGGGTGATCCCGGCCCATTCATGCGCAAACAGCCGCCCGGTGCGGCCCATGCCGCTTTGCACCTCATCCAGCACCAGCAGGGCGCCAGTCTTGTCGCAAGCGGCGCGCAGATCGCGCAGCACCCCGTCGGGCAAGGGACGAATGCCGCCCTCGCCCTGCACAGGTTCCAGCATGACGGCAGCAGTTTTATCGGTGATGGCAGCCATCAGCGCATCGTGATCGCCCCACGGGATCGGGTGGAAACCGGGCATCAGCGGGCCAAAGCCCTTGGTCATCTTTTCCGACCCCGCCGCCGCGATGGCCCCGGTGCTGCGCCCGTGAAAGGCGCCCTCGACAGTCACGATCTCGATACGATCCGGCTGGCCCTGATCGGACCAGTATTTGCGCACCATCTTGATCGCCAGTTCCGCCGCTTCGGTGCCAGAGTTCGTGACAAACACCTGATCGGCAAAGGTATGTTCGGCCAAAAGATCAGCCAGGCGTTCCTGTTCAGGTATCTGATAAAGGTTCGAGACGTGCCAGATCTTGCCCGCCTGTTCCGTCAGTGCGGCCACCAGATCAGGGTTGGCGTGACCCAGCGCGTTCACCGCAATACCCGCGCCCAGATCAAGGTATCGCGTGCCATCGGCAGCAATCGCCCAAGAGCCTTCACCCCGCTCGAACGCGATGGGGGCACGGTTATAGGTCGGCAGGACATGCGAGGTCATGGCGGTCTCCGGGTTCGGACGTGTCAGGGAAGGCAAAGCAAAAACGGGCAGGAAAGCCAAGGCCCAAAGGGCGGCTTCAGCGTCGGTTCAGGCTGGTGCGTCGTTTGCTCATGCGCGGCAGGATGCGCGGGAACGCGGCGACGCGCAAGGGGATTCTGTGGAAATCTATTGACCTCTGACCGGGCTTTACGCATCGCTTGCCACATGACGGCCCTGCCCCCTTCCGACCGCCGAATCACTATTACGCTGATGGTGGCGGCGACGGCACTGTTTGCGTCTACGACGCTGCTGGCCAAAGCCATCGGCAGCGGCCATCTGGGGGCGCCGGTGCATCCACTGATGGTCAGCTTCGGGCGGTTCGTCTTTGCCTTTCTGTCGGTGGCACTGGTGGCAGCGGCAGTCCGGCCCCGGCTGACGCGGCCCGCGTGGCGCACGCATCTGGCGCGCACATTATGCGGCTGGGGCGGGATTACGCTGATGTTCGCCGCAGTGGCGCGGATGCCGCTGCCCGATGCGACGGCGATTTCGTTTCTCAGCCCGGTGTTCACCATGCTGCTGGCGATTCCCTTGCTGGGAGAACGGGTCGGGCCGGTGCGCTGGACGGCGGCGGGAATCGCTCTGATCGGGGCGGTGATCCTGCTGCGACCGGGCGGCGACATGCAGGCGGCAGCCTTTCTGGCGCTTGGCGCGGCGGCGGCAATGGGGCTTGAGGCGATCTTCATCAAGCGGCTGGCCGGGCGCGAGGCGCCGCTGCAAATCCTGTTCATCAACAATGGCATGGGCGCGGCCATCGCCTCGGTCGCGGTGATCGCGGTCTGGGGGGCCGCGACAGGGGCGCAATGGGCGGCGCTGGCGGGTATCGGCGTGCTGATGGCCTGCGGGCAGGCGCTGAACCTGCTGGCGATGCGGCGCGACGATGCCAGCTTTGTGGTGCCGTTCTTTTACCTGACGCTGATCTGGGCGGCGCTGTTCGATCTGTGGTGGTTCGGCGCGCTGCCCGACCTGGTCAGCCTGCTGGGTGCGGCGGTCATCGTTGCCGGGGCCTTGCTGTTGGTGTTGCGCGACCGGGCGCGGGGCAGCGGGACGCTCAGGGCTTGAGACGATAGCCCGTCCGCAGCCAGTGCAGCGCCAGCGCAAGGATGGCCGCTGTGACCAGCCCGCAGATCGCCAGCCCCTGTCCGGGCGGGGCGTCGCTGACCCCGGTGACACCATATCGCGCACCGTCGATCAGGTAGAAAACCGGGTTCCAATGCGACAGCGTTTCAAACGGCTGCGGCAGTGCCTGCACCGAATAAAACGTGCCCGACAGAAACGACAGCGGCGTGATGATGAAATTGTTGATCGCCGCCATCTGGTCAAACTTTTGCGCCATAATCCCGGCCAGAATGCCAAGCCCGCCCATCATCAGCGCCGCCAGCAGAACAAAGCCCAGCGCCCACAGCGGATGCGCGATGCCGCGCCCCGTCACCAGCACCATGCCGATGCCGATCACAACAGCGACCAGCCCCGCCCGCACGACCGAGCCGGTCAGATACCCGGTCAGCAATTCGCCCCCCGACAGCGGCGGCATCAACGTATCCACGATATTGCCCTGCACTTTGGCCGCCACGATGCTGGACGACGTGTTGGCGAATGCGTTCTGGATCACCGTCATCATCAGGATGCCCGGCCCCAGAAACACCAGGTAGGGCAGGCCCATCACCTGCCCGCGCCCCTGCCCCAAGGCCAGCGCAAAGATCAGCACGAACAGCCCCGCCGTCATCAGCGGGGCAAAGATCGTCTGCTGCCATACGGCCAGAAACCGCATGATTTCGCGCGCGGCAAGGGTGCGCAGGCCCAGCCAATTGATCTGGCCAAATCGGCGCACCCCCATGGCGGTGCGCTCTGTTGCTGCCTGTTTCATCGGGCGGTCCTTGAAACTTGGGGGCGTAGGGGCTATTTCTCGGCATCCCGTTCTGACGGGGATTGGCAAGGTTTTCAAGAACAGGCGGGGCATGGCCCCTGAGGGATGGCAGAAATGTCCTGGACGGATGAGCGGGTCGAGACGCTAAAGCGCATGTGGGCCGAGGGTCAGTCGGCCTCGGCCATTGCCAAGGAACTGGGCGGCGTCACACGCAACGCCGTGATCGGCAAGGTCCACCGGCTGGGCCTGTCGAACCGCAGCGAAGAACCCGAAGCCGCGCCCAAGGCAGCGGAACCCGCGCCTGCCCCGGTCGCCGCCAAACCGGCCGAGCCAGAGCCAGAGCGCAAGCCCGCCGCCAAAAAGGCAGCCCCCGCCGCCAAGGCACCGGACCCCGCGCCCGAGCCGCCCGGACCCACCCCCGAGCCCAAGGTCGAGGCGGAACCGGCGATCCCGGCCTTTGTGCCCGTGCAGCGTCGCCCCATCGTGCCAGCGGGCCAGCCGCTGCCACCGCAGCCCTCTGCCAATGAAATCAGCCCCGAGGCTTTGGCCGAAGTGCGCGAGGTCGAGAAAAAGGCCCGCAAGCTGTCGCTGATGGAGCTGACAGAACGCACCTGCAAATGGCCGATCGGCGATCCGGCCACGGAAAAATTCTGGTTCTGCGGCCTGCCCTCGGTGTCAGGCAAACCCTATTGTGAAGCGCATGTCGGCGTTGCCTTCCAACCGATGAGCGCGCGTCGCGACCGCAGGCGGTGAACGACCGCCCCCATGCAGACCAGACGACGCCCCTTGACGGGGCGTCAGCCATTTTGGCGGGCATAGTCGCGTATCTGCCGCGCCCGCTCGTCCGACGCTGGATGACTGGATAACCATGCTGGTCCCTGTGATCCATATTCCTGCTGCAACTGGTCAAAAAATCGCGCCAGTGCCGCACCGTCATAGCCCGCCTCTGTCGCGATCCTGACGCCCATACGGTCGGCCTCGGCCTCATGCTGGCGGGAATAGGACAGCGACAGCATCGCATTCCCTTCGCGGAGCATATCGCTCAACAATGGGCCGGGATCACCGGCGATCAGCGCGATCAGCAAATAGGTTGTCCCGGCCCGGTAAAGCTGCGTCAGGATATGCTGCTCTGACACATGTGCCAACTCGTGGCCCAGCACGCCCGCAAGAATATCGGCATCGTCAAAGTCCTGAACCAGTTGATCGGTTATCACGACAGTGCCGCCGGGCATGGCAAAGGCATTTGGCCCGACCGCCGGCAGATCGCGAAACAGCAATCGGTAATCGCCCCCGGGCGCAGGTGGCGCATGGCGCACAAGATCGTCAAAGATCGCCTGAACTTGTTGGCGCTTTGCATCATCCAAAGCTGATTTATCCGCCAGCACACGGTCCAGCATCTCGACATTGCTGCGATCAATCGCCCAGACGACCGAATCAGGGGTTACGGCAACGGCCAGCGCGACAATGACACCAACGCCCCATTTCCAGATTCCCCATGCAAAGACCAAACAGCCAAGTGCGAACACCATCAGCCGGGGATGCCACGCCTTTGCCCAGCTCAGCCAGCGATCCGGGCGCATACTGTCCAGAGAGGCCAGGTCGCTGCCTGTCGCCGCCTCGAACAGCCAACCGTTATCCAGATAAACCAATGCAGGAGAATCCGGCATATGCTCGACCCGCAGCACCGTGCCGCCAGTCAGCAAAACGTTCTGATCGTCCAGCACCTTCGCATCAGCGCCACGCCAGACCAGACGGGCAGCCATGCGACGAGAGCTTTGCGGCGCAAAGGCCACCCCCGCCGCATGGCCATCAGGATCAGATGGCGATCCCAAGATCGACCCCTTCGATATCAGTATACGCATCGCCAAGCGCAGACATCTTGCCCGTTTCCGTGCCGATAAACTGATCCAGCGATCCGACGACAATCACCTGTGTGCTGTCAGCAAGATAGCGGGACATGCGCACATGCGCCCACGGCAGCATCAGACCCAGAGTGCAAACGACCACGATGGCATTGCTGAGCGCGATCCACATCAGTCGCATCGGCGCAATATTCGAGACAAAGCGATGTTCGCCTGCCAGCGTCGTGTTCGCATAAACCGCATTGCGCAAAAACGCCTGATAAACAAACGCCGCAGGCAGCACAGCGACAAAAAGCACCACATACATCAGCATCATGTGGATAATCATCCCCTCATCAGGCCCCAGGCCATATTGAGACAAAAAGATGAAATCGCTTATCAGCGCCGGACCGCCAACCACAACAAACCCGACAACCAGCGCAATGATCGCCCAACCTGCGGCCATCAGAAACGCACGATAGAACGGCCAGATCGGGCTGTCGAAGGCAAAACGCGCGGTGCCATAGCGGCTGTTGCCGATGGTATAGCGATGAACGGCTCGTGCGACGAACGGCCATGTGGTATACAGCGTCAACATAGACAGCAGCGGATACAGCATGAACACCAGAAATGCCCGGCCATAGCTGCCTTCAAAGCCGAAGCGCACCCCGGAAAAGCTGGTCATACGCGCATTGAACGCCAGCGCCCGGTTCAACAGCCACGGCAATGCAATCAGCAGGGCAAGTGCCACAAAAATATTAAGGATCGGGATGGCCATCAAGATCAGGCCGATCACGACGATAATTCGCCCGATCAGAATTTGCTGCCCCGTTGCATGGTAATCAAAGCGCCGCCCATCAATCACTGTATGCTGCGCGAAATAGCGCCGCCTGCGCACCTTGGCCCATGCCGAGTAAATTCCAAGTGTAACAATAGACAGCAAGATATTGACAATCCATATCCCGAAATAAGTCTTTGCACTGCCGGTAAACTGCACCTGAAGCGTTTGTTTCTGATCCAACGGATTAACTCTCACAAAATCGTGTTCCTGATGGCGCGCTCTTATCCGCAGAGCCAGCGCAGGTAAAGTATGTTTCATGCATTTGGCTTAACAAAGCTGAAAGCGCTTTGGGCACCCGCACGCCCCCCTCCCCCCCGCTGACAGAGGCGCGGCAGGCTCTGCTTTTGCGGGCAAAATCGGCGACAGAATAAAAACTTTACCTCGCTAACGCTTTGTTAACTCGACTGATCTAGAGAGCACCTTATGTAAGGGTGAAGGCCATGTATCTGATCGCGATATTCACAACGCTTTGTGGACTGTCGGTTTTGACGCAACATGCCGGGCCGGGGCTGACTGTCACGCTCTGGCTGGCAACAGGTGCCGCAATATTGCGGTGCAGGTGTGGTATCGCCATGGCAGATCCCCGCCGTTCACGCCCCCCGGACCTGAAGGCAATGGCCGACCGCCTGCGCGACGGGCTGGATGCGAATGCCGCGATGGTCGCACAGGCGGCACGGGAATGCGGTGAGGGCAACGACCATGCCCTGCGCGATCATGTTCTAAGATTTTGCCAGCACGCCTTGCAGCGCGACGACATCTGCGCGCTGGCCCATCACAACAGTTCGCTGGCAAATGAATTCCGGTCGTGGCTGGGGGACGATCTGATCGCACATATCCGCCTGCATATCCTGCCCCGGTCAGCCTCGCTGCCTCGGCCCCCACTGATGGCGGATGCCCGGCTGATCGCCCATGCGCGGCGTCACGGCTGGCTGGCGCCGACAACTCTGGCCCTGTCATGTGCGGGCAGCCCTGCCCCGAAACCCCGGACACCCGCAACGTCGCCTGAAACTGACAGGCGCTCGGCTCTGGTCATGGCGGCGGGCGTTGGGTAAACACGCGCAAACCTTACAGGACACGCGCATGGCCCGGCATCTTATCACCTCTGCCATTCCTTATATCAACGGCATCAAACATCTGGGCAATCTGGTCGGCAGCCAGTTGCCCGCAGATCTTTACGCCCGCTATCTGCGCGGGCGCGGGCATGAGGTGATGTTCATCTGCGCCACCGACGAACACGGCACCCCCGCCGAACTGGCCGCGGCCAAGGCGGGCCTGCCAGTCGCGGAATATTGTGCGCAGATGCACGAAACGCAGGCCGCGCTGGCGCAGGGCTTTGGCCTGTCCTTTGACCACTTCGGCCGTTCCTCCAGCGAGCGTAATCACATCCTGACCCAGCATTTCGCCGGCAAGCTAGCCGAAAACGGCCTGATCCGCGAAGTTAGCGAGCGTCAGGTCTACTCCATTGACGACAAACGTTTTCTGCCCGACCGCTATATCGAGGGCACCTGCCCCAACTGCGGCTATGACAAGGCGCGCGGCGATCAATGCGAAAACTGCACGAAACAGCTTGACCCGACCGACCTGATCGACCCGCGCAGCGCCATCAGCGGCAGCACCAACCTTGAGGTGCGCGAGACCAAGCACCTCTATCTGCGCCAGTCCGCCCTGAAGGATCAGATCGCCGCGTGGATCGACAGCAAGACCGACTGGCCGATCCTGACCACCTCGATCGCGAAAAAATGGCTGAACGACGGCGATGGCTTGCAGGATCGCGGCATCACCCGCGATCTGCACTGGGGCATCCCGGTGAAAAAGGGCGACCAGCCCTGGCCGGGGATGGAAGGCAAGGTGTTCTACGTCTGGTTCGATGCCCCTATCGAATATATCGCCGCGACCGCCGAATGGGCTGACAAGACCGGCGGCGATTGGGAACGCTGGTGGCGCACCGACAAGGGCGCGGATGACGTGACCTACACCGAGTTCATGGGCAAGGATAACGTGCCCTTCCACACGCTGTCTTTCCCGGCCACAATCATCGGCTCGGGCGAGCCGTGGAAGCTGGTCGATTACATCAAATCCTTCAACTACCTGACCTATGATGGCGGGCAGTTTTCGACCAGCCAGGGGCGCGGCGTGTTCATGGATCACGCGCTGGACATCCTGCCAGCCGATTACTGGCGCTGGTGGCTACTGTCTCACGCCCCGGAATCGGGCGACAGCGAATTCACCTGGGACAATTTCCAGCAATCGGTGAACAAGGATCTGGCCGACGTCCTGGGCAATTTCGTCAGCCGCATCACCAAATTCAGCCGCAGCAAATTCGGCGAAACCATTCCCGAGGGCGGCGCCTACGGCCCCGAGGAAACCGCGCTGATCGACGCCCTGACCGCCCGCATCCGCGCCTATGAGAGCTTTATGGAGGCGATGGAGGTGCGCAAGGCTGCGTCGGAACTGCGCGCGATCTGGGTGCTTGGCAACGAATATCTGCAAAGCGCCGCGCCGTGGTCCACCTTCAAGACCGACCCGGAACGGGCGGCGATGCAGGTGCGGCTGGGGCTGAACCTGATCCGGCTTTACGCGGTGCTGTCGGCCCCGTTCATCCCATTCGCCGCCGACACCATGCTGGCCGCGATGCAGACCGACAACCGCGACTGGCCCGGCGATGTGGCGCAGGCGCTGACCACGCTGCCCCCCGGCCATGCCTTCACCACGCCCGAGGTGCTGTTCGCCAAGATCGCCGACGAACAGCGCGAGGATTGGGCCGAACGGTTCAAGGGGGTCCGCTCGTAACCGCCGCGTCAGACAAGATACCGCCTGCGCCCTGTGCGGGTGGGACGATGCGGCAGCTGGTCTTAGCAGGGCAAAGGGCGCTTGGCGGGCTATGGTATCGTGCCTGTGGCGCAGCGCTCTTTTGCGTGCAACATTGGCGACCGCGGGACACGTGTCTTATCCGGCCCCCACGCATTATGACCCCGGCCCCACCCGGATCACAACCAAGGGGCAGCACGCTGACAGCGGCTGCCGCATCCGCCAGATGTAAGGCCGCGCCGCATGACCATCACCCCCGAACTGATCGCGTTCTGGCTGATCGCCGCCGTTGCGGCCTGGGTGCAGACGCAGGCCGGGTTCGCGCTTGGGTTGATCCTGATGGGCGCGGTCGGGGCGCTGGGGCTGATGCCGGTGCCGCAGGCGGCGGCTGTCACCTCGGTTCTGGTGGTGATGCATGGCGTCACCGTGCTGCTGCGCGGCTGGCGGGCGGCTGACCTGCGGGTGCTGGCCGCGCTGCTGATCGGCGCGCTGCCGGGGATTGTCGTCGGTTATGTGCTGCTCAGCTGGCTGGCGGGGTCAACGGTTGCCGGGCTGCAACTGTTGCTGGGGCTGGTCATCGCCGGATCGGCGCTGCAACTGGCATGGCGGCCGGGCACCATCGAACAACCGACCAGCCCGCCGGTGATGACCGTGACCGGGTTCAGCGGCGGCATTCTGGGCGGGCTGTTCGCCACATCCGGCCCGCCGGTGATCTGGCAACTGTATCGCCAGCCGATGGCCCTGCACACCGTGCGCACCACGCTGCTGGCGTTCTTTTTCGTGACGCAGGTGTTCCGACTGGGCGTGGTGATCGCCAGCGGCGGCCTGACCCTGCCCTTGCTGGTGACAGCCACCGGGGCCGCCCCGGCGGTGCTGCTGGGCACATGGATCGCGCGCCGCTTTCCGCCGCCGGTGTCCCCCGCAACGATCCGCAAGGTGGCCTTGGTGCTGCTGTTTGCCTCGGGCGCGTCGATGGTGATCACGGGGCTGACACGCCTGCTGTAATCCGTGTCATTTAAGTAACAGTTGCGCCGGGCGGGCGGGCCTCTGCTTGCCGCGACCGCCCCTCGCGCCTATTCCCGAGAAAATTACCCAGGAAATGGCAGCGGTCTTGGCTGGCACTCTCAGGCAACAATCCAACCCCTTTGCCGGAGCCGCACCATGCCGCACGCCCGCCCTGCCCTTCGCCGCACTCTTTTGTCGCTGACCGCGCTGACCTGTCCCGCCCTTGCCGCCGCGCAAGACGCACAGCCGACGGTTCTGCAAGAAATCGTCATCACCGCCTCGGGCTTTGAACAGAACGTCGCCGATGCCCCCGCCAGCATCACCGTGATTTCCGGCGAAGAACTGGCGCGGCGCAATATCACCACCCTGACCGATGCGTTGCGTGACGTTCAGGGCGTGGCCGTCACCGGCATTGCCAACGAACAGGACATCAACATCCGCGGTCTGGGCGGCGGCTATACGCTGATCCTTGTGGACGGCAAGCGGCAAGGCACCCGCGAAGCGCGCGTCAACGGCGCCGCCGGGATCGAGCAGAGCTTTATCCCCCCCGTCTCCGCCATTGAACGGATCGAGGTGGTGCGCGGGCCGATGTCGTCGTTGTATGGGTCTGACGCCATGGGCGGCGTGGTGAACATCATCACCAAGCCGGTGTCCGATGTCTGGGGCGGGTCGGTTACTGTCGAAGGGACTGTGCCGGAACATAACAGAGACAGTTCCTCGCGGCAGTTGTCATTTTCGGCCAACGGTCCGCTGATCGCCGATCAGCTTGGTCTGCAAATCTGGGGCCGCGTCTATGACCGGACCGAGGCGCGGATCGTGGACGGTCTGCGCGGGCGCGATCAATTCGACCTGACCGGCCGCCTGACATGGGCAATCAACCCTGAACACGAACTGCGCTTTGAGGCCGGGCGTTCACGGATCGAGGACACCGGCCGCGTCGGGCGCACCATCGCCGAAACCGTGAACGGCGTGGCCCAGAACGACAGCGTGCAGGTGAACACCCGCGAACATGCCTCGCTGACCTATGGCGGCCAGTGGGGCAATGTGACCAGCGATATTTCGCTGCTGCGCGAGGTCGGGCAGCGCAAGACCTATTCCGGCAACGGCTCGCTTTTGTCAGTATCCATGCGCCAGCCCGAGGTGACGAACACCGTTCTGGACGCCAAGTTCACCGCGCCGCTGGAATGGCGGGGGCAGCATCAACTGGTCTTCGGCGGCCAGTATAACCACACCGGCATCGCGGATCAGAACCCCGGCCTGAACGACGGTGTGACCTATGATTTCAGCACCGCGCAATGGGCGCTGTTCGTCGAAGACGAATGGCGGCTGCGCGAGGATTTCGCGCTGACGCTGGGGATGCGCTATAACGATCACCGTGAATTCGGCAGCAAGATCACGCCGCGCATTTATGGTGTCTGGAACGCCAGCCCGGAACTGACGCTTAAAGGCGGCGTCACCACCGGCTATCGCGCACCGTCGATCCGTTCGATCGTGCCAGGCTATTACTACACCACGCAGCGCGGTGCCGGGGTGATCGTGTCGAACCCCGACCTGAAGCCCGAAGAAAGCACCAACTATGAACTGGCGGCGCTGTATGAGGCATCGGGCTGGAGCGTCGGCGCCACCCTGTTCCGCACCGATTTCAAGAACAAGATCGAAAGCTATAACACCGGCACGCCGATCGTCATTGATGGCACCAGCTATAACCGCTGGGATTGGATGAATGTGGGCGAGGCGGTGATCCAGGGCGCTGAACTGACCGCCGACTGGGATGCGACCGATGCGCTGACGCTGCGCGCCTCTTACAGCTTGACCGATTCCGAACAGAAAACCGGCACCTTTGCCGGTCTGCCGCTGGAACGGACGCCCCGCCACATGGCCAGCATTTCGGCGGACTGGGTAACGCCGGTTGATGGGCTGGAGGCATGGGGTGCCATCAACTATCACGGGAAAGAGATCAACTCGGGGGCGCGGATCGGCACCAATGGCACGCCCTATGCCTATGATGCCGACGGCAATGTCATCGCCTATGAATACGCCTCTTACACGACGGTGGACATCGGGGCCAGCTATCAGGTCACGGACCGGGCGCGGCTGAACGGCGCGATCTACAACCTGTTCGACTACGAAATTACGTCAGCCAGCAACAACACCGTTGGCGAAGGCCGCCGTCTGTGGCTGGGGCTGACCGCCGAATTCTGACAATTGCGCTGCCCGGCTGGACTTTGGCCGCCGGGCGGGCAAACTGTGGGTCAACGCAAGCGACGGAGACCCGCATGACGCATTGCATCCTGATCGGCGCGCCGCTGGACGATGGCCAACGGCGCGCCGGTTGCCTGATGGGACCAGCCGCCTATCGCGTGGCCGGGCTGGCGCAGACGCTGACCAATCTGGGCCACACGGTTGACGACCGCGGCGACGTGCTGCCCGGCGCGCAGGGCGATGAAACCAGCACCAATCCCGCCGTCCACCGCCTGCCTCGGGTAATCGCCTGGACCCGCGCCCTGTCCGCCGCCGCCGAATCGGCGATAGAGACGGGGCTGCCGATTTTCATGGGCGGCGATCATGCGCTGTCACTGGGCACCGTCGCCGGGGTCGCGGCACATGCGCAGCGTGCCGGGCGGCCCTTGTTCGTGATCTGGCTGGATGCGCACAGCGATTTCCACACCGTTGACAGCACCTCGTCGGGCAATCTGCACGGCACGCCGATGGCCTATGCCAGCGGGCGGCCCGGCTTTCCCGGCTTTCCGCCCTTCCCCGCGCCGGTGCCGGGTGCGAACATCTGCATGTTCGGCATCCGCAGTGTCGATCCCGCCGAACATGCGGCGATGCAGGACACCGACATCACCGTGAACGACATGCGTGTGCTGGACGAACAGGGCATCAGCGTGCCGCTGCGCGCCTTTCTGGACAGGGTGCGCGCGGCGGGCGGGATGCTGCATGTCTCGCTGGATGTGGATTTTCTGGACCCGTCCATCGCCCCCGCCGTGGGCACCACCGTGCCCGGCGGCGCCACCTTCCGCGAGGCGCATCTGGTGATGGAGCTGCTGCATGAATCGGGCCTTGTGACCAGCCTCGATCTGGTCGAACTGAACCCGTTTCTGGACGACCGTGGCCGCACCGCGAAACTGATGGTCGATCTGGTCGCCAGCCTGATGGGCCGAAAGGTGTTCGACCGCCCGACGCGCAGCTATTGACGCGCGCGCCTGCGCGGGGCAATTGAGAACCGCCGCGCGGGCGTGGCGGAATGGTAGACGCATGGGACTTAAACTCCCTGGGGCGAAAGCCCGTGCGGGTTCAAGTCCCGCCGCCCGCACCAACCGGATCAGGGGGCGCAATGACCCATATGGATAGGATTGCCGACCTGCCGGTGCTGTTCGTCATGGCGGCCGATGCCGAATATGGCCCGGCCCTACGCGCCCGGATCACACCGCTGATAACCGGCATCGGCCCGGTCGAAGGCGGGGTCGCACTGGCCGCCGCGCTGGCGGCGATGGCGGAACGGCCGCGGCTGATCGTCTCGCTGGGGTCTGCTGGGTCGGCACGGCTGGAACAGGCGCGGGTCTATCAGGTCAGCGCCGTGGCATATCGCGATATGGATGCCAGCCCGCTGGGGTTCGAACGCGGGCGCACGCCGTTTCTGGATCTGCCGGCACGCGTCGAATTGCCGCACCGCATCCCCGGCCTGCCCGCCGCCACGCTGTCCACCGGCGGCGCCATCATCAGCGGCGCGGCCTATGACCGGATCGCCGAAGATATGGTCGATATGGAAACCTTCGCCCACCTGCGCGCCGCCATGCGCTGGAACATTCCGCTGATCGGGTTGCGCGGCATTTCCGATGGCGTGGCCGAACTGGGCGGGCTGCACGACTGGACGCAATATCTGCACCTGATCGACGAACGCCTGCGCGAGACTGTCGATGCCCTGGAAGATGCGCTGGAAACGGGTGCCGTCGCGCTGTGAGCGCGCTTGCCCTTGGGCGACGTGCCGCCTAAACCTGCCCCGGACCAGACAAGGGGGCACCATGGCGCGCGGCACAACCACCACCGAAAACCGTCCGGCCAGCCGCCGCGTGGGGGCCTTGCGCGCCTTGCTGCCCTTTGTGCGGCCCTATGGCGGACAGGTGGTGCTGGCGCTGCTGGCGCTGTCGCTGACCGCCGGGATCAGCCTGATCCTGCCGCTGGCCGTGCGCCGCGTGGTGGACGAATTCGACAGCGGCATGGCCCTGCTGAACCAGTATTTCGGCGCGGCGGTGATGATCGTGGCCATGCTGGCCGTGGGCACCGGGCTGCGCTATTTCCTGGTGACGCGGCTGGGTGAACGGATCGTGGCCGACATCCGCAAGGCCGTATTCGCCCGCGTCATCTCCCTGTCACCCGCGTTTTTCGAACGCATCATGACCGGGGAAATCCTGTCGCGGATCACTACCGACACCACGCTGATCCAGTCGGTGATCGGATCGTCCGTATCCATCGCGCTGCGCAATGCGCTGATCCTGATCGGCGGGCTGGCGATGCTGGCCTTTACCTCGCTCAAGCTGATGGGGCTGGTGCTGTTGATCGTGCCGGTGGTCATCGTGCCCATCGTCGTCATGGGGCGGCGGCTGCGGGTGCTGTCGCGCCGCAATCAGGACTGGATCGCAGCCTCCAGCGGTGCGGCATCCGAAAGCCTGCTGGCCGCCGGAACCGTGCAAGCCTACACGCACGAGGCGCGCAGCACCGCCGATTTCGACCGCGTGACCGAGGAATCCTATGACATCGCCATCACCCGCACCCGCACCCGCGCGGTGATGACGGTGGTGGTGATCTTTTTGATCTTTTCCGGCGTTCTGGGTGTGCTGTGGATTGGCGCGCATGATGTGAACGCGGGCCGCCTGACGGTGGGCGAGCTGGTGCAATTCGTCATCTACGCCATTCTTGTGGCCGGTTCGACCGGCGCGCTGACCGAAATCTGGGGCGAGTTGCAGCGCGCAGCCGGTGCCACCGAACGCCTGGCCGAGCTGCTGACCGCCGAGGACAGCCTGTCCGACCCCGCGCATCCTGTTGCCCTGCCCCGCCCGGTGCGCGGTGCTATCGCATTGGATGCGGTCAGCTTTCATTACCCGACCCGGCCCGATGTGTCGGCGCTGGATGATGTCAGCCTGACCATCGCGCCGGGTGAAACCGTGGCGCTGGTCGGGCCTTCGGGTGCTGGGAAAACCACGGTGATCCAGCTTGTGCAGCGGTTCTGGGACCCGGCCGCAGGGCGCGTGACTCTGGACGGGATCGACCTGCGCGACATGGCGCGGGCCGATTTCCGGGGCGAGATGGCCCTGGTGCCACAAGACCCGGTGATCTTTGCCGCATCCGCCCGCGACAACATTCGCTTTGGCCGCCCCGAGGCCAGCGATGCCGAGGTTCAGGCCGCCGCCGCCGCCGCCCATGCCGATGGTTTCATCGCCGCGCTGCCGCAGGGCTATGACACGCCCCTGGGGGAACGCGGGGTGATGCTGTCGGGCGGGCAGCGTCAACGCATCGCCATTGCCCGCGCCATCCTGCGCGACGCCCCCATCCTGCTGCTGGACGAGGCGACCAGCGCGCTGGACGCCGAATCCGAGGTTGCCGTGCAAGAGGCGGTGAACCGGCTGGCACACGGGCGCACCACCATTATCGTTGCGCACCGGCTGGCGACGGTCAAACGGGCGGATCGGATCGTCGTCTTTGAACAGGGGCGCATCATCGCGCAGGGCACGCATGACGAACTGGTGGCGCAGGGTGGGCTGTATGCGCGGCTGGCGCGGCTGCAATTCACCGACGGCGCCGCCGAAGCCGTGATCTGACCACGCTATTTCGGCGCGGCATAGACCGCCGCCCAGAACACTGTTTTACCGTCTGATCCGACCGCGCGCCCGATGCCCATTTCCTGCACCTGCGGGATGTTGATATTGGCCAGATGCCCGCTGGAGCTGTTCCATTCAGCCAGCACCCGGTTCAGGCCAAACGGCCCGGCGGCGATGTTTTCGGCGGTGATCCGCGGCTGATAGCCCAGCGCCTTGACCCGCTGCGAGGGACCGGATGTCCCCTTGCCGACATGGGCCATGCGCCCGCGTTCGGCCATGTCGCAGGCATGACGTTCCGCCGCACGGGCCAGCGTGGCATTGCCGCGCACCGGCGGCAGCCCCACGCGCGCACGCGCGCTGTTGGTCGCGGCAACGCCCGCCGCCAGATCGGCGGCAGATGTCCGCTGACAGACCGCCTGCCCCGGCGCGGTGGCCTGAATATCATGCGGATCATTGGGGTCAGGCGGTGCCATCCAGCCGCGATCAGCAGAATCGCCGGGCGCACAGGCAGCCACAGCCAGCAGCATCAGAACGGACAAGGTAGAACGGCGCATTTTCACCCCAAACAGACAGAATTTTCCCGGAAAGTGCCGATTGAGTGACCAAAATACAACCGATAATTGCGCAGCATTTTAATCACTGGCGAAAATCCGGCCGATATGGAACGCTTTGGCCGCAAAGGCGTTTCTTTACGCCGATCACCCATCGAAAGGATATGCAGATGGCAGTTTGGGATTTCGTCAAGGACGCGGGAAAGTCGCTGTTCGGTTCCAAGGCCGAGGCCAGCGAGGCGCAGCCTCAGCCGCAGGCCGCCCCCGAAAAAACCGCCGAGCAGGCTGAAACCGACCGCAAGGTCGCCGCGCTGAATGCCGAGGTCAAGGCGCTTGGCCTGACCGGCAAAGACGTGCATCTGCGCCTGCGCGGTGACACCGTGATCGTCGAATCAAAGGGCGCCGATCGCGAGACGATGGAAAAGCTGATCCTTGCGGTGGGCAATATTCAGGGCATCGCCAAGGTCGAGGCAGATCTGCCCGACGCCCCCGAGGCCCAGGGCAAGGCGCCCGTGTTCCACACCGTCGAAAAGGGCGAAACCCTGTCGGCCATTGCCAAGAAATATCTGGGCAGCGCCAACAAATACAACGACATCTTCGAGGCGAACCGCCCAATGCTGTCGCATCCCGACAAGATCTATCCGGGGCAAAAGCTGCGGATTCCGGGCGCCTGATCCGGTTCTGACGCTGCGTTTTACAACGGGGCGGGGGGCTGACCCTTGCCCCGTTCCGCATTTCTGGCCCATGTTGACAAAAATGACGCAAGCCGGAGGGGGTTTGCGCGGGGAGGACAAGACCAATGGGCCGTTTCAACAGTATTGCCGACCGTGATCGTGTCGAAGGCGAAATGTCGTATGACAGCCGGGATTTACCCAAGACGATCTATGGCTTTTTACAGCGTGTCGCAGGGCGGTTTCCTGACCGGCCCGCCGTCAGCTTTCAGTTGCTGTCCGGTCCGCGCGATCACGCCACCACGCTGACATGGCAGGATCTGCTGGAGCGGGTGACGGAAACCGCAAACCTGTTCCGCAGCCTTGGCGTGGGGCCGCGTGACACCATCGCCTATCTGCTGCCCAACAGCATTGAAACGCCGGTGGTTCTGCTGGCCGGGGCGACCGCCGGTATCGTCAACCCGATCAACCCGCTGCTGGACGCCGAACAGATCGCCGCCATCCTGCGCGAAACGCGGGCCAAGGTGCTGGTGACGCTGAAGCCCTTCCCCAAAACAGACGTGGCGCAAAAGGCCGCGCAGGCTGTCGCCGCCGCGCCCGGCGTGACCCATATCATCGAGGTAGACCTGAACCGCCATCTGCGCGGCGTCAAACGCTGGATCGTGCCGCTGATCCGCCCCAAGGTGACGGCGAAACACCAGGCCAAAGTGCTGGACTTCGAGGCCGCCGCCAGCGGCCAGCGCCATGACAAGCTGACCTTTGACGACCCGCAGATCGACCGCGTGGCCGCCTATTTCCACACCGGCGGCACCACCGGGATGCCAAAGGTCGCGCAGCACAAATACTCGGGGATGATCTATAACGGCTGGCTGGGCGGGACGCTGCTGTTCGATGAAACCGACGTGCTGATCTGCCCGCTGCCGCTGTTCCACGTCTTTGCGGCCTATCCGATCCTGATGTCCTGTATCGCATCGGGGGCGCATATGGTCATGCCGACGCCTGCCGGATACCGGGGCGATGGCGTGTTCGACAACTTCTGGAAACTGATCGAACGCTGGCAGGTTTCCTTCCTGATTACCGTGCCCACCGCGATTGCCGCGCTGATGCAGCGCCCGGTGGATGCCGACGTGTCATCGCTGCGCACCGCCATTTCAGGCTCGGCGCCGCTGCCGGTGGAACTGTATAACCGCTTCAGACAGGCAACCGGGGTCGAAATCTCCGAGGGCTATGGGCTGACCGAGGCAACCTGCCTTGTATCCTGCAACCCTGTGGACGGGCTGAAGAAAGTCGGCTCGGTCGGCATCCCCCTGCCCTATTCGCACGTCAAGATTTTGCGCCGCAGCAACGGCGGCTATCGAGAATGCGAGGTCGATGAGATCGGCGAAATCTGCGTCGCCAGCCCCGGCGTCTTCGAAGGCTCGACCTATACCGAGGACGACAAGAACAGCGACCTGTTCGCCGAAGACCGCTTTCTGCGCACCGGCGATCTGGGGCGGCTGGACCAGGATGGCTATCTGTGGATCACCGGGCGGGCCAAGGATCTGATTATTCGCGGCGGCCACAACATCGACCCGGCCGAGATCGAAGACGGGCTGTTGTCGCATCCCGCCGTCGCCTTTGCCGGTGCCATCGGCCAGCCCGACGCCTTTGCGGGCGAACTGCCCTGTGTCTATGTGGAACTGGTGCAGGGCGCATCTGTTACCCAAGACGAACTGATGGCCCATGCCCGCGCCAATATCCACGAACGCGCGGCATTTCCCAAGCATCTGGAAATCCTGCCCGAGCTGCCGAAAACCGCCGTCGGCAAAATCTTCAAGCCGGACCTGCGCAAACGCGCCATTGCCCGCGTGCTGGATTCGGTTCTGGCGGGCACCGGCGTCCATGTCGTCGAAGTGGTCGAGGATAAGAAACGCGGCCTTGTCGCCCGGCTGGACGCACAGGGCGACACCCCCACTGACAAAGACGCTGCAATGGCACGGCTGGGGGAATTCGCGCTGCCTTGGGAATGGGTATAACGGCTGGCCCGGCCTGATCCGGGCCAACCCGGATCAGCCGTTCAGCACCTTGCGGCCACGGGCGATCAGCTCTTGCAGATCGTCGATTGACAACGCACCAAAGGCGGCCTCGTCCCCAGCGATAAAGGTGGGCGTGCCCATCAGCCCCATATGTTCAGCCAGCATAAAGCTGTTGCTGATGTGCTCGGACACCGATTCAGATTCCATATCGCGACGCAGCCGGGCCTCGTCCAGCCCGACATCGCGGGCTGCGCGCAGCACCGATGCCTCTTCGGCACGTCCGCGCATCCCCATCAGGGCCGCATGAAGTTGCCAGTATTTCCCCTGTCGCAATGACGCCAGCGAGGCACGGGCCGCAAATTCCGACCCTTCGCCAAACACCGGCCATTCGCGAAAGACAATGCGCAGGTTCGGGTCAGCCGAAATCAGCCGCTGCATCGTGCCGACCATGCGGCGGCAAAAGCTGCAATTGTAATCAAAGAACTCGGTCAGGGTGATGTCGCCGTTCGGATTACCCAGAACTGGCGCGTTGGGATCACGCTCTAACGACCGCCGCAGCGATTCCGGCATCGGATTATCACGGGCGACAGCCCGCAGAGGCAGAACCGAGGTCATGGTGAGCGCGGCGGCGCTGAGGATCGTGTGGCGACGGCTAAGCATCCAAGGTTCCTTTCCAGAAAAACTACGCCCCTCTTACCCATATGGGCAGAGGGGCAACAGTCAAGATGGCGTCAGATCGGTTCAGAAAACGCCCAGAAGATACAGGATAATAATGATCGGAATTGGAATCCCGATCAGCCAAAGCAAAATCCCACGCATGGTTTCCCCTTTCATATAACTGTAAAATAAGAATTTAATGACCCTTAAGTTCCCTTATCAAAGATCAACCGTTGTCCGCCGCCGCGCCACATGGTCAGATGCGGCGCAATGACAGCGGGGGAAGGATGCGCTTTTTAACCGTCGAGCATCAGATATATGCGCTGGTCGCCGTGCTTGGCACGGTGGCGACGGTTCTGGTTCTGGGCTGGCTGCTGCACCGGCCCGGCTGGGGGCGGGTCGCCCGCGACTGGCATGGCGTGGTGCCGCCCTTTGTCAACATCACCGGCACCCTGTTCGCCCTGACGCTGGCCTTTATCGCCAACGATACCTGGGCCGCGCGCGACCGGGCGCTGGATTCCGTCTTCCGCGAGGCCGAGGCGCTGCGCAGCCTGCTGACCCTGGCCGAACTGCTGCCCGACGGTCCGGCCCATGATCTGGCGGGGCGGGTGCGCGATTATGGGCAGGCGGCAGCGGCGGAATGGCCCGCGCTGCGCCGCGCCGAATCCGATCCGGCGACCAGCCGGGCTGCTGATGCGATGCTGATCGCGGCGGCCTCGCCCGCTGTGCAGAATGCGGTCCCGCCGCCGGTCGGGCAGGCGCTGTTGGAACGGGTCGGCAGCTTGCGCGCGGATCGCGATATGCGAGTGGCGTTGACTCAAACACATCTGAACCCGCTCAAATGGATGGCGATGGCGTGGCTGGGCTTTTTGACGCTGGTCAGCGTTGCGGCCGTTCATGTCGAAAACCGCAATGCGCTGCGGCTGGCGGTGGGGCTGTTTGCACTGGCGGCGGCACCGGCGGCGGCCATCGTGCTGATGCAGGGCAACCCGTTTCAGGAACCTGCGGCGGTGACAGCAGCCTCAATCAGCGCCGCCATCAACGAATGACTGATACCGCCCAGCCTGCCGCAAAGCCGCCACCGCCGACAAAACCCCCATGGCCCGCATCAGATCATGCAGACGGAACAGGAAACCGCCGGGTCAAAACCGCACCCCGGTTTATGCGACATGAGGCCTTGCCTCCTGTTCCAAATCAAACCGCCGGACAGCAACTATACGGCCCGGCGGCTGACATGTGTTTAGCGGGTAAATTTCTTGTATTTCACCCGCTTGGGCTCAACCGCATCCGGCCCAAGGCGGCGGATTTTGTCTTCTTCATAGGCTTCAAAGTTACCCTCGAACCATTCGACATGGGCATCGCCTTCAAACGCCAGAATATGCGTGCAAAGCCGGTCAAGGAAGAAACGGTCGTGGCTGATAATAACCGCGCAACCGGCGAAATCCTCCAGCGCGGCCTCCAACGCCTGTAAGGTTTCCACGTCCAGATCGTTGGTCGGTTCGTCCAGCAACAGAACGTTTCCACCGGATTTCAACAGCTTGGCCATGTGAACGCGGTTGCGTTCCCCGCCCGAAAGCTGACCAACTTTTTTCTGCTGATCGCCGCCCTTGAAATTAAAGGCCGAACAATAGGCGCGGCTGTTCATCTGTGCATCGCCCAGCACAATCTGTTCCGCCCCGCCGGAAATTTCTTCCCAGACGGTTTTATTCGGGTCCAGCGCATCGCGCGACTGATCGACATAAGACAATTGCACGGTATCACCGAAAGTAATTTCCCCGGCATCAGGCTTTTCATGTCCGGTCAGCATTCGGAACAGCGTAGATTTACCGGCGCCGTTCGGCCCGATCACGCCGACAATACCTCCCGGCGGCAGGCTGAATTCCAGATCCTCGATCAACAGCTTGTCGCCCATAGCCTTTTTCAGACCATTAACCTCGATCACCTTGGATCCAAGCCGTTCGCCATTCGGAATAATAATCTGCGCGCGCGACAGCTTTTCACGTTCGGATTCGGCAGCCATTTCATTATAGGCGTTGATCCGCGCCTTTTGCTTGGCCTGACGCGCCTTGGCGCCAGCGCGAATCCATTCCAGTTCGCGTTCCAGCGTTTTCTGTTTTGCCTTATCCTCGCGCGCCTCTTGTTCCAGACGCTTGGCTTTCTGTTCCAGCCATGCCGAATAATTGCCCTCATAGGGAATACCGCGCCCGCGATCCAGTTCCAGAATCCAGCCGGTAATATCGTCAAGGAAATAGCGGTCGTGCGTCACGCACAGAATGGTGCCGGGATATTCGATCAGGTGCTTTTGCAGCCAGGCAATCGTTTCAGCATCAAGGTGGTTGGTCGGTTCATCCAGAAGCAGCATATCCGGCGCTTCCAGCAGCAGCTTGCACAAAGCCACACGGCGGCGTTCCCCGCCCGAAAGCGTCGAAACATCCGCATCATCGGGCGGACAGCGCAAAGCCTCCATCGCCACGTCGATCTGGCTGTCCAAATCCCACAAATTCTGCGCGTCGATTTCATCCTGTAACGCGGCCATTTCCTCGGCCGTTTCATCGGAGTAATTCATCGCCAATTCATTATAGCGATCCAGCTTGGCCTGTTTCGCCTTGACGCCTTCCATGACGTTGCCGCGCACATTCAACGCCTCATCCAGCTGCGGCTCTTGCGGCAAATAACCGACCGTCGCCCCTTTCGCGGCCCAGGCCTCGCCGGAAAAATCCTTGTCCCAGCCGGCCATAACGCGCAACAGGGTCGATTTACCGGCGCCGTTCACGCCGACGACGCCGATTTTCACCCCCGGCAGAAAATTCAGCCGGATATTTTCGAACACCTTCTTCCCGCCGGGATAGGTTTTGGACACGCCGTCCATGTGATAGACGAACTGATAGGACGCCATGGGATTCTCCTGCAATGCTTGGCGGGTATGTAGGGGTTTTGCGCGACCGATGAAAGGTCAGCGCGTCTCGGCCAGAAAATCGGGGCCGAAGGTGTCGGCCAGAAAGGCAGTCTGCGGAGCCAGCCGTTCAGCCAGCGCGGCCACCGCCTGCGGGGGCGGCACCAGCCCGTCGGGCGTGGCAAAGACCCGGTTGCGCAGCCCGCTATAGGCAAAGGCCCCGATACCCAGATGCGTTTCAACCGCCTGCATCACCGCATCCGGGGCCTGCCCGATGCTGCCATAAGGCAAGATCAGCAACCGCTCGCCGAAATGCCGCTGCCAGCGCGGCACATAAGCGGCATAGTCGCCGCGTTCGGCCAGCACCGGGTTCGCCACCTCGGTCAGCCAGTCGTCCAGCGTGACGGGGTGACGCTTTTCCCGCATCAGGTTCATGCGCAGTTGCGACACCGCCCGGTCCACCGGATCGCGGATCAGATAGATCACCCGCGCCCGCCCCAGAAACCGCGCGACATGCGCCACGCCTTCATCCGGCAGGGTCGAGTATTCGGGGCTGAAATCCGCAGGCATCGCATGGGCGGGCGCGGGGGCGAAGATGCGCTTGTACCAGTGATTCGTGAACATCCGCTTGCCCGCGCAGATCGCATCCAGCCAGGCGTCCACCTCGGGCGGGATCGGGCTTTGCCGCCGCTTGTGCCGGGCGCGGATTTCGGCGGGCATAGTGCGATAGTGCCAGTTGATCCAATAGCGATGGCCGGGGATGAACTGATAGTTGAAATAATGCGCCTCTTTGAACGGCGGCAGCCAGACCTGCGGATGCTGCCCCAGAACCTGCGCCAGCCAGCTTGTCCCCGCCTTTTGCGCACCGATACACAGCACATCAGGCTTGCGCGGCGCACCGTCCGGGTTCCAGTCATAGTGGATGGGCTGGGGCCTCAAACCCGCCCCCAAAGATCATACTCCCCCGCCTCGTCCACTGTGACGGTTACGATGTCGCCGGGGGTCAGCCCTTCGAAGCCTTCGTCGATGAACAGGTTCCCGTCGATTTCCGGCGCATCGGACATGGTGCGGCAGGTTGCGCCTTGATCGTCCACCTCATCCACGATCACCTGTTGGCGGGTGCCGACTTTGGCCGCCAGCTTCGCCTCGGAAATCGCCTGTGCCTTGGCCATGAAGCGATCCCAGCGGTCCTGTTTCACCTCGGACGGCACATGATCCGGCAGATCATTCGCCCGCGCCCCGGCGACGTTTTCGTATTGAAAACAACCGACGCGATCCAGTTGCGCCTCGTCCAGCCAGTCCAGCAAGGTCTGGAATTCAGCCTCGGTCTCGCCGGGATAGCCGACGATAAAGGTGGACCGCAGCGTGATGTCAGGACACACAGCCCGCCACGCCGCGATCTCGTCCAACGTTTTCGCCGCCGCCGCAGGCCGGGCCATCCGGCGCAGCGTGTCGGGATGCGCGTGTTGGAACGGAATGTCCAGATAGGGCAGCACCAGCCCCTCGGCCATCAGCGGGATCAGGTCGCGCACATGCGGGTAGGGATAGACGTAATGCAGCCGGACCCAAGCGCCCAAGCTGCCTAGATCGCGCGCCAGATCAGTGATATGCGCGCGATGCCCCCGCTCAACCTCGTGCCGCCGGTCCAGCCCGTAGGCGCTGGTGTCCTGGCTGATGACCAGCAGTTCCCGCACCCCGTTTTCGACCAGCTTTTCTGCCTCGCGCACCACCGCATGGGCCGGTCGGCTGACCAGACGCCCGCGCATGTCGGGGATGATGCAGAACTTGCAGTGGTGGTTACAACCCTCTGAAATCTTGAGATAAGCGTAATGCCGCGGGGTCAGCCGCACGCTGGATGCAGGCATCAGATCCACAAAAGGATCGGGCGCGGGCGGCACCGCCAGATGCACCGCGTCCAAGACCTGTTCATATTGATGCGGCCCCGTCACCGCCATCACGCTGGGATGCGCGCCGGTGATATAGTCCGGCTCGGCCCCCAGGCATCCGGTCACGATCACCCGGCCGTTTTCAGCCAAAGCCTCGCCAATCGCCTCAAGGCTTTCGGCCTTGGCGCTGTCCAGAAAACCGCAGGTGTTCACGATCACCGCATCCGCGCCCGCGTAATCGGGGCTGATCGCATAGCCCTCGGCCCGCAGGCGGGTCAGGATGCGTTCGCTGTCCACCAGCGCCTTGGGGCAGCCAAGGCTGACCATGCCGATGGTCGGCTGGCCGGGGCGGGCGGCATCCTGCGGCACATGGGCGCGGGCAAGGTCGGGGCGGATGATCGGCGGGTTCTGGGTCATGGCCGCGCTATACTGCGCGGCGGGGCGGTTGTTAAGCCTGCGTTGCGCAGGGCTGGCCCCACTGCTATCCCTCATGCCTGTTCAACGGGAAGAAATCCATGCCGCGCCTTTTGCTTGCCCTGCCTGCACTGCTTGTCCTTGCTGCCTGCGACGAACAGGGCACACCCCCCGCCGACACCGCGCAGGTGTTCAAATCCTTTGGCACCACGCAATGCAACCCCGCCCCCGAACGGCTGGAGACCCTGGCAGCCGAGCTGACCGGCGCCGGGATCACCGTTCTGGACCAGACCGAATCCGATGACGGCATGATGCGCATCACCCTGTGCGGATCACCCGACGGACGGATCGGCGTCTTTACCATCCCCAGCGATCAAACCGCACAAGCCGAAACCGCCGGCTTTCAGCTTTGGGATCAAAGCCCGCCTGAATGATTCGGGCGGGCAAGGCGCTTCAGTCGTCTGCGGCCACCGGTGCCAGCGCAATCATCGACACGCCGCTGGAAATCAGTTCGACGGCCAGCAGAATACCCAGAACGGACAGTGCAGAAACCGGGAAGTTGGCAAAGATCATGATCGCCAGCAGGACGGACACCGCGCCACTGAAAAGAACCAGCCAAAAGGCCCCCGTTCCCCGCAGCGAGAACGATAAAACGATCCGGAATATCCCGCCCACCAAAAACATGGCGGCAACCACGGCGGTCAGCGCGATAATCCCGTGCAGCGGGTTGGCCAGCAACGCCACCCCCAGCAGGATCGCGGCCACCCCGACCAGCACGGCCCAGATCCGCCCGCCCCAGCCTTCGGCGCGAAAGGCCAGAACGGCGCCAAGGATGCCGACGAACAGAAAGGTCCAGCCCGCCAGTTGCTCGGCGGTCAGGGTCGCGGCCAGCGGGTTGGCTAGCGCCAGAACCCCGGCGATGATCGAGATAACCCCCAGAATGATCCATAAAGTGCGATTCATGTCATGGCCTCCGCCTGCTTCACGAGTTCTGTCGCAAGTTCAACTGATTGACATGAAATTGTCAAATATTGACTAATTTGTCAGATCACCCACCAACACAAGCACGATCCCGCGCAGATCACGATGAAGTCTCTTTCCTCGGATCGCCGCTCCAAGCATGATGCAGCCATGAAACACGCACTTGCCCTGATCCTTCCCCTTTTGCTGGCCGCCTGCGTCCCCGACCTCGCGGCCAGCCAACAGCGGCCCGCCACCCCCGTTCGCGCGGGGGCCGAACCCATCGTCATCCGCAACGACCGCGGCGGCAATGTCATGCAGGCCATCGCGCGACGCAACCAGCTGGCGCAATCCGGTCGCCGGGTCGAGGTGCGCGGCTATTGCCGCTCGGCCTGCACGATCTACATCACCCTGCCGAACGCCTGCCTTGGCCCCGGCGCACGGGTCGGCTTCCACGCCCCCCGGATCGAGGGCACGACGATCATCCCGCCCTATGTCGATCAGATGATGGGGGCCTATTACCGCAATGGCATCCGCGACCGCTGGTTCGGCGGCTGGAACACCTCGCGCCAGATGCAGATCATCTCGGCCCGCGAATATGTCAAACTGGACCCGCAGACCAAACTGTGCCGCTAGGCGGCGTCTTCATTTAAGTGATCCATGCCATAGCGCATGCGAGATCGACG
>NZ_JAUNTO010000024.1 GCF_030538655.1 Paracoccus sp. (in: a-proteobacteria)
GCCTATTCCGCGCGCAACCGCTCGGGCTGCGTGCGTATTCCGTGGACCGAAAGCCCCAAGGCGAAACGGGTCGAGGCACGCTTTCCCGATCCCGCCGCGAACCCCTATCTGGCCTTTGCCGCACTGCTGATGGCCGGTATCGACGGCATCAAGAACAAGATCGACCCCGGCCCCGCGTCGGACAAGGATCTGTATGACCTGCCGCCCGAAGAACTGGCCGAAATCCCCACCGTCTGCGGTTCCTTGCGCGAGGCGCTGGAAGAACTGGAAAAGGACATGGACTTCCTGCTGGCGGGCGACGTGTTCACCCGCGACCAGCTTGAGGGTTACATCGCGCTGAAGTGGGAAGAGGTTTACGCCTATGAACACACCCCGCATCCGGTTGAATACCTGATGTATTACAGCTGCTAAGGCAGGCAAGACCCAGGACATCTGACAGGCGCCCGCAAAGGGCGCCTGTTTTTCAGGCGATCAGAGCCTGCCCCAAACCGAAAATAAGGGCAAACAGGCGGCTGCCGTGCAGTCACCCAGAATCGCCTGACGCACAAGGCACCCAGTGCCGCGCCCGATATGGACGGCCCCTATCCATCGCAGGAAATTGCCATTCTGCCGCCGCTGGCACGGCGATACACAAACAAGGCCGTGCAGATACCGCGCGACCTGGCTGTATTTTTTAGAGGTAAGACCATCCGGGGCAGCTTCATCCAGGCGTCTGTGCGCGCCTGCCGCCTTGATTATCCCAGCCGATAGTTCGGCAAACTTGAAGATGCCGCACTGCGCGAAGCCTGATCCTTACGGTGGCAGGACACCGCCAGTATCAGTCGGCATTAGCAGATGTCGCGTGGGTTAGTGATTTCAGATGCGACGGATCACATCAGCCTAGAACCACGAAACCCACGCAAATCATTGATTACCCCAGCCGATAATTCGGCGACTCCCGCGTGATCTGAACATCATGCACATGGCTTTCCTTCAGGCCCGCGCCGGTGATACGGACGAATTCACAGCCGCCGCGCATCTCATCCACCGTAGCCTTGCCGGTATAGCCCATGGCCGCGCGCAGGCCGCCGACAAGCTGGTGAATCACCGCCGCCGCGCTGCCCTTGTAGGGCACCTGACCCTCGATCCCTTCGGGGACCAGCTTGTCGCTGGCGGCGTCTTTCTGGAAATAGCGGTCGGCGGAACCGCGCGCCATCGCGCCCAAAGATCCCATGCCGCGATAGGATTTGAACGACCGTCCTTGATACAGGATCACCTCACCGGGCGATTCATCGGTGCCTGCGATGGCGCTGCCGACCATGGCACAGCTTGCCCCCGCCGCGATGGCCTTGGCGAAATCGCCCGAGAATTTGATGCCGCCATCCGCAATGATCGGCGTGTCGCCCGCCGCCGCCGCCGCATCCATAATCGCGGTCAGCTGCGGCACGCCGACACCCGCGACGATGCGGGTGGTGCAGATCGACCCCGGCCCGATGCCGACCTTGACCGCATCGGCCCCGGCGCCGATCAAGGCGCGCGTCGCCTCGCCAGTGGCGACGTTGCCTGCCGCGACCTGCACATCGTTCGACAGCGATTTGATCCGTTCGACCGCGCGGGCGACGCCTTCGGAATGACCATGCGCCGTGTCGATCACCAGCAGGTCAACACCCGCTTCGATCAGCGCCTGCGAGCGTTCAAACCCCTCTTCACCAACGGTCGAGGCCGCAGCAACGCGCAGACGACCCAGTTCGTCCTTGCAGGCCAGCGGGTTGAGCACCGCTTTTTCCGTGTCTTTCAGCGTCAGCAGCCCGGTCAGCCGCCCCTGCCCGTCGGTCACAAGCAGCTTTTCGATGCGGCGGGCTTTCATCAGGTTGATCGCCTCGGCCCGGTCAGCGGGTTCGCGCAGCACCGCCAGATTGTCGCGGGTCATCATCACACTGACCGGCGTCTTGTCGTCGCTGGCAAAGCGCATGTCGCGGTTGGTCACAATGCCGACAACCTGCCCTTTGTCATCCACGACCGGAAAGCCGGTGACGTTGAACCGCTCCTGCAATGCCTTGGCATCAGCCAACGTCTGATCGGGGCGCAGCGTGATCGGGTCATAGACAATGCCGGATTCAAAACGCTTGACGCGGCGCACCTCGTCGGCCTGCTGTTGGGTGGTCAGGTTGCGGTGGATCACGCCCAGCCCGCCCGCCTGCGCCATCGCAATCGCCATACGACTTTCGGTGACGGTATCCATGGCGCTGGATAGCAGGGGGATGTTCAGCGCGATACGGCGGGTGACACGCGTGGTCACATCCGCCGTCGAGGGCATCACCGTCGAGGCGGCAGGCACCAAAAGAACATCGTCAAAGGTCAGGGCCTCGCGAATCTGCATGGGACGCTCCGTGCTTGGGTTCGTTTGGCAGTTTCCCCTTTCACGCGGGACGGGAATTGTCCAGCCCCCGCCGATGAGGTCAGGCGATGGCGGCGTTGGTTTTGACCGCCAGCCGACCGCGCGCCCAATCCCACAGGATCAGGAACAGGATCGGCGGAATCGCCAATGTCGCCGCCACCAGCAGCACCCCGGCCACAATCCGCGCGCCCGGCAATCCGCCCTGTGCCAGCGTCAGCCACGCTGCCGCGCTGGCCGATAGCGGAAAGGTCAGCGCCCCCCACATCGGCGAAAAGCCTGACGCCAGCAGCCAGCGCGCCGACATCACCAGTGCCAGCAAAAGCAGCAGCCCGGCCATCGCCGACACGACTGCAATCTTGTCATGGTCCAGCCCCGCCGCGACCATCGCGATCAGCGCAAACGGTGCAACATGGATCGCCAGCAGCGGCCGCAGCGGCGCAGGTGGTGCGGCCAAGGCAAACTGCCGGGCGCTGATTGCCCAGATCGCCACCGCCGCCAGCATTGAGGGCCACAACAGCCCCGCAGCCACCCCCGGCCAGCCCACCGCAAGCGCGGCCTTGGCCGCGACCAGAAACCCGGCCCAGCTCAGGTGCCACACCGGCGAAACCCGCCGCTGTTCGGCGGGGCCATGTCGCAGCACGAACAGCAGAACCACCAGCGTCGCCACATGCAGTGCCATGGCCAGCAACAACAGACCGGGCGACAGCCCCGGCGCATAAAGTGCCAGCACACCGGCCAGCAGGTATAAGCACAGAACCCCTGCCGCCACCCCAGCGCGACCGGGCAGGATTTTCAGTTCATCGGCCAACACCGACGGCCGCCAGCCCAGCTTGACGGCATAGGTCAGCACCGCGAACAATGTCAGCAGGCTGAGCACGCCTGCCGCCGCCTCGATCAGCCCGGTGTTCAGCGCGAAAATTGTCGCGGCATCACGCCATGCCAGCACCAGCCCCAAGGCCCCCAGCAGCGGCACGAAAATCAGCGGTGGCACCCGACGCCAAAGACCGGGCGGAACAGTTTTCGGCATGGCAAAGCGCATGGTCGTCATCCTTTGGGAGTAACATTCAAAACTGAACGATTAGTTAAGATGTGTCAGGGCGTTGCGCCAACGACACGATGCCGCGGCTGAACCGCACCAAACGCAGCGTCATAAACGGGCGATAATTGATTCGCAGCATTATCGGGTTAGGCTGACGACAATGCAAAAAACGAATCCGTCTGGGAGGAACGAAAATGAAATCTGCGTTGAGGGGCTTTGCGGCACTTATGCTGTCCGCCGCGCCAGTCATGGCGGGCGGGCTTGAGCGTGCGCCACAGTCCATCGCCATCCTGTTCGAAGAAGGCAACTATGCCGAACTGGGCTTTGGCCGCGCCAAACCCAGCATATCAGGGCAGGATACAGCACTGTTCGGTGGCAGCAGCTTTGGCAATGTCAGCGACGCCTACAATTTCTTCTCGCTGGGCTATAAGCATCAGTTTTCGCCCAATCTGTCGGTGGCATTCATCGTCGAACAGCCATTTGGCGCCGACATCCGGTATCCGGCTGCTTCTATTGCCCTTGGCGGAACAGCCGTAACGGTGGATTCGACCACTTACACCGCACTGCTGCGCTATAAATTCGACAACAATTTCGGCGTTCACGGCGGTCTGCGGGGCAGCACGGCAGATGGCAATGTCACGTTGTCTGGCATGGCCTATTCGTCGCTGAACGGCTATAATGTCACGCTCGACAGTGATACGGGCTGGGGCTATGCCATCGGGGCAAGCTGGGAAAAGCCTGAAATCGCCGCTCGTGTCTCGCTGACCTATAATTCGCCAGTCTCACACGATTTCCGCACGGTAGAAACGATTAACGGCAACCCGATTAACCCTGCGGGTTCGTCCAATACCGAAATCGACACACCGAAATCGTGGAACCTTGAATTCCAGACCGGCGTCGCCCCCGACACACTGGTGTTCGGCTCGGTTCGCTGGGTAGAATGGTCGGCCTTCCGTGTTGAGCCGGCGATTTTTGCCAACATCCCCAGCCCGACGACCGGACAGCCCCTGGGCAGCCTGGTCGAGCTTGAGGATTCGACGACCTACACCTTGGGCGTGGCGCGCAAGTTCACCGAAAACTGGTCGGGCGCGGCATCGTTCAGCTGGGAAAAGTCGGGCAACGATCTGGTATCTCCGCTGGCGCCGACGAACGGACGTCGTGGCATCACGCTGGCCGGTATCTACACTCAGGATAACTTCAAGGTTACGGCGGGGATCAACTATACCAAGCTGGGCGACTCGACCCCGGCAACGGCTGGCACCGCGCGTGCTGAGATGACCGACAATGATTTCGTCGGCGTCGGCATCAAGATCGGCTACAGCTTCTGAACGAGGTGGGGCGCCGCGAACCCTTCGTTCACTGACAATCCCCAAGGCCCCGCATAATTGCGGGGCCTTTATGGTTCCGCACCGTCTGGTTCAAGATTGGCAGGCTTTCACGGGCGATCCGGCTTTATCACGCTCGGTCGCAGACCAACGCAAACTGCATGTCCCCCCTTTCGCGTGCTTGCCTGATCGCACTGCACGCTTTCCCACAGTCAGGGTTTGACGGCACGGCGGCCCGGTGGTCAGCCGCTGTTTTGCCCTCAATACGCTGAACCGCCGCCATCTGCATGGCCCGCCCGCGACACCGCCCTGCCCCTTCCCCCCGGTCGCGCGCTGCACTAGATTTCCCGCGCGGCGGCGAATGGGGCACGGCATGATTTATGGCAGCGGGCAAGACTGGCGGGATGCCCAGAACAAAAGGGTGGCGCTGTTCGGCATGTCGGGCCTTGGCAAGACCTATCTGTCGGCCATGCTGCGCGACACCGGCGACTGGTTTCACTACTCGGTCGATTACCGGATCGGCACCCGCTATATGGGCGAACTGATCGCCGACAACTTCAAGCGCGAGGCAATGAAAGTGCCGTTCCTGCGCGAGCTGCTGTTGTCGGATTCGGTCTATATCGGCAGCAACATCACCTTCGACAATCTGGCGCCGCTGTCCACCTATCTGGGCAAGCCCGGCAGCCCGACGCGCGGCGGCCTGCCGTTCGACGAATACTGCCTGCGCCAGCGGCAGCATCGCACGGCGGAAATCGCCAGTCTGCTGGACACCGGCCATTTCATCAGCCGCGCGCAGGACATTTACCGCATCCCGCATTTCGTCTGCGACACCGGCGGGTCGATCTGCGAAGTGGTGGATCCCGACAATCCCGACGATCCGGTTCTGTCGGTGCTGGAATCGGAACTGCTGCTGGTCTGGATCAAAGGATCAGACGCGCATACCGCCGAATTGGTGCGCCGTTTCGACCGCGCGCCCAAGCCGATGTATTACCAGCCCGAGTTTCTGGAAAAGGCCTGGGTCGCCTATCGGGTTGAAAATGGCCTGACCGAAGACCAGGTTAACCCCGATGATTTCATCCGCTGGACCTATTGGCGCGCTTTGGCGCATCGTCAGCCGCGCTATGCCGCCATGGCCCGCCGCGGCGTCACCGTGCTGGCCGAGGAGGTCGCCGAAACGCGCAATCTGGCCGATTTCATTGACCTGATCGCCCGCGCCATCGACCGCAAGAAAGACTGATCCGATGCCTATTACGCTGCCTTCTGACCTGCCGGCCTTTGACATTCTGTCGCGTGAGGGCGTGATGGTGATGACGCCGGGGCGCGCGGCCACGCAGGACATCCGCCCGATCCGCATCGGCCTGCTGAATCTGATGCCGAAAAAGATCCAGACGGAAAACCAGTTTGCCCGGCTGGTGGGGGCGACGCCCTTGCAGATCGACTTTCAGTTGATCCGCATGTCCGATCACGAAAGCCGCAACACTGCCGCCGACCACATGGCCAGCTTTTACCGCACCTTCCGCGAGGTCGAGACCTCGGGCGAAAAGTTCGACGGGCTTATCATTACCGGCGCGCCGGTCGAAAAGCTGCCCTTCGAACAGGTCACATATTGGGACGAGCTGACCCGCGTTTTCGACTGGACGCAAAGCCATGTGCATTCGACCATGGGTGTCTGCTGGGGCGGCATGGCGATGGCATGGCATTTTCACGGCCTGCCCAAGCATCCGCTGCCGCACAAGGCGTTCGGCTGTTTTCGGCATCACAACCTGGCCTCGGCCAGCCCCTATCTGCGCGGTTTTTCCGATGATGTGCTGGTGCCGGTCAGCCGCTGGACCGAGGTGCGCCAGCCCGATGTCGATGCGGCACCGGGCCTGACCACCCTGCTGGGCAGCGAAGAAACCGGCCCCTGTCTGGTGCAGGATACGGACCACCGGGCACTGTATGTGTTCAATCATCTGGAATATGATTCCACCACGCTGAAAGAGGAATACGACCGCGATGTGGCGGTGGGCAAACCGATCAACGTGCCGCTGAATTATTACCCTGACGACGATCCGTCGCAGATACCCTCGAACCGCTGGCGCAGCCATGCGCATCTGCTTTACGGCAACTGGATCAACGAAATTTATCAGACCACATGGTTCGACATGAACCGGATCGGGGAACCGCAGCCATGATCGAACAGACCATCCCTTATGTCGGCGACATCACGGCCTTTCTGGAAAAAGCGGCGCCCAAGGACATCCGCAAGGCCATCGAAAGCGCGGGCAAGCACGACATTCTGGACCCCGGCTATCCCTACGATCAAGAGATGGACAAGGATAACTACAAACGGCGCATGGACCAGTTGCAGTTGCAACTGGTGCGGATGCTGTTTGACATCAACCACACGGGCAAGCGGCTGGTCGTGGTGTTCGAGGGGCGCGACGCCGCCGGTAAAGGCGGCACGATCGAGGTGATGCGCGGCAATCTGAACCCGCGCAGCGCCTATATTGTCGCCCTGCCCAAACCGACCGAGCGCGAGGCAGGCCAGTGGTATTTTCAGCGCTACGTCGATTGGCTGCCCGCTGCGGGGGAAATGGCGCTGTTTGACCGCAGTTGGTATAATCGCGGCGTTGTGGAGCGGGTGTTCGGTTTTTCCAACGTGCAGCAGCGTGACGCTTTTTTCCGGCAGTTGCCCGCCTTTGAGCAATCACTGGTCGATGATGGCATCGTGCTGGTCAAGTTGTGGCTGAACGTGGGCCGCGCCGAACAATTGCGCCGCTTTCTGGATCGCGAAAACGACCCGTTGAAACAGTGGAAGCTGTCAGGCATCGACGTAAACGGGCTGGGGCTGTGGGATGACTACACGGCCGCGATTCAGGATACACTGTCGCGCAGCCATTCGCCGCTGGCACCCTGGAGCGTGATCCGCTCTGACGACAAACGCCGCGCCCGGATCGCCGCCATCCAGACGGTGCTGCACGCGGTCGATTTCGCCGGCAAAGACGAACAGATCATCGGCATCCCCGACCCCGCGATCTGTGGCGGGCCAGAGATCATTGGCGCATGATCTGCGCGGCGATTTTATGGGTGGCCCTGGCTTTGCCCCTGGCCGCGCAGGATCTGCCCGACTGGCAGCACACCAGCATCAATGATTTCGCGGGCGTGCTGACGAACGAGGATACGCAGATTCTGGATCAGGCGCTGATCGCGCTGCATGACGACACCGGCGTTCAGGGCACCGTCGTCACGCTGACCGACCGCGCCCGTTACGGCGGCACTGACGGGCTGGAGCCGTTCGCGACCCGGCTGTTCAATCACTGGGGCGTCGGCGATGCAGACCGCAATGACGGCTTTATGGTGCTGGTTCTGACAGGCGACCGAGAGGTGCGGATCGAACTGGGCGCGGGCTATCCGGCAGCGGCAAATCGCGTGGCCGGGCAGATCATCGACAACACCATCCTGCCCGATTTCCGCGCCGGAAACATGTCGCGCGGCCTGCGCGAAGGCACGCTGGACGTGATCCAGCAGATCGCGCGGCCCCATGCGGCGGGCGAGGAACCGGCATCGTCGCGCAACGGGCTGAACTGGCTGATCCTGGCAGGGGTGTTTGCGTTCTTTGGCTTTGTCATTGTGCAGATCGGGCGCGGGCTGATCGGCAATCTGCTGCGTGCCCGGCAGCCCTGCCCGCAATGCGGCGGGGCTGGATTGATACAGGAAAGCGAAACGGTGGGCGACAGCCTGCCCGGCGGGGCACCGACGACTCGGCGGGTCATCTGGCGGCGCTGCACCCGCTGCGGCTGGACCGGCCCGCGAGAGACGCGTAGCGCGCCGGTATCGTCGCCCAGCCCACGGCGCAACCGCGGCGGCGGCTTTGGCGGCGGGCGATCATCGGGCGGCGGCGCTTCGGGGCGCTGGTAATTTTCAAGGGAGAGAGACATGGAACTGAGCAAGACACGCGCCATCATCACCGGCGGCGCATCCGGGCTGGGCGCGGCAACGGCGGAATATTTCCGCAAGATGGGCGCGCAGGTCATGGTGCTGGACCGCGACGCCAAGGGCGCGGTCTTTGCCGACAGCATCGGCGCGGGCTTTGCCGAAACCGATGTTACCGACGAAGCCAGCGTGCAGGCCGCGATCAAGGCCGCGACCGAGCAGATGGGCGGCATCAACGCTTGCGTGAACTGCGCGGGCATCGTGATTGGCGAAAAGACCGTGGGCCGCGACGGCGCCCACAAGCTGGACAGCTTTCGCCGCGTGATCGAGGTGAACCTGATCGGCACCTTTAACGTGCTGCGCCTGGCGGCCGAGGCAATGTCGGCAAACGATGGTCCCGAACGCGGCGTCATCGTGAACACCGCCAGCATCGCCGCTTTTGACGGTCAGGCGGGCCAGGCCGCCTATGCCGCGTCCAAGGCCGCCATCGCCGGGATGAGCCTGCCAGTCGCCCGCGATCTGTCGCGCAATGGCATTCGCATCTGCGCCATCGCGCCGGGCACCTTTGGCACGCCGATGCTGCGCAGTCTGCCACAGGACGTGCAGGATTCGCTGGCCGCCGAAGTGACATTTCCCAAACGTCTGGGCGAGCCGGAAGAATTCGCCCGGCTGGCAGCCTTTATCGTGGAATCCGGTTACATGAACGGCGAAACCGTGCGGCTGGACGGCGCGCTGCGGATGCGCTGACAGGTCGGCGGATGCCGTGTATCACCCTTGCGCGGCACCCGGCCCACCATTAGCGTCAGGTTCAAAGAATACACGGAGGTTCCATGAAACTGCGCCATCTTTGCCTGACATCCGCCTTTGCCGCGCTGACCGCGCCCGCCTTTGCCGCTGATCCCGAACTGACGGTCTTTGACTGGGCCGGGTTCGAAGAACCGGAAATCTATCAGGGCTATATCGACAAGCACGGCACCGGCCCGACCTTCGCCTTTTACGGCAATGACGACGAGGCGTTTCAGAAACTGGCCTCGGGCTTTCGTGCCGATGTGGCGCATCCGTGCAGCCAGATGGTGTCGAAATATCGCGACGCCGGCCTGATCGAGCCGTGGGACGTGTCGCGCATCCCCGAGTTCGAAAATATCGACCCGCGCTTTCTGGAATCAGAGGTTATCAGGGATGATGAAGGCGTGTGGTATATCCCCGGCGACTGGGGCGTGACCGCCATTGCCTATTCGAACGAAAAAGTCCCGGCAGAAGATGTCTCTTCGCTTCAGGTGTTCGTGAACCCGGCCTATCAGGGCCGCACCTCGCTGCCCGATTCGTCGGATGATGTCTGGGCACTGGCCTATCTGGCCACCGGCACCACCGATTGGGACGATGTGACCGACGAGGAATTCACCAAGGCCGCCGACTGGCTGCGTCAGGCCCACCAGAATGTCGCCGCCTATTGGACCGATCCGGCGCAGATGACGCAGATCATGGCATCGGGCGCGGCGGATGTGGCGTGGTCGTGGAATGACGGCGTGGTTTATCTGCGCGACGATAACTATGACGTGGGTTTCCAGCGCGAGGCGACCGAGGGCAGTTCGACCTTTTATTGCGGCTGGGTGAACCTGAAAAACGCGCCGGGCAGCGAGGATAAGGCATATGATTTCATCAACGCCTGGATCGCGCCCGAGGCCGCGCGCGGCCTATATGACAAGATCGGCTACGGTTCCACCAACAATCGCGGCATGGAAACGCTGACAGCCGAGGAACTGGAACACGCGGGCCTGTCCCCCATCGACGCGCCGATTCTGGCGCAGACCCCGAACGACCCGGCACAACGTCAGCGGCAACTGGCCGAATTCGAACGGATCAAGGCAGGGTTCTGACATGATAAAGGGCGCCCCCAAAGGCGCCCTTTATCGTCTGGTCGGGACGCTTAGCGGCTTTCGCCCGTCACCGGGTCCAGCCGCAGTTCCACCCTGGCCCCAGCCGTGGTGCGGTATTCGATTTCCCAATAGCCGTTATCGTCCCAGTCAACTTCTTTAATATAAGCCAGTTCGGCACCGGCCTGATTTTCGACCGCGGCCACCACCTCGGACAGCTTCATCGAGCCGACAGGCGGGGCCGTATCGGCCAAAGCGATACCGGCGAACAGGGTTGCCGGAACGGCGGCTGCGGCAAAGATTTTCACAAGAGACATTGTTCATCCTTTCAATCCAAAGACCCGCCGTTAACGTATCACTTCGCAAAATGTTCCATCCGACCCACCTCTTGCGCGAAACCCTGCCGCGCCCTATGTTGAACCTGTCCGGGGCAACCCGGACTATGGACATAAACGCGCAGGTAATAAGCGGATCGGACCCGGGGGCGGTACCCGGCGGCTCCACCAGATCACCCTCGTTGGGGGAACATGGGGCCGAAACAGGATCGACGAACGTCTAAAGCTGTTTGCTTTGTCTCGGTGAGCTACCACCGTTATCGGTGCAAAATGTACAGTTGCCAACGACAACCGTGCTCCGGTCGCTCTGGCTGCGTAAGCAGCTCGAAAGACCGAAACTTAAGTCCTTACGCCTAGCAGCCTAAGGCGGGGTCCGCAGGAACCTGGCAACAGAATCCTGCACTTTCTTCCCCATTTGTGCCACGGCCCAATCTGTTTACGTAACGTTCCGCGCCCATAATGTATGCACATATCCAGCTGTAATCCGCCCCTTTTCAATCGCGGCCACATCCCTATGCTGGCGCAAGGATTTTGAACCGGGGGAACGAAATGACGCGCGGAATCGATTATGGCAGCATGATGCATCGGGCGATGCAGGGCCTGATCGCAGATGTGCTGCGGGGCGTCGCGCAGAACGGCCTGCCGGGGGAACACCACTTCTTTATCACCTTCGACACCCGCGACGAAGGCGTGCAGATCGCCGACTGGCTGCATGAGCGTTACCCCGACGAAATGACCATCGTTATCCAGCACTGGTTTGAAAACCTCAGCGTCGATGACGAAGGCTTTACCGTCACGCTGAACTTTGGCAACTCGCCCGAGCCGCTGCGCATTCCCTTTGATGCCGTGCGGACCTTTGTTGATCCTTCGGTCGAATTTGGTCTGCGCTTTGAAACGCAAGACCATGACGACGACAGCGACGAGGGTGAACCCGAAGCCCTGATCGCCCCCCCTGATGACGCGCCTAAAGGCGGCGGTGAGGTTGTCAGTCTGGACAAGTGGCGGAAATAACCCGTCACACCCCTGTCACCCGGCTACGATAGCCCTGATGCAACTTTGTTGCAAAAGGATCATCCATGTCGGACCTCGGCCTGTTTCTGACCCAGTTCATCCGCCGCCCTTCGGAAATTCGCGCCGTTGTGCCCACGGGACGCGCCGCCGCACGGGAAATGGCGCGGGTCATCAGCCCCGACATGCCCGCCGTGGCCGAAATCGGCGCGGGCACCGGCACCATCACGCGGGCGATCCTGAACCGCGGCCTGCCCCCCGCCGCGCTGGAACTGTATGAGCTGAACGCAGCATTTTGCGACCGCCTGCGACAATTGTTCCCCGGCACCCGCGTGCATAACCTGCCCGCGCAGGAAATGGTGAACGTGGGGCGACGCGACCTGGATGCAGTGATTTCCGGCGTGCCGGTGCTGGCCCTGCCCGACGACATCCAGACCGCCATTGTCGGTGCCGCACTGACCATGATGCGCCCAGGTGCACCGTTCGTGCAGATCACCTATGGCCCGAACCCGCCGCTGTCAGAAACCGTGCGCAACCGTTTTGGGCTGCGCCACGACAAAAGCCCGCGCATCTGGGCGAACCTGCCCCCGGCTCAGGTCTATGTGTTCCGACAGAAAGGAGCTACTTAGCATACCATCGCATACTGATTGCGAATCTGCCCCCTGACGGCTAAAACCCGGCGAAACCGCAAGGGAGCGATGTCATGACCAAGACCACCCGGACCGAAACCGACAGCTTTGGCCCGCTTGAGGTGCCCGGCGACAAATACTGGGGCGCGCAGACGCAGCGTTCGATCCAGAACTTCCCCATCGGCTGGGAACGTCAGCCGGTCGCCATCGTCCGCGCCCTTGGCGTCATCAAACAGGCCGCCGCGCAGGTGAACATGGCCACGGGCAAGCTGGACCCGGCCATCGGCAAGGCCATGGTGCAGGCCGCGTCCGAGGTGGTCGAAGGCAAATTCGACGACAACTTCCCGCTGGTCGTCTGGCAGACGGGTTCGGGCACACAGTCGAACATGAACGCGAACGAAGTTATCAGCAACCGCGCGATCGAGATTCTGGGCGGCGAGATGGGCAGCAAAAAGCCCGTCCACCCCAACGATCACTGCAACATGGGCCAATCGTCCAACGACACCTTCCCGACCGCGATGCACGTGGCCATCGGCATGGTCGCCCGCGACGTGCTGATCCCCGGCCTTGAAAAGCTGCACACCGCGCTGGCCGCCAAGGCCGAGGAGTTCAAGGACATCATCAAGATCGGCCGCACCCACACACAGGATGCCACACCCCTGACGCTGGGTCAGGAATTCGGCGGCTATGCCCATCAGGTGAAAATGGGGATCGAGCGGGTCAAGATGTGCCTGCCGCAGATCTATGAACTGGCGCAGGGCGGCACCGCCGTCGGCACCGGGCTGAACACCCAAAAAGGCTGGGATACTGCGATTGCGGCGGAAATCGCCAAGATCACCGACCTGCCTTTCGTGACCGCCCCCAACAAGTTCGAGGCGCTGGCCGCCCATGACGCGATGGTGTTCTTTTCGGGCGCGCTGAAAACTGTCGCCGCCAGCCTGTTCAAGATCGCCAATGACATGCGCCTGTTGGGGTCCGGCCCGCGTTCTGGTCTGGGCGAGTTGATCCTGCCGGAAAACGAACCCGGCTCCTCGATCATGCCGGGCAAGGTGAACCCCACCCAGGCCGAGGCGCTGACCATGGTTTGCGCGCATGTGATGGGCAATGACGCCGCAGTTGGCTTTGCCGGGTCGCAGGGGCATTTTGAACTGAACGTCTATAACCCGATGATGTCCTATAACGTCATCCAATCCATGCAACTGCTGGGCGATGCAGCCGGGTCGTTCACCGATAACATGGTCGTCGGCACGCAGGCCAATGTCGAACGCATCGACCGGCTGATGAAGGAATCGCTGATGCTGGTGACCGCACTGGCCCCGACCATCGGCTATGACAATGCTACCAAGGTCGCCAAGACCGCGCATAAAAACGGCACCACCCTGCGCGAAGAAGCCGTTGGTCTGGGCTTTGTCACCGAAGAGGAGTTCGACCGCATCGTGCGTCCGGAACTGATGGTCGGTCCCGAAGATTGATCCGCTCGGGCGCGGCACTGGCCGCGCCCTTTTTTCGGCAAACGCAGTTATAAGACTGTTCCTCAGCCTGTGTGGCGGCACTTGCAGCTTGCGTGCTCTCACCGGCCATCATGGTTAATGCGCGCACGCTTTTGTTGCCTCATCCGGTGCAGCGGTGCCAGATCGAAACTGCGCAGTGACAGCCAGACCACGCTGCCCCCGACAAACCGTATCGCCTGCCACGTTTCGCAACGATGAAAATCCGATGGGCAGTCAAGTATATCACGCCATCGGCTGTTTCAGGCGCTGCGCTGTGTTATACTCGCGCGCAGGAATGTCCTTGCATCTTTTGACGTATCACGCTGCCCCCGGTGAATGTATGAGCAATGTCATCAATCTGCGGCAGGCCCGCAAATCACGCGCACGAACCGACGCACGCCGCACGGGCGATGCCAATGCGGCAAAATTCGGCCGCAGCAAGGCTGAAATCGCCACTGAAAAGGCCAATCAGGAACGCGCAGCCAAGGCACTGGACGGGCACCAGATCGACGAAGGCGATCCGACCTAGCCCAGCCAGCCCGCCGCGGGTTCGCCGGGACCGAAATCAAAGATCAGTTCGTCACACCCAGTCAGCATCTCGGCCTGTGGCGCGGCATGGGTTTTGTCTTGCCGGTTCATATCATCGGCGACAACGAACGCATTATCTGTCTCACAGTGGAATTCACACCACTCTGGGTAGAAAAAATCTGCCGTAGCGTCATCTGATGCCGCTTTGGGGCTGGCCCATTTTTCCACAATGTTGTTCAATATTCTCATATCGCTAGCCTGATTGTCCTGTTGATAGCCCGGTTCTGGGCCGGCGAATGAAGCTGACTTGAGGTATCGCATGAAACGCGCCGAATCGGTTCAGAAAGATAATGAGCATTTGAGCGAATGCGGGACGATTGTGCTGACCCTGCCGCTGTTGGATGCACCGGCCAAACGCTCGGTCACGATTGGCGGGCATCGAACCTCGGTTTCGCTTGAGGATGCCTTCTGGAAGGTTCTGGGCCAAAAAGCGCGGGAATTGGGCCGCCCCCGCGCCGCACTGATCGCCGAAATCGACCGCAAACGCCCGCCCGAGGTCGGCCTGGCGACCGCGCTGCGCTTGTTCGTGCTGGATTCAGTCCAAAATCGCGATACCGCATAATCTTGTGTCGCCCCACGGCATAGGGTGCGGGCCGGATCAACTGCAACCGTGCCCCCGTCAGCAAGCTGTATTCGGTTACTGGTATCCTTGGTTTTGCGGCGATAGGATGGCACCGCCCAACAAATGGGAACAGGTTTTGCACCCTGCGGTCAGGCGGCGGTGCATGGAATGGCGGGGACGAAACTGGCAGTGACGGCGGACAATGACTTTGGCTCGATAGGTGCTTCCGGCGCGCGTCAACCGACGCCGGGCCTGCTGCCGATGGTGCCGTTTGGCCCGCCCCAGCTGCGGACCACCGCATGAGCCGTCCGCCCCCGCAAATCATCGCGGTGGTCGGGCTGTCCGGCTCGGGCGTTTCGACACTGATGAAGGCCGCTGCCGACCGCATGGCCGGGCGCGTGTCGATTGTGCGTCGCGTCATCACCCGCCCCGCTGAACCCGGCGGCGAGGAGATCATCAGCACCGAGGAACGCGCCTTTACCGCTCTGCAAAAGGCCGGGCTTCTGGCCGTGTCATGGTATGCCTATGGCATGTCCTACGGCATCCCGAAAAAGCTGCCTGACGCGCCGGTGATTTTGGCCAATATGTCGCGCCTGGCCTTGGCCGAGGCAGCGGCGGCCTTTCCCGGCCTTGCCGTGATCCATGTCACCGCCCCCGAGCCACTGCGCATCGCGCGGCTGACGGCGCATGGCCGTGACAACCCGCGCGAACTGGCCGCACGGATCGGTCGCGGACCGGATTTTGACCGACTGAACCTGCCGGTTCATGACATCGACAATTCCACTGATCTGGAAACCGCGCTGGACGATTTCTGCAACGCCATCGAAAGGATTTGCGGCGCATGATACTGGCCAATGCCGAACTGATCCTGCCCGATTCCGTCACACGTGGCGCCCTGCATGTGCAGGACGGGGTGATCGCAGACATCATCCCCGGCACCGCCGTGCCTGCCGGTGCCACCGATTGCAACGGCGACTATCTGGCGCCCGGCCTGATCGAACTGCATACTGACAATCTGGAACGCCACATCCAGCCCCGCCCCGGCGTTGACTGGCCCCATGCGGCGGCGATCATCGCGCATGACGCGGAACTGGCCAGCGTGGGGATCACCACTGTGTTCGATGCCATGCGCGTCGGTTCAATCCCCGGCGAAGGGGGCGATGACAGCAGCTATGATCCCTACGCCCGCCCCTTGGCCAGCGAGCTGATGGCCGTTCGCGCACGCGGGGCGCTGAAGATCAGCCATTTCCTGCACCTGCGGGCCGAGGTCTGTTCCGAAACGCTGATCGCGGAACTGGACGAATTCTCGCCCGATGATCGCGTCGGCATCGTCAGTCTGATGGATCACACCCCCGGCCAGCGGCAATTCCGCGACGTGGCCAAGCTGGCGCAATATGTGCAAGGCCGCCATCGGTTAAGCGATCAGGAATTCGCCAACCACGTGCAGCGCCTGCAAGATCTGCGCGCCCGTTTTGGCGACCAGCACGAGGCCGCCGCCGTCGCGGTCGCCCACCGCCTTGGTGCTGCTTTGGCCAGTCATGACGACACAACGCCGCAACACGTCGCCATATCGGCCGGATACGGCATTCGGCTGGCCGAATTTCCCACCACGCCCGAGGCCGCAGCCGCCTGCCACGATCATGGCATCATGGTGATGATGGGCGCACCGAACCTGATCCGGGGCGGATCGCATTCCGGCAATGTCGCCGCCGCTGATCTGGCGCGGGCGGGGCTGCTGGACATTCTGTCATCGGATTACGTGCCCGCCGCGCTGCTGTCAGGCGCGCTGCGGCTGGCGACGATCTGGGGCGGCGACATGGCCCGTGCCATCGCCTGCGTCACGCAAAACCCGGCGCGCGCCGCCGGCCTGCCTGATCGCGGAGCGCTGATGGTGGGCCAGCGCGCCGACCTGATCCGCTTTGGCGTGATGGACACCGATACGCCGGTGCTGCGCGGGGTCTGGGCACGCGGCCAACGGATCTAGCGAACCCCGGACACCACGCCCCGCCTACTGTTTGCCCAAAGACGCAGCCTTGGGCAGAACCTTAGCAGGTCGGCAACTACCCGTCAGACGTCCGGCATCAGCCGCCGATACATGTGCCAGCTTGCATGCCCCAACACCGGCAGCGCGACGAACAGCCCCAGAAAGAACGGGATGAACCCCGCGAATAAAATCGTCGCGATGGTCATGGCCCAGGCCAGCATCGGCCCCGGATTCATCAGCACCGCCCGCACCGAGGTGATGATCGCGGTGATGAAATCCACCTCACGTTCCAGCAACAGCGGCAGGCCAACCACGGTAAAGCTGAACAATACCGCCGCAAAACCCGCGCCGATGATCGTGCCAACCAGCAGCATCATCAGCCCGCGCCCCTGAAACAGCACCTCGGGCGAACTGGTGATATTGGTCAGCGCCGACACGCCCATGAACAGGGCAAAGATCGTATGCGCGACAAAGACCCAGAACATGAACAGCAACAGAATCACCATCGCCATCGAGGGTATCTGCCGGTCTTTCTGGGCAAAGATGACGCCCGCGACCGAGGGCCAGCTCAGTGTCTCGCCCGCCTCGATCCGGCGGCTGACTTCATACAGACCAACGGCGGCAAAGGGTGCGATCAGGGGAAAACCCGCGATGAACGGGATCAGCCACCATTCCTGCCCGGCCGCAAAGGCCACCGCCATCAGCACCAGCCCCCCCGCGACATAGAAGGCCGAAAACAGCAGGCCAAAAGCAGGCGCGCGGCGAAAATCGCGGATACCGTCCAGCAGCGATTCCGAAACGGCGTTAATGCTGATCTGCACCGGCTCGGGGATGGTGTCGGGGCCGCGCGGCTGGCCCGGCCCGCCTTGGGCGCGCGGCACGTTCTGCGACAACATGTCATCGTTGGTGTCTGTCATGACGGTTCCTCCCTTGACCAAAAGGCTAGGGGCAACGCGTGCGCCGATCAACGGATTTGTCAGCCGAATTTTTCGGCCAGTGCCTGCTTCACCGGCGGGGTGACGAATTTCGACACATCCCCCCCCAGCCGGGCGATTTCCTTGACCAGTTTCGAGGCAATCGCCTGTCGCCGCGCATCGGCCATCAGGAACACGGTCTCGACCGTCGAATCAAGCGCGCGGTTCATGCCAACCATCTGGAATTCATATTCGAAATCCGCCACCGCCCGCAGACCGCGCACGATGACCGAGGCCCCTACATCGCGCGCGCAGTCGATCAGCAGGTTTTCGAACGGATGAACGATGATCTCGCCCCCGGTGTGCCGCACGATGGCATCGCATTCCGCGCGCACCATGGCGACGCGCTGTTCCAGATTGAACAGCGGCCCCTTGTCACGGTTGATCGCCACGCCGATCACCAGCCGGTCCACCAAGGCCATGGCACGCTGGATAATGTCGATATGGCCAAGCGTGACCGGATCAAAAGTGCCGGGGTAAAAGCCGATGCGCATGGGTCCGTCCTGTCAGTGCCTTTCCCAAGGGAAAGCGGATATTGGCCGCGATGACAAGGGGCAGCATCCCCTGCCCCACGCCATCATCGTCAACATGTGCTGCCCCGGACACCTTGGGCCGCGCCGTGGCACCTGCGGATCGGGGCCGGATCAGTTGCCCATAATCATGCCGGTCAGCGCCTCACGCTCGGCCGCCAGTTCCTGCAAGCGCCCCGACACCGCATCGCCGATAGAGACGACGCCCAGCATATGCCCGTTGTCGTCCACCACCGGCAGGTGACGGAATCGCCCCTGAGTCATACGTTGCAGCACGGTCAGTGCGTTTTCGGCCACGGTGCAGGTTTGCACCGATGTGGTCATGATGCTGCTGACGGGCTGATCCAGAATACCCGGCCCATTCTTGCCGATCTGGCGCACGATGTCGCGTTCCGACAGGATGCCTGCCGGCGTCTGACCATCGGTGGACACCACCACCGCCCCAATCCGATATTCGGCCAGCAGCCGGGCAGCATCAGCCACCGTCGCGTCGGGCTGAATGGTCATGATCGCCGTTGCGTTAACGCCCGGCTTATCGGAACCGTTCTTGAGCGCGAGTATCTGATTGACCAGCATGACCTTCCTCCGGTGTCGCGTATGGGTTGAATGCATCATGTTCGGCTGCCGGGGCAGCCGTCAAGTGGAACCATCGACCTGCCGCGCAGCAAGGCTTTCCAGCCGGGCCACCTCGCGCCGGATACCGCTGGCCAGAGCCTCGGCCAGCCGCGCCAGACGGGCCGAAGCGCGGTCATCAGCGTGGCGCAACAACCAAAAGCTGCGGGTCAGTGAAATCTGGTCCGTCAGCACCCGCCGCACCTTAGGGGCAAAGGGGATGGCGAAATCATGCACGATCCCCAGCCCCGCCCCGGCCCGGATCGCCTGCATCTGCACCGACACCGAATTTGACGCAATGGCTGCCGTATCCGCCCCGGTTTCGGCCAGATAATCCAGTTCGCGGTCAAAGATCATGTCGGGGATATAGCCGACAAAGCGATGCCCGCGCAGATCGGCACGGCTGCGAATTGGTGGATGGGCGCGCAGATAATCGGCGTGCCCGGCCAGATGCAGGCGGTAATCGGTCAGCCGCTGCACCACCAGCCGCCCGGTTTCCGGCGGGCTGACGGTAATGGCCATATCCGCCTCGCGCCGCGACAGACTGATAACGCGGGGCAGCGCAACGATCTGGATTTCAAGGCCGGGATGGGCAGCGCACAGGCTTTGACAGATTTGCGGCAGCAGATAGTTGGCACAACCGTCAGGCGCACCGATGCGCAATTGCCCGGTCAGCCCGGCGGTCGGGGTGCCGACCTCGGCAGCGGCGGCGGCAGCCTGTTCGGCGGCCTCGGCCGGAGCGATCAACCGCTGACCGCGTTCGGTCAGCGCATAGCCCTGTGGCGTTTTAACGAACAGCGCCGCGCCAAGACTGACTTCCAGCCGCGCCACCCGCCGCCCGACGGTCGAGGCATCCATCCCCAGCCGACGCCCCGCCGTCGACAGGCTTTCGCCACGCGCCACCGCCAGAAAGATACGCAGATCGTCCCAGTCCACCCCACACCCTTTGCAAAAACGCAAAATGCTTTTGCCAGCATTCCCCTTTGCGCAGCATTTCCGCAAGGCTATTGTGCCGCCAACACGCAAAGGAGGATGCGATGAAAGAGATTGGTCACTGGATCGACGGCAAGGAAGTTGCAGGGAAATCCGGCCGCTTTGCCGATGTGTTCAACCCCGCAACCGGCGAAGTGCAAGCCCGCCTGGCCCTGGCCAGCGACGAGGAAATGGCCCATGCCGTCGCCCGCGCTGCCGAGGCGCAAAAGGCATGGGGCGCGACCAACCCGCAGAAACGCGCCCGCGTGATGATGAAGATGGTCGATTTGATTAACCGTGACATGGACAAGATGGCCGAGGTGCTGTCGTCCGAACACGGCAAGACCTTTCCCGACGCCAAGGGCGACATCCAGCGCGGGCTGGAGGTGATCGAATTTTGCATCGGCGCGCCGCATCTGCTGAAAGGCGAATTTACCGATGGTGCCGGCCCCGGCATCGACATGTATTCGATGCGTCAGCCGCTTGGCGTGGTGGCCGGGATCACGCCTTTCAACTTCCCCGCCATGATCCCGCTGTGGAAGATGGGTCCGGCCTTAGCTGCCGGGAACGCGATGATCCTGAAACCGTCCGAGCGTGACCCCTCGGTGCCGTTGATGCTGGCCAAACTGTGGCAAGAGGCGGGGCTGCCCGATGGTGTCTTGCAGGTCGTCAATGGCGACAAAGGCGCGGTGGATGCGATCCTGAACAGCGATGTGATTCAGGCGGTCGGCTTTGTCGGCTCGACCCCGATTGCGCAGTATATCTATGAGAGCTGCGCCCGCACGGGCAAACGCAGCCAGTGTTTCGGCGGCGCGAAAAACCACATGATCATCATGCCTGACGCCGATCTGGATCAGGCCGCCGACGCGCTGGTGGGCGCCGGTTTCGGCGCGGCGGGCGAACGCTGCATGGCGATTTCGGTCGCCGTGCCGGTGGGCGAGGAAACCGCTAACGCGCTGATCGAAAAGCTGGTGCCGAAAATCGAAAAGCTGAAAGTCGGCCCCTATACCGCAGGCGATGACGTGGATTATGGCCCCGTTGTCACCAAGGCAGCCAAGGAAAACATCCTGCGGCTGGTGCAAAGCGGCGTCGATCAGGGCGCGAAACTGGTTGTCGATGGCCGCGACTTCAGCCTGCAAGGCTATGAGGACGGGTTCTTCGTCGGCCCGCACCTGTTCGACAACGTGACCCCCGACATGGACATCTACAAGACCGAGATCTTTGGCCCGGTCCTGTCCACCGTCCGCGCCAAATCCTATGACGAGGCGCTGGATCTGGTGATGAGCCACGAATACGGCAACGGCACCGCGATCTTTACCCGCGACGGCGACACCGCGCGCGATTTCGCCAGCCGCTGCAATATCGGCATGGTGGGCATCAACGTGCCGATCCCGGTGCCGCTGGCCTATCATACCTTTGGCGGCTGGAAAAAGTCGGGCTTTGGCGACCTGAACCAGCACGGGCCGGACGCCTTCCGGTTCTACACGCGGACGAAAACCGTCACCTCGCGCTGGCCCTCGGGCATCAAGGAAGGCGCGGCGTTTAACTTCAAGGCGATGGATTGATGCAGATGGCCCCGGTTCGCCGGGGCCTTTCGTTCGCAGCGACGGAAGGCAGAGCGGCAGCGGTCGTGTGCAGCACGGTCGCCCTGTTATCTGCACGCACCATGGCCAAAGGGCATGATCGCCACCATTCACGCCGCTGGCCTGCGTCACTGCGCCGGTGATGCGGAAGCCGCCAGCATGACAGCCGTCCGCACGCCTTGCACCAATACGTGATACGCATCATGAATTGTGACAGCCTCATCACCCTTTGATTTCCCGAAAACGGGGGAGCATCATGCCCCAATCGCCGAATTTCACTCTGGGCATCGAAGAAGAATATCTGCTGGTCGATCAGCAGACCGGCGACCTGTCAGCGATGCCCGAAAGCCTGCTGGGCGAATGCCGCGCCGATCTGGGGGATCGGGTCAGCCCCGAATATCTGCGCTGTCAGATCGAAGTCGGCACCGGCGTCTGTCACGATATCGCACAGGCGCGGGCCGAACTGCGTGAATTGCGTGAAACCGTGGCCTATCATGCGGGGCGGCATGGCCTGGCGCCCATATCGGCATCCTGTCATCCATTCGCGGACTGGCGCGATCAGCATCATACCGACAAGGATCGCTATAACACGCTGCGGCAGGATCTGGCGGGTGTGGCGCGGCGGATGCTGATTAGCGGGATGCATGTCCATATCGGCCTGCCTGACCGCGACCGGCGCATCGACCTGATGAACCAGTTCGTCTATTTTCTGCCGCATCTGCTGGCGCTGTCGGCCTCCAGCCCGTTCTGGCAGGGCGAGGATACCGGGCTGGCCAGCTATCGCCTGACGGTTTTCGGCAATCTGCCGCGCACCGGCCTGCCGCCCCGGCTGGACAGTTGGGGCGATTATGAACGCTCGGTTCAGGCGCTGACCGACATCGGCGTGATCGAGGATGGCAGCAAGCTGTGGTGGGATCTGCGCCCGTCGGCCCGGTTCCCGACGCTGGAAACCCGCATCTGCGACGCCTGCCCCCGGCTGGAAGATACGCTGACACTGGCCGCGCTGATCCAGTCCACCACGCGAATGCTGTGGCGGCTGTCGCAACGCAATCAACGCTGGCGCATCTATGACAATTTTCTGCTGAACGAAAACCGCTGGCGCGCGCTGCGCTATGGCGGGACCGAGGGGCTGATCGACTTTGGCCGCCGCTGCCTTGTGCCCTTTGCCGATCTGGTGGCGGAATGGATTGACCTGATCGCCCCCGACGCCGAGGCACTGAATTGCGCGTCCGAGGTCGCACGCGCCCGCGATATGGTGGAACGCGGCACCAGCGCGGCACGTCAGCGGGCGGTTCTGGCCAGCGCAATGGCCGCAGGCGCACCGCGCGATCAGGCCCTGCGCAGCGTGGTCATGGACCTGATCGGCGAATACCGCGCCGATCTGTCCACCACCGCCCGCGCCGGGTGATACGGCATAAACACCCCGGTTTTGCGGCCCCTGCGCTTGCATCGCGCCGCCTGACCAGTTTGAAACAGTTTCGCAAGATTTGCGCCCTATAGCGGTGCGACCCGAGGAGGAAGAGGGGACAGCATGGATTTCGCACTGACCGAAGAGCAGCAGGCAATCTTTGAGTTGGCCTATGATTTTGGGCAGACCCGCATCGCGCCCAACGCAAAAGAGTGGGAAGCCGCAGGCACCATCCCCAAAGAGCTGTGGCCGGAAATCGCCCAGCTTGGCCTTGGCGGGCTGTATGTGTCCGAAGAATACGGCGGATCGGGCCTGTCGCGCAGTGATGCCGTGCTGGTGTTCGAGGCACTGGCGATGGCCTGCCCTTCGGTCGGGTCGTTCCTGTCGATCCATAACATGTGCGGCGGCATGATCGACAAGTTTGGCAGCCCCGAAGACAAGGCCCGCTGGTTGCCCTCTTTGTGCAGCATGGAAAAAATCTTTTCCTATTGCCTGACCGAGCCGGGATCGGGGTCCGACGCCGCCGCCCTGCGCACCCGCGCCGAACGCACGAATGACGGATGGAAGCTGAACGGCACCAAGGCATTCATTTCCGGCGGCGGCTATTCTGATGTCTATGTCACCATGGTCCGCACCGGCGAGGATGGGCCAAAGGGTATCAGCACCGTCATCGTCGAGGATGGCACGCCCGGTTTGTCCTTTGGCGCGCTGGAACACAAGATGGGCTGGAAATCACAGCCAACCGCGCAGGTCCAGTTCGATGACTGCGCGATCCCGGCGGAAAACCTGCTGGGCGAGGAAGGGCGCGGCTTCACCTATGCCATGGCCGGGCTTGACGGCGGGCGGCTGAACATTTCCGCAGGGGCGCTTGGCGGCGCGCAGGCGGCGCTGAACGCCACGCTGCAATATATGGGCGAGCGTAAGGCATTCGGCAAAACCATCGACCAGTTCCAGGCCCTGCAATTCCGTCTGGCCGAGATGGAGATGAAGCTGCAATCCGCCCGCACTTTTCTGCGGCAGGCCGCGTGGAAGCTGGACAACGCGGCCCCCGACGCCACCAAATTCTGCGCCATGGCGAAATTTCTGGTGACGGAAAACGCCTCTCAGGTCGCGGATCAATGCCTGCAACTGCATGGCGGCTATGGCTATCTGGCGGATTACGGCATCGAAAAGATCGTGCGCGATCTGCGCGTTCACCAGATCCTTGAGGGCACGAACGAAATCATGCGCATGATAACCGCCCGCGCCCTCTTGGCGGAGCGTGGCTGATGGACAATCTGCATATCCGCAAGGCGGGCCGGGCCGGGCGCATCACCTTTACCCGCCCCAAGGCGCTGAACGCACTGTCACATGACATGGCTTTGGCGATCCACGCCGCGCTGGATGATTGGCGCGACGACCCGGATGTGGCGTTGATCGTGATCGACGCGCAGGGCGAGCGGGCCTTTTGCGCCGGAGGCGACATCGCGGCGGTCTATCACGGCGGGCTGACAGGCGATCACCAGATCGGCCGCGACTTTTTCCGCGACGAATACCACATGAACGCGGCGATCGCCGATTACCCGAAACCCATCGCGGCCTTTATGCAGGGTTTTGTCATGGGCGGCGGCGTGGGCGTGGGCGGTCATGCCAGCCACCGCATCGTCGGTGACAGCACCCGTGTCGCCATGCCGGAATCGGGCATCGGGCTGATCCCGGATGTGGGCGGCACGTGGATCTTATCGCGCGCGCCGGGCCGCACGGGCGAATATCTGACACTGACCGGCGCGCAGATCGGGCCGGGTGACGCGATACTCACCGGCTTTGCCGATACTTACCTGCCCGAAGCCGAATGGCCCGCGCTGATCGCCACGCTGGAGAAGACGGGCGACATCGGCCTGATCCGCGGTCAGACCCCGCCCCCCGCCGAACTGGACGGGCGCGATTTGTCTGCCTTTGGTGGCAAGACCGTGGCCGACATCACTGCGACATTGGAAGCCATGGGCGATGAACAGTCGCTGAAACCGATCCGGCGCAATTCGCCCCTGTCGATGGCGGCGGGGCTGGCGCTGGTGCGGGCAGCGCGGGGCGACCGGCGCATTCAGGAATCGCTGTCGCGTGAATATCGCTATACCTTCCGCGCGACCGAACAGACTGATTTCATCGAGGGCGTTCGCGCCCAGATCATCGACAAGGACCGCAATCCACAGTGGACCGCCGACGCTTCGGCGGCCAATGTGGCCGCAGTGCTGGCCCCCTTGGGCGGTGACGAACTGACATGGGAGGATAAAGCATGAAGATCGGGTTTATCGGATTGGGCAATATGGGCGGCCCGATGGCCGCCAATCTGGCGCGGGCGGGCAATGACGTGTCGGGCTTTGATCTGACCGCCCCCATGCCCGAGGGTGTGATCCGCGCTACCACCGCCGCCGATGCCGCACGCGGGGCGGATGTGGTCATCACCATGCTGCCCAACGGCGCCATCCTGAAATCAGTCGCCGCCGAAGTGATCCCGGCCATGCGCGCAGGCGCGGTGCTGTGCGACTGTTCCACCGTCGATGTGGCCAGCGCCCGCGCGGTGGCCTCTGACGCGGCAACGGCAGGCATGGGCGCATTGGATGCACCAGTGTCGGGCGGCATCGGCGGGGCACAGGCCGGCACACTGACCTTTATGGTCGGCGGTCCCGATGACGCCTTTGCCACGGTCAAGCCGCTGTTCGACATCATGGGGCAAAAGGCCGTGCATTGCGGCGATGCCGGGGCCGGTCAGGCCGCCAAGATCTGCAACAACATGATCCTTGGCGTAACGATGATCGCCACTTGCGAGGCTTTCGCGCTGGCCGACAAGCTGGGGCTGGACCGGCAAAAGATGTTCGACGTGGTGTCCACCTCGTCCGGTTACAGCTGGACGATGAACGCCTATTGCCCCGCGCCGGGCGTCGGGCCGAAATCCCCGGCCGACAACGGTTATAAACCTGGCTTTGCCTCAGAACTGATGCTGAAAGATCTGATGCTTGCGCAGGATGCCGCAGAATCCGTTGCCGCCGATACCCCGATGGGCCGAACCGCCCGCGATCAGTATCGCACCTTCGTCGAGGACGAGGACGGGCGTGGCAAGGATTTTTCGGCGATGCTGCCGCGATTTTCAGCACGGAATGGCTAAAGCGAGGGAGCTGACGTAAATCGGGCACATTCACTGCGCCGTGAAACATAACGGTGCAACCAAAAGCCGGACAGGCCGTTATCCGACTGGATAGCGAAAGGACGTAATGATGATGACGCTGCATCGGGGTGTAGCGGCTGCTTTTTTGCTGTTGATGGCAGCCACACTGGCACAGCCACTGACCGCGCAGGGTCAGGGCAACGGCCATGGACGGGAAAACGCCCAAAGCTGCCCGCCCGGTCTGGCCAAGCGCGACCCTGCCTGCGCTCCATCAGGGCAAGCGCAGCCAAACGGGATACAGGTCGGTGATGTGCTGAACCTCGGCTCGATCCATATCGTGGCTCACCCCGGTCGTTATGGCCTGGGGCTGCCTCCTTCGGGTGATGACTATGCCATCGTCAACGGGCGCCTGATCCGCATTGACAGCGAAAGCGGCAAGGTCTTGTCGATCCTGCGCATGGTTGACGCCATTCTGGACTGACTGCCACAACCCAAGACACGGGCGCATCAACTGCGCATGGGGCATCATCAGGTCAGGAACTAATACACGGTTTTGTCTACACCGGGGTCAGTCTACGTTGGCTGCGTCTGATCGGTGCCATACCGTTGCCGACCACACCGCCGGGTTCCGGCCCAGTTTTTCGACCTTTGGGATCAAGACACAGCATCCGCCGCTGATCGCATCAGCCATCCAGCAAGGCGCGGGCGGCATCCAATGCGGCAGGGGTGATCGTATCCCCTGCCAGCATCCGGGCGATTTCGCGCTGACGTTCGCCCTGATCCAGCGCGATGACGCGACTGGTCGTCATGCCGTCTGACACCGATTTTGCCACCTGAAAATGGTGGCTGGCCAGTGCGGCCACCTGCGGGCTGTGGGTCACGACCAGCACCTGCGCATCCTCGGCCAAACGCCGCAACCGCCGTCCGACGGCATCTGCGGTAGCCCCACCAACACCCCGGTCGATTTCGTCAAAGATCATCACCAACGCATCGGCCCCGCGCGCCAGACAGACCTTGAGCGCCAGCAGAAACCGCGACAATTCCCCACCCGAGGCGATCTTGTCCAGCGGCCCGGCAGGCGCGCCGGGGTTGGTGGCGACGGTAAAGGCCACCGCATCCCGCCCGTCCGGTCCCGCAGGGGCATCGGTCAGCCGGGTTTCGAACACCGCCCGTTCCATTTTCAGCGGCGCGAGTTCCGCCGCCACCGCCCCATCCAGCCGCAGGGCCGCCTCGCGTCGCGCGTTGGTCAACGCCTGCGCGGCGCTGTCATAATTTTGCTCCGCCACCTGCGCCGCCGCCGTCAGGGCCGCCAGCGATTCGGCCCCGGAATCAATCGCATCTAACCGCCCACGCAAATCATCCGCCAACCCGGCCAGATCATCAGCCAGAACGCCATGCTTACGGGCCAGTGCGCGCAGGGCGAACAGCCGTTCTTCGGCAGCCTCCAGCGCGCGGGGATCAAAATCCAGCGCCTCCAGAGCCGCCTCGACACCGGAAAACGCCTCGCCCAGTTCAATACTGGCACGCGACAGCGCCGACAGCGGCGCGTCCAGCCGGCCGTCGGCCCGGTCCGCCGCGCCTTCCAGCCAGCGGGCGGCATCCATCATCGCCCCCTCCGCGCCCTGCGGGCCAAGGGCGGTCAAGGCGCGTGCGACATCTTCACGAATACGGGCCGCACCCTGCATCGCACGGCGGCGGGCATCAAGATCGGCCTCTTCGCCGGGTTGAGGGGCCAGATCGTCCAGTTCCTTGACGGCATGGCGCAGGAAATCTTCTTCGGCGCGCGCGGCCTCTAACGCGGCCTGCGCTTTGCTCAGCGCCTGCTCAGCCTGCCGCCGCGCTGCCCAGGCTGCCCGTGCCGGGGCCGTGTCGATGCCCCCAAACGCATCCAGCAACTGCCGGTGCCCGCGCGGATTCAGCAGGCCACGGTCATCATGCTGGCCATGCAGTTCCACCAGCGTATCCGACAGCGCCCGCAGCACCTCGCCCGAGACGCGGCGATCATTGACATAGCCCGTCTTGCGCCCGTCCACTGCATTCACCCGGCGCAGGATCAGTTCATCATCTGCCTCGATCCCGGCATCCGCCAGCACCTGACGCGCGGGATGGCTGGGCGGCAGATCGAACACCGCCGTGACCTCGCCTTGCGCGGCACCGGCGCGAACCAGTTCGGCCCGCCCGCGCCAGCCCAGCACAAAACCCAGACAATCCAGCAGAATCGATTTGCCCGCGCCAGTTTCCCCCGTCAACGCGTTCAACCCCGGACCGAACGACAAGTCCAGCCGGTCGATCAGCAGCATATCGCGGATGTCGAGATGGCGGAGCATCCCCGCCCCCCTTTACAGCCAGCGGCCCTGAATGACCTGACGATAGACGTTGGTCAGCCAGCTGTCGCCCTTGGGTGTCGCGGTCAGGCCACGGCCACGCAACTGCGCATAGGCATCTTCGTAGAAGGGCGACGACTGGAAGTTATGCCCCAGAATCGCCCCCGCCGTCTGCGCCTCATCCGTCAGGCCAAGCGCCAGATACGCCTCGACCAGACGCATCAGCGCCTCGGGCGTGTGGGTGGTGGTCTGGAATTCCTCGACCACGACGCGAAAACGGTTGATCGCCGCCGTGTAATGACCACGCTTGAGGTAATAACGGCCGATTTCCATTTCCTTGGCGGCCAGATGGTCAAAGGCCAGATCGAATTTGAGAATCGCCGAACGCGCATATTCGCTGTCGGGATATTGCTCGATCACCTCGCGCATGGATTGCAGCGCCTGAAAGGTCAGACCCTGATCCCGGCCCACATCGTCGATCTGGTCGTAATAGGACAGGGCCAGCAGGTATTTGGCATAGGCCGCATCCTCGTCGCCCGGATAGGTATCCAGAAAACGCTGCGCCGCCGCCCGCGCTTCTTCATAGTTCTTGGCCTTGTGATAGCCATAGGCTTCCATAATCAGCGCGCGTTTCGCCCATTCGGAATAGGGGTAAAGCCGCTCGATCTCGGCGAAATAGCGGACGGCATCTTCGGGCCGGCGGCTGTTTTCCAGCTCGTATTCGCCGCGCTTGTAGATTTCCTCGGCGGTGAACTGTTCCATGTTTTGCGGCATGGCAGTGGTGCCGCCACGGTTACAGCCGGCAAGCATCAGGGCAGAAAGCATCGCCGCAGTCAGAAAAGCAGCACTTTTGGAACGCGGCATAGGGTCCGTCCATCGATTCTGTCGGTCGTGCCGGTGCAGAGACGGCACGGCCCGGCTGTCCTAGCATAGTTTTTTAGGGGGCGCAAAATGGCAATCCATGATTTGGATCAGCTTTGTGACACCGGGAAAAATCAACCACAGCGCAGGGTTGTGCGCGCCAAGGGTCAGCGCACACAATTGTGACATGCGTTTCAGGCGTGCAGGGCCAGCCGCGCGGCATCGGCGGAATAGGCCGCCACGCCCGCGCCGGGCAAGCGCCCCTCAAGATCCGGGGAACAGGTCGTCCATTCCCACGCATCCGGCTGCGCAAACAGCGCGCGCAGCAGACAGTTGGTCATCGCGTGACCAGCCCGGTTGCCGGTATAGCGCGCCAGCAGCGGCGCACCGGCCAGCGCCAGATCCCCCATGGCATCCAGCATCTTGTGGCGCACCGCCTCGTCCGAGTGGCGCAGCCCGCCCGGCGACAGCACGCGCGGACCATCGACGACCACGGCGTTCAGATAGCTGCCGCCCAGTGCCAGCCCATGTTGCCGCATCGCATCGACATCGGCCTGACGGCAAAAGGTGCGGCTGTCGGCCAGTTCGCGCACAAAGGCCCCGTTCGCCATATCCAGCTGCTTGTCCTGCTGGCCGATGGCGGTATCGGCAAAGTCGATGTGAAAGTCGATTTCCAGATGATCGGCGGGGTCCAGACGTGCCCATGCCTCGCCCTCACGCACTTCGACCCGGCGCAGGACGCGGATAGCGCGCAGCGGACTGCCGAACTGAATTTCGATCCCGGCACGCAGGATACCGCGCACGAACTGGGCCGACGATCCGTCAAGAATCGGCACTTCGGGGCCGTCCACTTCGATCAGGGCGTTGTGAATGCCGGTGCCCGACAGCGCGGCCATGATGTGTTCCACGGTGGACAGCGTGGCACCCTGCCCGTTGTCCAGCAGTGTGCACAGTTTCGATGGCGTCACCTGATCCCACAGCGCCTTGATTTTGGCGTCCGGGCCATCGCCCAGATCGGTGCGGTGGAACACGATGCCATGATCGGGCCCGGCGGGCCGGATGACCAGCCGTGCGGGAACGCCGGAGTGGAGGCCCACATCCGTAAATTCAACCGGAGTCTTGATCGTCGCCTGCATCGTCTTGCCTGCCCGTTTCTTCGCTTACTGCCGATTCCAGGAATCGGTCCGGGCACCTCTTGCACCCGGCTACAGACAGCTAGGCGTGGGCAGACAGTCGTTCAATTAACGAATTGTAACGGCGTGAAACATTCACTGGCAGCCCCTTGCCACGTTAACCTGAACAGCATGAATGCCACTGGAATCACATTGAAAAAGGGCCGCCATGGGCGGCCCTTTAACCATTGTCCGGCACGAAATTCGTGAAGGCTCAATTCGCCTGACGGCGCAGGAAAGCCGGGATTTCGATGTTATCACCCTGCGAATCCGGGCTGGCCAGATCGTCGAAATTCGCCTCTTGCTCGCGCGCACGGGTGGCCACACGCTCGCTCACCCGTTCGGCGATGGTGCCTGCGGTGGGCTTGGGCGCAGCAGCACCGCCCTGCCCGGCGTTATGCCCGGCCATGCGTTCCAGCATCCGGCCCAGACCGGCCATGCGACCGGCACCTGCGCGCGGCTCGTCGGCGACAGGCTGCGCCTGCGGCTGACGCGCCGCCTGCTGGCGCGGCTCACCCGGATGAGCCACGGCTTTCTGAAGCCGTTCCAGCACCTCGGGGCGCGGAGTCACACCGGCAGCGCGGGGTTTGGGCGCAACATAAGCGGCCGAATCTTCGTGAATCATCGGCGAAGCCGGACGCGCGGCGGCAACGGCAGGGCCGGATTTCGGCTGCCAACCCGGCGCGGGCATGTCATCGTCGGCCAGATGCTGATCGCGGGCGCTGGCAACCGGCGCGGCCTCGGGCGCGGGGCTGCGGCGCGGCGGAACCGGCATGTCATCTTCGACGCTTTCGGCACGCGACAGGTTGGGCATCTGGGTCAGCGGCGCGGCCATGCTGCGGCGCGGGGCCGAAGGTTCGGCGGCACTGGCCACGGCAGCATCAATGCCCGTCGCGACAACCGAGACGCGCAGCGTCCCATCCATCTCCGGGTCCAGGGTCGAACCGACGATGATATTCGCGTCGGCATCCACCTTGTCGCGGATGATGTTCGCGGCCTCGTCCAGTTCGAACAGGGTCATATCATAACCGCCGGTGATGTTAATCAGCACGCCCTTGGCACCGTTCAGGCTGATTTCATCCAAGAGCGGGTTGGCAATGGCGCGTTCCGCCGCCTCGACCGCGCGGTTTTCGCCCGCTGCCTCGCCCGTGCCCATCATCGCCTTGCCCATCTCGTCCATCACGGCGCGAACATCGGCGAAGTCGAGGTTAATCAGGCCCGGACGGACCATCAGATCGGTCACGCCCTTGACGCCCTGATACAGCACGTCATCGGCCATGGCGAAGGCTTCGGTGAAGGTGGTCTTTTCATTCGCCAGCCGGAACAGGTTCTGGTTCGGAATGATGATCAGCGTATCGACGACCTTTTGCAGCGCCTCGACCCCTTCTTCGGCCTGACGCATCCGCTTGGTGCCCTCAAAGCTGAAGGGCTTGGTCACGACACCCACGGTCAGGATACCCATTTCGCGGGCGGCCTGCGCAATGATCGGGGCCGCGCCAGTGCCGGTGCCGCCGCCCATCCCGGCGGTGATAAAGCACATATGCGCGCCCATCAGGTGATCGACGATATCTTCGATGGTTTCTTCGGCGGCCTTGGCACCGATGGTCGGCTTGGCGCCAGCGCCCAGACCTTCGGTCACTTTCGGCCCCATCTGCACCCGGCTGCTGGCCTTGGACTGCGCCAGAGCCTGCGCATCAGTGTTGGCGACGACGAATTCCACGCCATCCAGCTTTTTCTCGATCATATTGTTGACAGCGTTGCCACCGGCGCCACCAACGCCAAAGACCGTGATGCGCGGCTTCAGCTCGTCATCGTCGTTCATCATCAGATTGAGGTTCATGGTTTCCGCCTGTCGTTCGCTGATCTGCCGGGCTTTCTGGGCGCGCCGGTCGAATCCCCCGTGTATCCGGCCCACATTACCCGCACACGCCCCGCACGTCATCCGAAAAACGCCCGTTAACCCCAAAATATAGGGCTGTGGATAAGTTTGATAGGCGGTATATTGCCCACACGTCATCATCTGGTGGGGCGTATCACGCCCCTGCCCAGCGATAGCTGGCCCGCGTTTACCAGTTGTTGCGGAACCAGCGATAGGCGCGGCGCAGGCTGCGTGCCGGATAGGCTTCGGCGGGCATTTCGAAATCCCACCATTCATCCTGCGGATGCGCCGCGAACAGGGCCAGTCCGACGGCACTGGCAAAGCCGGGGTCGGTGAACTGATGCGCCAGTCCGTCGATGCGCAGCGGACGGCCACAGCGGACCTGAGGCCCCAAAATCCGCGTCGCCAGCAGATCCAGCCCCGGAATCTGACTGCCGCCGCCAGTCAACACGATCTGCTGGCTGGGCATGTGGTCGAACCCGGCGGCGTCCAGCACCTCGCGCACGCCTTCCAGAATTTCCTCGACCCGAGGGCGCATAACGCCAATCACGTCGGCGCGACTGACGGTGCGGCGGTCGGCCTCCCAGTCGCCGGTATTGGTGCCGACCTCGATCATGTCACGGTCATCGCGGCCCGTCGCCTCGATCCCGCCATTCACGGTTTTCAGCCGTTCCGCGATCTGAGGCGACACACGCAGCCCGTGGGCAATATCCTGCGTGATGTGCTGGCCACCAACCCGCACCCGGTCGGCAAAGATCATGTGTTTTTTGATAAAGATCGACACGCTGGTGCCGCCCGCGCCCATGTCGATGCAGGCCGCGCCCAGTTCCTGTTCATCCTCGATCAGCGCCGCGCGGCCCGCCGTATAGGCGGCCGAGGCGATCCCCGCCAACGCGATGTCACAGCGCGCCACGCAATTCGCCACATTGCTGATAACGTCAGCATCCACCGTCAACACATGCATATCGCAGGCCAGCCGGTTGCCGTGGTGATCGCGCGGGTCGGCCAGACCGCTACGGTGATCGACGGCAAAATTCACCGGCTGCGCGTGCAGAACCTCGCGCCCGCGCCCGAAATCCGGCACATCGCAAGACGCCAGAACCGAGGCGATGTCATGTTCCCCGACCTTGCCCGAGGCCAGCGCAATGTCACCCGCCAGCCCATAGGACGAGGGCCGCCCACCCGACAGGCAGGCAATAATATGGTCGATCCGCACGCCCGCATGTTTCTGCGCCTGCGTGATAACGGTGCGCACGGCGCGTTCGGTTTCGGCCATCGTCTCGATCTCGCCGCCGCGCATCCCGCGCGCGCGGGTGTGGGCGGAACCGATAACCCGGAAATTCGCCTGCCCGGCCAGCGGGCCAACACCGTCTTCTTCGCGCGTCGTGCCCGAGCCGTCGAATTGCAGCACAAGGCAGGCGATCTTTGAGGTGCCGATGTCCAGCACCCCGATCACCCCGCGTTGCAGGGCGGCGCGGCGCAAATTCCGCATGGCCCGCTGCGTTTGATAAAGCTCGCCCATCGCTCAGCCCCCCCGACGAGATGATCCGGCGACGCGCGCAGCGTCCTCGGGCAGCGGCAGCCCGTCCGGTCCCAGTTGCACCTGCCCGCGCGCGGCGCGGATCGTGTTGCGCGCATCCAGCCCCATCCGCACCACCAGATGCGACGGATCGCGCAGATCAAACACAGCAATATCGCGGGACAGAATGTCCTGCGCACGGTCCAGCGCGATCACCTGCTCTAACGCCTTGACGGCACCGGCCTGGGGCAACTGGATGCGCTGCCCGCGATCCAGCACCACGTCCCAGCGGCGTTCGCCCTGCCGCACCAGCCCGCGCACCCGCGGCAAGATCGGCCCCGCGGCGTCGATCAGGGCCAGCGCCTCGGGCGCCTTTTCGTCCGCCCCCTCGCCCGCGATCAGCGGCAGATCGGCCCGCACCTCGCGCGAGGTGACGCTGGCAACCCGATGGCCGCCCGCATCCAGAATGTCGATGCCGCGCGCATTGCGCCACAATAACGCCGGCTCACGCTCGGTCACGATGGCCGACAGGACACCGCCTGGGCGGATGCGCAGATCAACCGTTTCCACCGCGTCCAGCGCCATGACCTGCAACCGCAGCGCCGTCAGGTTGATGTCAAAGCTTGAGGCCGGCAGATCGACCGGCAGCATGGCGCGCATCGCCTTGTCCACCGGGGCCGAGGCCCCCTCGATCGTCATCATACGGACCATGAATTCATCACGGCTTTGCACCGACTGGATCACGCCGTTGACCCCATCGGTCAACACCGCGCGGCGATGATCGTCAGACAGCCAGACCCCGGCCACCATCGCCACGGCAAAGGCAGGAACCCCCAACCGGATCACCCGCCGCCAGACAGGCTTGAGCCACATCCGTTCCAGCCGGTAGGCCAGCCGCGACGGAGCCGGGTCGCGCCGGCCACGGCGAAAGATGCGATGATCGGTCAATGCCATAGCGCGTCCTCCACCATCCAGCGCATCAGCGCCGGAAAGTCGATCCCCGCATGGGCCGCCTGTTCGGGTGCCAGCGATGTCGGCGTCATGCCGGGCTGATTGTTCAGTTCCAGCAGATACAGCCCTGCCAGCCCGCGCGTATCATCCCAGCGAAAATCGGTGCGCGACAGCCCGCGACAGCCCAAGGCGTCATGCGCGCGCACAGCATAATCCAGACAGGCGGCGGTGATTTCATCCGGGATGTCCGCCGGGATCACATGCCGCGACCCGCCCGCCCTGTATTTGGCATCATAGTCATACCAGCCCTCGGTGATAATCTCGGTCACGCCAAGCGCGCGGCCACCCATCACAGCGGTCGTCAACTCGCGCCCCGGCGCATAGGTTTCCACCATGACACGCGCGGGCATCGTGTCGGCCAGCGCGGGCGGGCCGTTCGCCCCCTCGGCCACGATATAGATGCCGACGCTCGACCCCTCATCATTCGGCTTGACCACATAGGGCGGCGGCAGAACATGACGGCGGCGCACTTCATCGGCATCGGCGATCACGCTGTCCAGCACCGGCAGACCGGCGGCGCGGAAAGCGTCTTTGCTGCGCGTCTTGTCCATCGCCAAAGCCGACGCCAGCACGCCGGAGTGGGTATAAGGCAGGCCCAACCATTCCAGCAGGCCCTGCACGCAGCCATCCTCGCCCCAGCGGCCATGCAGTGCATTGAACACCACGTCGGGGACGGCATCACGCAGGCGCGCAACGATCTCGGGGCCGCGTTCGCGTCCCAGTTCGATTTCGATCACCTCATAGCCCGCCACCCGCAGCGCATTCGCGCACTCACGCCCCGATGACAAGGACACCTCGCGCTCAGCCGAGGGCCCGCCCATCAGAACGGCTACGGTGTGGGCTGTCCTGCTCGACCTGCCCTTCACGTTTTCGCCTTTTCTGCCCGGTTGATCCGGGCCGCCTTGTCATTGCGCCGCCGGTTTTCCCGCGTGCGCTGTTTTCGCATAACATGACAATAGCGGCATCATCCGCCCCGCAAAAGCTTTTTTTCATATGGTTGATGAATGGGCTGGGGATAACCGCCTATTGCCGCGGAACACCTTGCGACGCGCGTATCCCCGCGGGGCGCGGGCGGGCGATACCCCCCAGAACCTCAAGCGGGCTGGGGACATGCACCCGCACCCCCGGCCCGGCAGAGGCATGGACCTGTTTCGACACCTCGGCCATCAGCACACCCGCGATCAGCAGCCGCCCGATCCGGCGGCCCGTGCGCTCCCACACTCCGGCGCTGCGCAGCCAAAACCGCCGATCCGAGGGTGGAATATACAGCGCCACCCCCTGCCGATCCGTCATCAGCCCGGCGGCGCGCATCTGCGCCTCAAGCTGGCCAGCGGTATAGCTGCGGCCAAGGCCAAAGGGCGTCGCATCAGATGCCGCCCACAGCCCGGCACGGTTGGGCACCATGACCAGCATCCGCCCGCCGGGGCCAAGCACGCGCGCCGCCTCGGCCAGCACGGCGGCGGGGTGATCGCTGGTTTCCAGCCCGTGCAGCATCACCAGCCGGTCCACGCTGCCGGTATCCAGCGGCCAGGCGGTTTCCTCGCACAGGACCGAGTGGTTCGGCATCCCGGCCGGCCAGGCCATCACCCCCTGCGGCCCCGGCATCAAGGCCGTCACCCGTCGCGCGTCGTTCAGAAAAGGACGCAGCATCGGCGCGGCGAACCCATAGCCAGCCACCGTCATTCCCGAACATTGCCCAGGCGGCCAGATTTCGGTCAAGCGGTCACGCAGAATTTTCTGCACCACACGGCCCAAAGCGCGCTGGTAATAGAACCGCCGCAGATCGCTGACATCATGATGCATTGCGCCCCGGCCCCTTGTTTGCGAGGCTAAGACACCACACCAAGGGGGATTTGCCAATGCCGCCGGAACTGGTCACGGTCCGATGCCTGCGCGACAACTATGCCTATCTGCTGCACGGGAATGGCGAAACCGCCCTGATTGACGCCCCCGAAGCGGGGCCGATCCGCGCCGCGCTAGAGGAACGGGGCTGGCAGCTGGATCATATTCTGCTGACTCACCACCACGACGATCACATTCAGGACGTGCCCGAATTGCGCCGCGCCTTTCCGGGCGTGCGTGTGACCGGCCATGCCGCCGACGCGGCCCGCCTGCCGCCGCTGGATCAGCCGGTTTCGCCGGGCGACAGCATCACCATCTGCGGCGAAACCGCGACGGTGATCGACGTGCCGGGCCACACCATCGGCCATATCGCCTTTCATTTCCCCGACGCACGGCTGGCCTTTACCGGCGACAGCCTGATGGCCATCGGCTGCGGTCGCCTGTTCGAAGGCGGCGCGGCGATGATGTGGGACAGCCTGTCCCGCCTGAATGCCCTGCCCGGCGATACCTTGATCTGTTCCGGCCATGATTACTGCGCAGGCAACGGTGCCTTTGCCCTGTCCGTCGATCCCCAGAACGCCGCGCTGCGCGACCGTCTGGCCGGGGTCGAGGACGGCGCCCCCTGCGCCCCCGCAACACTGGATGTGGAACGCGCGACCAACCCGTTCCTGCGCATCGCCGAGTTGCGTAACCGCCTGAATATGCAGGACGCCCCCGATGCCGAGGTATTCGCGCGGCTGCGGCGCATGAAGGACGATTTCTGATCCTTGAAAACGGCAGCAGGCATTATCACATCTGCATCAACCATCGGATTTTCACGGCCTTGCGCTGAAAAAGTTCTTGAAGCCGCAGCAAATCCATCAATTCTTAACTGTATCGTGACAGTCTGGGCAGGTGGGTCGCCAATCCGACCCATACCGCCAGCCGACTGACAGGAGACGATCGTGCCTAGTTTTTCTACCTCTCTTGAACAGGCCATTCATGCCGCCCTCGCACTTGCGAATGAACACCGGCACGAACTGGCAACGCTGGAACATTTGCTGCTGGCGCTGACCGATGAACCGGATGCGGTGCGCGTCATGCGCGCCTGCAACGTCGATCTTGAGGAATTGCGCCGCCTGCTGGTCGAATTCATCGAAGACGACCTGTCCACATTGATTACCGATGTCGAAGGGTCCGAGGCCGTGCCGACCGCCGCCTTTCAGCGAGTGATCCAGCGCGCGGCGATCCATGTGCAATCCTCGGGCCGGTCCGAAGTGACGGGTGCCAACGTGCTGGTCGCCATCTTTGCCGAACGCGAATCGAACGCGGCGTTTTTCCTGCAAGAACTGGATATGACGCGCTATGACGCGGTGAACTTCATCGCCCATGGCGTCGCCAAGAACCCACAATTTTCTGAAAACCGCAAGGTGATCGGCGCGGATGATCCTGCCGAAACCCAGCACAGCGAAGCCGCGCCCGACACCAAGGACGAAACCGCACTGGCGAAATATTGCGTCGATCTGAACGCCAAATCGCGCATGGGCGACATCGACCCGCTGATCGGCCGCGAGCCTGAGGTTGAACGCTGCATTCAGGTTCTGTGCCGCCGCCGCAAGAACAACCCGCTGCTGGTCGGCGATCCGGGTGTAGGGAAAACCGCCATTGCCGAAGGTCTGGCGAAAAAGATCGTCGAAGGGCAGACCCCCGACGTGCTGTCCGGTGCCACGATCTTTTCGCTGGATATGGGCGCGCTGCTGGCCGGAACCCGCTATCGCGGCG
>NZ_JAUNTO010000006.1 GCF_030538655.1 Paracoccus sp. (in: a-proteobacteria)
TCTTGAATCAGAACTCGAATGACAAGGGAATCCTTAAATGAAGACGCCGTCTAGCACTACAGGGGCGGCGGCATCCCCAAAGTGCGGCGGAGCGATTGCGGCCCTCACCCCCGCCCGCCGCGATGGTCGCAGCGTAAAGCGACACCTGAAACACCAATAGTGCGACGGCACCCCAGATCATCCGCGATCCCCGGCGCCCGTCATCCAGCCGTAACACAACTCATAGAGCCGGGCGGTCAGAACCATGAACAGCGCGCCGATCAGCCGCGACTGCGCCCTTCCTCCCATTCCATGCCTTCCGCGAAGCATTGGTTCAGGATGCCGGTGGTGATGAAAAATAGCCGCAGCGCTAGCGTGCCTGGGATGAACGCGCCTGTGCCGTGGCCCGCTTGTCCGGTTATGTCCATCCTTTCGGCTTTACGGCCTCGGTGACAATGATTATCTGTCAAGCCCGCCGGCCTCAAGGATCAGACATGCCCAGCCTGAACGACATTCGCTCGACCTTTCTTGGTTACTTTGACAAAAACGGCCACCGTGTCGTCGATTCCAGCCCTTTGGTGCCGCGGAATGACCCGACGCTGATGTTCGCCAACTCGGGTATGGTGCAGTTCAAGAACCTGTTTACCGGGGTCGAGACGCGCGACTATAAACGCGCCACCACGGCGCAGAAATGTGTGCGCGCGGGCGGCAAGCATAACGACTTGGACAATGTCGGCTATACCGCGCGGCATCACACCTTTTTTGAAATGCTGGGCAACTTCAGCTTTGGCGATTATTTCAAATCCGATGCGATCCCGTTCGCCTGGGAACTGTTGACACGCGAATTCGGCATCCCCAAGGAGCGGCTGCTGGTCACGGTTTATCACACCGACGACGAGGCCGCGGAAATCTGGAAAAAAGTGGCCGGTCTGCCGGATGAAAAGATCATTCGTATCCCGACGAATGATAACTTCTGGATGATGGGGCCAACGGGGCCTTGCGGTCCTTGCACGGAAATTTTCTACGATCACGGCGATCACATCTGGGGCGGCCCCCCCGGCAGCGCGGATGAGGATGGTGACAGGTTCATCGAAATCTGGAACCTTGTTTTCATGCAGTTCGAACAATTCGAGGATGGCAGCCGCAAGGATCTGCCCAACCCCTCGATCGACACCGGCATGGGGTTGGAGCGGATTGGCGCGTTGTTGCAGGGCAAGCACGACAACTATGACACCGACCTGATGCGGTCGCTGATCGAGGCCTCGGCCCATGCCACCAGCAGCGATCCCGATGGGCCGGGCAAGGTGCACCACCGGGTGATCGCGGACCACCTGCGCTCAACCTCGTTCCTGATTGCTGACGGCGTGATGCCCTCGAACGAAGGGCGCGGCTATGTGCTGCGGCGGATCATGCGGCGGGCGATGCGGCACGCGCATATGCTGGGGGCGACCGATCCGGTGATGCACCGCCTGGTGCCCGCGCTGGTGCGTCAGATGGGGGCGGCCTACCCTGAATTGCCACGTGCGCAGGCGCTGATCGAGGAAACGCTGCGATCCGAGGAAAGCCGGTTCCGCCAGACGCTGGACCGCGGCCTGCGCCTGCTGGATGACGAACTTGCCCACTTGCCCGAGGGGGCCGATCTGCCCGGCGCGGCGGCGTTCAAGCTGTATGACACCTACGGGTTCCCGCTGGATCTGACGCAGGATGCGCTGCGCGAAAAAGGGCGCGGCGTTGATACCGCCGGGTTCGACACGGCCATGGCCGAACAAAAGGCCAAGGCGCGGGCAGCTTGGGCCGGTTCGGGCGAAACCAAGGATGCGGCGATCTGGTTTGATCTGGCCGAACAGCACGGCACGACTGAATTTCTGGGTTACGACACCGAAGAGGCCGAGGGTCAGGTGCTGGCGCTGGTCCGCGATGGTGCGTCGGTGGATGCTGCGGCTGAGGGTGAGACGGTTCAGATCGTGGTTAACCAGTCGCCGTTTTATGCTGAAAGCGGTGGTCAGGTGGGCGATGCGGGCCTGATAAAGACCGAAACCGGCGCGGCGCGTGTGACCGACACCAAAAAGGTTGCGGGTGTGTTCGTGCATATTGCCGAAGTGACAATGGGCCAGATTCAGCGCGGGCAGGGCGCGACGCTGAGCGTCGATCACGCCCGCCGCAGTGCCATTCGTGCCAACCACTCGGCCACGCACCTGCTGCACGAGGCGCTGCGCCGCTCTTTGGGCGCACATGTCGCGCAGCGCGGGTCGCTGAATGCGCCGGATCGGTTGCGCTTTGATTTCAGCCACAATCAGGCCGTTAGCGCAGACGAATTGGCCGTAGTCGAATCCGAGATTAACGATTTCATCCGCCAGAACAGTCCGGTGGAAACCCGGCTGATGACGCCGGATGACGCGCGGGCCATCGGTGCGCAGGCGCTGTTCGGTGAAAAATACGGGGATGAGGTGCGCGTGGTGTCCATGGGCAGTCTCACCGACTCGGGCAAAGGGCAGGTCGGCGATACCTATTCCATCGAACTCTGCGGTGGCACACATGTCATGCGCACGGGTGATATTGGTGCCTGCGTTATTCTGGGCGACAGTGCCTCGTCTGCCGGTGTGCGCCGGATCGAGGCACTGACCGGACAGGCGGCGCTGGATCATCTGCGCGCGTCTGACACGCAACTGGCTGAAATCGGCGGCATTCTTAAGGCGCAGGCCGGTGATGTGGTCGCGCGGGTGCGTTCGCTGGCGGATGAGCGTAAGGCCCTGGCGAACGAGGTTGCGCAACTGAAACGGCAACTGGCCATGGGTGGTGGCGGCGGAGCCGAGGCCAAGGATATTGCCGGTATCAAGTTCATCGGTCGCCGGGTCGAAGGCGTGTCGGGCAAGGAATTGGGCGCACTGGTCGATGAGATGAAAGCGCAGCTTGGTTCCGGCGCGGTGCTGGTGCTGTCCGAAGCCGATGGCAAGGCGACGGTTGCCGCCGGAGTAACGGCCGATCTGACAGCGCGGCTGTCGGCGGTCGATCTGGTTCAAGCCGCGACAGCGGCGCTTGGTGGCAAAGGCGGTGGTGGGCGTCCCGATCGGGCGCAGGGCGGCGCGCCCGGTCTGGCGGCGGCGGATGAGGCCATCGCCGCAGTTGAAACTCTTATCGGAGGTGCCGCATGAGCGCGCTGTGGATTGCTCACGTCAATGTTCTGAACGCGGATTCCTATGGCCAGTATGCCAAGCTGGCTGGCCCGGTGATCGCTGCGCATGGCGGTGTTTTTCTGGCCCGCGCCACGCGTTATGTCCGGTTGGAGGGGGCCGAGCGTGAACGCCATGTTGTCGCACGTTTTCCCAGTGTCGAGGCGGCAGAGGCGTGCTACCACAGCCCCGAATATCAGGCGGCGCTGGCTCATGCCATCGGTGCATCCGAACGCGACCTTGTGATTGTCGAGGAAACGCCGCCTGCTGCGGAATAAGTGGAATGTTAACTTTTTCGTGCTAAGCGTCACGAAAGAGACATGAAATGAGGCAAGGGCATGTGTCGCTGGGCCGCCTATATCGGTCAGCCGATCTTTCTGGAAGATATTGTCAGCCGTCCGGGGCATTCGCTGATCCATCAAAGTCACCATGCACGGCATGGCCATACGGCAGTGAATGCGGATGGCTTTGGTCTGGCATGGTATGGTGAGCGTCCTGAACCCGGCCTTTATCGTGATATTCTGCCGGCATGGAGCGATCCGAACCTGCGCAGCCTGACAGCGACGGTGAAATCGGGGGTGTTCATGGCGCATGTCCGCGCCTCGACCGGCACGGCAACCAGCCGCAACAATTGCCATCCCTTCGCCGTCGGTCGGTGGAGCTTTATGCACAACGGCCAGTTTGGCGGCTATGATGGGTATCGCCGCCACGCCGATCTGCTGATCCCCGAGGATTTGTATGCCTTTCGCAAAGGGGCCACCGACAGCGAGGCGTTGTTTCTGGTCGCGCTCGGGCAGGGGCTGGCCGAAGAACCGCATCGCGCGATGGAGCGGGCTACCGCTCTGTTCGAAGACCTGGCCCAACGCAAGGGGATCGCGCCTCATGTGCGGCTGACGGCGGCCTTTTCCGACGGGAAACGCTTGTATGCGCTGCGCTATGCCAGCGACGATCAGGCACCGACGCTGTTTTATCGCTGGTCTGCCAGCCGGTCGGGCTATGCTGTTGTGTCTGAACCGTTAGAGGCAGACGAAGCCGATTGGCAAGAGGTCCCGCCCGGCAGCTTTTGTGTCTTTGATGACGGCGGGGTGGCGATCAACCGTTTCAAGCCGGATTTCGCGCGCATCGCCGCCTGATCTGAATGGGCGGGATCAGCCTTTGCCGGATTCGCGCGGCGCGGGTGGTGTGGCAGGCCGGTCGATCACAGCGGCGCCGGGAGAACTGGTCAGGCCGGATGCCTGAGGGTGGCTGCTGGGCTGCGGTGCCGCCGCGTCGGGTAGCACCGGAACAGGTTCTGATGCTGCCGGTGCCGTGGCCGCAACGGGATATTCCGGCTGCGGCACGGTTTTCGTTTGCGCAGGCTCCGCCGCTGTTAGCGGCGTCAGTGCGCGGCGGAACACCAGCAGGTTCAGGTAAACCGTCTGCCGCCCTGTCAGGCCGCTGCGTTCTTCGGAGGGCAGCGTTTCGGCGCGGACATATTCCCAGCCATCGGCGGCCATACGGTTGATCTCGGCCGAGAGGGTGTGCGCATAACGCTCGCCGGGGGTTTTCAGCCCTTTGATGCGCTCGCCGCGTTCGGGCGCAGGAATGACAGTGTATTCATGGTTTTTCATACGAACCTCGCCCCTGCTTGGCCAAGACTAGATCAAGAATGGCCAAGCCGCCATAGCGATCAAGCCCTGCTGTGCTTGCTGTTTCGCAATTGGTGTCGTGCTGGTTGCGGCGGGCCATGCGGATCAGCCGCCAAACCCCATCCTGTCGCGGGGTGGCAAAGGCACCGGCTGAGTCACCAGATGGCGCGGGCGGCGTTCGTAAAAGGCATTGCCGCCCGCCGTCAGCACATAGTGCATGTTGTCATAGGAAAAGCGGTGGCCGTAGGTGTGGAAAAACATTGCGTTGCGCACGGCCGGGTGACGCTCGCCGCGCATCACCGAAACCGCTGCTGCCCGCACCTGCGGGACATGCGGCATTTTGCGGGTCAGAATACCGGACGCGAACTGGTTCTTTTGTCCGACCACCGCGCAGACGCTGCGCGGATATTGCGCCGACTCGACACGGTTCATGACCACGGTGCCGACCGCGATCATGCCTTCACGGCTGGAACGATTGGCCTCGAAATAGATCGCGCGTTCCATGCAGTCGAGTGCACTGTGGCGTGTGCCAATGCCGCAGCCTGACAGTGCCACAAGCGCCGCGACCGCAGCAATCCCCGCGCGAACCAACGGCATCGGCACCTTACAGCCCCAGCTTTTGGGCGACCAGTTCGTTGACTGCCGCCGGGTTGGCCTTGCCGCCGGTGGCCTTGAGCACCTGCCCCACGAACCAGCCAGCCAGTTTCGGGTTCGCCTTGGCCTTTTCCACCTGCGCCGGGTTGTCGGCGATGATCTGATCGACAGCGGCTTCGATCGCGCCCATGTCGGTGACTTGCTTCATGCCGCGCGCCGCCGCGACCTCGGCCGGATCGCCGCCTTCGGTCCACAGGATCTCGAACAGATCCTTGGCCATCTTGCCCGAAATCTGACCCGAGGCGATCAGGTCGATCACGCCGCCCAGTTGCGCCGCCGAAACGGGCGAGGTTGCAACCGTCAGCCCCTCTTTGTTCAACCGCCCGAACAATTCGTTAATCACCCAGTTCGCCGCCTGCTTGCCATCACGGCCAGCGGCCACAGCTTCAAAGAAATCCGCGTTCTCGACCTCGGCGGTCAGCACGCCGGCATCGTATTCCGACAGCCCCATGGCCTGCACAAAACGCGCCTTTTTTGCGTCGGGCAGTTCGGGCATATCGGCCGCAATTCCGTCAACCCATGCCTGTTCGATTTCCAGCGGCAGCAGGTCGGGGCAGGGGAAATAGCGGTAATCATGCGCCTCTTCCTTGGACCGCATCGACCGCGTTTCTCCCTTGTCGGGGTCGTAAAGACGGGTTTCCTGCACCACGGAACCGCCGTCCTCGATGATGGCGATCTGGCGGCGGGCCTCGTATTCGATTGCCTGCTGAATAAAGCGCAGGCTGTTCATGTTCTTGATTTCGCAGCGCGTTCCCAGAACGCTGAAATCGCCGGTTTCGATAAACCGCTCGTAATCGCCGGGTTTACAGACCGACACGTTCACATCGGCGCGCAGGTTACCGTTCTGCATATTGCCATCGCAGGTGCCAAGATAGCGCATGATCTGCCGTAGTTTCGATACATAGGCCGCCGCCTCCTCTGGCCCGCGGATGTCGGGGCGGCTGACGATCTCCATCAAGGCGACGCCGGTGCGGTTGAAATCGACGAAGGACATGTTCGGGTCCATGTCGTGGATCGACTTGCCCGCGTCCTGTTCCAGATGGATACGCTCGATCCGCACGCGGCGGGCGACGCCGGGGGCCATGTCCACGATCACCTCGCCCTCGCCGACGATGGGGTGGTAAAGCTGGCTGATCTGATAGCCTTGCGGCAGGTCGGGGTAGAAATAGTTCTTGCGATCAAAGGCCGACATCAGGTTGATCGCCGCCCTGATCCCCAACCCCGTGCGCACCGCCTGTTCAACGCAGAATTCGTTGATGACCGGCAGCATCCCCGGCATGGCGGCATCGACGAAGGCCACGTTGCTGTTGGGTTCAGCCCCGAATGTGGTCGATGCGCCGGAAAACAGCTTGGCGTTCGAGGCGACCTGCGCGTGAACCTCCAGTCCGATGACCAGTTCCCAATCGCTTTTGGCACCTGCGATGGTTTTGGGTTCGGGGGCGGTGTAGGACAGATGGTCAAGCATGGCGGCCTCTTGTGCGTGTTGCGGTGGTTTTAGGGCAGGGGGCGCGGCGCGGCAAGGGCACCGCTGTGGCGGAAAGCTGCCGAAATGGCGGGGGTTGTGGCGGCGGGAAACTGCCGATAGCCCCGCGATCACGCATCCGGTAATTGTCTTTTAATGGGCCACGGCTAGCAGTTCTCTGAACGAAACAACTCTGGCCCTGTCATGCGTCCTTTTCTGTCCTGCCTTGCCGCCCTTGCTGCTGTCGCCTCCTTGTCTGCCTGTGACAGTGGCGGCGCGGGTGGGCAGATGAACCTGCGCGGCGAACCCGCAACGCAGGCGGTCGCGGAAAAGGTTGACGTCTCGATGCGCTGGACCGGGCGCGTCGGGTCCGAGGCATGGACGCAGGCAACGCTGGATGCGCTGGACCAGCATGGCGTCACCGTTCTGTCGCGGGTGCCCAGTGATGTGGGCACCTATTGCCCCGGCTATGCCGATCAGGGGATCGAGGGGCGGCGCGCCTTTTGGGCCGGGTTCATGTCGGCTGTGGCCAAGCATGAAAGCACCTATAATCCGGGTGCAAAAGGCGGCGGTGGCCGCTGGCTGGGCCTGATGCAGATTTCGCCTGCGACATGGCGGCACTACGGCTGCGAGGGGCGGATGCTGGACGGTGCCGACAATATGGTCTGCGCGGTCAAGATCATGACGACGCAGGTCGGGCGCGATAATGCCGTGGTTGGCGGTTCAGGCGCGTGGCGTGGCGTCGCGCGTGACTGGGCGCCGCTGCGCAATGCCAACAAGCGCGCCGACATTGCCAATTGGACCAGCCAGCAGAATTACTGCGCCAAGGGCTGACCCTTAGCGCAAGGCCCGCAGGGCTTCGGTCAGGTTGATGGCGCCGTCATACAGCGCCCGGCCGGAAATCGCCCCGGCGATTACCCCGGTATCACGCAGTGCTGTCAGATCGGCCATGGTCGATACGCCGCCTGACGCGATCACCGGAATGCTGACCGCGCGGGCCAGTGCTTCCGTGGCGGCGATGTTCGGCCCCTGCATGGCCCCGTCGCGGTCAATGTCGGTATAGATGATCGCCGCCACGCCCGCGTCCTGAAACCGGCGGGCAAGGTCAGTGGCCAGCACATTGGTTTCCTCGGCCCAGCCACGGGTTGCCACACGGCCCCCGCGGGCGTCGATGCCGACTGCGATCTTGCCCGGAAAGGCGGTGGCGGCCTCGTGCACCAGATCGGGGTTTTCCACCGCGACAGTGCCCAGAATCACGCGGGCAATGCCGCGCGACAGCCATTGTTCGATGGTGGCCATGTCACGAATGCCACCGCCCAGCTGTGCGGGAATCGCCACGGCTGTCAGGATCGATTCGACCGCCTCCGCGTTGACCGGATGCCCGGCGAAGGCACCGTTCAGATCGACCAGATGCAGCCATTCGGCCCCGGCCTCTTGAAAGCTCAGCGCCTGCGCGGCGGGGTCGGTGCCAAAGACGGTCGCCGCCTCCATGTCGCCACGCAGCAGCCGCACGCAATTGCCGTCTTTCAGGTCGATGGCGGGATAAAGGATCATGGTGGCCCCCTGAGTGTTCGTCGCCCCCCCCTGTGCCATGCCGGCGCGCAAAGGTGAAGGCCGCGACCTGACGTCAGACTTGCCCGAATCTGGATTGCGCGCCGATGATCGCCGGACTTTGCCAAGGAGGAGAATGCTGATGCGCGCCCTGTCCCTTGCGGTTCTGCTGAGCCTGACCGCCACCGTTGCCGCCGCCGACCCGATCGAGGGGCTGTGGCAGACCCAGCCCGACGAAGGGCGTTATGCCATGGTGCAGATCGCGCCCTGCGGCCCGGCGTTCTGCGGCACCATCACCCGCACGTTCAGCAGCGCGGGCGAGGTGCGGACGGATTCCATCGGCAAGCAGATCGTGATCGGCATGGCCCCGCAGGGCAATGGCGAATATCGCGGCCGCGTGCTGCGCCCCGCCGATAACAAGGTTTACAATGGCAAGGCATCGGTCAGCGGCAATCAGATGAAGCTGTCGGGCTGCGTCGCGGGCGGGCTGATCTGCAAATCGCAGACTTGGCGTCGCCTGCAATAAACGTGTTGCGGGCAACAAAGGGGCGGGGCGATGCAATTGCGCCACGCCCGCCGTCGCCATGGTGCGGTGCACCGTCTGTGCGCTTGCTTTTCCTTCTGCCTGTGCGCAAGGTGACCTGCATCTTTCATTTTGTCGGAGATCGTATCATGTGCCGCCTTGCCGCCTCTGCCTGTCTGGTCGCCCTGCTGTCGCTGGCTGGCACCGTGCAGTCGCAGGCGCAGACGATTGATCTGGATCTGGGTTTGGGCGCCAAGGTGGTGCCCGATTATCAAGGCGCCGATTCTCACAGCGTTGAGCCGTGGCTGATCTGGCGCAACGATGTCGGCAGCCAGAACAAGCAGGGCTTTTTTTGGGGCCCGTCATTTCGCCTGGTCGGTGCGCGGGATGCGGGCGACAGCGATCATCTGATTGGGCTTGAAGACATCGACCGCGCCTATGAACTGGGCGCGCGATTCAGCTATGGCATCGGGCAGGTCACGGGTTATGCCTCGCTGCGTCGGGGTTTCGGCGGGCACGAAGGCGTGGTCGGCACCCTTGGCGCGCGCTATCGCACCGATGTCAGCGACCGGCTGACGATCTGGACCGGCGTTTCGGTCGATTATGCGAACTCGTCTTATATGAACACCTATTTCGGCGTCAGCGCCGATGAATCGGCGGCCAGCGGGCTGGCGGCCTATGAACCGGGCGCGGGCTTCAAATCCGCCGCTGCCCGGATCGAGGCGCGCTATGCCATCAACGACAACACCGCCCTGCTGGGCGAGGTTGAATACGGTCGCCTGATCGGTGATGCTGCCGACAGCCCGGTTGTGCTGGAAAAAAACCAGCCTTCGGTCCGTATTGGTGTGACCCGCCGCTTTAGCTTTGGCTTTTGAGGCGAACGGCTGATTTCGCGGCGCGGCCCGTCAGGCCGCCCAACGCCAGTGCAAGGGTTCTCAACTTAGGCGGTTCCGCGTAGCCAGCGTTGCCGCGCGGGTGGGATTGCGCCGATTTCTACGCCGGTAAAGACATGCAGCGTGTTCAGATGCCGGTCCACCACGGCGTGATCGCTGACCCAGCCCCCCATCGCCAGATAGCTGCGCAGCAGCGGCGGCATTGCGGCCATGGCGCGGCGCGGGTCGGGCGTCATCATCCGCAACGCGCGGGCAAAGCGGAACACTTGCGGCGCCTTGACACGCGGCAGCCAGCGGCGCGGGGCCAGATGGCGGGCGCGCAGCATCGCAAAGGCGTCGGCATATTGGTCGGGTTCGGTGCCGACAAAGCTGGAACAACCGAACAGCAACCCCGCCCGCGCCGCGTCGATCTGTTGGCTTAACGCGCGCCAGGCCAGTCGCAGAATATCGGGGTCGCGCCGTGCGGGATCGACACAAAAGCGCCCTATTTCCACCATCGGTGTGTCATAGGCCGCCAGCCGCCCCAGATCGTAATATTGCGCGGAATAGCTGCGCCCGATGTCTGCGCCCTTTTCCAGCGCCAGAAAACGACAGCAGGCCACCAGTTCGCCGGTGCGGGTGTCCTCGATCAGCAGGTGGTTGCATTCGGCGTCCATCGCGTCGGCGTCCAGTCCATCGCCGTCATCGGGTGCCGTGCGCCCCAGAAAGCAGCGCCAGCGCAGGCGTTGCGCGTTGCGCAGATCCTGGGCCGTTTCGGCCAGCCGGGCGCGATAGCGGCCCTCGACGATGATCGCCATGACCTGTTCCCTTTGTCATCACGGCATTGCTACCCATATCAGGTGACAGATTTGCGAAATTTCAACCACGGAGATGTGATGAGCCGGAAAATCAACAAAACCGATACCGAGTGGCGGGAACAGTTGACGCCCGAGGAATATCGCGTCACCCGTCAGGCCGGGACCGAGGCACCGTTCTCGCACCCCGGTTTTCCGTCCGGGCCGGGGTATTTCACCTGCGTGTGCTGCGGTGCGCGGCTGTTCGACGGCGACACCAAATTCGAAAGCCATTGCGGCTGGCCTTCGTTCTATCGCGCGGGCGGGGCAATTGATGAACATCGCGATGTCAGCCATGGCATGATCCGCACCGAGGTGCGCTGTCATGATTGCGACGCGCATCTGGGCCATGTGTTTCCCGATGGTCCGCCGCCGACGGGGTTGCGTTACTGCATCAACGGCGTCGCGATCCGGTTTCAGCCCGGCTCATAACCGCGCGACATAGCGCGCCACCCCCGGATCGAACCAGTTGCGGGAAATTTCCGCCACCCGCCCGTCTGCGGTCTGCGACAGCCGCAGCACCTGTGGCATCGGCGTGCCGGCCGGGTGAGGAAAGGCGGCGGGCGTCCAGTCGGGCAGGGGTTCCTGCCCGATGCGATCCTCGGCCCGTGTGATGTTCAGGCCCAGATGCTGACGATAGTGATGATACAGCGATTCCGACAGCGCCGCCCGGTCCATCCGCTGCGCGAACGAGGCGCAGAGCCAGATTTCCTCCACGCTGGCGGGCAGTCCCGACAGGTGGCGCAGGCGGCGGATGCGATGCGCCCGCGTGCCGCTGCCAAAGGCGGGCAGATGGTCGGGCTTGTCGGTGCGATCCACCGACAGCACCCGCGCCGTGGGCAACCCGCCTCCGGTCAGCAGTTCCAGTCGGAACAGTGCATAAATCCCCTGTGGCTGGCGGCCCGCGCGGATATAGTTGCCCGATCCGTGCCGCCGTTCCAGCAGGCCGCGCGATTCCAGTTCGGCCAATGCCTTGCGCAGCGTTCCGACGGCGATGCCCTGCGTTGCAGCCATCTCTCGTTCCGGCGGCAGGCGGTCGCCATTGGCCAAACGCCCTGCCGCGATGTCACGGCTGATCGTTTCGGCGATGCGCAGATAGGTGGGCAGGGGGGCGGTCTGGGGCATCGGAACGCCTGCGGTCATGTAGATTGATGCAGGGTTGATACAGTGCGCCAGAACGAGAGCCAAGGGCGAATACGCTGGACGCGCGCGACCCTTTCGGGCGAGCATCTGACGAACAGAAAGGGGGCACCGATGGAACGGGTTCAGATTGCACCGGGGCTGAACTTTAGCCGCATGATCTATGGCCTGTGGCGTCTCGGCGATGCCTCTGACACCTCACCCGCGCATGTGCAGGCCAAGGTCGAGGCCTGTCTGGCGCAGGGCATCACCACGCTGGATCACGCCGATATTTACAGCGATTACGGCGGCGAGGCGCTGTTGGGTGCCGCCTTTCGTGCCGCACCCGGTCTGCGGGATCGGGTCGAGGTGGTGACGAAATGCAATATTGTCGCGCCTCTGGGGCGTCACGCGGATGCGCGGGTCAAGCATTACGACACCTCGCCCGCCTATATCACGGCGGCGGTGGAGCGGTCGCTGCGAGATCTGGCGACGGATCGGGTGGATCTGTTGCTGCTGCATCGCCCTGATCCGCTGATGGATGCCGATGCGACCGGCCCGGCGCTGGATGCGCTGGTGGCCAGCGGCAAGGTGCGGGCGGTGGGCGTGTCGAACTTTCGCCCATGGGATACGGAATTGCTGCAAAGCCGGATGGCCACTCCGCTGGCCGCCAATCAGATCGAGATTAGCCTGCTGGCCCACGCCCCGTTGACCAATGGCGATCTGGCGTGGATGCAGCGGGCGCGGATGCCGGTGATGGCATGGTCGCCCCTTGGCGGGGGCAGCCTGTTCGCCTCGGGCGAGCCGCCGTTGACCCGCGCCCTGCAAGACATCGCCGCGCGCGAGGGGGTGGATATGGCCGCCGTCGCGGTCGCGTGGCTGCTGGCCCATCCGGCGCGGATCATGCCGGTCATGGGGACGAACGACCCCGACCGCATCGCCCGCCTGTCCGATGCGCTGCGCGTCAGGCTGGACCGGCAGGATTGGTTCACGCTGTATCAGGCCGCGCTTGGGCACGAGGTGCCGTGATCTTGTAATCGCCGGGGCAGGCGGCTATCGGCAAGCGGCAACCCGAAAGGACAGCCGATGAGCCAGGACACGCCGCTTCACCCGCGCACCAGCGCAATCCATCACGGCATTCGCCGCAGCCAGTATGGCGAGATGGCCGAGGCGCTGTTCATGACGCAGGGCTTTGCCTATGACAGCGCCGCGCAAGCCGAGGCGCGGTTCCAGCATGTCGGCCCGGACGAGTTCATCTATGCCCGCTACGGCAACCCCACCAGCCGCATGTTCGAGGACCGCATCGCCCAGATCGAAGGGACCGAGGATGCCTTTGCCACCGCATCCGGCATGGCGGCAGTGAATGGCGCGATGATGGCGATGGTCAAGCCCGGCGACAAGGTGGTGGCGGCGCGGGCGCTGTTCGGGTCGTGCCTCTATGTGCTGGATATTCTGGCGAAATTCGGCGTCGAAATCGCGTTGGTCGATGGCACCGATCTGGACCAATGGGCCGATGCGCTGAAGGGCGGGGCCAAGGTCGCCTTTTTTGAATCCATGTCGAACCCCACGCTTGAGGTGATCGACATTGCCGGGGTCTGCCGTCTGGCGCATGAGGCCGGGGCATTGGTCGTTTGCGATAACGTCTTTACCACGCCGGTTTTCTCGCGCGCGGTGGATTTGGGCGTCGATGTGGTGATTTATTCGGCGACGAAACATATCGACGGCACCGGCCGCGCGCTGGGCGGTGTGATCTGCGGCACCCGGCAGTTCGTGCGCGAGGTGGCCGAACCTTACCTGAAGCACACCGGCGGGGCGATCAGCCCGTTCAACGCCTGGCTGATGCTGTCCAGCATGGCGACGATGGATATGCGGGTGCGCGCTCAGGCGGAATCGGCGCTGGCGATTGCCCACGCGCTGGATGGCCACACGGCGCTGTCGCGGCTGATTTATCCCGGCCTGCCCAGCCATCCACAGCACGATCTGGCGATGAAACAGATGGGGTCGGGCGGCACCATGATCGCGATGGAGCTGGCGGGCGGCAAGGATGCGGCGTTCAATATGCTGGACAAGCTGGAACTGGTCAGCATCTCGAACAATCTGGGCGATGCGAAATCCATCGTGACCCATCCGGCGACGACCACCCATCAGCGCCTGTCTGATGAAACGCGGGCCGAACTGGGCATCACGCCGGGGCTGATCCGGCTGTCGGTGGGCCTTGAACACGCGGATGATCTGATCGCCGATCTGACCCGCGCTTTGGGCTGACTGTCTGGCGGCGGCACAAAAACCGCCGCCAAACCGTTGGAAATGCCCGAACGCTTCCCATATTGCGATGCGACGCCGCGTTAAGGATCGACTGATGACCGATAACCGTCCGCTTGTCCCCGCCTATCCGGCGCTGGCGCGCAGCTATGACGCCGGATTCCGCGTGGATGACACTTATAAGGCCAGCCTGCCCGATTTGCAGAACGGCCCGGCCAGCCTGATCGTCGGCGCCCGCGCGCCCATCCAGCATGTCGGCATCAGCAATTTCCGCCTGCCGATCCGCTATCAGACCCGCGAGGGCGGCGAACTGCCTCTGGAAACCAGCGTCACCGGCACCGTCAGTCTTGAGGCCGATCGCAAGGGCATCAACATGTCGCGGATCATGCGGTCGTTTTATGCCCATTCGGAAAGCCTGTTCAGCCTCAAGGTGTTAGAGGCCGCGTTGGAGGATTACAAATCCGATCTCGACGCGCTGGATGCGCGGATCATGATGCGCCTGTCCTATCCGATGCGGGTGGATTCGCTGCGATCCGGCCTGTCGGGCTGGCAGTATTACGACATCGCGCAGGAACTGGTCGAACAGGCGGGACAGCGGCTGCGGATTTTGCATCTGGATTACGTCTATTCCTCGACCTGCCCCTGTTCGCTGGAATTGTCGGAACACGCCCGCGAAATGCGTGGACGGCTGGCGACGCCGCATTCGCAGCGGTCGGTGGCGCGGATTTCGGCGGTGATGAAGGGGCCGGAAAAGCTGTGGTTCGAGGATGTGATCGACATGTGCCGCCGCGCGGTGCCGACCGAGACGCAGGTCATGGTCAAGCGCGAGGACGAACAGGCATTCGCCGAACTGAACGCCTCGAATCCGATTTTCGTCGAGGATGCCGTGCGCGCTTTTGCCCTGCAATTGCTGGATGATCCGCGCATCGGTGATTTCCGCGTCGTGGCCAGCCATCAGGAATCGCTGCACTCGCACGATGCGGTCAGTGTGCTGACCGAGGGGCCGACCTTTGCGCAGGCCAGCCTTGATCCGTCGCTGTTTGCGGGGCTGCGGGCCTGATCGTGCGCAGTCTGACAGGCATCGTGATTCTGCTGGTTCTTGTGCTGGCCGCCTGCGTGGGGCCGGAACAGGATCAGGAACCGCCGCCCTTGCCCGAAAACGTCGCGGCGCTGGTTGGGGCGTGGTCCGCGCGTGAGGCTGACGGCAGCGCCTGCCGGGTTTACCTGTCTGAACGCCAACAGCGCGGCGGGCGGCAGGCGGTGGATCAGGTGTGTATCGGCGGGCCGCTGATGCAGGTGCAATCATGGGAATTGCGCGGTGATCAGTTGATGCTGCATGGTCCCCGGCCTGCGCTGGTGCTGGCGCCGGCAGGCGAGGGGCGCTTTGCCGGGGCGGGCGTGACCTTGGTGCGACAGCGGGAATAATGGCAAGAACAATGGTGGAACATAGGCTTTTCACCGCCCTCTTTGCCGGGTAATGTGCCGCGTATGAGCCAGTCTGACGCCCCCACCACTCCACCCGTTCCGCTGTCGCAGCAGGCGATGGCCGCACGACCTGTGCCCTATCTGGACGGGCTGAACCCCGCGCAGCGCGCCGCGGTTGAAACGACTGAAGGCCCGGTGCTGATGCTGGCCGGGGCAGGGACCGGCAAGACCCGCGCCCTGACCGCGCGCATTGCCCATATCCTGACCCAGAACCGCGCCCGTCCGGGGCAAATCCTTGCCGTGACCTTTACCAACAAGGCCGCGCGCGAGATGAAGGACCGTATCGGTCGCCTGGTCGGCGGCACGGTCGAGGGGATGCCGTGGCTGGGCACCTTTCACAGCATCTGCGTGAAAATCTTGCGCCGCCATGCCGAACTGATCGGCGATGGCACGCTGCATTTGAAACCCGGCTTTACCATTCTGGATACCGACGATCAGATCCGCCTGCTGAAACAGTTGATTGCGGCGGAAAACATCGACGAAAAGCGGTGGCCAGCGCGGCAGTTGGCCAGCCTGATCGACGATTGGAAAAACCGCTGCCTGACGCCCTCGCAGGTGCCGCGCGGGGAACAGGGCACTTTTGACGGCTGGGGTGGGCGGCTGTATGCGGCCTATCAGGCGCGGTTGCTGACGCTGAACGCGGTCGATTTCGGCGATCTCTTGATGCATTGCGTGACGCTGTTTCAGGCGCACCCCGATGTGCTGGCCGCCTGGCAGGATCGGTTCCGCTATATCCTTGTGGATGAATATCAAGACACCAACGCGGCGCAATATATGTGGCTGCGGCTGCTTGCGCAGGCGCATCGCAACATCTGCTGTGTCGGCGATGACGATCAGTCGATCTATGGCTGGCGCGGGGCCGAGGTGGGCAATATCCTGCGGTTCGAGGCGGATTTCCCCGGCGCGCGGGTCATCCGGCTGGAACAGAATTATCGCTCGACCCCGCATATTCTGGCCGCCGCGTCCGGGCTGATTGCGGCGAACGCGGGTCGGCTGGGCAAGACGCTGTGGACCGAGGTTGAGGCGGGCGAAAAGGTCCGCCTGATCGGCCACTGGGATGGCGAGGCCGAAGCCCGCTGGATTGGCGAGGAGATCGAGGCATTTCACGGCGGCCATCGTGCCGCAATGGGTCAGCGGGCACTGAATGACATGGCTATTCTGGTGCGCGCCAGCCACCAGATGCGCGCTTTCGAAGATCGGTTTATGGCCATCGGCCTGCCGTATCGGGTGATCGGCGGACCTCGGTTCTATGAACGCGCGGAAATCCGTGACGCGATGGCCTATTTCCGGCTGGCCGTGTCCCCCGCCGACGATCTGGCCTTTGAACGCATCGTCAACACGCCCAAGCGCGGGCTGGGCGACAAGGCGATGCAGGCCATTCAAAGCGTTGCCCGTCGCCATGGCGTGCCCTTGCTGCAAGGCGCGCATCTGGCGGTCGAGGAAGGCCAGCTTTCCGGCAAGGGGGCAGCGAACCTGCGGGATTTCGTCGCGCTGATGGGTCGTGCCCATGTCGATGCGCTGGACCCCGGTGCCAGTCATATCGAACTGGCCGAACGGCTGCTGGACGAATCCGGCTATACCGCGATGTGGCAGGCGGACAAGGCCCCGGATGCGCCGGGGCGGCTGGACAACCTGAAAGAACTGGTCAAAGCACTGGAGGATTTCGACAACCTTCAGGGCTTCTTGGAACATATTGCGCTGGTCATGGACCGCGACACGGATGAGGCTGCCGATCAGGTCAGTATCATGACCCTGCACGCCGCCAAGGGCCTTGAATTCCCCATCGTGTTTTTGCCGGGGTGGGAGGACGGGTTGTTCCCCAGCCAGCGCGCAATGGACGAAACCGGCCTGAAAGGGCTGGAGGAAGAGCGCCGTCTGGCCTATGTCGGCATCACGCGGGCCGAGGAGCTGGCGACGATCAGCTTTGCGGGCAATCGGCGGCTGTATGGGCAATGGCAGTCGTCCATGCCCTCGCGCTTTATCGACGAACTGCCAGTCGATCATGTCGAGGTGCTGACGCCGCCCGGCCTTTATGGAGGTGGCTATGGCGCGGCGATGGCCTTTGCCGGGGCCAATGCCGGGACCGACATGCACAACCGTGCGGCTCATGCCGATGTGTATAACTCGCCGGGATGGAAGCGGATGCAGGCGCGGGCGGCAGAGCGTCCGCGACCGGCGGCAGCGGTGGTGATCGACGCGGCGGCAGTGGCGTTTTCTGTTGGTGATCGCGTGACCCATACGAAATTCGGTGACGGCACGATCATGGGCATCGCCGAGGATACGCTGACGGTGCAGTTCGCCGCCGGGTTCAAGAACGTCAAGGCGGGCTATGTGCAACCAGCGGTCAGGGCGGATGACGTGCCGTTCTGATCTCTCTGGTCTCGGGCGCACATTTCTGGCACCTTCGCCTGACAGATCTGTTTTTCTTAAAAGGGTCAGTGGCATGGGCGAACATGTGATCCGTTTGCCAGACATCGGCGATGGCATAACCGAGGCCGAGATCGCGGAATGGCTGGTCGAGGTGGGCGACAAGGTGACGGCGGATGAACCCGTTTGCGCCCTGATGACCGACAAGGTGACCATTGAAATTCCCGCGCCGGTATCGGGGCGGGTGCTGTGGCTGGGCGGCGCGCCCGGCGATATGATGCGCGTTGGCAGCGATCTGATCCGCCTGACGGTCGAAGGCACGGGCAATATCCAGATTCACGAACCCGAGGTGCCGCCACCGCCCCGCGCCGGTGTGCCTGCTGAATCTGCGTCCGCCCCGACACAGGCCAAGGCCAAAGATGCGTCGACATCGGACCCGGTGGTCGATCTGCTGGGCGTCACCGAGGATATTCCGGTGATCGGTTTGCGCCGCCAGATCGCGGAACGAATGCAGGAAACCAAACGCCACGTTCCCCATTTCACCATTGTCGAAGAGGTTGATGTCACCGCGCTTGAGGAATTGCGCGCCAAGCTGAATGCGGAAGGCAATGACGTGCATCTGACACTGCTGCCCTTCGTGATCCGGGCGATGGCGCGTGCGCTGCGCGAACAGCCGGATCTGAACGCACATCACGACGATGCTGCCGGGGTGCTGCGTCGGGTGGCCGCGCTGCATGTGGGCATTGCCACGCAGACTCCGCATGGGCCGATGGTGCCGGTGATCCGTGATGCCGGGGCACAACCCTTGCATGTGCTTGCCGCCGAACTGCTGCGTCTGGCCAGTGCCGCACGCGACGGCACCATCCGCCGCGACGAAATGACAGGATCAACGATCACCATCAGTTCTCTTGGGTCGCTGGGGGCGATTAGCACGACGCCGATCATCAACCGGCCCGAGGTTGCCATCGTCGGCGTGAACCGTATCGCGACACGGCCCTTGTGGGATGGTCAGGGCTTTGTGCCGCGCAAGGTCATGAACCTGTCGTGCAGCTTTGACCACCGCGTTATCGACGGCTGGGACGGCGCGGTTTTCGTGGCGCGGCTGAAGGAACTGTTGGAAACACCGGCGCTGATCTTTGTGGACGGTTAAGGTCGTTGTTCACAAAGGAACCGGGCAGCGCGGCGTTTTTCGTTTGCGCCGATCTTGATTGCTGGGGCGGCTTTGCCAGCAGCGCCTGATATGATCCTGCCACCCAGGGTGACGCTGCACCGGGATGGTAATAATATATTCACCTCACGGATATTTTTGTGTGATTGTCCGCCTTTGCACACTGGACGACAGAAAAGCTGACAGTTACACCACGGCAAACCTGCTTTGCGCGCATCTGATGATCCCGGCCCGTGTCGGGAAGCAGAAACCCTGACCTATGGGGCTGCGTCAGGCTGACGCGCTTGCAGAATGACAGGGGGGCAGACATTGGCCCCGACCAGAAACGACGGGGACCGCGCCGCGCATGATCGAAGAAAACCTGCTGATCATTCTGGTCGTGCTGCCGTTCCTTGCCGCGATTGCGGCGATGACCCTGTCCATCAACGCCCGCAACGCCGAGGCGTGGATGGGCGGGCTTACCATGCTGACCATGTTGGGCATCCTGGTTTCGCTGCGCCCCTTTGTGCAGGATGGCGGCAGCATTCAGATCACGGTGTTCTGGGTTGATGCCGTATCGCTGAACCTGCGCTTTGTGCTGGACGGGTTTTCCTGGCTGTTCATGGTGCTGGTGTCGGGGATCGGCTTTCTGGTAGTGCTGTATGCCCGCTATTACATGTCACCCGACGATCCGGTGCCGCGTTTTTACGGTGCGATGATGGCGTTCACCGGCTCGATGGCGGGGGTTCTGCTGTCGGGCAACATGATTATGCTGGTGGTGTTCTGGGAACTGACCAGCTTTACCTCGTTTCTGCTGATTTCCTATTGGAACCAAAAGCCCGAGGCGCGCGATGGTGCCCGCACCGCGCTGATCGTGACGGCGACAGGTGGGCTGTGCCTGTTGGGCGGGGTGCTGATCCTTGGCCATATCGCGGGCGGGTTCGATTTTGAAACGGTGTTTGCCGCCGCCGACCGTATCCGGGCGCATCCGCTGTATGTGCCTGCGCTGGTGCTGGTGCTGCTGGGGGCATTCACCAAATCGGCGCAGTTCCCGTTCCATTTCTGGTTGCCAAGCGCCATGGCCGCGCCGACGCCGGTCAGCGCCTATCTGCACTCGGCCACGATGGTCAAGGCGGGTGTGTATCTGCTGGTGCGGTTCTTTCCGGTTCTGGGCGGCACGGATCAGTGGTTCGCGCTGGTCGTCGGCGTCGGCATCACGACGCTGCTGGTCGGATCGGTGGTGGCGCTGTTCCGTCATGATCTGAAAGGGTTGCTGGCCTATTCCACCATCAGCCACCTTGGCCTGATAACCACGCTGGTCGGCATCGGCAGCCCGCTGGCGATCATTGCCGCGATCTTCCACATCGTGAATCATGCGGTGTTCAAGGCCAGCCTGTTCATGGTGGCGGGCATCATCGACCATGAAACCGGCACCCGTGACATGCGCCGCCTGTCGGGCTTGCGTAAATGGTTGCCGGTGACGACGGTGCTGGCGATCATTGCCTCGGCCGCGATGGCAGGGGTGCCATTGCTGAACGGGTTTCTGTCCAAGGAAATGTTCTTTGACGTGGCTGCGGCCTGGAACAACGGCAGCCCGCTGGACAACGCGCTGCCTTATCTGGCGACGATTGCCGGGGCGTTCAGCGTCGCCTATTCGCTGCGCTTTGTGCTGAAGGTGTTCTTTGGGCCGCCCTCGCGCGATTTGCCGATCCCCAAACCGCACGAGCCGCCCGCCCTGATGCGCCGCCCGGTCGAGGTGCTGGCGGTGTTGTGCCTTGCGGTCGGGATCATGCCGATGACGGTGCTGGGCGAACCGTTGCGCAATGCCTCGATCGCGATTCTGGGCGGACAGATGCCGGATTATTTCAGCGTCAAGCTCTGGCACGGTTTCAACACCCCCCTGATGATGAGCATGATCGCCATCGTCCTGGGCATGGCCATCTATCTGCTGAACCGCAAAAGCATCGACACCGGACCCGAGGGGCCGCCGCTGATCCGCCGTCTGAACGCCAAGGCCATGTTCGACAAGGTGCAGGGCGCGCTGTCGGGTGATCTGGCGCGTGGGATCATCCACATCGCCGGAACCACGCGGTTGCAACCGCAGTTGCGCGCGCTGGTGATGGCGGCTGTCTGGTCGGGGTTGCTGGTGCTGCCGGGCACGATCTGGTGGGCCGGATCGCCCGATTTCGGCTTGCAGGAACTGTTGTTCGCCCTGCTGTGGGCCGTGGGCGCGACCTGTGCCATCGGTGCGGCGGTGCTGGCGAAATATCACCGCTTTGTCGCGCTGGTCATGATGGGCGGGGCGGGGTTGGTCACTTGCGTCAGCTTTGTGTGGCTTTCGGCCCCCGATCTGGCCGTGACGCAGCTTTTGGTTGAGATCGTCACCACCGTGTTGCTGTTGCTGGGGCTGCGCTGGCTGCCGCAGCGCCGAGCCGAAATCGCGGGCGACAAGGCCCCGCGCGCCAAGATGCGCCGAGGTGCCGATCTGATGATCGCCATTATCAGCGGCGGGGGTATCGCCGCGATGGCCTATGTCGTGATGATGGTGCCGCCGGGGCTGAACGTGGGCGACTGGTTCCTGCGCAACGCCTATTCCGAAGGCGGCGGGACCAATGTGGTCAACGTGATTCTGGTCGATTTCCGTGCCTTCGATACCTTTGGCGAGATTACGGTTCTCAGCGTTGTCGGGCTGACCGTCTTTGCGCTGCTGCGCCGGTTCCGTCCCGCCCCTGAAAGCGCCGAGACCCCTTCGCCCCAAAAAGGCGGCACCAAGGGGGCGCTGGATTCCTATATGTTTGTCGTGTCGATCATCATGAACTGGCTGCTGGCGGCGGCTGTGGTGCTGGGGGCCTATCTGTTCTTCCGTGGGCACGACCTGCCGGGCGGCGGCTTTGCGGCCGGGGTCACGGTCGCCATCGGGCTGATGCTGCAATATATCGCGACGAACACCCGTTGGGTCGAATCACGTCTGACCGTGCTGCCGGTGCGCTGGATCGCGATTGGTTTGCTGATCGCACTGGCAACAGGGCTGGGATCGTGGCTGTTCGGCTATCCGTTCCTGACCACCCATGCGCAATATGTGCATGTGCCGCTGATTGGCAACGTCCCCGCTGCGACGGCGCTGCTGTTCGACATCGGTGTTTTCGCGGTGGTGCTGGGGTCTGTCGTGCTGATGCTGGTCGCGATTGCCCACCAGTCGCTGCGGGTCGAACGTAAGCGCCCGCAGCGCGACAGGACCGAAGCCGCCGAAGGGGAGGCATGATATGGAACTGATACTTGCCCTTGCCATCGGCGTGCTGTGCGGATCAGGGATCTGGCTGCTGCTGCGGCCACGAACCTTTCAGGTGATCATCGGGCTGTGCCTGCTGGCCTATGGCGTCAACCTGTTCATCTTTGGCATGGGGCGGCTGCGCGTCGGGTCGCCGCCGGTGATGCCCAAGGGCGGATTTATCGACCCGACGGCCTATACCGACCCCGTGCCTCAGGCTTTGGTGCTGACGGCCATCGTCATCAGCTTTGCCACCACCGCCCTGTTTCTGGTGGTCATCATGGTGGCGCGCGGTATGACCGGATCAGACCATGTGAACGGGGTCGAACGTGCTGACGCGGCTGCCGTGGCGGAGCGTAACGAATGATTCAGTTCCAGACCATCCGCCCCGAACATCTGCTGATCGCGCCGCTGCTGATCCCGTTTCTGGCCGGCGCGCTGATGCTGCTGTATGACGACCGCCGCCGCTGGCTCAAGCTGGGGGTGGGCATGGTGTCGGGCGTCGCCATGCTGCTGGTGTCGATCAAGCTGCTGAACCAGGCCGAGGCTGACGCCAGCATGCGCCTGTATTTGCTGGGCAACTGGCCGATGCCGATGGGGATCGTGCTGGTCGTGGACCGGCTGTCGGCGCTGATGGTGATGCTGACGGCGCTGCTGGCGATTCCGGCGATGATTTATGCTTCGGCGGGCTGGCAGGGGAAGGGGCAGCATTACCACTCGCTGTTCCAGTTTTTGCTGTTCGGCCTGAACGGCGCGTTTCTGACCGGCGATCTGTTCAACCTGTTCGTGTTCTTCGAGGTGATGCTGGCGTCGTCCTATGGGCTGATGCTGCATGGTTCGGGACCGGACCGGATCAAGGCCGGGCTGCATTACATTGCGATCAACCTGGCGGCTTCGTTGTTGTTCCTGATCGGTATCGCGCTGATCTATGGCACCACCGGCACGCTGAACATGGCCGAGCTGTCGCGCATCTCGCCCACGCTTGAGGCTGACTTGCGACCGCTGTTCCATATGGGCGCGGCGATGCTGGGGCTGGCGTTTCTGGTCAAGGCGGCGATCTGGCCGCTGTGCTTTTGGCTGCCACGCACCTATGCCGTGGCTTCGCCGCCTGCCGCCGCGATCATGGCGATCATGTCCAAGGTCGGCGTTTATGCGATCCTGCGGCTGGCGATGCTGAACTTTGCACCGGGGATGGGCATGTCGGCGGGCTTTGGCGGGCCGGTGCTGATCCTGCTGGGGTTGGCGACCATGCTGTATGCGCTGTTCGGCATTCTGGCCGCGCAGGGGCTGTCGTGGAAGGCGGGCTATGCCACGCTGATTTCATCGGGCACGGTGATCGCGGTCGTTGGCTTTGCTTTGACCGGCGGCGGGGCAGGGATGCTGTCGGCGGCGATCTATTACATGGTTGGTTCGACCGTCGCTGTCAGCGCGCTGTTCCTGCTGGCCGAACCGCTGGAGCGTGCGGGCCGCGCCACCGAGGACGAGCCGCTTGACGATGGCGACGAAGAAGCCTCGACCATTCCATCGGTCGAAGTGCTGGACTGGTGGGGGCCGATGGGCCTTGGCTCGGTCGAGGATGATGACGCGCCGGCAACCACTCTGCCCGCTTCGGTCACGGCGCTGGCGATGTGTTTCATTGTGCTGGTCGGCTTTGTGGCGGGGCTGCCGCCGTTTTCCGGTTTTATCGGCAAGATCGGCATCATGAATGGAATGCTGGGCGAAGCCGCGCGGGCCGATGGATCAATCCCGGCGCTGGTCTGGCTGTTCATGGCGCTGCTGTTCGCGTCGGGGCTGGCATCGCTGATCGCACTGATGCGGTTTGGTATCCGGCGATTCTGGGTGTCCCCGCGCGAGGGCACGCCGATCCTTGCCCTGGAAATCGCGCCGGTCGGCCTGCTGTTGGCGATGCTGATGCTGCTGACGGTGCAGGCGCAGCCATCCTTGCGGTTTACCAATGCCACCGCCGCCACATTGCTGACGCCGCCCGCTTATGCGCAATCGGTTCTGACCTCGGCCCCGGTGCGCGACGATGATGAAGCTCAGCCGCCCGAACGCGGCAGGGTGCCCTTCCCCTCGGTCGGGGGGCATTCGGGGCTGACACCGGCCACAGGCGCAGGCGAGGTGCCGGAATGAGAGCTTTGTTTCCCCATCCGCTGCTGACGCTGGCGCTGACGGTGATGTGGCTGCTGCTGACCTCGCCCAGTCCAGGCAACCTGATTTTGGGCGGCGCCATCGCCATCGCCGCAGGTCTGGTCGTGTCGCGGTTGCACCTGCCAGCGCCCCAGTTCAGGCGTTTTGGCCTGCTGATCCGGCTGGCGACCATCGTCGGGGTGGACATCATCCGGTCGAACATCGCCGTGGCGCGCATCATGCTGGCCGGTCCTGAACTGGCGGAAAAGAGCAGTGATTTTCTGGAAATGGAACTGCGGGTTCGGGATCGCAATGCGCTGGCGCTGCTGGCGATCATCGTGACGGCCACGCCCGGCACCGCCTGGCTGGAATATGATCCATCCAGCGGCAAGCTGTTGCTGCATGTGCTGGACCTTGTAGACGCCGAGGAATTCCGCGCCCTGATCCAGAACCGCTACGAAACCGCCCTGATGGAGATCTTCGAATGAGTGCGATGATCCTGACGCTTGCTCTGAGCTATGCTCAGCTTGCACTGGCGGCGGCGCTGGTGCTGGCCTGTGCCCGGATGATGCGCGGCCCCCGCGCTCAGGACCGGGTGCTGGCCATGGATACGGTTTATGTCAACGCGATGCTGCTGATCCTTGTGCTGGGGATGCGCAACAACAGCGTGTTCTTTTTCGAGGCGGCGGCGATCATTGCCATCCTTGGCTTTGTCACCACAGTATCGCTGGCCAAGTTTCTGCTGCGCGGAGAGGTGATCGAATGAACCATCTTGAGCAAGTCCCGCTGTGGGCCGCAGTGCTGATCGCGATATTTCTGGTGCTGGGTTCGTCGCTGGCCCTGCTGGGCAGTCTGGGATTGGTGCGGATGCGGCATTTCTATCAGCGCATCCATGCCCCAACGCTGAACACAAGCTGGGGCACCGCGGCGACGATCCTTGCATCGATGCTGATGTTTTCGGTGCTGAATTCGCGCCCGATCATCCATGAACTGGTGATCGGGATTTTTGTCATGATTACCACGCCGATCTCGCTGTTGCTGCTGGGGCTGGCGGCGCTGCGACGGGACCGCGCCAAGGAAAGCGGCGATCTGACTGAACTGGCCCGCACCCGTCGCATTGGCGGCATAACTGCCGCTGACAACACAGATACCCCGCCCGAAAGTTGATTTTTACCAGTGGCCAGTATTGCCCATGCTGGCCCAGGGTTCCTGCGGCGGCAGGGATTCGCCCTCTTGCAGCAGTTCGATGCTGATATTGTCGGGGCTGCGGACAAAGGCCATGTGGCCATCGCGCGGCGGGCGGTTGATCGTCACACCGGCGTCCATCAGACGCTGGCACATCTCATAGATATTACCGACACGGTAAGCCAGATGGCCAAAGTGGCGGCTGTCCGAGGGCAGGCCATCGTCGCCATCCCAGTTATAGGTCAGTTCGACCGGACATTCCGGCTGGCCGGGCGGCGCCATGAACACCAGCGTGAACCGGCCTCGTTCATTGTCGGTCCGGCGCGTTTCCTCTAGCCCCAGAAGGCGAAAGAAAGCCATGGTGGCATCCAGATCCTTGACCCGGACCATGGTGTGTAAATAGCGGGTGTTCATTGTATTTTCCTTGTTGCAGGGGCCGCCGCGCATCCGACCGGGTGATGATGCGCGGCGAAGCAGGCATCAGATCAGGGGTGACGCACCACCCATTCATCGCCCTTGAGCGGACGGGCCAGCACGGCCAGCACAGCGATCATACAGATTTCGATTGAGACCGACCAGTAAATATGGCCCAGAAACTCGCTCCACAGTTCAAAGCCGTTCAGGTTCCACAGCCAGCCGGTTTTGCCCTCGGCATAGGCGGGATTGCGAAAGCCAAGCAGCGGGATCAGCAGCCCGTGCATCACCACCGTGATGATGATGCCGTAAAGCGCGCCATACCACAGCCGGATCGTGGGCCAATAGGCCGAACCCACGACATAGACGAAAGCAAAAGCAAAGCTGAACAACCAGTGATACAGCGTCACCGCGCCTGGCACTGTCACGCCCTGATAAACGTAATCCAGCGAATGCGAGTTGAACCCCAACCAGCCCAACCAGGCGTCGATATGTGCGCCTGGTGGGGAAATTTCCCCCGGCATCCGGGGCGGCATGTTCACCTCGGACCCCCATTTGACCAGCGAACTGATGAAACCACCAACCAGCGTCGTCCAGATCACGACTTGCCGGTTCAATTGATTCTGCCACATCTGAATATCCTTTCCATGGAACATATGGCGAAGCATTCATGAATTGCTTGAGCGAGCAGGACGTGGCCGCCCTGCAATTTCGCCTGGCTACGGGGCAAGAACCAGATCCCCCACGTTCCGCGGAAAACCTCGGCATGCCCCAAGGGGTCGCTATCACTCGTGAACTGGTCTGCACTGCCCTAACATAAATGTGACACAAGTTTTACTCTGCCGCAAATGGTTGAACAGTCGGGGGCAGGATGGCAGAACGTGGTTGCTATAAAAAGGAACAGACCATGCCGCTGACCCCGGAACAACAGCAGGAAATTGACGCGCAGCGTGCCGAAACCCGCCCGACCCGCCGCGTTGTGTCCGAGGGGATGGAGGCGCATCTGTTCACCGCGCATCCGGTGCTGGATCATGGTTTCCTGCGTGTCATCGACTATATGGGCGATGATGCCGCCATCGTGCAGGCGGCGCGTGTCAGCTATGGCCGGGGCACCAAATCGGTGCAGAACGACGAGGGGCTGATCCGTTATCTGATGCGGCACTGGCATTCGACCCCGTTCGAGATGTGCGAGGTGAAATTTCACGTCAAGCTACCGGTGTTCGTGGCACGGCAATGGATTCGCCACCGCACCGCGAATGTGAACGAATATTCCGCCCGCTATTCGATTCTGGACCGTGAGTTTTATATTCCCGCGCCCGAGCATCTGGCCGCGCAATCAACCCAGAACAATCAGGGCCGGGGCGAGGTTTTGCAGGGCGAGGAAGCCGCGCGGGTGCTGGACATGCTGCGTCAGGATGCGATGCGGTCCTATGACCATTATGAATCCATGTTGTCACAGGACGGGCAGCAAGGGCTGGCGCGCGAACTGGCCCGAATGAACCTGCCGGCCAATATCTATACGCAGTGGTATTGGAAGGTGGATTTGCAAAATCTGCTGCATTTCCTGCGGTTGCGGGCAGATGCGCATGCGCAGTATGAAATCCGCGCCTATGCCGATGTCATGTGTCGGATCGTGGCCGATTGGGTGCCTTATGCCTTTGGCGCTTTCCGTGATTACCGGATGGATGCGGTCAGCCTGTCGGCGCAGGCCGTGGCCGTGCTGCGTCGTCGCCTGGCGGGCGAAACCGTGACGCAGGAAAGCAGCGGGATGAGTGCGCGCGAATGGCGCGAATTTGAAGCGGTCTGGGGCTGACACCACCATTCGCACAGATAATCGAAAAATGGGGCGCAATCAGGTTGCGCCCCGAAGTTTTGTTATTTACCTGACCAAAAACGATCCTCGGCTTGCTGATCGTCGGAAAACAGCCAGACTTCCTGAATACGGCCATTTTCGACCCGCAGCACGTCGATACCCGCCATGGACATGCTTCGACCACCCTCGTTGGCAGAAAAGTTCAGTGTCACAGCGACCATGTTTCCGTTGCTCAAAAGGTTGCCGATATTATCGATGCGAAAGCTGCCACCGCTTCGTTCCATGAAACGTCCCAGCAGCGCGAAAACGGCATCCAGCCCGTTGTAGGTGCCTGACAGATCACTGGCGCCCGGCTGGTGCCAGATCAGATTTTCGCTGAATAACGTCGGTAGTTTATCCAGATCACCGTTGGCCACGGCCTGAAAATACTGGCGGACGATTTCGGTGTTTGTATCGGTCATCGTTTTATTCCTGTCTGTTGATGTAAGAAAAATATATCCTGCTGCAACCTGTGCAAGAAGGCACCTTCAGGTGCCTGTGACGATATGGGAACAGATCATGGAACGGCCCGCCTGGAATGCTTTCAATACCACCTGTCCAACCCGACAAGTGCTGTCTTGCATTGCCGATAAATGGGCGGTGCTGATTGTCGGGGCCTTGCGCGAATCTCCTCGCCGCACGGGGCAGTTGCGGCGCATGATCGAGGGTATTTCCCAGAAAATGCTGACGCAGACCTTGCGCAACCTGGAACGTGATGGACTGGTCAGCCGTCGCGATCTGGGCATCAACCCGCCTGCGGTGGAATATGCGTTGACCCCTTTGGGGCAATCTCTGGCGCAGATTGTCGATGATCTGCGCCACTGGGCCGAGGGGAATATCGAACAGATTCTGGATGCCCGGCAGCGATTTAATCAACCGTCAGTGTGAACTGCCAGGCAGATTTTGGTGCCGCGCGGGGAGGGTTTTAAACGGGCAGTTCAGTGTGATTCTGACGATCTGACGGCCTGCACCCACTCACGGATCACCGCCACCGATTCGGGTTCGTCCAGCCATGGGACATGGGCGCGGTCGGGAACTTGGGTGAACAGCATATCGGGGCGGCGGCCGCGCATTTTCTGAACGCTTTCAACGGACAGCAGGTCAGAGTTCGCGCCCCGGATCAGGGCCATCGGCAGCCCGTCGCACAGGTCGAACAGAGGCCACAGGCTGGGGCTTTCGCCCGCGAAACCCGCGATAAAGGCGTCACGCAGTTCGGGGTCATAGTTGATCTTCAGCCCCTCAGGGGTCATCTGATAGTGGCGATGCGCATCGCCCAGCCAGCGGCCTTCGGGGACATTGCGAAAACCGGGGATGGCGCGCGACATACGGTTCGCCATTGATTCATAGGTCTTGGCCGAGGGGTTGCGGCCAACATAGTCGATGATCCGGTCCAGCCCGTCGCGGTTCAATTCAGGGCCGATGTCGTTCAGGCAGATGCCCAGCAGCCGCGCCTTGTTCATCGCGGCCATGACGATGCCCACCATGCCGCCGCGCGATGTGCCCAGAATGGCGACCTTTTCAACGCCCAGATGATCCATAAGCTGAAACGCGTCCTGCGCCTCGCGCGGGACGTTATAGCTGTCGGCCCCTGTCCATTGTGACTGGCCACGACCGCGATAATCCATACGGATCATGCGGCAATCGGCCAGATGCGGTGCCACCCAGTCGAAATCAGCCATGGTGCGCGTCAATCCGGCCAGGCAGAGGATCGGCAGGCCCTGACCTTCGTCGGAATAGGCCAGACGAGTGCCGTCATTGGCGTGGAAATACAGCGTCATACATACCTCTCAACCCCGGAACCATATAACACCGGGGTCGCTTGTCGCGACGTTGCTCCGTGTACATGGCCAGTGAATGCCAAGGCGGCCCACGCCTAAGATCGTTATGACTGCCTGACGCGATTCACCTTAGCTGATCGGTTTGGCGGATAAAATGGTATAAGCAGTTCAGTTTATAAATTCTCGGATTGGGGCATACCCAGAACATGATAGCCGCCATCCACGGCAATAATCTCTCCGGTTGTGCTGCCCCCCCAATCGCTGGTCAGCCAGACGGCAGTGCCGCCAATCGCCTCAAGCGTGGCATTGGCGCGCAGGGGGGCGTTTGCCTCGGTGTGGCGAAAGGTCTTGCGCGCGCCGCCGATGGCTGCGCCTGCTAGGGTTTTCATCGGGCCGGGGCTGATCGCATTGACGCGGATACCATCAGGGCCAAAGTCATTGGCCAGATAGCGCACGGTCGATTCCAGCGCCGCCTTGGCCACGCCCATGACGTTATAAAACGGCGTGACCCGGTTCGACCCGCCATAAGTCAGGGTGATGACCGACGAACCGGCAGCCATCATCGGATGCGCGCGACGCGCCACTTCGATCAGGGAGTAGCACGAGATTTCAAGGCTGTGCTTGAAGTTTGCCCGGCTGGTGTTCATGAATCGGCCGGTCAGTTCGTCCTTGTTGCTGAAGGCGATGGCGTGGATCAGGAAATCCAACCGGCCCCAGCGGTCGTTGATCGCTGCAAATGCGGCATCCAGCGACGCATCGTCGGTGACATCGACATCCAGCAGGAAGTCCGACCCGACCGAGGCGGCCAGCGGCTCGACCCGTTTGCCGAACCCCTCACCCTGATAGGAAAACGCCAGTTCGGCTCCCTGCGCGGCCATGGCACTGGCAATTCCCCACGCGATCGAGCGTTCGTTGGCCACGCCCATCACCAGCCCGCGTTTTCCGTTCAGCAAACCCGTCATGTCATCAATCCCGGTATTTCGATATCACCAGCGACGCATTCGTGCCGCCAAAACCAAAGCTGTTCGACATGATTGAATCAAAATCGACATGATCGACACGCGTCGTGGCAATTTCCTGCGGATCCAGTTCGGGGTCAAGTTCGGTGACATTGGCCGAGGCGGCGATGAAATCGTTCTGCATCATCAGCAGCGAATAGATCGCCTCATGCACGCCGGTCGCGCCAAGGCTGTGCCCGGTCAGCGATTTGGTGGACGAGATCGGCGGCGTGTTGCCCTGGCCAAAGATGTTGCGGATGGATTTCACCTCGCCAATGTCGCCCACCGGGGTCGAGGTGCCATGCGCGTTGATATAGCTGATCGACCGACCTTCGGGTAGGGTGGACATGGCCAGCCGCATCGCCCGCTCGCCGCCCTCGCCCGAGGGGGCCACCATGTCGTAGCCGTCGCTGGTCGCGCCATAGCCGGTGACTTCGGCATAGATTTTCGCGCCACGCGCCAGGGCATGAGACAGTTCTTCCAGCACCACCACGCCGCCGCCGCCTGCGATCACGAAACCATCGCGGGTGGCGTCATAGGGCCGCGATGCGGTTTCCGGCGAGTCGTTGTATTTCGACGACATGGCCCCCATCGCGTCGAACAGGCAGGAGAGCGTCCAGTCCAGTTCCTCGCCGCCACCGGCGAATACGATGTCCTGCTTGCCCATCTGAATCAGTTCCGTGCCGTTGCCGATGCAATGCGCCGAGGTCGAACAGGCCGAGGTGATGGAATAATTCACGCCCTTGATCTTGAACGGCGTCGCCAGACAGGCGCTGTTGGTGGACGACATGCAGCGCGTCACCATGAACGGTCCCATCCGTTTCGGGCTACCCTTTTCGATAACGATCTGATGCGCATCGAAAAAGTTCGATGTGGACGGCCCGCCGGACCCCATGACAAGCCCGGTGCGCGGGTTGGACACATCGGCCTCATCCAGCCCGCTGTCCTTGATCGCCTGTTCCATGGCGATAAAGTTATAGGCCGCGCCCGGTCCCATAAACCGCAGGTTACGCTTGTCGATATGGTCTTCCAGCACGATCTGCGGCATCCCGTGGATCTGGCTGCGAAAGCCTTTTTCGGCATATTCCGGCGCCGCGACGATGCCCGACCGGCCCGCGCGCAGGCTGTCGGTGACTTCGCTGGCATTGTTGCCGATGGGCGAGACGATCCCCAGCCCGGTAATGACGACGCGGCGCATGAGCCACCTCCTGAGTTAGCTTTCCGACAGTGCGACCTTCATATCTTTGACCTGATAGATCAGTTCGCCATCCGCCTCGACGCGGCCATCGGCCACGCCCATGGTCAGGCGGCGGGTCTGCACGGCTTTGGTGAAATCGACGTGATAACGCAGCAGCTTGCGGTCGGGGCGGACCATGCCGGTCAGCTTGACCTCGCCCACGCCAAGCGCATAACCGCGCCCCTGCCAGCCGCGCCAGCCAAGGTTAAAGCCGGTCAGTTGCCACAGCCCGTCAAGGCCAAGGCAGCCCGGCATGATCGGGTTACCGGGGAAATGGCAGTCAAAGAACCACAGATCGGGGGTAATATCGAATTCCGCGACCACATGACCTTTGCCATGTTCGCCGCCATCTTCGGAAATATCGGTGATGCGATCCATCATCAGCATCGGCGGGGCGGGCAGTTGCGCGTTGCCCGGCCCGAACAGTTCGCCGCGCGCGCAGGCCAGAAGATCTTCCTTGTCAAAGCTGGTCTTGTCCAATGCCATCCGGCCGTTTCCCCCTTGCGCGCACCAGTCGGGCCGCGCCCTATGACCGGGCCACCCAGCCCGGATCGCTGAAATATCGCCAAACGGTCTAGCACCCACAGCGCGCGCCACGCAAGGGCGTGAGAAGGAAGACATCTTGCCCTTGTTCTGCCGGTGCAGGCTGATTGTTTCAGATCTATGCCACAGATTTTGCAATTCCAACATTCCTATACCTTGATGTAAAGATTTGAGGGGATGGCTCATATCGAAATCATATAATTTTACGCTGCCTGTCGTGATTACGTTTTCGGGGTGTCGTTGCCGCGCAAGAGGCACCTGAAATCGACCTGACCATTTGGGGAATCAGCGATGTCGAGGCGCTGCCCTATGACGATTATGGCGTAATGATCCGCTATGGCCTGCAACTGGCGACGGAGCCTATGCCATATCATGCCTGAGGTGCTGATCCGGCAATTCGTGATGGTGGGAACCACCTGTTCTGCACCAGTTGCCATCAGAATAATGCGGCTTAATCTTATGCGATGCCATGGGCGGACATGACGATGGTATCGCCGCAATATCGCGCGAAGTTCCGGTCGAAGCGACGATCACGGGCGGTGAGTTCAGCGAATTGCCGCCCCGGACCGCGCCGCCGATTTTCGGGCAGGTGCGCTGGTCTATGCCAAACAGTGCGCTGTTTGCTGGGCAGCGGCGGGGCAGGCGATGCGTAAGGTTATCTGCATCCGGCGGTTGCGGACGGTGATAGCTATAATGACGGGGCAGGGATGTGTCGCGTGCTGACGGCCTGTCGTTTCATCCTGAACAACATGTCGCAGGGTGACGCCCCCACCGCCCGTCAATTGATCGAGGATCAGGTCTCTGACGTGTCCCTTATCTATCCTCGCTGCCGTGCGGCGGCAAACCGGGGATGGAACCGATTTCCCTGATCTTTTGGGCAAGGTGCCGACATGTCCTTTGCACAGGGTGGTCGTGATTTCCCGGCTTGAACAGCACACATACGGCCCGTTCAAGCCGATTGCCGATGAGTAGGCCGCCGAACAGAAGACCCGGTAAGAGGCCGAGCGTAGGGTGTGACTGGCAACGGAGCCACGCGCCGGGTCAGAACCACTGGCCCGGCTCCATCAGCCCAAGGTCCAGCAATTGCCGGGATGTCCACTGAAAGTCGATCGAGGCAGGGCCGGCCAGGTTCCGCGCCACCTCGCGCGTGTTGGGGTTGGCCATCAGGCCCTTGGCCAGCCGGAATGAGGCAACCGCGCCGGTCAGGTTATGGTGCCAGGGGCAGGACAAGGTGTTGTAATCAGGCAGGTTAAAGCGGTGATCGGCCCGCAGCCGCAGCCCCGGTGCACTGCGAAACAGTGCCGGGCGGTTCAGCGGGCGGCTGGCGGGCGGGATATGTTCTTCGTGCCGCCAGCGGGGACCGCCAAAAATATCAATATGGCTGTCGTCATAGCTGCCATCGGGCAGGGGGCGAACCAGTGAAAAATAGCCGCGGCCATCGAACTGCGCCCGTTCGGGATTGACGGCAGCGCCGGTCTGCGCCGCGTCGGGATTATACAGATCAACGGTGCAGATCAGCATCGCATTGCGCCGTTCCTCGGCGTGAAAGGTCAGCAGTTCGACAACAGACCGGCTTTCACAAAAGGGATAGAACAGGAATTCGGCGTTAAAGCCGTAATACAGCCATGTTCCCGCCGGAACGGCATCGTTCACCGCATTCACAGCGCCTGCGTGTGATCCGGGCGCGCGTGCGTCCCATGTCAGGCAGGTGACGCGTGTGGCCATGTCGTCGGGGATGTCGGGGGTTTCGGGCGATAGGGCCAGAACGTGACGAAAGCCCAGGTCAAGATGATGGCGCAGTGTTTCGACAACCAGCACACGATCTTCGCACAGGATCAGCGCCAGCGGGCCACGTCGCAGCACCGCCGGATTCCTGCCCAGCCAGTCCGTCAGATGTGGCGCTGTCACTGCATGACCGCCTTGACCTGCTCTAGTGCCGAACGCAGCAGGTCCGGGTTCGATTGCGCGCTGGATACCAGACGTTTCAGCGTTTCCTTTTGCGCGGCGGGAATGGTGGACGCCTCGATGATCGCCGTCACCTGATCCAGATCAAAGCCCTCGGGGGTCAGCACCGTCTCGATCTGCGCGGCGGTGGCGGCGGCGTCTGCCGCGCGCTCGGTCGCGGCGGCGGCCTGGAATGCGGCATCGCTGGCCTGTTCCGAGGCGGCGGCATCGGCGGGTGCGCGGGCGGCAGCATCGGCGGCGCGGTCTGCGGCATCCAGCGCCTGTTCGGCAGCGGCCTCGGCCTCGGCGGCGGCGTCACCGGCGGCAGGCACGGCGGCCTCGGTCGCGGCGCGGCTGGCTTCGGCGGCGGCATCGGCGGCGGTGGCGGCGGCATCCGCCGCCGCATCGGCTGCCTGCGTCGCGGTCGCGGCGGATTCGGCTGTGGCCTGTGCATCGCCGGCGGCCTGACCGGCGGTTGATGCAGCCTCGCCCGCCGGCGTGTCAGGGGCGGATTCGCTGGTCGTCTGCACAGGTGCCGGGCGCGGGGCATTCGCCGTCCACCACCACCAGCCGCCGCCGATCAGCAATGCAAGGATCAAGACGGGCAAAAGCAGGCGGCGCATGAGTTATCCTTTCAGCGGGTTGCGGGCGATGTATCGCACAGGCAGGTGGGGCGCAAAAGCCAAAGCAAGGCTCATTCCGCCCACAATCGTCACGCCACGATCAAATCCGGTTGAATCGGGGCGCGGGAATCCTTATTTTTACGCCACTTCATACAAACCACCGAAGGAATTAAGCCATAGCCCGCAGACCGCACAACGCGCCGCCCACCCGCGACACCGGACCCCGCGTCAATGAAAGAATCCGCGTCGCAGAAATCCGCCTGATCGGCCCCGATGGTGAGAATGTGGGCGTCGTGCCCCCTTCGGTCGGGCTGCGGATGGCCGAAGAGGCCGGGCTTGATCTGGTCGAAATCTCGCCGAACGCGACCCCGCCGGTCTGCAAGGTGATGGACCTCGGCAAGTTCAAATACGAACAACAAAAACGCGAAGCCGAAGCCCGGAAAAAGCAGAAAGTGATCGAAATCAAAGAGATCAAGTTCCGCCCCGGCACCGATACGCATGACTACGAAGTCAAGATGCGTTCCGTCATGAAATTCCTTGACGAAGGCGACAAGGTAAAGGTCACGCTGCGGTTCCGCGGGCGCGAGATGGCGCACCAGGATCTGGGGCTGGAACTGCTGAACCGCGTCAAGGATGATGTGGGCGAGGCGGGCAAGATCGAATCGATGCCCAAGCTGGAAGGCCGGCAGATGGTCATGATGATCGCGCCGCGTTAAGGGCGCTTTGATCTGAACACGGGGCCGCGCGGCGTTGCGCGGCCTTTTTTATGGGGAAAGCAGATGAGCCGACCAATCATCAGGGTGATGCGCGATACAGGCGCCGACGTGGCGCTGCCTTTGCCGTCTTACGCCACCGCAGGGGCGGCGGGGGCCGATCTGCGCGCCGATCTGGGTGGCTCTGCGGTCACGTTGATGCCGGGCGAGCGGCGGATTATCCCCACCGGGTTGCGGGTGCAGATCCCTGATGGCTGGGAAATCCAGATCCGTCCCCGATCCGGGCTGGCGCTGAAATCCGGGCTGAGCCTGCCTAATACCCCCGGCACCATCGACAGTGACTATCGCGGTCCTCTGGGCGTGCTGATGATTAACCTTGATGGCCAGCCGCAGACCATCACCCATGGCGAGCGTATCGCGCAAATGATCGTCGCCCCCGCCCCGCAGGCGCGATTCGAACTGGTCACGGAACTGGACGACAGCGAACGCGGGCAGGGTGGTTTCGGCTCGACCGGGCGCGGCTGATGGCGGTGTTGTTGGCGGCGGTTCTGCTGGCGGCGCTGGCCTGGGGGCTGCGGCTGCCGGGGCGCGTTGTTGCGGCGATGGCCGTGCTGCTGTGGTGCGGTGTCGTGTTGCTGCACCTGACCGCGCCGGGCAGTGCTGCGGCGCGGGCGGTTGGCGGCGATCTGCGTGTGTGGCTGGTGGCGGGCGGCGTGGCGGCGCTGGTGCTGGCCTATCGCGCAGGGCTGACCCGACTGCGCCGGGCCGCGCCTGCGCCGCCCGATCAGCCCGAACGCGCGGGGCTGGCTGACGCCGAACTGGACCGCTATGCCCGCCATCTGGTGCTGCGCGAAATCGGCGGGCCGGGGCAGATGCGGCTGCGGCAGGCGCGGGTGCTGATCGTCGGCGGGGGCGGGCTGGGCGCGCCGGTCTGCCTGTATCTGGCGGCGGCGGGGGTGGGGCGGATCACCTTGGCCGATGATGATGTGGTCAGCCTGTCGAACCTGCACCGGCAGGTGATCTTTCGTGACGCCGATACCCGCCGCCCCAAGGCCGCCGCCGCCGCCGCCGCCATGCTGGCGCTGAACCCGCATATTCAGGTCACACCGCTGGCCCGCCGGATCAGCGAGGCCGACCAAGACCTGATCGCACAGCACGACCTTGTGCTGGACGGAACCGACAGCTTTGCCACGCGGCAGGCGGTGAACCGGGCCTGCGTAGCGGCGGGGGTGCCGCTGATCGCCGGGTCAATCGCGCAGTGGGAAGGGCAGGTCACGCTGTATGATCCCGCGCGCGGCGGGCCGTGCCTTGCCTGCCTGTTCCCGGTTGCCCCCGCCCCCGGCCTTGCCCCGCCCTGCGCCGAAGCGGGCGTTGTCGGTGCCTTGCCGGGCGTCATCGGCAGCATGATGGCGCTGGAGGCGATCAAGCATCTGACCGATGCCGGACAGGGCCTGCGCAGGAGGATGGTGCTGTTCGATGGCCTATATGGCGAAAACCGCACGATTACGACAGAACACCGCGCCGATTGCCCTGTCTGCGGTCACAATTCCAATGGCGGCTGATCGGGGTTCAGCGGTAAATCGGGCACCACTGGCGCGGGCAGGGCAGGGCCATCGGGCTGGGTGAATTGGCGCAGCCCCTCGCCCACCGGCGGGGCAGGCGGCGCGCCGGGCTTGCGGCGGATGATGATGTCGCCGTTTTCCAGACGCTCGGGTGTCTGATAATTGCCGATGTCATCAACCAGAACCGACAGATCGGACAGTGCCGGTCCCATCAGCGCCAGGGCATCGGTCATGTCGCGCGACATCGCATTCATCTGCGGTGCCAGCTCGTCCAGCAGGCCACGCAGCAAAATACCGGCACCGCGTTCGATCAGGTCAATGCCTTGATCCGGGGTTTCCGGCTGTGGTTCAGGTGCAGGCTGTGGTGCGGTCAGGGGGGGCAGCGGAATCGGCTCGGGTTGCGATTGCGCCAAGGCCAGCCCGCCCCCGATCAGGGCGGCAGCAAGGGCGGCGATGATAACGGTGCGCTGTGCCATGGCCCGAACATGGGGGCACCCGCTCCGGCGATCAAGCGGCAAGCGGTGGCGACGGCAAATTGTCGCGAATCAGACTTGCCGCTGTTCCTGCATGGCGCGGAACGATTCCCATGCCTGATTCAGACGCCGGGTCCGCGCTTCGGCCAAACGGATCGCCTGCGGCGGCAGGCCACGTGCGATGGCCCGGTCGGGGTGCGATTCAAAGATCAACTGCCGCCACCGCCGCCGCGCCTCATTCAGCGGGGTGTCTGGCGACACGCCCAAAATCTCGCACGGGAGACAGCCGGATTCGGGATCATGCCGCAGCCGCAGCGCGACAACCTGCGCTGGCGTCAGGCCGAATATGGCCGCCACCTCGTCGATGAAGTCGATTTCAGCGCGGTGCAGATGGCCGTCGGCCACGGCGATGATAAACAGCCCCTCGATCACGTCGATCAGAACCGGGTCGCCGGGTGGGAACATCGCCGCAATCCGGCGCGCCCACGCGTCGAACCCGGCCACATCCTGCCGCGCCAGATCAAAGACGCGGGCGGCGTTCTTTTCTTCGGTGCGGGGGATGACAAAGACGCGGCGAAAGGCCGCCACCTCGGACCGGGCAACCGCGCCATCAGCCTTGGCCAGCTTGGCACCAAGCGCGATCACCGCAATCGTGAAGGCAACCGATTTTTCAGGCGGCGTCGCAGCGCGGCGTGCGCCGACAAACGCCGCAAGGCGGTCAGCAATGCGTTGCCAGAAACTGCGCGGACGCGGCAGTTCGGGCGCAAGGGAATGGGGCGCTGCGTCTTCCATGGGGCGATGCTAGCGGGATCAGCGGCGCGATGCCAGCGGGGTGCCGTCACGCGGGCGGCGTGGCAAGATCCAGCCCCATCAGGATCAGATCGTGCCAGGTGCCGAATTTCCATCCCGCATTCGGAATCATCCCCCAATGCACGAAACCAAAGCGCGTATGAAACGCAACCGAGCCGGTATTCCAGCCGGTGATTCCCGCCACCATGATCCGCCCGCCGCCCTCGCGGGCATGATCCAGCATGATTTCCATCAGCGCCCGCCCCACACCCAAGCCGCGCGCCTGCGGGGCGATATGGATCGAATGTTCCAGACTATGCGCATACCCCAGCCCGGCGCGAAACTGACCATAGCTGGCAAAGCCGGTGATCGTCCCCTCGGTTTCCGCCACGAAAAAGCCATGGCCGTCGGCCTGACGCTGGGCGATCAGGGCTGCGATTTCGGTATCGTGACGCTCAACCGGCCAAAAGCTGATCGTGGTATCGCGGATGATCGGGTTCCAGATCGCCCCGACGCCGGGGGCGTCATCGGGGCGGGCAGGGCGGATCACAGCCAGACCTGTGACTGATCGGGCCGTTGCAGAAGAATGCGCAGCTCGGTCTGGCCAAAGCCTAGGGAGATGCGCGGATCGCTGATCCGGGCCAGCGGCTGCGGTTCAGGGGTTGTCATTTGCAGGCGCAGCAAACGAAAACCGTGGTCGGGCAACATGTTGCAGGGGTGCGCCCCCTTGGACCAGCGGATCAGCAGCGGCTGTGTGCCATGCCCCGGCATCTGCCCGTTGATCGGCATCGTGAACTGCCAGTTAAGTGAACCGCGCGACATCTCGATAATGGTCGAATCGCGCGGGGCCACAAAATGTTCGTCGCGCGCGATCCAGCCCAGAATGCGCGGCGGGCCTTTGAAATGGTCCAGCCCATACCAGCGGGTGCGACCGGGCCGTGGCGCGGTCGGATCGACAGAGATCAGTTCCAGATACTCCATCCCGCCCAGATGCAGCAGCCGGTTATGTGTGCCCATCAGGGGATGTCGCCCGCCCGCATCCATCGGCCGACCCAAAATCCGTTCCATCAGCGCGGCCCCGTGATCGAGGTTTTCGCAGCCGATAACGATGTGATCCATACGGCGCATTCTGGTTCAGCCCCGGTGCGCCCCGGCGGCCAGATCGCGGACAAAGGCCAGCACCTGATCCACCGGCTTGCCATCGCCGATCTGTTTGACGATGGCGCTGCCGACCACGCAGCCATCGGCCACGCTGGCCACAGCCTGCGCGGCCTCGGGGGTCGAGATGCCAAAGCCCACCACCACAGGCAAGCCCGATGCGGCGCTGATCCGCGCGACCTCGGGGGCAACCTCGGCTGCGTCGGCGGCGGGACCGCCGGTGATGCCGGTGACGCTGACGTAATAGACAAAGCCCGAGGTGTTCCGGACCACCGCAGGCAGGCGGCGATCATCGGTGGTTGGCGTTGCCAGCCGGATAAAGTTGATCCCGGCGTCACGCGCGGGAATGCACAGTTCGGCATCCTCCTCGGGCGGGAGATCGACGACGATCAGCCCGTCCACGCCAGCCTCGGCCGCTTCGGTCAGAAAGCGGGCAACACCGCCGCTGCGGGCATAAATCGGGTTGTAATAGCCCATCAGAACCACCGGGGTTTCGTTATCCTCGGCCCGGAACCGGCGCAGGATTTCCAGCGTTTGACTGACGCTGCCGCCCGCCGCCAGCGCGCGCTGACCCGCCGCCTGAATGGTCGGCCCGTCGGCCATCGGATCGGTAAAGGGCATCCCCAGTTCGATGATGTCCACCCCCGCCCCCGGCAACCCCCGCATGATCTGGAACGAGGTTTCGGCATCCGGGTCAGATGCCATGATGTAGGACACAAAAGCCTTGCGGCCCTGTTCGCGAAGGCGGGAAAAACACTGGTCGATGCGGGTCATGCTGGTCTCCGGGCGTGGTTGCCATCCATCGCGCATCCCCGCGCAAGGTGCAAGCGGATGGTGCGCCGGCCCGATTTTCGGCACAATCAGCGCATGTATTTGTGTAAAGAGATAAATCAACGATTGAATTAAAAATTAGTAAAAATTTTCCATAGCATTCCAGGATGACGCAAGGTAACGTTCTTTTGACCATAGAGGTCGTGTAACGAGAGGGAACGGACGTGAATATCGTAAAATCAGTAACAGGCGCTGCCATTTTTATGGGCTGTGGCGTATTTTCTGCGCAGGCTGCAACGCTGCCATCCGATTGGATTGTAAACGGCAATGCAGGATATATGAATCCGCAAGGCGTTGTCACCGCCCCGCCGCAGCAGGGGCCGGGGTATTACTACGTTTCGACCTGGGATGGCGTGGAAGGCGTTGGCGCGCTGCCGGGTGTCGGCGGACCGGGTTCGCCCATAAACGGTTCAACCGTGGCAACGGGGCTGTTCGCTGCCAAGGCTGGCGACATGCTGAATTTTTTCTTCAACTACGTCACCTCTGACGGCGCGGGTTATGCCGATTATGGCTGGGCGCGGCTGCTGAATTCGGTGGGCGATCAGGTTGCGCTGTTGTTTACTGCGCGCACCACGCCGGGCGGGTCCAGCGTTCCGGGCTTTTCCATGCCCGACCCCGAGGCAACGCTGAATCCCGGCACGGTCACCATCACCCCCGGCGGTCCTGACTGGGATGCCTTGGGCCTAGATTCTAACCTCTGTTATGCTGGTGGCTGCGGTTATACCGGCTGGGTGCAGTCCAGTTATACCATTCAGAACCCCGGTGATTACCGGCTGGAATTCGGCGTAATAAACTGGAACGATAGCAATTGGGCCAGCGCCATGGCCTTTGCCGGCGCCACCATTGGCGATGTGGACATCACCCCGCCGACGCCTGCGCCGGTGCCGCTGCCCGCCAGCGGCCTGCTGTTGCTGGCCGGTTTGGGTGTCGTTGGCGCGATCCGCCGCAAACGCGCCGCCTGATCCGCCCATCACCACGGCAAAGGCCCGCCCCCGCGCGGGCCTTTTTCCATTGCCGCGCCGGTCTGGACTTGCCCGCCCCCGCGCCCTACAAGCCGCAAAAATCGCACAAAGGACGCCGATCATGGGTTTTCGTATGGGCATCGTCGGGCTGCCGAACGTCGGCAAGTCCACCCTGTTCAACGCGCTGACGCGCACCGCTGCCGCACAGGCCGCCAACTTTCCCTTTTGCACCATTGAACCGAACGTGGGCGAGGTTGCCGTTCCCGATCCGCGCCTTGATGCGCTGGCCGGGATTGCCGGGTCGAAGCAGATTATCCCGACGCGGATCACCTTTGTGGACATTGCCGGTCTGGTCAAAGGCGCGTCCAAGGGCGAAGGTCTGGGCAACCAGTTCCTTGCCAATATCCGCGAGGTGGACGCCATCGCCCACGTGCTGCGCTGCTTTGAGGACGGCGATATCACTCATGTCGAAGGCCGCGTCGATCCGATTGCCGATGCCGAGGTGATCGAAACCGAACTGATGATCGCCGACATGGAATCCATTGAACGGCGTCTGGCCAACCTTGCCCGCAAGCTGAAGGGCGGCGACAAAGAGGCGCTGGATCAGGATCGGCTGCTGAAACAGGCGCTGAGCGCGCTTGAGGCCGGGCAACCGGCGCGCAGCGTTGCGGTGGCGGCGGATGACGCCAAGGCGTGGGGGATGCTGCAACTGCTGACAGCGAAACCCGTGCTGTATGTCTGCAACGTCGCCGAAAGTGACGCGGCGACCGGCAATGACTGGTCGAACAAGGTGGCCGAGATGGCGGCGGCGCAGGGGGCGGGTCATGTGGTGATTTCCGCGCGTATCGAAGAAGAAATCAGCCAGCTTGAGGCGGACGAGGCCGAGATGTTCCTTGGCGAAATGGGGCTGGAGGAAGCCGGTCTGGATCGCCTGATCCGCGCCGGTTACGATCTGCTGGGCCTGCAAACCTATTTCACCGTCGGCCCGAAAGAGGCGCGCGCCTGGACGATCCGCAAGGGCACGCTGGCCCCGCAGGCGGCGGGCGTGATTCACGGCGATTTCGAAAAGGGTTTCATCCGCGCAGAAACCATTGGTTTTGATGATTATATTGCCGGCAAGGGCGAATCCGGCGCGCGCGAGGCCGGCAAACTGCGGGTCGAGGGCAAGACCTACGAGGTCAAGGACGGCGACGTTCTGCATTTCCTGTTCAGCGGCTGATCGGCGGGGCGCCGCCTTTGCGGGTGGCATCAGACCTTATCACTCTTGCGTCAAATGTTAACTGTGCGGATAGTCTGCGCAGGGTTGATTCTTGTGGGGGTGTATGATGAGTGTTGAGACGCTTCTGATTGGTGGTCATCTGAATCAGGAAATAACGAGCATTGTCACTTTGGCGAATGGCGGAGTGGTTTTTCTTTGGCAAGATGCGAATATAGACCCAGAGCCACCGCGCGGCGGCTTGGGCATCATAGTTATGGATCGCGATTTCAATTTGGTGAACAGCGGTGTTCCCTATATAGAGCATCGCGGAAGGCAGTTTAATTCCCGTGTTGTCGCGACGAAAGATGGATTCGCGGTGGCGTGGACCAGCGACGGCCCCGACAAAAACGGTTTTCATGATGCGGTAAACGACACCTATATCAGATTTTTTGACTTAAATGGGGTGCCGCGAACCGGAGATATTCAGCTAAACCCTGACCACCCTTTGGACGGAAGCAGACTTCGCGATGCGTCGCATATGCAGGATTTGAAGCTACTGTCGGATGGATCCGTTTTGGTTCTGACCGCAGACTCTCCTTTCAATGCGGACTGGGATATTCCGGCCTATAAATTCAACTCTGCCGGAAAGCTGTTGTCCAGCGGGTTTATTTTAAAAGATGTTGACACGGGATTGGCACAAAGAAATCGGTCAACGCTCCCCGGAGTCGATCTGGAACCCGCAGATGGTGGGTATTTGCTCACTTGGCGTCAAAAATATCCGATAGAGGAATATGTCTATTCGTTCGGGGCTTTTGGCCAGTATTTCAACAATAACGGCAAGCCCACAGGGCCGGTTGTCGAACTTGGCATTCGGCCTGGCGATACATACGACAATATCAGAGCCAGTTCGCCCGATACGCTGCGAATGTCGAACGGCAGCTTCGCCACAACTTGGTGGGTTGAAAACCTCTACACGGGTGAAACCGCGCGATATTTGCGTATGATGAACAGTTCTGGGGCACCCATTACCGCGCCGATCAAGCTGTCCTCCGAGAAGGACGACCACGTGTCATTTGTGACCGAGATGCTGAATTTGGGTGGTGGATTTTGGACGATGATTTATCCTGTATTCACCCATATGACATCGGAGCTTGGCAATAAAATTAAATACTACACTCTTCATGCCCGCATTTTCGACAGTGCCGGAACTCAGATTGGCGCCCCGATCAATTTGCTCAATGATACCTACGAGGATATTACCTCGGTCGAGGTCGAACGCTTGCCCGCGGGCCCGCTGATGCTGACGTGGAGCTGGGGCGGAACCATCGAAAAAGACATATGGTTTAAGCTGTTGGGCGATGGCACCGGCGCGTTCCCTCGGGTTATGCAGGCTGATGCGGGCACGCCGCTGAATGGCGGATCGGGGCGCGACATGCTGCTGGGCACGGCGCAGGGCGACCGGATGTTTGGCAAGGATGGCAATGACATCATGCATGGCGCGGGCGGGCATGATTATCTGTCCGGCGGCAATGGCAATGACGTGATTTATGGCGGCTCGGGGCGCGATACTCTGCTGGGCGGGGCAGGGCGGGATACCCTGGACGGCGGCAATGGCCATGATCTGCTGCGCGGCGGAAATGGTAACGACCGTTTGCTGGGTGGTGCTGGCAATGACACGCTGTTTGGCGGGGCTGGGAATGACCGGCTGATTGGCGGCACCGGCAATGACCACCTTTTCGGTGGCAACGGCAGTGACACGCTGGAAGGCAATGGCGGCAATGATCTGCTGCGGGGCGAGGCTGGTAACGACCGCCTGCTGGGCGGTGCGGGCCACGATACGCTGAACGGCGGTGCCGGAAATGATCTGCTGCGGGGCGGCGCGGGTAATGACCGGCTGATCGGTGGGGCAGGGCGCGACACCATGACCGGCGGGCCGGGGGCCGACAGTTTTGTCTTTGCCAAGGGCTATGGCGCGGATGTCATCACGGATTTCGGAAACGGCAATGACCGCTTGCTGATCGACGATAACCTGTGGACGGGCAAGCTGACCCCGGCGCAGGTTCTGACCCGCTTTGCCAAGGATACCGGGCCGGATATTCTGTTTGATTTCGGCAATGGCGATACGCTGTTACTGCGCGGGGTCGGCTCGGTTTCCGACCTGAACGGAGATCTGGTCATTATCTGAACCAGATACGAAAAAGGGGCGCGTGATGCGCCCCTTTCCATTTGGCTAGTGGCCGGATCAGAACTGATACGACACGTTCAGACCAAGGCTGGTGCCTTTCAGGTCATTGCCGTCCACGCCGTTAAAGTCGCTGAATTCGCGGCGCAGAATTTCGGCGCCGACCAGCACGTTTTCGGTGGCCTTGAACTTGGCACCCAGACCATAGAAATAGCCGTCGCCATCCTGATCGGCGGCACCATTGATGCCGTCCACTTTCAGGTCGTTATAGCCGACCGTCAGGTAGGGCAGGAATCGGCCTGCATTGTAACCGGCCAGCAGTTTCGCGCTGAGCATACGGCCATCGGTGTCAACATCGGCGCCATCGGCTTCGAAGCTGCTCACCTTGTCATAGGCCAGTTCGGCACCACCGACAAAGCGACCGAAGTCATGCAGATAACCGGCGTGGATACCATAGGTGTTCGAGCTGAAGTCGGTGTTGCCCGCGCTGGTTTCCAGCTTGGGGTCAAACTTGCCGACCTGACCACCCAGATAGAAGCCAGTCCAGTCGACGACCGGGGCAACAACGACCTGCTCGACCACCACGGGGGCGGTTTCGACGACCGGGGCGGTGTAACCGCCCGCAACACCTGCGACGGCCGAGGCCAGAAGCGAACCAGTGGCAAGGGCGATGATCTTGTTCATGACGATCTCCAGTTGATCTTGTTACGTCAGTGAGGCGATAACTATTCCTTTGGCCAAAGGTTTCCAGCCCGTCCCGCTACACCACTGCGTGGTTGCCGTTTTGCCACAGGCGCCTTTGCTGCGACGGAACAGCCAAGACCGTGCAAACCCCCTTGCCTCTGCCGCGCGTGATCGCTAAACGCGTCGGCGGAGTGGTGGCCGAGTGGTCGAAGGCACACCCCTGCTAAGGGTGCAGGCGGGAAACCGTCTCGAGGGTTCGAATCCCTTCCACTCCGCCACTTCAGTCCGCCTCTGGGCACGCCAATCGCCGCCGATTGCCGCACTTGGCCCGCAATAAGCGTCCTTAGCAGTTCCGTCTTCGATCCCATGATGCGGATTGCGTCGTCCGCGACCTCGACACGCTGCGCCAGCGAGCGCAGGTGATCCCGCCGATAGCCCCCCTCGCTGCCCTTGATGCGCTCGCGTGCGTTATGGGCGAAGCCCCGGATCATCGTGGGACTGAGGGCGCTGTGGCCGGGGCTTTCAAGCAACGCCTGTGCGCGGTCGGCGTCGGCCCTCGCCTGATCGCGGATGACCTTGAGGCCGGCGATACGCTCCTTGAGCGCCGGGTCGTCCAGATCGGCAACGCCCGCCTCGATGGCGTCGTAGAGGCGCTTGAGGCGCTGTTCCGATTCGGTGGCCTGTCGCTGCAACGAGGCGATATGCTCACGGCGGCGTTCGGCCTGAGGCGAAGCCGCTGCTTCACCACATGCGCGGAGGTGCCGAAGCGGGCGGCGATTTCCTCCGCTCCCCATCCGCGATTTTCCGAAAGCTCGCGGAAGCGCTCGAACTCGTCGGCGGGGTGCAGGTTCTCGCGGTTGACGTTCTCGTCAAGGCTGATTTCCGCCGCATCGTTTGCCGTGTCGATGACGCAGCGGATCGGTGCATCCATCCGCCACCATGTCAGCCTTCCTCGCTCGCGATTATCGCGACGGACTGCATCGGCTGGCACGTTTCAAGCGACTGTGCACGCCGGAAGAACTTTCAGTGATGGAAAGCGGCGACGAATGCCGGATCACCCTGCGCTGGTTTTATACCCATGAGGTCGAGCCGGATGCCGCAGCGGAAGTCACCTTCGCCGCGATCCTCGAACTGGGGCGGCGCGGCACTGGGCGGCATATCAGGCCGCTTCAGGTCGAAATGGTTCGGCAGGGACCGGTTTCCGAGACGCATCGCAGCTATTTCGACGCACCCGTCCGGGCCGGTTGCCCGCAGAATGCGCTGGTGCTGAATCGGGACGATTTGAATCTTCCCTTCGCCGGGCACAACCCCGAATTGCTGGCGGTCCTGGAGCCGGCACTTGCCGCCTCGCTTGGGGAGATCGAGGCACAGTCCTCTTTGTTGGAGCAGGTCAAAATTCTGATTAAACGCCGTCTTGCAAGCGGCAAGCCGGAAGTTGCCGACGTGGCGCATGAACTCGGCATGAGCGAGCGAACGTTACAACGCCGGATTACCGAGCAGGGATCGAGCTATCGCGAACTCCTGGAAGATGCGCGGCAAGAGCTTGGCCGGCATCTGCTCTCGGACGGCCAGAACGGAATCGGCGAGATCGCCTTCCTGCTGGGATTTCAGGACACCAGCTCGTTCTACCGGGCGTTCCGATCATGGGAGGGCGTCACACCGGCACAGTGGCGAGGGATGCATTAACGTCATGCCCCTGTCGCGCTATTCCAGCACGGCCCGTCCGCGTTTCCGCATATCCGACTGAAGGCTATGGAATAGACGTCGTTTTCGGTATCGTCGTCTTCGGCCCGCCATCCCAAGCCATAACCCTGACCTTTCAGCCCATATTCGCGGCTGCAAGCGCGGCTTGCCTTGTGTATCTGCCACACAAAAACCGCCGCCGGAACTCGATCCGGCGGCGGTGTGGTTTGCGGATGCAAGCGTCAGCCGGTCGGGGTCAACTTGCCGTTGCGCTGTTGCAGCATCATGAAATAGTCATAGGTGAACTCGGCTGTCTGGGCATATTGATACCAGTTGTTCAGATAGGCCTGCTGCGCTTCCCACTGGCGCTTGAACCATTCATTCTGAGCCGAAAGTTCCCCATAAACCTCGCGCGAGGCGTCGAACGCGGCGGACAGGATTTCTTCGCTGAACGGGCGCAGTTGCGCCCCCGATGCGACCAGTTCCTGAAGCGCGGTCGGGTTTTTGTAGTCGTAGTTGGCCAGCATGCTTTGATCGACCGCCTGACAGGCGGTGCGCAACAGCGACTGATACGAGGCGGGCAGTTCGTTGAACTTGGCCTTGTTAAAGAAGAAGCTGACAGTCGGACCACCTTCCCAATAGCCGGGATAGTAATAATACGGTGCCACCTGCTGGAAGCCCAGCTTGGCATCGTCATAGGGGCCGACCCATTCGGCTGCGTCGATGGTGCCGCGTTCCAGTGACGGATAGATGTCGCCACCGGCGATCTGCTGCGGCACAACGCCCAGCTTTTCCAGAACCCGGCCCGCAAGGCCCGAGATCCGCATCTTCAGGCCGCGCAGGTCTGCCACGGTATTGATCTCGCGGCGATACCAGCCGCCCATCTGAACGCCAGTGTTTCCGCCGGGGGCGGCGACCAGATTATATTGGTCGAGGAATTCGTTATACAGCTCGTTCCCGCCGCCGAAATACATGTAGGCCGACTTGGACCGGGCGCTGAAGGTAAAGGGCAGGTCAGCACCGCAGGCGAAGGCCGGATCGCGGCCCCAGTTGTAATAGCCGACCGAATGCGCCGCCTCGACCGTGCCGTCGCCCGCCGCGTTGATGGCGTCCAGGCCGGGGACGATTTCACCGGCCGCCAGCACTTGCAGGGTGAACTTGCCGTCGGTTGCCTCGCTCACGCGCTTGGACAGTTCTTCGCCGCCGCCATAGATGGTGTCCAGCGACTTGGGGAAGGACGAGGCCACCCGCCAGGCGATGCTGGGCTGTTCCTGTGCGATGGCAGGCGCGGCCAGAACTGCGCCCGCGGCTGCGGCAGCACCACCAACCGAAGCGCGGGTCAAAAAGCCGCGGCGGTCCAACGATTTCGAATCTTTCATGTTTTCTCCCTAAGAACAGGATCGGGTGAGTCGTTCCGACCCGTCAGTGACCGCCCTGTATGCCGCCGCAGTTTAGTGCGACGGATCGGCCCGTCCAGTAGGCAGAAGGGTCAAATACGGTTGAAAAATGCCGGGGCGATGCCCCGGCAAGGTGGTGCCGGGGGGAACCGGCCAATGGATGACCGCGCGCGGCGATCAGACCAGCCCGGATTGTATCGCTACAAACCCGATGCTAGACAAACAGAACGATACAATTGCGCCATGCGCCACGAAAGAAAAACATTGTGACCGATACAAAGTGGCAACCGAAACTTTCCGACGAGGCAGGGCCGAAATTCCGCGCATTGGCCAATGCCCTGCGTGATGCCACGCGTTCCGGTGAGTTGCCGCCCGGCACGCGCCTGCCTGCGGTGCGTGATCTGGCCTGGCGGCTGGGGATCACGCCGGGCACCGTGGCCCGCGCGTATCAGATCGCGGCGGCCGAAGGGGTGGTGGACAGCCATGTCGGGCGCGGCAGCTTTGTCGCGCAGCCGCGTCCGCGTATCGGGCCGCTGCAACCGATGTTGACGGATCGGGTCGATTCGCCGGCGCATGGCCGCGCCACTGTTGATCTGCGCATCCCGCAACTGCCCGATTGCGGCCAGACCGAAGCGATCCGTGCCGCGATGATCCGCGCCGCCGCCCGGATCGGTGACGATGTGCTGGATTACCCCTCGCTGACCCGTGACCGCAATTGTCGCGCCGCGCTGTGCCGCTGGCTGTCTGAACGCGGTCCCGGCAGCTTTGGTCCCGATGACATCGTGCTGACCCATGGCGGGCAGAATGCCATCGTCATGGTCATGTCACTGTGCCTGTCCGGTGATCGACCGCGTGTGCTGTGTGAATCGCTGGCCTATCCGGGCCTGCGTCATGCCGCGCGCCTGCTGCGCGCCGAAATCATGCCGGTCGCGATGGATGACGAAGGCATGATCCCCGACGATCTGGACCGCGCGGCCCGCAGCAGCGGCGCACGGCTGGTCTGCCTGACGCCCTCGGCCCAGAACCCCACCGTCGCACGTATGGGTGCAACGCGGCGTCAGGCTCTGGTCGCCGTCGCGCGTCGTCACGATCTGCAAATCATCGAGGACGAATGCTTTTCCGGGCCAATGGTGCCGCGTGACATCAGTGAAACATCGGTCAGCTTGCGGGCATTGGCCCCGGAACGCGTCTGGCACGTGTCCAGCCTGTCCAAGATCCTGTCAGCCGGGCTGCGCTTTGGTTTTGTCATCTGCCCCGAGGGCATGGGGGCGGCGGGCCGCTTGGCCGCGCAGCACAGCCACTTTGGCTTGTCGTTGCCGCTGGTCGGACTGGTGACAGAACTGATCGAATCCGGCGCCGCCTGCGATCTGGCCCGCAAGGTGCAGTCGGTGTTCGCCGACCGTGTTCGGCTGGCGCGGCGTGTGCTGGCGGGCATCAGTTTTGTCAGTCAGCCGGGGGTGCCGTTTCTGTGGCTGAACCTCCCGACAGGCTGGCGGGCCTCGACCTTTGCCACCCGCACCGCCGAAAACGGTGTGCTGGTGCGATCGGCGGATGAGTTTTCTGCCGTCGGTGATCGTGGCGGCGCGGCACCGGCGATGCCCAATGCGGTGCGCATCGCGCTGCCCTGCAAGATAGACCGGGCGCTGCTGGCCGACGGCCTGGCCACCGTTGTTCGGCTGTATCATACCCCGCCGGGCGATCTGCCGGTGTAATGAAAAGGGGGGTGCGTGCCCCCCTTGGCGATCAGCGCAGGATGCTGCGCCCGGCGTATTCAGCGGTTTCGCCCAGCATTTCCTCGATTCGGATCAGCTGGTTGTATTTGGCCAGCCGGTCAGACCGGGCCAGCGAACCCGTCTTGATCTGCCCGCAGTTGGTCGCCACCGCCAGATCGGCGATGGTCGCATCCTCGGTCTCGCCCGAGCGGTGGCTCATCACGCTGGTGTAACCGGCACGATCGGCCATACGCACGGCGTCCAGCGTTTCCGACAGGGTGCCGATCTGATTCACCTTGACCAGCAGGCTGTTGCCGCAACCGCGCGCGATACCATCAGCCAGACGGTCGGGGTTAGTCACGAACAGATCGTCGCCGACCAGTTGCACTTTGCCGCCCAGACGTTCGGTCAGCAGCGCCCAGCCGTCCCAGTCATCCTCGGCGCAGCCATCCTCGATCGACAGGATCGGATAATCGGCGCACAGCGCGGCCAGATAATCGACGTTTTCAGCCGCCGTCAGGGTTTTCCCTTCACCCGACAGCACATAGCGCCCATCCTTGAAGTATTCGGTGGATGCGCAATCCAGCGCCAGCATGATGTCATCGCCCGGCTTGTAACCGGCCTTTTCGACCGCGCGCAGGATGAAATCCAGCGCATCGCGGGTGCTGGACAGGTTCGGGGCAAAGCCGCCTTCGTCGCCAACGCCCGTGGCCAGACCCGCCGCCGACAGTTCCTTTTTCAGCGTGTGGAACACCTCGGACCCCATGCGCACGGCGTCGCGGATGTTTTCCGCGCTGACCGGCATAATCATGAATTCCTGAATGTCGATCGGGTTATCGGCATGTTCGCCGCCATTGATGATGTTCATCATCGGCACCGGCAACAGCCGTGCCCCCGTGCCGCCGACATAGCGATACAGCGGCAAGGCAGATGCCGCCGCCGCCGCCTTGGCCACCGCCAGCGACACGCCAAGGATCGCGTTGGCGCCCAGACGGCCCTTGTTTGGGGTGCCGTCAAGGTCGATCATCATCGCGTCGATGGCCTGCTGTTCGGTGGCATCCTCACCGATCAGATTTTCGGCAATCTCGCCATTGACCGAGGCCACAGCCTCCAGCACGCCCTTGCCCAGATAACGGCCCTTGTCACCGTCCCGCTTTTCCACCGCCTCATGCGCGCCGGTAGAGGCGCCCGAGGGCACGGCGGCGCGGCCCATGGTGCCGTCCTCCAGTGTGACATCGACCTCGACGGTCGGGTTGCCGCGGCTGTCCAGAATCTCGCGGGCGAAAATGTCGATGATGGCGGTCATGATACGCTCCCTTTGGCTTGGCGGTCTTGTAACCGCATTAAAGGGACTGCGAAACGGAAAATGCACCCCAAGACTTACGGCAGGTCGATTTCAGCCCAGATCGGCAGATGATCGGATGCGGCGCGCGCGATGTCGCTGCCGAATACCCCGCTGGCACGCAAAGCCAGATCACGGCTCAGCGCGAAACGATCCAGCCGCAGCCGGGGCAGGGGCGCGGGCCAGGTCGGCCCCGGTGCAACGACCTGCCACCCCGCCAACGACTCTAACCCGCGTTCATCATGCCATTCGTTGAAATCGCCCATCAGCGCCACCGGCCCCCCGCCCAGCCGTGCCGCCCGTGCGACCAACCGCGCCAATTGCGCCCGGCGTGACGACCGCGCCAGCCCCAGATGCAGCGCCACCACGGTCAGCCCCGGCAGACGCAGGGCAATGGCCCCGCGCGGCTCGATCCCCGGCAAGGGCAGCCGCCGCACCTGCGCCACAGCGGCCAGATCGGGCCGCAGCAACAGCGTCTGCCCGTGCCAGCCCAGCGAATGCTCGCCCGTGCCGGTGAAATCCGCCGGCACCAGCCCGGTCGCCTCTTGCACCAGCGCACGCGGCAAGGCCTCGGGCCGGGCGCCATAGCGGAAATCGACCTCTTGCAGCGCCACCACATCGGCCCTCAGACCGGCGATCACGGCCAGATTGCGCTCGGGCGCATGGGGACCAGTCATTCCCCGACACTTGTGCAGATTATAGCTGGCCAGCCGCATCTTCTGTCCGCAAATATCCTCTGGGGGTCCGGGGGGCGAAGCGCCCCCGGCGCCACCCGCGCCGTTATGTCCCACAGAATGTGCGGGGAACAACCTCATCTGGCAAGGGCGGGCGCGCCAGATCATCCCATTCGGCGCGATCCTCGAACGGATGAACCAAGGCTTGGGCCAGCAAATCAAACGGCGCACGGTCAGCGGCAAGGGCCGCCTGAATCGCCTGCTCGATCCGATGGGTGCGGGGGATGCGGCGGGGGTTTGCCGCTGCCATCCGCGCCGCATCCGGCCCGCGTGCCTGCCAACGGCCCGCCCAGCCGTCAAAAGCGGCGCGGTCGGTGAACTCATCCCGCGCGCGACCGTCGGCCAGCCCGGCAAAAACGCGGGTGAAATCGGCGCGCTGCGTGGCCATCAACCGCAGCAGATCCTCGATCAGCGGCTGATCCTCTGGGGTGGCGTCAATTCCCAGCTTATCGCCAAAGCGCGCCAGCCATTCCGCCTGATACAATGCCGGAAAACGGTGAACGGATGTCGTGGCGGCAGCCACGGCTGCATCCTGCTCGCCCATCAGCGGGATCAGACAAGTGGCAAGCTGCGCCAGATTCCACACCGCGATCTGCGGCTGTTCCGACCAGCGATAGCGCCCGTGCGCATCAATCGAGGAAAACACCGTATCAGGATGAAACCCGTCGATGAAGGCGCAGGGACCATAATCAATCGTCTCGCCCGACACGGCTATGTTATCGGTGTTCATCACCCCGTGAATAAAGCCCAGGGCCATCCAGCGCGCAATCGTGCCCGCCTGCGCCGCGATCACCGCATCCAGCAGCCCCAGCGGACCATCCGCACCGGGATAGTGCCGTGCAATGACGTGATCGGTCAGCGCCGCCAGCGCCTCGGTGTCGCCACGCACCGCGAAATATTCGAATGTGCCCACCCGGATATGACTGGACGCCACGCGGGTCAGCACCGCGCCGGGATAGACCGTCTCGCGGATCACCCGCTCGCCCGTGGTCACCGCGGCCAGCGCGCGGGTGGTCGGCACATGGGCGGCGGCCATGAACTCGCTGACCAGATATTCGCGCAGCACCGGGCCAAGCCATGCCCGCCCGTCGCCCCGGCGCGAAAATGGCGTCTGACCCGACCCTTTCAGTTGCAGATCAAAGCGTGCGCCGTCCGGGGCGATCACTTCGCCCAGCAACAGCGCGCGGCCATCGCCCAACTGCGGCACGAACCCGCCGAACTGGTGCCCGGCATAGGCCATGGCCAGCGGTGCGGCCCCATCGGGCACCGCATTTCCCGCCAGCATCGCCACGCCATCAGGCCCGGCCAGCCAGTCGGCATCCAGACCCAGCCGTTCGGCCAAGGATCGGTTCAGGGCGAACAGCGCCGGATCGCGCACCGGAACCGGCGGCTGACGGGCAAAGAACCGCGCGGGCAGGCGGGCATAGCTGTTGTCGAAACGGATCATGGTGCCTCCTGTTGTCCTTGGATCTAGGGCGGCGCGGCACCAATAAAAAGGGCCGCGCCGGAATCCGGCACGGCCCGCAGTCGGAAAATCCGCGGCTTAGCGCGAACCGCGCGGCGCGGCGTGGGGCGAGCGGGTGATCCCCGCGCCATGCAGGATACCGGCCAGCGCACCGCCCGCCAGCGGGGCGATGATGAACAGCCACAGTTGCGACATCGCCTGACCGCCTGCGAACAGCGCCGGGCCGATGGACCGCGCCGGGTTCACCGAAACGCCGGTCACGTCGATGCCGACCAGGTGGATACCGGCCAGCGTCAGACCGATGGCCAGCCCGGCAAAGCCCAGCGGCGCATCGGATTGCGTCGCGCCCAGAATGACCGTCACGAACAGGAAGGTCGCCACGAATTCGAACACCAGCGCCGCCGTCAGGCTGTAGCCGCCGTTATAGCCGGGACCAAAACCGTTCTGGCCCAGCCCGTTGGTGGCCAGCGAATAGTCCGCCTTGCCCGAGGCGATCACATAGATCACGAAAGCCGCCGCAATCGCACCCAGAACCTGCGCGATGACATAGACGATGAAATCGCCCATTTCCTGACGGCCCGACAGCAGAAAGCCCAGCGACACGGCAGGGTTCAGCTGCGCGCCCGAAATCGCGCCAAAGCCATAGGCGGCGGCGACGATGGACAGGCCAAAGGCCATGGCGATGCCATGAAAGCCGATATGAGCGCCCATCAGCACGGCAGAGCCGACACCAAAGAACACGAGGATGAACGTGCCGATAAATTCGGCAATTGCCTTGGATGACATGGGGATCTCCCGATATGGTTGTGCGGCGTTCAGAACGCCTTGGATTGACATAAGTCAATCATTTTTAACACCAACCACCATTTGTGACCCTACGTCAATGCGAGGCGCTGCCGGAAAACAGGTTCAGCACGACCACGCCCGCGATAATCAACCCGATCCCGATCATGCCCGCCGTATCTATCTGTTGGCCAAAGACAAACCGTCCGATCAGCGCCACGCAGGCCACCCCAAGCCCCGACCAGATCGCATAGGCGATCCCCAATGGAATGACCCGCAGCACATGCGACAACAGATAGAACGACAGAGCATAGCCAAGCGCCATCAACAGCGTCGGCGCAAGCCGCGTGAACTGTTCGGAGCGCTGCAACATGCTGGTGGCGAAAATCTCAAAGGCGATGGCGATGGCAAGGATGCCATAGGTCAGAAATGCAGGCATGATCTTTCTCTTTTTTCGGTTTGCTCAGGCTCTAAGATCTGCTTGATTTCTTGTCACGCTCACCTTTCTGTGAACAGGCGGCCTTGCGGCTGGCGGCCTGCTGCCGTATCGCAAAAGCCTGCAAAACAGGACGCGCGCCATGAAATTCCTTGACCTAGCCAAAGTCTATATCCGCTCGGGCGGGGGCGGGGCGGGCTGCGTCTCGTTCCGGCGCGAGAAATTCATCGAATACGGCGGGCCGGATGGCGGCGATGGCGGGCGCGGCGGCGACGTCTGGGCCGAGGCGGTCGAGGGGCTGAACACCCTCATTGATTTCCGCTATCAGCAGCATTTCTTTGCAAAATCAGGCCAGCACGGCATGGGCAGCCAGATGACCGGAAAATCGGGCGATGATATCGTGCTGAAAGTGCCGGTCGGCACCGAAATTCTTGAGGAAGACGAAGAAACCGTCATCGCCGACCTGACCGAAGTGGGCCAGCGTGTCTTGCTGGCGCGCGGCGGCAATGGCGGCTTTGGGAACCTGCATTTCAAAACCTCGACCAATCGCGCGCCGCGCAACGCCAACCCCGGCCTGCCGGGGGTCGAACGCACGATCTGGCTGCGGCTGAAACTGATCGCCGATGCCGGGCTGGTGGGGCTGCCGAATGCGGGGAAATCGACCTTTCTGGCAGCGACATCCAACGCGCGGCCCAAGATCGCGGATTATCCTTTTACCACGCTGCACCCGAATCTGGGCGTTGTCGGGGTGGACGGGCGCGAATTCGTGGTGGCCGACATTCCCGGTCTGATAGAAGGCGCCAGCGAGGGGCGCGGGATTGGCGACCGGTTCCTGGGCCATATCGAACGCTGCGCCGTGCTGCTGCATCTGGTTGATGGCACCTCCGAGGATGTGGCAGGCGATGCGCGCACCGTGTTGACGGAACTGGAAAAATACTCGCCTATTCTGATGGCGAAACCCCGTATCACCGCGCTGAACAAGATCGACGCGCTGGATGATGAAACATTGGCCGAACGCCGCGCCGAACTGGAAACCGAAATCGGCGGGCCGGTGATGTTGATGTCGGGCGTGTCCAAGACCGGCGTGACCGAGGTGCTGCGCGCACTGTGGACTCAGGTGGCGGCGCATCGCGTCGATCAGGCCCCGAAACAGGCGCCCGAAGCATGGCAACCCTAAGCCCGGATCTCGCGGCGGCACGTCGCCTGGTGGTGAAAATCGGCTCAGCCCTGCTGGTCGGGCCAGATGGCTTGCGCAGCGACTGGTTGCGGGCGCTGTGCGACGATGTGGCAAATTGGCGGCGACGCGGGGCCGATGTGGTGCTGGTATCGTCAGGGTCTATCGCGCTTGGCCGCCGGGTTTTGGGGCTGCCGGATGGCGCACTGCCGCTGGAACAGGCGCAGGCCGCCGCTGCGGTCGGGCAAATCCGGCTGGCCCGTGCATATGAGGCGGCGCTGGCCCCGCATGGCGTCACCACCGCGCAGGTTCTGGTCACGCTGGAGGATACGCAGGACCGCCGCCGTTACCTGAACAGCCGGGCTACGATGCAAACCCTGTTGGGGCTGGGCGTCGTGCCGATCGTCAATGAGAACGACACCGTGGCCACGGATGAGATCCGCTTTGGCGACAACGACCGGCTGGCGGCACAGATCGCCGTCACCTGCGGCGCGGATCAGCTGCTGCTGCTGTCGGATGTGGACGGGCTTTATACCGCGAACCCCAAGACCGACCCCGAGGCCGTGCATCTGCCGGTGATCGAGCGCATCACCCCCGAGATCGAGGCGATGGGCGGCGATCCGGTCAGTGGCTTGTCCAAGGGCGGCATGAAAACCAAGCTGCTGGCGGCGCGCACCGCCGTTGCGGGCGGCTGTGCGATGGCGATTGCCGAAGGCTCGGTGCTGCACCCCTTGCGGACCGTAGCGACAGGGGCGCGGTGCAGTTGGTTCTTGCCCGAAGGCGATCCACAGGCCGCGCGCAAACGCTGGATCGCGGCGATGAAACCGCGCGGCACACTGATGGTCGATGCGGGCGCGGCGGCGGCGCTGGCCACCGGAAAATCGCTGTTGCCAGCCGGGGTAACGGCGGTCACGGGCGATTTTGGCCGCGGCGATCCGGTGGCGATCACCGGCCCCTTGGGCGAAACGCTGGCCCATGGGCTGACCCGCTATACGGCGGCGGAATCGCGTGCCATCGCCGGTCATCGCACGGCCGAGATCGAGACGATCCTTGGCTATCCGGGCCGTGCGGTGATCGTTCACCGTGACGATATGGTGATTTAGCGGGGCAGGGCCGGTCGGGGCCGGGCACCCCGGTCAGGCGATGCCTTGCCGCTGCCGTGACAGAACCGTCCGCCCGCCATCTGCGGCCAGGCGCATCGCGTCCTGGCCAGGTTCGGGCAGCGACAAAACGGCCTGCCGCAGAACCTCGATCCCCTCGTCGCTGCTGCGGGGCAGGGTGGCCGGGTCAATCGGTGCGCCGATGGTCAGACGATAGGGCTGGCTGGCCTTGTTCAGCACCTCGTTGAACAGGGTCACGTCGCGCAGTGTCGGGTGGATCGCATCCAGCAGATAGAACAGGGCCGAGTTGCGCGCCCGGATACGCAGCGGGATGACGGGTGCGCCGAACTTGCGCGCGATCATGGCGGCACTGGCCATCCACGGGCGTTCGTGCAACGTCAGCCCGCGCCGCTTGGCCAGCCGCCCCGAGGGAAAGATCAGCCCGATACGTCCGGCCCCCAACGCCTCGCGCGTGTAGTCCATAGTGGCGCGGGTCTTGGCGTGGCTGCGCTTTTCCTGTCGCCATTCCACCGGCGCGATCAGGCTGACCATCTGCGGCAGCACGCGGATCATGTCCTGATTGGCATAGATGAACAGATCGTCGCGCAACTGGCTGATGACCGCGTGCAGCACCAGACCATCGGCGATGCCGGTGGGGTGGTTGGCCACGATCAGCGCCGGGCCGGTGGCGGGGAGATGTTCCAGCCCCTGCACCGTGACATCGCGCACGATCAGCGATTCCATGCGCCGCACGATGTCGGGCGTGGGCAGATCGCGGAATTCGGCCGCCAGCCGGATCGTTTCGGGATAGCGCAGCAGGTGCATCATCACGCTGCGGGCCAGCGCGTGATGTGGGCGCCCCGAAAAGAGCCACGGCGCGCGTTCCGCGATCAGCGGGTCCAGCCGGGCCTGCATGTCTTCCTTGGCGTTCATGACAGCACTATCACCGTTTCGTGTCGTCGGGCCAATAGGCTTCAGCCACCGGCGGCAATGATCCGCGTGACCATTTCCGAGGTGTTGCGCGAAAGGCCCGGCAGCGCCGCGATCCGGCTCAGCGCGGCGCGGGCATGGGCTTGACGGGCCGCGTCATAGCGGTGCCAAGTGTCGAACACCGCCGACATACGGGCGGCGATTTGCGGGTTTACCGGGTCCAGCCGGATCAGCCAGCCGGCGATGAAATCATAGCCTGATCCATCAGCGGCATGAAACGCCGCGTGATTGGCCGCCAGGCCGCCAATCAGCGCGCGGAAGCGATTGGGGTTTTTCCAGTCGAAATCGGCGCGCGCGGCCAGATCGCGGGCAATCGCTGTGGCGCGGGCGGGCGGGGCGGCCATCGGCTGCACGGCGAACCACTTGTCCATCACCAGCCGGTTGCCGCTGAATTCACCCAGCATCCGGTCCAGCGCCGCATCGGCGCGACCGGCACGGACAAGGGCGGTCAGCGCGCCCATCCGCTCGGTCATGTTCCCCGCCGTGTCGAACAGCGCTGCGGCCCGCGCGCCGCCATCCAGCCGCGACAGCAGCCCAAGCGCCGCCAGCCGCAGCGCGCGCCGCCCCGCCGGTCCGGCGTCGGGGGCATAGGGACCGGGGGTTTCCATCGCCTCGTAAAGCGCGGCCAGTGCCGGTTCATGCGCCTGCGCCAGATCGGTGGCCAGCCTTTCGCGCGCGGCGTGAATGGCGTCGGGATCAGGTGTCACCCCACGCCCGGCCAGCACGCTGGCCACCTCGTCTTCGCCCGGCAGGGTCAAACACAGCGCGCGGAACGCCGGTTCCGCCGTCTCATCCGTGATCAGCCGACCGATGGCGTCCAGATGACCCGCCGCCGCCTCGCCCCCCTGCGCCATCGCCGTCAGAGACGACAGCGCCAGCCCGTGACCAGCCTCCCACCGGGCAAAGGGGTCGCTGTCATGGGCCAGCAGGAAAGCCCGGCCCGCGTCATCCAGATCGCGCGACAGCGTGACCGGCGCGGAAAAGCCGCGCAGAACCGAGACCATAGGCCGCGCGCCAAGCCCGTCAAAACGGAACGCCTGCTGTGGCTGCGTCATTTCCAGCACCTGCGTGTCGCGCAGCGCATCGCCGTTCTGGCCGATCAGGCCGACGGCGATGGGGATGACCCGCGGCGGCTTGTCCGGCTGGCCGGGCGTGGGCGCGGTGTCCTGCGTAAAGGTCAGGGTCAGGCGGCCATCGGCCCAATCCTCGGCCATGGTCAGGTGCGGGGTGCCCGCGTCGGTATACCAGTGCTTGAACTGCGTCAGATCGCGACCCGTGGCATCCTGAAACACTGCGAGCCAGTCCTCGATCGTGGCGGCATCGCCATCGTGGCGGGTGAAATACAGATCCAGCGCGGCCTTATAACCATCATCCCCCACCAGCCGTTTCAACATGCCGATCACCTCGGCCCCTTTTTCATAGACGGTGGCAGTGTAGAAATTGTTAATTTCCTGATAGCGGTCGGGCCGGGGCGGATGCGCCAAAGGCCCCGCATCCTCGCGGAACTGGCGGTCGCGCAGGGTTTTCACATCCTCGATCCGCTTGACCGGCGCAGACCGCAGGTCAGACGTGAACTGCTGATCGCGGAATACCGTCAGCCCTTCCTTCAGACACAGCTGAAACCAGTCGCGGCAGGTGATGCGGTTGCCGGTCCAGTTGTGGAAATATTCATGGGCGATCACCGCCTCGATCCGTTCATAATCAAGGTCGGTCGCGGTGTCCGGGCTGGCCAGCACCAGTTTCGAGTTGAAAATGTTCAGCCCTTTGTTTTCCATCGCGCCCATGTTGAAATCATCGACGGCAACGATGTTGAACACGTCCAGATCATATTCGCGCCCGTAGACCTGTTCATCCCAATGCATGGATTTCACCAGCGATTCCAAGGCGAAACCGGCGCGATTCTCATCCCCCGGACGGACCCAGACATTCAGCGCCACATCGCGGCCCGACATGGTGGTAAAGCTGCCGCTGACCGCACGCAGGTCGCCCGCGACCAGCGCGAACAGATAGGCGGGCTTGGGCCAGGGGTCGTGCCATTCGCCACGCGCACCGGGGTTGCCGTTGGACAGCAGCACCGGCTGATCGCCGTAGATGGTCACGCGAAACGGCGCCATCACATCGGGGCGGTCGGGGTAAAAGGTGATATGCCGGAACCCCTCGGCCTCGCATTGGGTGCAGAACATGCCGCCCGACAGATACAGCCCCTCGCAGGTGGTGTTGGCGGCAGGGTTGATCTGCACATCCGCCGACAGGGTGAACGGGCCATCGGGCAGGGCGGCGGCGGGAATGGTCAGCACCTCGCCCTCGCGCCGGTAATCGGTGGGGGACAGGTCGCGCCCGTCGATGGACAGCCGGTGCAGGATCAGCCCGCTGGCCCCGTCCAGCACCAGGTCGGCGCCCGGATCGACCGGCGCGAAATCCAGATCTGACCGCACCCGCGAGGCATCGGGCGACAGATCGAACGCCAGCCGCGTTTCGCGCAACTGAAACGGATATGGGCGATAATCTGCCAGATAACGGGTTGTTTGTGCGGAATTTTGCGTCATAAGCAGACCTGCCTGAAAAAGCCAGCGGGCGTGGGGAACCTTCACATCCGGCAAGTGTTATTCGGGAGAGTGTCGGGCCGCAAGGTCATCGGCCCTGCATATGCAGGGCAATGGGGCCAGACCAGAATATTAGCCAGGAGGGCAATGAAACATGACCTATGATCCGAACGATCCGAACCGCTCGGCCCCTGCCGAGGAACCGCGCCGTGAAGCCTATGTCGAGCCGGTGGAACGCCGCGCCTCGGCCATGCCGCTGATTATCGGCGTGCTGCTGGCCCTTGCGCTGGCCTATTTCGTTCTGACCCGCTTTATGACCAGTGATGACGTTGCCGTCGAAGGCGATACCGTCACCACCACGACCGAGGCCCCGGCCGCCACCGATCCGGTGACGACGACCGAACCCGTTTCGCCCGTGACCGAGGCTGAAACCGCTGTCGAAGGCGCAGCGACTCAGGTTGAAAGCGCCGTCGAAGGTGCCGCAGCCGAGGCAGAGGCCGCCGCCGATCAGGCCGCAGCCGCCGCTGACCGCGCCGCCGATGCCGCCGCGACCGGGGCGGATGCCGCTGCTGAAACCGCTGTTGGTGCCGCGCAAGATGCGGCCAGCGCTGCCCAAGATGCGGCCTCCAGCGCCGCGACCGCCGTGGAAGGCGCAGCCAGCGATGCCGCCGACGCCGCCGCCCGCGCAACCGACGAGGCCGCCCGTGCCGTTGGTGAGGCAGCTGATGCCGTCGAAGACGCCGTGACGGTTGAACCGACGACGCCCGCGCCGACCAACTGATCCGGCGATCAGCCACGAACCGGCCGCGCGAGGGCTTGCCCCCGCGCGGCCTTGGCGTTTCATGTTTGGCGTTTCGGGGGGCCGGGGAAAGGGGCGCGGATGAAACGTTCACGCATCAACGACATCATGGGTGACGCGATCGAGATGATCGCGCGATCCGGCTTTCAACTGCCGCCTTTTGCGTGGTGGACGCCGCGCGAATTCATTGACCGCGCCACACCGGCCATCGTCGCGGGCCGTCTGGGGTGGGACATCACCGATTTCGGCAGTGGCGATTTCGACCACTGCGGACTGGTCCTGTTTACCCTGCGCAGCGGCAGCCTTGCCGAACTGGCGGGCGGGGCAGGGCGCGTTTACGCGGAAAAGCTGCTGGTGGCTCAGGACGCCCAGCTTGTGCCGCTGCACACACATCTGCTGAAAACCAAGGATCTGGTGAACCGCTGGGGGGCGACGCTGGCCGTGCGGCTGTGCGGATCGGATGCGCAGGGTGGCATCGACATGGGCAAGGGCGTGACGGTGGAATGCGATGGTATCGCGCGTTGGGTTGAACCGGGGGGCGTGATCCGGCTGGACCCCGGCGAATCCGTCACACTGCGCCCCGGCGACTGGCACGAATTCCGCGCCGAGGGTGGCCCCTGCCTGATCGGCGAGGTCTCCAGCGTGGCCGACGATCAGACCGACACCCTGTTCGCGATCCCGCCCGGCGCCCCCCTGATTATCACCGAGGACATGCCACCCCGCCACCTGCTGGTCGGTGACTACGACCATTTGCCAAGGAACAGATAGTCGCGATCCCGCCTCGCAGCCTTGTGAAATGTCGATTCGCGGTGCTAGACATTTGCCACGTTGAACAGGGGGTGCCCATGAAGATCGGCGCGTTGAAGGAAACTCAGAGCGGCGAGGCGCGAGTCGCGATCACGCCGTCATCCGCAGGCCATCTGCAAAAACTGGGCCATCAGGTCTTTGTGGAAGCTGGCGCGGGTGCGCGGGCAGGCTTTTCCGATGATGATTATCGCGCGGCAGGCGTCACGGTCGAACAGACCGCCGCGCAACTGACCGATGCGGTCGATGTCGTCGCCAAGGTGCGTCAGCCGTCCGAATCCGAAGTTGATCGGATGCGTCAGGGACAGACGCTGATTTCGTTCTTTTATCCGGCGCAGAACCCGGATCTGCTGGAAAAAACCCGCCAGCAGGGTGTTACCGCGATTGCGATGGACATGGTGCCGCGCATCAGCCGGGCGCAGAAAATGGACGCGCTGTCGTCCATGGCGAATATCGCCGGTTATCGCGCCGTGATCGAGGCGGCGGGCAACTTTGGCCGCTTTTTCACCGGGCAGGTGACGGCGGCGGGCAAGGTGCCCCCGGCCAAGGTTCTGGTCATCGGCGCGGGCGTGGCCGGTCTGGCCGCCATCGGCGCCGCTGTCAGCCTGGGCGCGCAGGTCTATGCCTTTGACGTGCGCCCCGAGGTGGCCGAACAAATCGAATCAATGGGCGCGGAGTTCGTTTTCCTCGAATTCGACCAGCCTGCGCAGGACGGTGCGGCGACCGGCGGCTATGCGGCCCCGTCCAGCCCCGAGTTCCGCGAAAAGCAACTGGCCAAGTTCCGCGAACTGGCCCCCGGCATCGACGTGGTTATCACCACCGCGCTGATTCCGGGCCGCGATGCGCCGGTGCTGTGGACCGCCGACATGGTGCAGGCGATGAAGCCGGGCAGCGTGATCGTGGACCTTGCCGCCGAAAAGGGCGGCAACTGCGAACTGACCGTGCCGGATCAGCGCATTGTCACGGAAAACGGCGTCATCATCATCGGCTATACCGACTTCCCGTCGCGCATGGGTGCGCAGGCGTCGGAACTCTATGGCAACAACATCCGCCACTTTATGGCCGACCTGACGCCGGGCAAGGATGGCGTCATCAACCACAACATGGAAGACGATGTGATCCGCGGCGCCACCGTCACCCATGACGGCGATGTGACATGGCCGCCACCGCCGCCCAAGATCGCGGCCATCGCGGCGCAAAAGCCCAAGGAAAAGAAAAAGGAACTGACGCCCGAGGAACGCCGGGCGCAGGAACTGGCCGACTTCAGGGCGCAGACGAAATCGCAGGTCACGCTGCTGGCCGTGGGCGCGCTGCTGATGCTGCTGGTCGGCTGGATCGCACCGGCCAGCTTCCTTCAGCACTTCATCGTCTTTGTGCTGGCGGTGTTTGTCGGCTTCCAGGTGATCTGGAACGTCAGCCACTCGCTGCACACGCCCCTGATGGCGATCACCAACGCCATTTCCTCGATCATCATCGTCGGCGCTTTGCTGCAGATCGGGTCCGGCTCGGCGCTGATCGTCATTCTGGCGTCGCTGTCGGTGCTGATGGCGGGCGTGAACATCTTTGGCGGCTTCATGGTCACGCGGCGGATGCTGGCCATGTTCCAGAAATCGTAAGAGGGCGTCATGGAACACTCGAATTTCACCCCGCCCGTGATCGTGCCCGACGCGCATGGCGCACTGGCCGCATTGCCTGCCTATGGCTTTACCACCGCCGCCTATGTGGTGGCGGCGGTGCTGTTCATCCTGTCGCTGGGCGGCCTGTCGGGGCAGGAAAGCGCCAAGCGCGCCGTCTGGTATGGCATCGCCGGCATGGCGCTGGCCGTGGTCGCCACGCTGACGGGGCCGGGCTACGGCAACTGGCTGCTGTCGCTGGTGATGATGGCCATCGGCGGTGCGGGCGGCGTCTATGTCGCCAAGCGCGTGCAGATGACGGAAATGCCGCAACTGGTCGCCGCCATGCACAGCCTTGTCGGTCTGGCGGCGGTGTTCGTGGGCTTTAACGCGCATTTCGAAATGATGCGCGTGCTGCGCGCCCGCGCCGAAGGGCTGCTGACCGAATTCACCGGCTTTGCCGCCGTTCTGGCGCACAAAACCCCGGCCGAGCTGACCATGCTGAAAATCGAGGTCGCTCTGGGCATCTTTATCGGTGCCGTGACCTTTACCGGATCGGTCGTCGCCTATGGCAAGCTGGCGGGCAAGATCGACGGCAAGCCGAAAAAGCTGCCCGGCGGTCACATGCTGAACGCGGGCGCGGCGGCGATTTCGCTGCTGATGGTGGTGCTGTATTGCGCCTCGGTCGGGCCGGGCACGTTGTGGCTGCTGGTGATCGCGCTGGCGGCGTTCTTTATCGGCTATCACCTGATTATGGGCATCGGCGGGGCCGATATGCCGGTGGTGGTGTCGATGCTGAACAGCTATTCCGGCTGGGCGGCGGCGATGATCGGCTTTACCCTGTCGAATGACCTGCTGATCGTGGTGGGCGCGCTGGTCGGCTCAAGCGGTGCGATCCTGTCCTATATCATGTGCAAGGCGATGAACCGGCACTTCGTTTCGGTGATCCTCGGCGGGTTCGGCGGCGAGGCTGGCCCCGCGATGGAGATCGAGGGCGAACAGATCGCCATCGACGCCGACGGTGTGGCCGCCGCGCTGAACGACGCGGACGAGGTGATTATCGTCCCCGGTTACGGCATGGCGGTGGCGCAGGCGCAAGGCGCGGTCAGCGAACTGACCCGCAAGCTGCGCGCACGTGGCAAGAACGTGCGCTTTGCCATTCACCCGGTCGCGGGCCGTCTGCCGGGGCACATGAACGTGCTCTTGGCCGAAGCCAAGGTGCCCTATGACATCGTGATGGAGATGGACGAAATCAACGAGGATTTCCCGTCCACCGACGTGGTGATCGTCATCGGCTCGAACGACATCGTGAACCCCGCCGCGCAGGAAGACCCCAACAGCCCCATCGCCGGAATGCCGGTGCTTGAGGTGTGGAAGGCCAAGAACGTGTTCGTGTCCAAACGCGGGCAGGGCACCGGCTATTCCGGGATCGAAAACCCGCTATTCTACAAGGAAAATACCCGGATGTTCTATGGCGACGCCAAGGACAGCATCAACAAACTGCTGCCGCTGATTGATTGATAAGGGCGGCAGGGTAAGACAAGGGGGCGGGCCGTTGGGTCCGCCCTTTTTTGCGGTAATAAGATTGATCGCTTTGCGCCCGCATACGAAGCTTATCTTTCGTAAAGTCCTGCGGCGGCTATCTGTTTGATTTGCCGGGCGTCACTCGATCGGGAACATCGGATTACCGTTGACCGCATCGGCCGCGGGCACTTCTTCCTGCATGACATCCCAATGCTCGATAACTTTCCCGTCCTTCAACCGAAAGATGTCAACCGCGATCATGGTCTTGCCATTCCAACCAGAGTAACGGCCGTGAATCATAACCTTGTCGCCACTTTCCATGACCAGACCGGGTTCATACGACAAAGACGGATCGGCAGAGCCGATGAATCCGCGCAGAACATCAAGGCCATTGGGCATCAACGGATTGTGCTGGATCATGTCATCACCCCAATAGGTCTCGGCCTTCGCCAAGTCTTTGGCATTGAAAACAGTATCCAGATATTCGAGAACTATATCCTTGTTATTCATCGAAACTCCCCCTTCATTTCAATCCCTTGCCTTCAGCGAACCAGCTTGAACGTGCCGGTGTAATTCAGAAACTGGTGGTCAGGCAGGATGATGTTCGTGTGAACCACCGCGTTGGCGCAATCTTCGACATGGGTAACGGTCGAGCCATCCGGTTCGGTCCAGATTACCATAAAGACGTCAGGGGCAACCTCAAGCGCCTTATATTGGACCGTCACCTGGGCGTCTGCGACTGGCGCAGCTTCTCCAACGCTGGAAAACGTCATGGTTCGTCCATCCGACTGAAAATCCAGATGGTAAGCAAGATCGCCAAAACGCGCCTCATAGACATGTCCGACGGCAGGGTATTCGCTGGCTGACATAACAATGTCTCCATTAATGGTGGAATGGTGGAATGGTGTGGCAAAGTGCAAGCCGCGTCCAATGGTAAATAAAGACCGCAAGGCCGCAGCAGATGAAATCGGTGTCATGCGGCGCAATCCGCAAATCGGCACAACCCGGTGCACAGCTTGTGCACCATCTGTGCACGCCCTGTGCACAGGTTGTGCACCCGTTGCGCGGCAGTTTTTCCAGCCCCTGCTGACAAAATCATCGCGCAACGCACGCTGTGTTGCCCGTGCGTTGCTTTCGCCGCAACGCGCGCCCGTTGCGCCCTGTATCCGACTTCTTGCTCTATGGTGTCGGCGCCTCACTTTCCTCATGATGTCGTCATGACACCTGATGACGATCACCCGCTGCGCTATGCGCTGGTCAATGAATTGCACGCGCGGCCTTCGCCTCGGGTGATGCCGCCTGCGACGGTCGCCTATCTGGCCATCAAGGAACCCCGCGATGCCGTAGGCCGCGACCGTGCGCGCGACTATGAGCACCTGTCGGCGCTGGTTTCGCGCCACGGCGGCCCGCGCCCCGACCCGGATGCCAGCCACTATGCAGGGCAGCTTGGCCGCCATCATCTGCGGTGGGAAAGTCATGCAGAATTCGTGACTTACGCGGCATTCACGCCCGGCCTGCCGCCACATGCCTTTGACCCCAAGGCGGGCGCGGTCTTCCCTCAGGATTGGCAAACAGGCGCGCCGGGCAAGCGGGTGGCGGCGGTTCTGGTGCAGGTTCAGTGGCTGCCTGATGACCTTAGCGAACTGACCGCCCGTGTGGCGGAATGGTTCGCGCCCGACAGTCTGGCCATGTCGTGGATATTAGAAGAATCCGCCGTTGTCGCCAGCGATTTCCGCATTGATGCAACCGGATGGATGCGCTTTGCCGTTTTCGTCCGCCCCGGCGAAAGCGATGCGCGCGTCGGCCGCATCGTTCAGCGCCTGACCGAACTGGAAACCTATCGCGCCATGTCCATGCTGGGCCTGTCGCGCAGCCGCGGCCTGATGCGGCAGTTGAACGGGATCGAGGCGCGGCTCAGCGAGATCGTCGATCATATGTCAGCCGAGCAGCCCGCAGACGCCTTGCTGCATGAATTGTTGAAGGTTTCGAACCAGTTAGAGACGCAGGCCACGCAGAACTTTTTCCGCTTTGGCGCGACCGCCGCCTATGAGGCCATCGTCGCCGAACGGGTGCAGTCTCTGCGCGAAACCCGCTTTCAGGGACGCCAGACGTTAAGCGAGTTCATGACCCGCCGCTATTTGCCCGCCATGCGAACGGTGAAATCCGCCGAACATCGCCTGAACGCCGCGTTAGAACGGGCGACGCGGGCAGGGGATCTGTTGCGCACCCGCGTCGATGTGGAACGCTCGGCGCAGAATCAGGCGCTGTTGAAAAGCATGGATCGCCGCGCCGACCTGCAATTGCGGCTGCAACACACGGTCGAAGGGCTGTCAGTGGTGGCCATCAGCTATTACGCGGTCGGGTTGGCGTCTTATGCGCTGGCGCCACTGACGACGGCTATCGGCTTGGAAAAAGGCACGTTTCTGGCGCTGTTGGTGCCGCTGGTGGTCGGCGGTGTCTGGCTCAGCCTGCGGCGGATCAAGGCTGGGCTGCATCGCGACGATCACTGATTGCACAGGTGGGCCGGGTCAGGCGATAATCGCCGCAACGACCCGAAAGGAACCATTGGTGAAGCTGATCCTGTCCCTTGCCGCCGTGCTGGCCCTGGCCGGTTGTGGCGTGCCCTTTGTGCCATTCATCTGAGAGTCATCATGTCCAAAAAACTTGAAATGTTCGGCCTTGCGCATTGTTCTACCTGCCAAAAAGCGCAAGCCGCGCTAGAGGCTGTTGGCTGGCAGGTTGCGTTCCGCGACGTGCAGAAAGACCCGCTGTCTGAAACGGAACGTCAGCGGATGGCCGATGAATGGGGCGAAAAGATCATCAACCGCGCCAGCCTGACATGGCGCGGCATGTCTGATGCCGAACGAGCCCTGTCGCCGGTTCAGATGATGGGCGAAAAACCCAGCGTGATGAAGCGCCCGGCTATCGCGGCGGGCGACCTGCGGCTTTTGGGTTGGACAGCCAACGTCAAGCGCGCCTTGGGTGCTGAATGAAAACAGTGCGTTAGGGCGCTTTCTTGCCGCCCTTCAATCCCTCTTTCCAGCCAGCGAGGCGATTAGCGGGCGCACCGGGGCCAGGTCGTAACCGGCACGGGCTGCGGTTTCCATGATCTCGGCTTCCGGCAGCCGCGCGGCCTGAGTCAACGCCCACAACACCGTCGAGCGATTGCCGGACCGACAATAGGCAATCACCGGCTTGGCCCCCGAAATGGCCACGTCATAATCTGCGATCATCTCGGGCGTGATCTGTCCTGGCGTGAACGGGATCTGGTGATACTGCATACCCGCTGCCTCGGCGGCGGCACGCATCGCCTTGCTGTCGTAGTCAGGCGTGGTTTCGGCATCGGGTCGATTGTTGACCAGAACCTTGAACCCCGCAGCGGCCAGAGCCGGAACTTCATGGGGCATGATCTGGGGCGAGACCGCAAGGTCCGGGGTCAGTTGGCGCAGGTCCATCGCACTCTCCTTTGACTGAGGGGATTTCGTGCATCCAGGGTGGGGCTGTCAAGCCACGCGATGCTGTTCCATCAGGCAGGACAGCGGATCGGGCAGGGGGGCCGTCAGGTCGGGCAAAACCCAGTCGGCTGCCGAAAAATCGGTGTCCCGCGCATATTCCGAGGGCGTTATCAGCACCCGCAACCCGGCAGCACGGGCCGCAGTCATCCCAGCCTGGCTGTCCTCGATCACAATGCAGTCACTGGCCGGCAAGCCCAGCCGTGCCAATGCCAGCATGAACACATCGGGCGCAGGTTTTTGAATACGCACCTCATCCCCGGCGGCAATGACCTGAAACACCTCGGCTGCGGGGCGATCAAGCGTGGCGGCGATCAGCGCCTCGACCTTGGCGCGGCTGGTGGTGGTTGCAATCGCCTGCCGCACCCCGTGGCGCTGCGCCGCCGCAATCAGCGCCGCCACACCGGGCCGCAATGGCGCACCGCCGCGTTCCAGCAACCGGACATAGCGATGCGTCTTGTCTGCATAGATGCGGCGCAGCAGATCGTCCGACAATTCTGCGCCGGTTTCATCAGCATAGACGCGCAGCTGCTGGAGACCGCCAGATGTCAGCAATAGGCGCTGATAGGTGTGGCGGTCCCAATTCCAGTCAATCGCAAAGGCGCGAAAGGTTTCATTAAAGGCGCAACGCTGCGTTTCCTCGGTCTCGGACAGGGTGCCGTCCACATCCCAGATCAGCGCGCCAATCATGCCGACAGCCTTTCAACCAGCGCGGGCAGGGCGGCGAAATCGTCAAAAGCGGCGGTGTGGGGCAGGTCGCTGACCGGCTTTTGCCGATAGCCGCGGGTGAACAACAGCAGGGGCACCGGAACGGCGGCGGCGCAATCGGCGTCGAATTCGCTGTCGCCAACGTAAATCCCCTTGGGCCACATCGGATCGCCCCCCAGTGCCGCGAATGCCGCGCGCAAAGGTGCCGGGTCGGGCTTTTTCCGTGGCAGAGAATCTCCAGCAATAACAACACCAAACAGCGCATCTATGCCAAAGTGCTGCAAGACGGCCTGCGTTGGTTTTGCCGGTTTGTTGGTGCAGATCCCCAGCAGATAACCCCGGTCTGCCAGCACGCCCAACGTCTCCAGAACGCCGGGATACAGCCGGGTCAGCGCCGTTGCGTGGTGATAGCGGGTCATGAAAGCCGCAACCAGATCACGATGCAGATCGGCACGGGCACCAACTGCCGCTACGATGCGCGTCCATAGCAAATCGACGCCACCACCGACAAAACTGCGGATCGTGTCCAGCGAAAGCGGGCGCAGGCCATTCTCGCGCAGCACGGCATTGGCGGCGCCGTGAATATCGGGCACGCTGTCGATCAGCGTGCCATCCAGATCGAACACCACCGGGCAAGGCGCAAAGCAAACGGTCATGCGGTTTTCCATTTGATCGAACAGCCCATCGACGAAATCTGATCCTGCGGGCCTTGGCCGGTTTCCGCGATCAGGAGCATCGCCTGAAACAGATCGCGACGGGCGTCGGTCGGGCCGGGATTGCGCCCGGACGCATCAAGCCGACCGCGATACTGCAATGCACCAGCGGCATTATAGCCAAAGAAATCAGGTGTGCACTCGGCCCCAAAATCCCGTGCAACTGACTGACTTTCATCATAAAGATACGGAAACGGGAATCCATGACGTTGTGCTTCCACGCGCATCTGTTCAGGGCCATCCTGTGGATAACTGTCGGCATCATTCGACGAAATCGCCACAACTCCGACACCCGCCGCCATCAGATCACGCGCATCCCGCACGATCCGGTCCATCACTGCCTGCACATAGGGACAATGATTGCAAATGAACATGACCAGAGTGCCGCGCGCGCCGCGCATGTCGGCCAGACTGTAATCGCGCCCATCGGTTCCGGGCAAAGTGAAATCATGCAACGGTGCGCCAAAGTCGCAGACGGGGGGTGATACAGCCATCAGAATCTCCTGCTTGGTTCAGATGTGCCGCAGAGGGCGACATTCGGCAAGCTGGGCAAAAGTAGGAGGTTTCGTGAGCTGTAGCGGATAATTGTTCCATAATACGGATTATCACGCAACGTCAACTATGAGGTGACTTGTGAAAGAACTGCTTCCCAAACCCGACCGATCGACGCTGATGCGTCTGTTCGTCTTTGTCGGCGCTATCTTGGCCTATGCTGATCCCGTTCTGCATCTGGCGCTGTGCCGGGGTCTCGCCAATGTCGGTTGATCCCCTCTACGCCAATCGCGCGCCCGTCTCGACCTATTCGGATGCGCTCTCATGGCTCTGGCAGCATTCCCGTCCTGAAGAATGGTTTGAGGAAGGCGATGAAATGCTGCCGGTCGAGGCCAAACTTGTCTCTGACATGTTCTGGATTTCGGGCGACAAGCTGCGCAAGGACATGCGCAAGCTGTGGCGTTCCGCTCTCGGTGGGTCTCTGCCTCCGGTGCGATCCGGTCGCCCCTATAGCGGGTGGCGCTGATGGCCAATCCTGTTCTCGCCGCCCTGCCCGCCGTTGGTAAAATCTTCGGCGGTCTCTCGGGTCTCTTTGGCAAAAAAGAGAAAGCGCCTTCCCCTCGCGACAACATCATGTCGCAGGCTCAAGGCGCTCGGGATGCTGCAGAGGAATACGGGTTCAACCCGTTGACCATGCTGCAATTCGGCCAGCCGTCCGGGTCCATCGCTGGCGGGCAAGGCCCTGCCCCGCTCGCCAGCATTGAAATGCTCACGTCCGGCTTGTCCGGGCTTGATGATGTATTTTCGGGTGACGCCGCTCGTCGTCGTCAGGCCGATCAGCTTGAGATTGACATGGCGCAAATCAAGCTCGACCGCGCGCGGGCTGGTATTCTGGAATATAACCAGACTGCTGCTGAAAGTGTGTTTCGGTCGCAGCCTTCTTACGGCGGGCGTCCTGCTGTGTTTCACCAGCCAAATGCTGAAATGAAACCTGCTCGTATAACTAAGACGTCATATCGTCCTGAACCGGCTCCGCGTGATCTCGTTTCCACGGACACGCAATCCGGTCAGGATGAAGTGACGCAATCCGTCGCGCCGGGTTATGATGTCGAAAAGAGCGACATTAAAGTTGATCCCGGCTTTCTCAAGGTTCATAACGAAGCGGTTGGGACCCTCTACGTTCCGGCAATCGACGGTGAACCGTTAGACGCCGGTCAATTGATCGGCGTCGGTCCTGCGGTCCTGCCGCAACTGGTTTCTCCGTCCAACGCGCCCTATGTGGGCCGTTCGATCAATAAGTATTTTCCTGTTCAAAGTCAGATGGTTCAGGCTCTTATCCCAAGCCTTCGCCATTCTGCGCCTGCGCGCATCCGCGAAAACCTGCGTCGTCGTGCGTTGTCTCGTTCTAGGACAGATGACTTCATGGAAGATCATATCCGCCGCAACGTCCCTAAAATGTGAAAGGAAAGCCTATGGCTCGTCAATCTACTACTCCGATTAAGTTCAATCGGACCGTCCGTAAGGACGACAGCTTGCTTATGACCTCGGGCCGCGCTGCCCGTGTCGTTCCGGTTGCCTATGCTCCGCTTCTGCCCGGTGACAGTGCATCCGGCAAGGTCGGCATCGACATTGAATTGCGCGATATGCCGCGCCCGCTTCTGAATGCGGTTCATGCCAACGTGCAAGCGTGGTTTGTTCCCAAAACTGCTTTCCCGCAATTCGCGGGCCGTGACGAATTGATGCATTCGTTCACCGGTGAAAAGATCAAGGCGCTTGGACAGGCTGATCGCAACCCGCCGAAATACTTCTTTACGGCCAATAGCACGGCAAACCGTGCCATCGTGAATAAATCGATGATGTTCAAGACGCTGGGTATCCACTGCGTTGATAACCAGCCGATTAACTGCGATCTGATCGACGCATTCATCCTGATCTATAACTTCCGCTTGGCGGCTCATACGTCCAAGTTGAAACGCCGTCCCTATGCGGCGGAAAATCTTGATGTTGCAACCGATCTGCCGCGCGCCTTCTGGCCGTCCGGGCGTTTCGCCTCGGTGGTACCGGATTACGAACGTGCGTTGGTCCTCGGCGCTCTTGATCTCGATGTGCTTGCCGGTCGTATGCCTGTTGTCGGCTTTGGCAATAGTAACGGTGGCACGAAAGGCGTCTATAAGTCGTCCATCAAGGTCCGCGACAGCCGGGGCTTCAACGTGACCTATCCGAAATGGATGAACGTTGATGAAACCAATCAAGGCATGGTCGTGAACATGACCGATACCGGCATCCCGCGTATTTTCGCGGAAATGACCGGCAAGCGGATGACCACCACGCTGGCCGACATCGACATGGCGCGGAAAACCCAAGCCTTCGCAAAGATGCGCACGGCTTATGCTGGCAACGATCCGACCGGCTTCGTGAATGATGATGTGATTATCGCGCATCTGATGCAGGGCCTTGAGGTTCCCGAGGAACAGTTCAAACGCCCGTGGCTGCTTGACAGCCGCCGTGTTCCTATCGGCTTTGCTGAGCGTTTCGCAACGGACGCCGCCAACCTGTCTAAATCGGTCACGCGCGGTCGTGCTTCTGCGCAACTGTCCATCAACATTCCGCAACAGGAAACTGGCGGCATGTTCATTGTGACGGTCGAGGTCCTGCCGGAACGTATCTATGAACGGTCCTCCGATCCGTTCCTTCACATGGACACGCCGGACGATCTGCCGAACGCCCTTCGAGACGTGCAGCGGGTCGAACCTGTCGATCTTGTGGAAAACAGCCGGATCGACGCCCGCCATACAAAGCCCAAGGGGCTGTATGGCTATGAGCCGATGAACATGAAGTGGAACCGTGACTATACGCGGCTCGGCGGTGTGTTCTACTCGCCCAAGCCGGGTTCCGGCTGGAAAGAGGCGCGTTCCGCTATCTGGCAAACTGAATTGGTCGATCCGAAGTTCACGGAAAGTCATTTCCTCGCGCCGATCAATTTCCCCCACGATGTGTTCTCGGATAAACGCGGTCCTGCGTTTGAATGCGTCTGTCGGCACTCTCTGTCCATCGTGGGCTTGACCCAGATCGGTGATGTGCTGGTCGAAAACTCTGACGATTACAAAGCTGTGGAGCAAGCCTGATGCCCGTCTCTGATATTACCATGACATGGTATGTCTATCGTCGCCCTGATGGGACGTTCTCGGATTTGGCCGATATGCGACTGCCTGATGACCAGACCATTCTTAAGTTTGGTGGTGGTCCCATCAGTATTCGCAGCGCCGAACCTGTTCTGGTCAGCGTGGTGCTTTATCGTGATCCGGGCAATCCGCAAATCCGCTCGATGCTCCCTATTGAATGTGGGCGCTTTCTTGATCTGGAATTCCCTCCGGGGGACATTGAGTTGAAACTCGGGTTCTGTTCTTCCGCTGCTTCAACCAATGTCGGCATCCTCGTTTCCTTCCGCGATGATGGCGTTGTCGAAGAGCTTGATCCAGAGGTTTACACCAATGTGGACCGTATGCCTGACGAAAGCGGGATGCTCTATGAGGTGCTTAAGGCTCGCCGCCTGTTCGATCTGGAACGTGCGGCGCTGCTGGCCGAAATGAAGGAAGCCGCTTCTCCGCCCGTGATTGACAATGATGGTGACGGCTTCCCCGATGACATGGACGACGCGCCGAACGATCCGAACGTCGCGAACAATCCGCCCGCGCCATGAAACACTTTGCATCATGGCTACAAGCTTTGATGGCGGGGCGTCTTAGGACGCCCCAAGCCATCTATCGCGCCGCTCTCGCTGAAAACCCTGATCCGTCTGGGGCGGATCGGGTATTCGATCTTCCCCCTGATCCGGTTTGGACGGCTCCTGCTCGCCTGCGCGCGCCGGGGCATTTCTTGTCCAACACTTATTTGCGCCAGCTTGACCGGGCCGATTGGGCCTTTGTCGATCCCCGCCTTCAATATTGGGCTGCTCTGTTCCAAGAGTATGCTCGCAAGCGGGGCGTTCCGCTCTACGTTCACAGTGCCTTGCGTGACAAGGCGACCCAAGAGAAGGCATTCTCGGAGGGCCGCTCCAAGGCCATCTACGGGCGCTCTGCGCACAATATTGGTGAAGCCGTGGACATTGTGCATGGCGTCTATCACTGGAACCTGACGGAAAACGAATGGCGCGTGATCCACATGCTCGGCATGGCTGCTCTTGATCGTGTCAACGCGCAACTTCCGAAAGATAGGAAGCTGCGCCTTACATGGGGCGGTGAATTCAAGTCCTTGTATGATCCCGCTCACTGGGAAATCATGGACTATCGGCAGAGGCTGCGCCCGATGCCGAAAACAGAAACCATCCGCCGCACTCCGCGATGGATATTGAGGCATAAGAAACCATGAAGTATGTAATAATCATTCTGCTGATTATCATCTTCTTCCTCTAAGAGCACTGCTCTTAGCCTCGCTCCGACCGCCAGAACGCTTTCTGGCGGGCGGTCCTCTAATGCCAGTTCCCTTTTGCAGTTAGCACGAATGTTCGCTGTGCGCGCGCTGCTGGGGCTGGCCCCCGCCCCCGATGATCCTTGATCTCGGGGGCGGGGAATGCCCTACTTGATGGGTATATCCTTTTAGTGACACCGACGCGACAGGGACCACGGGTCATATGTGCATTAACCCTAGCTTTATCTGGGTCCAGACCGGGCCTAAGTGGGAAAAACAGCCGGTGGCTTGCCGCCAGTGCTGGCGATGTGCCAAAAACCGCGTGAACGATTACGTTGGGCGCTGCATGGCTGAGGCTCAGACTTCCAGCGAGGTTTGCGTTCTGACGCTGACCTATGCCCCGCGCGATGATTTGGCAGACATCATCCTTCAACCACGTCATTTTCAATTGTTTATGAAAATGCTTCGCAAGTCGGGTCACAAAGTCAGGTATTTCGTCGCTGGCGAGTATGGCGAATTGAAAGGTCGGGCGCATTTCCATGCGATATTGTTCTTTACCGACCTAAAGCCGGGCAATGGTATCGCTCCGGGTTATCAGACACACGAAGCCGCTTTCTGCCGTGAAATACCGCAAAAACAGATATGCCACATTCGCGAATGGCCGCACGGCCACATTAAGGCGGATTGGTCTATATCTGAAAAAAGCATACGTTATGTATGCAAATATCTTCTCTCCGAAGATAAAAACAATGCGTGGTTCTCCTTGAGCAAAAAGCCGGCAATCGGCGCTGAATGGTTTGCTCGGAAAGCCGCAAAAGCGAGGGAACTTGATGTATTGCCTTATTCATTTGATTATATGCCACCCGGCTGTGATCGGAATAAATCTTATATGATGACAGGCGCGACGCGCCGGGATTATCTCAATGCAATTACGCAAGACCCCGAGCGAAAAAAACACATGTCCGAATGGGTTCTTAAGACATTCGAAAAACATGAGCGGGCCAGAGTTCTTAAATTCCTCAACGCGCAACCTTTCGAGGTTCTGCATGAGGCGTTCTTGCAATATCGTGAGATGAAAGAGCGCGATGATGTATTTGTCATGCTTGAGAAAGATCGAAAGTATGTTAAATTTATAACTGATCTGCTTGATAGGTCGCCCTCTGGCATCCTTCGGCAAGATGAAAACGGCAAGTGGTATCCGAAAGAGGAATTGGAATATGTCCCGCAAAAGAAAATCTGGAAACGAAAATCCGGTGACGGTTAGCGCCCCGCAACCTGTCGCCCCCCGCCCTGCTGCGCCTGTTGTAAACAAGGTGCCGCGCGTCCCCCGTGAAAAGACTGGCACCAGCCGGTCAACGCTCAATGTGGGGCGGTCCCTGCAAAAGCTGGCGGACGCTCTCCCCGATACCGTTTATCAGCGGTCACGTAATAACCTTTCCCAACGTGCGCGGGTCTCTACGGACACGCCCGCTCCTACGGTTCAAGCGGCCTTGTCAAAGCGGCCCGTCCGTCAGGACATGGGCCAGCCCGGACAGCTTAAATTGCAAAAAGATCGACCCCACTGCAAAAAGCGTCCTGAAAGTAACGTGGGCGGCGGCGGTTCCCGGCCTTTCATCCCGTGGTGCAATAAGTCTTGACCTGGCATTGCTTGTGGGCAATCCCCGAAAAGACTGCCTATCATGGGGCAAAGGATTTTCGGGGATTGTCCACATGCGCCGCAACCGTGACGAAACTGTTGCACATAAGACACAAGGTTGCGGATTGTGAACGAAATGAAACAATCTTCCGCAATTCCTTCCTCTTCCCCGTTGACAATCCGCCGCATGTGGTGGTGTGTTCTACATGTTGCGTTCCGAAGGTTGGAGTTCCACTTTACGGATTATCATATAATCATATGCACCAGTGTCCGCCATTCTGCAAAGCTCGCTTAAGCTTGGGTCGCGCCGTCCCTGACCAGCCTGTGCTCTGCAAACGGATCGCGCAGAACTCGGTCATTCGGTGGGATGCCAGCCATATATCTCTGCCAGCTTCCCGAAAGGCAGGCACGCTGTGATCGCCCTGCCCCGCACATCTGTCGCAGCCACGTGGAAACGTCTCGCACCCGCGATCCGGCCTGATCCTACGATTGTCAGGTTGTGCTGTGCGCTGTAAACGCCGCGCCGCTACTGCCGGTCAGAAAGCCATCGGACAGCCCTCCAAGTGGGGCCGAGCCGCGCAGGAACTTGGTCAGCGCACCGGCATCCGTCCGCCCGGCCAGCAGATCGTCATAGCCGCGCACGACCCCGGAAAAATCGCGGCTTTGCGGTGACAGGCGCAGCGACGCCACGTCTGCGTTGCGCAATGTGACAATGTGATGGGCCATCGTCGCGGTGGACTGACTAAGCGTCTGAATGCCGTTCACGGTCAGAAACGGCTGGCCGTCCAGCGTTTCCACATCGCGCCCGTCCGGGTCATCGCCGCAAACGAACTGGCAGTTATCCTTGGCGCGGTCATGCAGCCGCGCGTGATAACAGCGCCCGGATACCGCCAGCGGCAGGCGGCCATGGCCCCAGACCTCGATCGCGACGCCCAGATCACGCCCCGTCGCGGCCAGCGCCGCGACCGAGGTCAAAGGCAGTTCCGGCGGCAGGCAGACGCGCGTTGCCCCGCGCCGGGCCAGAAACGCCAGTGTGCCTTCGTTATAGACGTTCACCAGCGGCCCAACCTAGATTTCAAGCCCCTGCGGCACATGATGCAGCGCAGACAGGTCGTTCACCTCGACCGGCAGGCCCATATCCATCAGCTCGACCGTCTGCTTGCGTTCGCGCTTGAGGGTAATCAGCGCCAGTGTGGTCAGCGCGACCTGTTTGCCGGCATCCTGCAAAGTCTGAATCGCGCCGGGAATTTCGTCTTGCCAGAACGGCAGACGTTTGGAACAGATCAACTCGCCCAGAACCACGCGGGCGGCGGGGCTGGCTGCCATGTCAGTGTAAAAGGCGCGCACGGTATCAGCGGGCCAGAAGAATTGGTTGGCCCCGACGGTCAGGTCCATGGCGTTACCTCCATGTCTTGGTATAAGCGCCAGTGGTGGCGGATTGTCCTTCGGTCAGCCGGGCCAGCACGCCTACGGGCAGCGGCTGGCCTGCCGCCTCGGCCTCGACCGCGACGCGGAAGGTGCGCACGACCTCGGCCACATAAGCGCGGGAGCGTTGACGGCCTTCGATCTTCAGCGCGGTGACGCCCGCCTTGGCCAGCGTCGGATAGGGTGCCGGATGCCCGGCAGGGGTCTTGTGGATGGTAAACCCGCCAAGCCGCGCCCGCAGCCCGTCGGCTTCCTCGCTGTAAACCACATGGCTGGCGGGCGAGCAGACACCGTTCATATTGGGCGATTTGCCGGTGACATAGGACGACAGCGAACAACGTCCTTCGGCCATCACGCACAGGCCGCCGAAAACGAACACCTCGGTTTCCACGTCGATTTCGCGGTTGATCGCCCGGATTTCATCGACCGTCAGCACACGCGGCAGCACCACCCGGCGCACGCCGAATGTCTCAGTATAAAAATTGATCGCATCGGAATTGGCGGCGGCGGCCTGCACCGATAGATGGCGGCGCAGGTCGGGGTGGTGGGTGGCAGCATAATCCAGCAAGCCCAGATCGGCCAGAATGACAGCATCCGCCCCGGCGACTTGGGCATTGGCGACGGCACGGTGCCAGATTTCCCCTGCCCCGGCGCGGGGAAAGGTGTTGATCGCCACCAACACCTTGGAGCCGCGCGCATGGGCGTAACCCACACCTTCGGCCATTTCCTCGAGGGAAAAGTTCAGGCCGGGAAAGTTGCGTGCATTGGTGTCATCGGCAAAGCCGCAATACACCGTATGTGCACCTGCATCGACAGCGGCGCGCAGGGCGGCAGGGGTGCCTGCGGGGCAAACCAGTTCCATCATGCCCAACCCTCCTGCTCGGCGCGGTGCAAAGGCAGACCGCTGATTTTCTCGACCACGCCGACCAGACGGCGCAGCGGCTGCGCAAAGGGGCCAGACAGTTGCGCCAGTTCTTCGGTCAGGTCCAGTTCGGCATCATCCAGCGCGTTGCGCAGGGCCAGAACCGCTTCGGTGTCGCCTTCGATGGTCAGGTCGCGGGAAAAGAACAGCGCATCGCCGTCAAACTGGCCGTGCAGCATCCCGATCAGCGCGACCATTGGTCCGGCGATCCGGGCATCAGCCTGCGGCGCGTGACAGCGGTGGGCGGTGATGCGCGGCCAGTTCGACGGCTCCATCAGCAGTGTGAAGGGCAAATCGGTCGGATCGATCAGAACCTTGCAGTTGGCATAGTTGCCAAGGCGGCGCAACAACCCCGGACACTGTGCTGAAATCCGCGCTGCAAACCGGCCAAGCGTCATCCCCAGCAGCGGCAGTGGCACAGACCGCAAGGCAAAGACAATCGGGCGCGGGCAGCGCCGCATATCGGTTGAGTGGTGATCGGCCGTCATGGGCGTCCTTTTCTGTCGCGAATCAGGCTAGCCGCATGATGCGGGATAGGACTTGACCGAAGGCAAGGCGTCCACAGACGCCCGGAATGAGCACGGTGACAATCAACCCGCAGCGGCGCAGAGGTGCCAGCGCGAGCCCTTTTCCGGTTTTCCGATCTGTGAGATTTTTTGATTGAAATCAGCCGTATAAATGTCTTGAAAGTGCTGCCCGACAACCACATCGGTGCGGCACGAGAGGACCGCCGTGCAACGGGTCGCGACGGCGGATCGGGTGCCAATCAAAGCGGCATATCCAAGGACGCGCGGGCCCAGGTCTTGCACGCCCCCCATGCCCGGCTTTTTCCGGCCGCAGACAGCGGCGACCTGCGGGATAGCCATCACTGACAGTGCAGTATCGAACTCTCTGCCATATGCCGCGCGCCTTGTGCGCCGAAAGAACGCGTGTCGATGGCGGGATCAGGCTCATCCCTTCTCTGCCTGCGTCCGTTACTGCTCATCGTCAGCGATCAGACAGCTTTGCGCGTTCGGCAAGGGTTTTGTTCCCACCGCTTTAGACGACAAGAAAGGGGCAGAGTATTCCCCTGCCCCTTTCTCTGTTGTTGGCAATCGCCGGTCAGTTGCCGCTTAGCCCTGGCGGCGGTGCGCCAAAGGGCGACAGGCCGCCGGGGGCCGGGGCTGATGGCGCGGCGGTTGCGCCGGAGGAATCGCCGCCAGATGGGGCGGGCGTTGCCGGTGCACCAAAGGGCGATGCGCCATCAAAGCCGATGCCGCCGCCCGATGTCCCGCCCGCTGGCGCGCCAAAGGGTGAGAGGGCACCGCCGGTCGGGAATGCGCCGGGAATTTCCATCTGCACATTGGATCTGTCCACCGGCTTGCCCTTGTAATGCATCACCATGCCGGGGAAGGCGATCACGATGCCGATCATGATAACCTGGATCACCACGAACGGCACCGCACCCCAATAGATCTGCGCCGATGTGACCGGAGCCATCATCTTGCCCGTCACCCGATCCTTGTATGGCACGCGTGGGGCCACGGATCGCAGATAGAACAGCGCAAAGCCAAAGGGCGGGTGCATAAAGCTGGTTTGCATGTTTACCGCCAGAATAACGCCGAACCAGATCAGGTCGATCCCCACCGCCTGCGCCGCCGGAGCCAGCAGCGGCACGATGATGAAGGCCAGTTCGAAGTAATCCAGAAAGAACGACAGGAAGAACACAAGGATCGAGACGACGATCAGGAACCCGTATTGCCCGCCAGGCAACGACACCAGCAGATGTTCGACCCAAAGATGCCCGTTCACGCCGTAAAAGGTCAGCGAGAACACCCGCGCCCCGATCAGAATGAACATCACAAAGGCCGCCAGCCGCGTGGTCGAGGTCAGCGCCTGAGAGACGACATCAAAGGTCAGCCGCCCCTTGGCGGCCGCCAGAACCAGTGCGCCAAGTGCGCCCATGGCCCCGCCCTCGGTCGGGGTAGCCCAGCCAAGGAAAATCGTGCCAAGCACGAAAAAGATCAGTGCCAGCGGCGGAACCAGAACGATGATGACCTGCTGGGCCAGACGGCTCATGACGCCAAGGCCGCGTTCGGGCATCACTGAAAAGTCGATGACACCGGATGCAACGCGGAACAGCGCCCAAAAGACCGCGGCGGCGACGCCTGCCGACATATAGAGGCTGACCAGCAGCGACCCGGTACCGTGACCGCCAAACAGCGGCTCGACCATGCGGCCGATCAGGTTGTGACCGAACATCAGCCAGCCGGCATAGGCGGCAATCGCCGCGATGGCGGCCTTGACGATAAAGCGCCAGCCCTCGCGTTCGGTCATGGCGACCAGATACAGCACCGCCACCGCCACTGCGCCGCCCAGAATATCGGCGTTGTTGCCTTGGGTCGGATACAAGTAATGATGCGCGGCATACATGATGCCCGCCCCCGCGACCAAGGCCACCAGCAGCGAGGTGACGCCGGACCCCAGCGTCCGCGCCTCTTTCGGCAGGGCGGGCACGTCGTTCGGGCGCAGAATCGACAGCAGGAAGATATAGCCCATATACAGCCCGGCCAGCACCAAGCCGGGGATCATCGCGCCCTTATACATGTCGCCCACCGAGCGGCCCAACTGGTCGGCCATGATAATCAGCACCAGCGACGGCGGGATGATCTGCGCCAGCGTGCCCGACGCCGCGATCACGCCCGAGGCGATCTTGCGGTCATAGCCATAGCGCAGCATGATCGGCAGCGAGATCATGCCCATTGCGATCACCGAGGCCGCGACAACGCCCGTGGTTGCCGCCAGCAGCGCCCCCACGATCACCACCGCATAGGCCAGACCGCCCCGCACCGGGCCGAACAACTGGCCGATGGTGTCCAGCAAATCCTCGGCCATGCCGGACTTTTCCAAGACAATGCCCATAAAGGTAAAAAATGGCACCGCAAGTAATGTCTCGTTCGAGACGACCCCGTTGAAAAAGCGATCCGGCAAGGCCCGCAACAGGTTCCAGTCCAACGAGATATTGCCGCCCGACAGCGGTGCCAGTTCAACCCCGATGACAAAGAACAACAGACCGTTCGCGGCCAGCGCAAAGGCCACCGGATAGCCGAACAGCAAAAACACGATCAGCGAGACGAACATGATCGGCGCCATGTTCTGCGCAATAAGCTCCATCATTTGCGCGTGTCTCCTTGTGGGTCGTGCAGTGGGTTGTTGATGTTCAGATCAGCGGCCGGATGGTTCGGGTCGGCCATTTCAGCCGCCATTGCCTCGCCCTCGGCCAGGGCGGCCTCGTGATGGCTGACGAAGGGGGCGGGATCTTCGATCACGCCGCGCATGACGGCGATTTTCTTGATGATTTCCGAAATGCCCTGCGCCAGCAGCAGAATGAACCCGGCCAGCAGCAACGCCTTGGCGGGCCACAGGATCAGCCCACCCGAGTTCATCGACATTTCCTGATAGCGATAGGACCGCTGAAACCACGGAATGATGAAATACAGCGACACGATGACGAAAGGCGTCAGAAACAGCGTGTGGCCGATCAGATCGATCCAGTGCTGTGTCCGCCTGCTCCACCGGCCATACAGGATGTCGATGCGGATATGTTCGTTTTCCTTCAGCGTATAGGCTGCGGCCAGCAGAAAGGCGCCGCCATACAGATACCACTGAAGTTCCAGCCACGCGTTCGACGAGATGTTATACATCTTGCGAATGATCGCGTTTCCGGCACTGACCAGAACGGCGATCAGGATCAGCCACGATACCATGCGCCCGATCACGGTGTTGATGCGGTCAATGCCGCTGGAAAGGGCCAGAAGGCCACCCATTGTTCTCTCCCCCCTTCAACGCTGGCTTGCCCCTAGGCAATGCCCGGTCAGCTTTTCTGACCAATTCGTATCAGAGGGATATGAAGGAATGGTCAATTCCGGTCAAGAAAAATGGCGATCCCGTCAGGACTGCGCGTGCCCGGTCAGGGCCATCAGTGCGATCAGGGTAGCAATTTCGCCAGTTTGCTGGATCGTGCCCAGCACATCGCCGGTCTGCCCGCCCATCAGCCTGACGGCGCGCCACGCGGTCAGCGCCTGCGCGGCCAGACAGGTCAACGCCAGCAGCGCACCCTGCCCGCCCGTGGTCAGCAGCAAGCCCGCCAGCCCCAGCAACACCGCCGCCCCGACCGCCCTGCGCGCGGGGCGGCGGGCGGCATGGCCCAGCCCGTCGGTGCGGGCCGGGGGCAGCGCGCGCATGGCAACCACCATACCCGCGCGCGACAGCATCGCCACACCGATCAGCGCCAGCGGCGCGACCATCGCCATCGCCGCCACCCGCAGCCCGACCGAGATCAGCAGCGCCAGCACGCCATAGCTGCCGATCCGCGAATCGCGCATAATTTCCAGCCGGCGTTCGCGGGTGGTGCCGCCAGTTGCGTCGGCGTAATCGGCCAGCCCGTCTTCGTGCAGACCGCCGGTGGTCAGGATCATCGCCGCCAGCCCCAGCAGCGCCGCCGCCAGCGGTGACAGTCCGGCCCAGACGGCCAGAATCAGCGTCAAGGCCCCTGCCCCGCCCACCAGCGCGCCCGCCAGGGGAAACGCCCAGGCGGCAGAGGACAGCGGAATGATCTGCGCAGGCAGCAGCCCGGCCACCGGCAAGCGGGTCAGGAATGCGATCGCCAGCAGCGCCTGATGCCACCAGTCACACAAGCGGGCGCGCAGATCAGCCAATGCCTGCCTCGGCAAAGGTGGCCATGCCGTTGTGGCATTCCAGCGCCGCGCGCAGCACCAGCAGCGCCACGGCAGCACCGCTGCCTTCACCCAGCCGCATGTCCAGTGACAACACCGGCTGTTTGCCAAGCGCGGCGATGAGGCGGCGGTGGCCCGGCTCGGCGCTTTCATGGCCGATCAGGCAGTGGTCCAGCGCAGCGGGGTCATCTGCGGTCAGCACGGCAGCAGCGGCAGTGCAGATAAAGCCGTCGAGGATCACCGGAATCCCCCGTTCGCGCGCCTGCCGGATCGCGCCGCAGATCGCCGCCTGTTCCCGCCCGCCAAAGGCGCGCAGCAGCTGTTCGGCGGTGTGCGCGTCCTTGTGCCGCGCCAGTCCGGCATCCACGGCGCGGATCTTGGCGGCCAACGTCTCGCCCGTCGCGCCGGTGCCGGGGCCGACCCAATCCGCCGCTGTCCCGCCAAAGCGTGCGGCAGCCTGCGCGGCGGCCACGGTGGAATTGCCGATGCCCATCTCGCCCAGAATCAGAACGTCGGCATCCGGGGTGATGGCATCGGCCCCGGCGGCCATCGCCTCGATCACCTGCCCGGCCCCCATGGCGGGGCCTTGGGTGAAATCGGCGGTCGGCCGGTCCAGTTCCAGCGGCACCACCGACAGATCGGCCCCTGCCAGCCGCGCAAGCTGATTGATGGCCGCGCCACCGGCGTTGAAATTGCGGACCATCAACGCGGTAACCTCGGCCGGAAACGGGTTCACGCCCTGCGCACACACCCCATGATTTCCAGCAAAAACAATTGCTTGCGCGCGGTCGACGCGGGGGCGGTCGCGACCCTGCCAGCCCGCCATGAACACCGCCAGATCCTCGAGCCGGCCAAGCGAGCCGGGGGGCTTGGTCAGGCTGTCCTGCCGCGTGCGGGCCTGCGCGGCGCTGTCTTGGTCAAAGCTCATCATCATTCCTTCCCGGTTTGATCCGCAGCGGCTGACCGCAGACCGACAGCCAGACCTGATCCGCCACATCGGCCACGGCCTGATTCATCGCGCCATGCGCATCGCGGAACGCCCGCACCCCTGCGTCGGCAGGCACGATGCCGCCGCCGATTTCATTCGTGACCAGCACCACCGGCGTTACCATCGCCACCAGCCGGGCACACAGCGCCTCCAGCGGCGGCGCACTGTCGCAATTGGCCAGCCACAGCGTCAGACAATCGACCAACACCGCGCCAAAACCGCCGCTGTCCGCCCGCGCCAAGGCACCGTCCAGATCGCGCGGTTCTTCGACCGTGTGCCAGCGATCACCGCGACGGGCCTGATGCGCGGCGATCCGCGCCGACATTTCCCCATCACCCGCCCATGCCGTGGCGATATACAGCAGCGGGCCGGAGTGACGCAGGGTCAGACGCTCGGCCAGGGCGGATTTGCCCGACCGGGCACCGCCTGTCACCAGAATGATCCGTGCGCTGTCCCTCATGGCGGCGGATCATTTCACGGCCATGCCGCAGGGGAAAGTGTCAAATGCGCTGGACGCCGCGACATAATGGAATAACCATCCACGACATTTCGGTGACAATCCGATCCAATCAAACAGGGGATCACTATGACCAGACTGTTCCTTTCCACCGCACTTGCCACGGCGCTTGCCCTGCCCGCACTGGCGGTCGAGGTGCCCGAGGGCACCAACCTTGCCGCGAACCAGAGCTATACCTTCTGGCTGCTGGACGCGATCAAGACGCTTGATCCGGCGAAAAACACCGATGTCGAAGGCTCGGACGCGCTGCGCAACCTGTTCGAAGGGCTGATGAACGAGGATGCGCATGGCGCGATGGTCCCCGGTCTTGCCGAAAGCGTGGACGAATCGGATGACAAGCTGACCTATACCTTTCACCTGCGCGACGCCAAATGGTCGAACGGCGAACCCGTGACGGCGGGCGATTTCGTCTATGCGTGGCAGCGGGTGGTGAACCCGGAAACAGCATCCGAATATGCGTGGTTCATCGAGTTGATGAACGTCGTCAACGCGTCAGAGATCGTCAAGGGCGAGGCTGCCCCCGACACGCTAGGTGTGCGCGCCATCGACGACAAGACACTGGAAGTCAAACTGACCACGCCGACGCCCTATTTCATCAAAACCCTGTCCCACGCGACCACCTTCCCGGTGCCGCAAGCCGTGATCGAGGCCGAGGGCGACAACTGGACCCAGCCGGGCAAGCTGGTCAGCAATGGCGCCTATACGCTGCAAAGCCACAACCTTGGCGTGGACATCACCATGGTCAAGAACCCGCAATACTGGGATGCCGACAATGTGGTGATGGAAACCGTGCGCGGCGTCACCGTGAACGACAATAACGTGGCGCTGACCCGCTATCTGGCCGGGGAACTGGATCGGGTGCAGATCCCTGCCGGGCAATATCCGCGCCTGTCGGCGGAATACCCCGATCAGGCGATCTCGCTGCCTTATGCCTGTTCCTATGCCTATGTGATGAACCTGTCCGACAAAGGCCCCGAGGCGCTGAAAGACGTGCGGGTGCGGCAGGCGCTGCAACTGGGGCTGAACCGCGACGTGCTTGTGGATCAGGTGCTGCAAGGTGGCCAGTCCGCCGCCTATGTCTGGACACCGACCGCCATCGAAGGCTTTGTCGCGCCCGATCTGCCGATCATGCATATGACACAGGCCGAGCGCACCGCCGAGGCGCAGCGTCTGCTGACCGAGGCGGGCTATGGTCCCGACAACCCGGTGCGGCTGACGCTGCAATACAACACCGACGAAAACCACCGCAAACTGGCCATCGCCGCGCAACAGTTCTGGCGTCCGCTTGGCGTGGAAATCACCCTGAACAACGTCGAATGGAAGGTTCACACCGACCGGCTGCAAAATCAGGATTTCGAGATCGCCCGCTATGCGTGGTGCGGTGATTATAACGAGGCGTCCACCTTCCTCGACTGGTTCCAGACCGGGGGTTACAACAGCGGCAAGTGGTCGAACGCGGAATACGATCAGTTGATGGCCGATTCCAAAACCGCCGATGATGCCGCGCCGCTGTATACCCGCGCCGAAGAAATCCTTGCGGCCGAAGTGCCGGCCGTCAACGTCTATCACTATGCCAAGGTGGACATGATTAGCCCCAGGATCAAAGGCTTGCCCACGGATAACGTGCTGAACACCTGGTATGCCAAGGATCTGTATCGCGTGGCCGACTGATCCACGCTGCCGGGGCGGGCTTGACCTGTCCCGGCATTTCGTCAAATAGGCTGACCCGTCTTCGCGAAAGGGTGCCGGATGTTCGGTTATATTCTGCGACGGCTGGCGGTGGCGGTGCCCACCCTGCTGTTACTGATCGTTTTTTCCTTCCTGCTGATGCATATCGCACCGGGTGGTCCGTTCACGCAGGAACGCGCCCTGCCGCCGCAGGTTCTGGCAAATCTGAACGCCAAATACGGGCTGGATGACCCGCTGTGGCTGCAAATCTGGAACTATCTGACCGGCGTGGTGCTGCATTTCGATTTCGGCCCCAGCTTTGTTTACCCGGACCGCACGGTGAACCAGTTGATCGCGGCGGGCTTTCCGGTGACGCTGACCTATGGCGGGCTGTCGTTTCTGGTCGCGGTGATCGTGGGCGTTTCGTTGGGCGTCGTGGCGGCGATCCGGCACAATTCCTGGCTGGATTATCTGGCGGTCGGCATTTCCATCGGCGCGCAGGTGCTGCCGAATTTCGTGATGGCGCCGATCCTTGTGCTGCTGTTCACGCTGACATGGGGCCTGTTGCCGGGCGGGGGCTGGTCGTTCAATGATCCGAAATTCTGGATCATGCCGGTGATCGCGCTGTCCACATCCTACATGGCCTCGATTGCGCGGATCACCCGGTCGTCGATGCTGGAGGTGCTGGGGTCGAACCACATCCGCACCGCCCGCGCGAAAGGCTTGCCGGAATCCAAGGTGATCCTGCGCCACGCGCTGCGGCCCGCGATGCTGCCGGTCATCAGCTATCTTGGCCCGGCGTTTGTCAGCATGATTACCGGGTCGGTGGTGGTGGACATCTATTTTTCCACCGGCGGTATCGGCAAGGCCTTTGTCGACAGTGCGCTGAACCGCGACTACGCGGTGATGATGGGGGTGACGATCCTTGTCGGTGCGCTGACCATTCTGTTCAATCTCGTGGTCGATGTGCTTTACGCATGGATCGACCCGAAAATCCGGTATTGAGGGGCGCGCCATGGTCATTGAACACGACAAGATGCGCGCACTGGCCGACAAGCTGGTTCAAGATGAGGTCAAGGGCCGCAGCCCCTGGGCTGACGCGCGCAAGCGGTTCTTGCGCAACAAGGCGGCGATGGCGGGGCTGATAATCCTGATCCTTGTCGCGCTGTTCGCGGCCTTTGGTAACTATTTCGCCATGTGGTCCAATCAGGATCTGGATTTCTCGGTCATGGGTCAGGTGCGCGAACTGGGCCGCCCCTCGCTGGAGAACGGGCATTATTTCGGCACCGACGATCTGGGCCGCGACCTGTTCGCCCGCACAGTGCAAGGCACACAGATTTCGCTGATGGTCGGTATCGTCGGCGCGGGCATCGCGGTGATCGTCGGCACGCTGTATGGCGCGACGGCGGGCTATGTCGGCGGGCGCACCGATCAGTTGATGATGCGGCTGGTCGATATTCTGATGTCGATTCCCTACATGTTCGTGCTGATCCTGCTGTTGGTCATGTTCGGGCGGTCGATGTCGATGCTGTTCCTTGGCATCGGGCTGATTTCATGGCTGGATATGTCGCGCATCGTGCGGGGCCAGACCCTGTCCCTGAAAAACCGTGAATTTATCGAGGCCGCCCGCGCCACCGGCGTTCCCGCGTGGAAAATCATCCTGCGCCATATCGTGCCGAACCTGCTGGGTGTCGTCGCGGTCTATGCCACGCTGCTGGTGCCGCTGATGATCCTGACGGAAAGCTTTATCAGCTTCCTTGGCCTTGGCGTGCAGGAACCGCTCACCTCATGGGGGGCGCTGATTTCCGAAGGCTCGGGGACGATGAACTACGGCACGCTGTGGCAACTGGCCTTCCCGCTGTTTTTCTTTGTCATCACGCTGTTCGGTTTCTTCTTTGTCGGCGACGGTTTGCGCGACGCCCTTGACCCGAAGGATCGCTGAGATGGCATTACTGGACATCAAGGACCTGAACGTCAGCTTTGCCACCAATGACGGCACGGTTCATGCGGTGAACGGCGTCGATCTGACCATGCAGGCGGGCGATACGCTGGGGATCGTGGGCGAATCCGGCTCGGGCAAATCGCAGCTGGCGTTTTCGATCATGGGGCTGCTGGCGCGGAACGGGCGGGCCACGGGCAGCGTGAAATTCGACGGGCAAGAGATCCTGAACGCGCCGCCCAAAGTGCTGAACAAGATCCGCGCCGAACAGATCGCGATGATCTTTCAAGACCCGATGACCAGCCTCAACCCCTATATGCGGGTGGCCGATCAGATGGCCGAGGTCTTGGTGCTGCACAACGGCATGTCCAAGACCGACGCGGTGGCGGAATCTGCGCGGATGCTGGATGCGGTGAAAATCCCCGACGCCAAGGGGCGCATCCGCCTGTATCCGCATGAATTTTCCGGCGGAATGCGGCAGCGGGTGATGATCGCCATGGCGCTTTTGTGCAAGCCGCGCCTGCTGATCGCGGACGAACCCACCACGGCGCTGGACGTGACGGTTCAGGCGCAGATCATGGCTCTGCTGGCCGATCTGCAACGCGATCTGGGCATGGCGATGATCCTGATTACCCATGATCTGGGCGTTGTGGCCGGGTCGTGCCGCGATGTGGTGGTAATGTATGGCGGGCGCATCCGCGAGACCGGCCCGGTGCTGCCGCTGTTCGACGCCCCCGCCCATCCCTATACGCAAGGGCTGCTAGAGGCGATCCCGCGCGTTGACCAGAAAGGCGACCGGCTGTCGGCCATCCCCGGCAGCCCGCCAAACATGTCGCGCCCGCCCAAGGGCTGCGCGTTCGAGCCGCGCTGCACCTATCGCATGGACCGCTGCGCGACCAAGGGGCCGGAACTGCTGGAATTCGCCCCCGATCGCCGCCGCGCATGCTTTGCCGATCTAGAGGACGTGATCGCGCATCGTGACCGCGTTCACCTGTCCGGCGATCCGATGCCTCAAGGCGACGCGCCCATCCCCGAGGCCATCCCGCTCGGCGCCGTTGCTGGCGCTGGCATGGCCGGAACCCCCACCGAGGGAGGCCGCAATGACTAAGCCCCTGCTGGACGTCCGCGATCTGCGTGTCACCTTCCACATCCGCCGCGAAGGCGACATGCCTTGGACCGCGCCGCGACAGCTTCACGCGGTGGGCGGGGTCGATTTCACCCTGCGCCCCGGCGAAACGCTGGGCGTTGTCGGCGAATCGGGCTGCGGCAAATCCACGCTGGCCCGCGCGCTGATCGGGCTGGTTCATGCCACCGGCCATGCAGAATGGATCGACGGTGCCGATCTGATCGGCCTGACCCCGCGCCAGATGATGAAATACCGCCGCGACATTCAGATGGTGTTTCAGGACCCGCTGGCATCCTTGAACCCGCGCATGACCGTTGGCCAGATCATCGCGGAACCCTTGGTCACGCATCACCCCGGCCTGTCCCGCGACGAGGTGAAAACGCGTGTCAAGGACATGATGGAGCGGGTGGGCCTGCTGCCGAACCAGATCAACCGCTACCCGCATGAATTTTCCGGTGGTCAGTGTCAGCGCATCGGCATCGCCCGCGCGCTGATCGTGGAGCCCCGGCTGATTATCTGCGATGAACCCGTGTCGGCGCTGGATGTGTCGATTCAGGCGCAGATCATCAACCTGCTGGACGATCTGCAACGCGACCTTGGCCTTGCGCTGATCTTTATCGCGCATGATCTGTCGGTGGTGAAGCATATCAGCGACCGGGTAATGGTGCTTTACTTGGGCAAGGTGATGGAGATCGCCAGCGCGGATGAGCTGTATGCCGACCCGCAGCACCCCTATACGCAGGCGCTGCTCTCGGCCGTGCCGGTGCCGGACCCGCGAATCGAGGCGGAAAAGGTCGTCGTGCCGCTGCGCGGTGATCTGCCCTCGCCGATGGCGCCGCCGTCTGGCTGTGTGTTCCGCACCCGTTGCCCGCGCGCGCAGGCGCTGTGCGCGCAGCAGGTGCCGATGCTGGCGGGCGATCCGGCGGGAACGGGCGGGCATCGCTGGGCCTGCCATTTCCCCGGTCCCTTGACCGAGGCGGAAATCGGTGCCACCCCTCGCTGAATGCCGCCCATCCAGAAAGAACCGCCCCGTAGCTTTGCCGCCCGTTGGGCCGCGCTAAAGAACATCCCGCCGTTTCTGGCGATGGTCTGGCGCGCCGCGCCGCATCTGACCATCGCCACGATGATCCTGCGCGCTATCGGAGCCTTTGTGCCGGTGGCGATGCTGTGGATCGCCAAGCTGATCCTTGACGAAGTGGTGCGGCTGGCCGCCCTGCCCGATGCGCCAAACGGCCTGATGGATTGGTGGCAATCGGGGCTGGCCGATCATCTGGTGACTCTGGTCGCGCTGGAACTGGCCATCGGCATCGGGTCCGACATCATCAGCCGGCTGGTGAGGCTGGTCGATTCGCTGTTGCAGGAACGGCTGGTGATCGACCTGTCGATGCGGCTGATGGACCACGCCGCCGCACTGGATCTGGAGGATTTCGAGGACGCCGCATTTCAGGACAAGCTCGACCGCGCCCGCCGTCAGGCCGCTGGCCGGATGAGCCTGATGGGAACGATCTTTGAGCAGTTGCAGGACAGCCTGACCATTGCGACACTCGGCGCCGGGCTGATCCTTTATAACCCGTGGCTGATCCTGATCCTGCTGATCGGGCTGATCCCCGCCTTTCTGGCCGAGGCGCATTTCAACGCGCAGTCCTATAATCTCGATTTCCGCCGCACGGCGGAACGGCGCGAGATCGACTATCTGCGCCAGACCGCCGCCAGTGCGGAAACCGCCAAGGAAATCAAGATATTCGACCTGCACCGCTTTCTGTCCGGGCGCTATCTGGCGCTGTCGCGGAAATTCTATGCCGAGGCACGGCGGATTGCGCAGGCCAGGGCGGCGTGGGGGGCGCTGTTTTCGGCGCTTGGGTCTTTGGCCTATTATGCCGCCTATGCGTGGATCGTGGTGCAGACGCTGACCGGCGATCTGTCCATCGGCGATCTGACCTTTCTGGCCGGGTCCTTTATGCGGGTGAAGGGCATTATCGAGCGGCTGCTGTCGTCCTTTGGCACCACCGCCGCGCAGGCGCTGTATCTTGAGGATCTGTTCGACTTTTTCCGCGAGGTGCCGGAAATCGCCTCCAAGCCGGATGCCGTGGCCGTGCCGCGCCCGATCAAGCAGGGGTTTACCTTTGAAAACGTCGGCTTTCGTTATCCGAATGCCGAAAAATGGGCGGTGCGCGGGCTGTCCTTCACGCTGCATGCAGACGAAACGCTGGCTTTGGTGGGCGAGAATGGCGCGGGAAAGACCACGCTGGTCAAGCTGCTGGCGCGGCTTTATGATCCGGATGAGGGGCGTATCCTGCTGGATGGGGTCGATCTGCGCGACTATGATCTGGACGATCTGCGCGCGGCGATTGGTGTGATCTTTCAGGACTTTGTGCGATATTCCATGACGGCAGCGGATAACATCGCCGTTGGCCGGATCGAGGCGCGCGAGGATCGCCCCCGGATCGAACAGGCCGCCGAACGCGCTTTGGCCGATCAGGTGATTGCGCGCCTGCCTGCGGGTTATGAGCAGATGGTCGGCAAGCGGTTCGTGCAGGGCGTCGATCTGTCGGGCGGCGAGTGGCAAAAGCTGGCCATCGCCCGCGCCTATATGCGCGACGCGCAGGTGCTTATCCTTGATGAACCGACCGCTGCGCTGGATGCCCGTTCTGAATTCGAGGTCTTTCAGCGGTTCCGCGAATTGATGGCCGGGCGGACGGCGGTTCTGATCTCGCATCGGTTTTCGTCGGTGAGGATGGCGGATCGGATTCTGGTGCTGCATCTGGGCCAGATCGAGGCGCAGGGGACGCATGAGGAATTGTTAGCCCAGCCCGGGCGGTATCGGGAGTTGTTTGAATTGCAGGCGGCGGGGTATCGGTGAGGTTGCCCCCAAAGGCCGGGGGCGCTTCGCCCCCCGGACCCCCAGAGGATATTTCAGGACAAAAGATGCCTGGGGCACAATTCTTAGGAGAGGACGGCAAAGCGTTTGGTAGGGGTAGTCGGACTCGAACCGACACTTCTTTCGAAAACGGATTTTGAATCCGTCGCGTCTACCATTCCGCCACACCCCCGTGACGCTTTGCTGTCTGGTGCTGATAACGACCTTTGCCGCCGTCGGCAAGGGTCAGGCTTGGCCGAGTTTTTCCAGCCGCGCGGCGCGCAGGCGGGCAAAGTCATCACCGGCGTGATAGCTGGATCGGGTCAGCGGCGTGGCCGAAACCATCAGGAAGCCCTTGCCATAAGCTGCCTTTTCATAGCTGGTGAATTCCTCGGGCGTGACAAAGCGATCTACGCGGTGATGTTTCGGCGTTGGTTGCAGATATTGGCCGATAGTGATGAAGTCGATGTCGGCGGCGCGCATGTCGTCCATCACCTGCGATACGCCCTGACGATCTTCGCCCAGGCCGACCATGATGCCGGATTTGGTGAACAGGGTCGGGTCCAGTTCCTTGACCCGCTGAAGCAGGCGCAGGCTGTGGAAATAGCGCGCGCCGGGGCGCACGGTCGGGTAAAGGCCGGGGACGGTTTCAAGGTTGTGGTTGAATACATCCGGGCGTGCCTCGACCACGGTTTCCAGTGCGCGGGCAGCGCATTTCAGGAAATCAGGGGTCAGCACCTCGATGGTGGAATCAGGGCTGCGGTGGCGGATGGCGCGGATAGTCTGGGCGAAATGTTCCGCGCCGCCATCGTCCAGATCGTCGCGATCAACCGAAGTGATGACGACGTGGCGCAGCCCCAGTTTCTGCACCGCATGGGCAACGCGGCCCGGTTCGAACACGTCCAGAGCGTCGGGCTTGCCAGTGATGACGTTGCAGAAGGAACAGCCGCGGGTGCAGATGTCGCCCATAATCATCATGGTAGCGTGGCCCTGGCTCCAGCATTCGCCGACATTGGGGCAGCCTGCCTCTTCGCAGACGGTGGACAGGCGGTTGTTACGCAGAATGTCGCGCGTGTCCTTGTAGCCCTGCGAGGTTGGCGCCTTGACCCTGATCCACGACGGTTTTTTCGGCTGTGCCTGATCGACGCGGTGTGCCTTTTCCGGGTGGCGCAGGCGCGGCGGCTGGTTATGGCCGGCAGGGGGCGGGGACATATCGGTCATCGGCGTGCTTTCGCTGGTTTTTCCCTAGGTAATACCAAACTGCCCTGCAATCAACGATCTGCTGCGATGTCCGGGGTGCAACCCTATGCCGCGGCGCAGCGATACGCTATAATCCGCGCGCGGAGGAGATGATGCACCACAAAAGAACGGGAGCACGCCTATGAAAATTGGCGATAAAATTCCTCAGGTTACATTTCGGACCCGCGTTCGCGACGAATTCGGTCGGCGGCCCGAACCCGTTCCGCTGGCAGGACATGACATCGGACGACTATTTCAAAGGGAAACGGGTGATCCTGTTTTCGTTGCCCGGTGCGTTCACCCCCACCTGTTCGACCTATCAACTGCCCGGCTTTGAAAAGTCGTTCCAGCAGTTCCGCGATCTGGGCATTGACGCGATCTATTGCCTGTCCGTGAATGACAGCTTTGTGATGAACCAGTGGGCCAAGTCGCAGAACCTGCAAAACGTTAAGGTGATCCCCGATGGCTCGGGCGTGTTCACCGAAAAGGCCGGGATGCTGGTGCGCAAGGATAACCTAGGCTTTGGTGCCCGGTCGTGGCGCTATGCCGCCGTAGTGAATGATGGCGTGGTCGAGGCGTGGCTCGAAGAACCGGGCCGCTGCGACGATTGCGGGGATGATCCTTACGGCGAAACCTCGCCTGAAAATCTGCTGAAATATCTGCAAAACGCACGGGTTGCCGAACCGGCATGATCCCTTAGGGCCACCCTCCGGGGCGGCCTTTTTCATCCGCCGCTTCGCCAGCCCGGCGCAGGATCGCGGCCAGCTCATGGAACCATCCCCCCGCCGGTGTCGAGATGCGACGCACCAGCACGATGTCGCGCGCGGGCTGCGGTTCGGCAAAGCGGATCAGCGTCAGCCCCGGTGCCGCCGCCACTTCCTGACGGGCGGCGATTTGCGGCACGAAGGTCAGCCCCATGCCCTGCGCCGCCAGCCGACACAGCGTCGCCAAGGACGCAGCCCCCAAATCCAGCCGCCCGCTGTGGCGTGTCAGCCCGCAAACTTCCAGCGCCTGATCGCCAAGGCAATGGCCTTCGTCCAGCAACAGCAATTGACCGGGGTCCAGCGAGCGGGGGCGCAGCGTCTCGGCCCGGTCGGCCAGATCGGCGATGCGGGCGGCGCTGCCCGCCAGCAGGAACGGGTCGGTGAACAGCGTCAGCGCGGCCAGATCGGGGCTGTCGGGCGGGCTGGCGATGACCGCGGCATCCAGATGGCCTTGCAGCAGCTCGGTCAACAGGCGGTCCGTCGTCGCCTCACGCAGATGCAGATCACGGCTGATGTCACCGCTGCGCAGTTCCGGCAGCACGACAGGCAGCAGATAGGGCGCGACGGTGGGGATCATCCCCAGCCGCAGCCGTCCGCCCTGCCCCGGCTGCCGTGCGATGCGTTCCAGCGTCGCGACCTCGGCCAGAACCCGCGCGGCCTGATCGGCAAAGGTGCGCCCCTGCGGCGTCAGGTGAACGCCGCCGGATGTGCGTTCGACCAGAACCGCACCCACCTCGGCCTCAAGCGCCTTGATCTGCATGGACAATGCGGGCTGGGTCACGTGAACCGACTCGGCTGCGTTGCCGAAATGGCCGTGCCGGGCCAGGGCCATCAGATAACGCAACTGTCGCAAAGTGATGTTCATCGGATTTCCCAAAGCGGGCGCCCCCTGCCCCGTCAGGGTCTAGCCTGCGTCCGCTGACGCCGCAAATGGAAAGGGCGCCCCATGGGCGCCCCGTCATGGCCAGATCAGCCGATCAGCGGTGATCCCTTGCCATAGGTTTCCAGATAGTGCCGTTCCAGCCGCAGCAAAGCCAGCCGCAGCACGATCTTGCCCGAGCGCGCAGACCAGCCAAGTCGGCGTTCGGTCTGTTCGATTCCTTCCAGAAAACAGCAGACGCGCAGCACGATGTCGCCCATGCCCGGCCCCAGATCACGCAGCGCCCCGGCCACACGGTCGCGTGCCGATTCCGACCCGCCGCGATAACCGCCCGCGCTGCGGCTGACGTCAATGCCCGAAGTCATGAAGCCATCCCAGTTCTGGGTGACGCGCGGTCCCATCTGGGCCAGTTCGAAATCCTCGCGCAGTCGTTCGCCCGCCGCAACCTGCCCCGATGTCAGGAACGGCTGGCCCCCGGCGTCGCGGCGGCGGGCCAGCACCAGCAACGGACTTTCCGCGATGTTCACGCGGGCGCGGCGGCGGCGGTCGTCTTCGGGATCGCGAATGACGCGATCTTCCCAGATACGGTGGCGCTGCGCCGCGTGGGGGCCTTGATCGCCATCAGGAGCGTCACCCACCGGCTGGGCGCTGTCAAAATCCTCGTCCCGTGGCAGAGCGCGACCCGGCGCACGATTCAGCATCGAGCGTAGCGCCTCACGCCCGGCGGGGACGATGGCATAGCTCATGATACGACCGCTGCTGATCTGGGCGACCCAGCCGTTCAGTGCCATGCTTTCGGCCAGTCGGCGTTCGATGATGGCCGTGCGCATCCCGTCGCGGGTGACGATGGCCTTGTCCATCCCCTCGGCCACGGCCAGCACGGCACCCGATTCCGCCAGACGGCGCAGCGCGCGCAGGATTTGCGCCTCATCCAGCCGCGACCCGTCCTGTCCGCGATCCAGCGCGCGGTCGATCAGCGGATCGTCGCGGCGGGCCTCGAACTTGCGGATGCGGCGCAGGATGGTCGAGGCATGGCAGCCCAACTCCCGCGCCAGCGAGCGGATGGATTCGCCCTTTTCCACGTGGCGCAGATACAGGCGCGCATCATCGGGCATATCAGCCGGGCGGGGGTCGGCGTCGGTGTCCGGGCAGTGACCTGTGACGGCAGAGTCGTGGGGAAAGTCACCAGACAGCATGGTCATTCTTTTTCCTATCAGTCAGTTATCGGGGAATGGCAGTTCCCCCTGGGGTTGCGAATTGAGGTCTCGTTAACCGGAACCTCGTCAGATAGGCGCAACATTCCCTAATAATCCTTAAAGGTTCTTAAGTGTTGCGCGCGGCGCAGTTCGGTGGTCGGCAACACCCGCTTTGATTGTGTGATGTTGTGTCCATGGATCAGACCAGAGCCAGGAGGCCATCATGCACACCACCACCAATGTCATCGCTTTTCGTCCCCGCGCAGCAACCGGCCTGCGTCGACCGAGGGTGTTGATCCGCGCGGCCCGTGAAGGCCAGTCGGGCTGGAAACGCGACCGCGACCTGCCCAAGCTGCTGCGCAGCGATCACTGCCCCGCCCCCGGCGCTGCCCTGCTGCGCCTGCGGGCCGAGGAAGAACATCAGAATACCGCCCGCCTGTCAGGCGCGGCAGAATATGACATGCGCCGTCATGTCATGCTGATGATCGCGATTCTGGCAGAAATGCGTGCAGTGGTGGTGGCAACGCCCGCAGCCTGTCAGACTCAGGCCGCCCCGCCCCGCCCGCGCGTTGCCGCCGCTGCGATGAGCATGGGCATCAACGCCCGCGGAACAGCGATCCAAGCACGCCTCTGACCAAAGCCTGCCCGGTCTTGGTCCCCAACTGCCGCGCAAGGCTTTTGCCAAAAGCGTCCACCACGGAATCGCTGCGCGATGCTGAGGACCGCGAACCTGCCCTGCTGGTCTGCTGTTTTGGTGCCGGAATCTGAAGATTCGCATCATAGCGGCGGGCACGGGTAAATTCGCGGTCCATTTTCCACAGATCGTCATCCTGTCCCTCGGCCCCGGCCGCTGCGCTTTGCTGTGCGGCCTGTTCGGCGCGGGCGGTCAGAATCTCATGCGCTGATTCGCGATCAATCACCTTGTCATATTTCAGCGCCATCGGCGACGCGGCCATCACCGCGCTGCGTTCGGCGGGGGTGATCGGGCCAAGCTGGCTGAAGGGCGGGCGCACCAGCGTCCGCTGCACCACACCCGGCACACCTTTCAGTTCCAGAAACGAGGTGACGGCCTCGCCCGTGGCCAGTTCGGTGATCGCAGTGGCGGTGTCGAAATCAGGGTTGGCACGGTAATTTTCCGCAGCCTGCCGCAGCGCCCGCTGATCCTTGGCGGTAAAAGCGCGCAGCGCGTGCTGAACGCGGTTGCCAAGCTGCCCCAGCACGGCCTCGGGCACGTCGGCGGGATTTTGGGTAATGAACCAGATACTGACCCCTTTGGACCGGATCAACCGCGCCACCTGTTCCACCTTGGCAATCAGCGCGCGCGGCGCATCATTGAACAGCAGATGCGCCTCGTCAAAGAAAAAGGCGACCTTGGGTTTGTCGGGGTCGCCCACCTCGGGCAGTTGTTCGAACAGTTCGGACAGCAGCCACAGCAGGAACGTCGCATACAGGCGCGGCGCGTTCATCAGCCGTTCGGCGGCGATGATGTTGATGACGCCCTTGCCCGAGGCATCCAGCCGGATGATGTCGGCCAGATCCAGCGCGGGTTCCCCGAACAGCCGGTCGCCGCCTTCGTTTTCCAGCACCAACAGGGCGCGCTGAATCGCACCCACGCTGGCGGTGCTGACATTGCCGTAACGCAGCGACAGTTCTGACGAATTTTCGCCCACCCACCGCAGCATGGCCTGCAAATCCTTCAGATCATACAGCGCCAGCCCCTGTTCGTCGGCCACGCGGAAGGCGATATTCATCACCCCTTCCTGAACATCGGTCAGCCCCAGCAGGCGCGACAGCAGCAGCGGCCCCATCTCGGCGGGGGTGGTGCGCACCGGATGGCCCTGTTCGCCCCAGATGTCCCAGAACGTCACCGGAAACTGATCGTAACGCAGCGTCACACCGATTTGTTCGGCCCGTTGGGCAAAGGCATCGTGCAGCTTGCCCGTCTCGCTGCCGGGTTTGGCCAGCCCGGCCAGATCGCCTTTGACATCAGCCAGAAACACCGGCACCCCGGCGGCCGAGAAACTTTCGGCCAGCACTTGCAGGGTAACGGTCTTGCCCGTTCCGGTGGCGCCCGCGATCAGCCCGTGACGGTTGGCATATTTCAACAGCAGGTGCTGCGGTTCAGCATGATTCGCACCGCCGCCGCCCACGATAACCGTGCCTGCCGCCAGATCCAGCGCCTCTGCCATATTTGCCCCCTTTGCCCGGAAAAGCCGTTCGTTGCGTCGCATTCGTGCGTTGCGACAATACTATTTTAACCCTGTCATGCCAGTATCAGATTCATCCGGGGTCCACTGCCTGCGATCCCGGACCTTCCTCCCTGTTGGACTTGCCGCGCCTTTGGGCGCGGCTTTTTTTATCATTTGGTCAGATATTTGAATGTGAACGCCTTTTTGCGTCAGGACTGTTGACGGATAAAAAAGCCGATACTAGCGTGCGGCCCAATGATGACCGGCCAGTCCGGCAGGGGGAACGCGGGCCGCTTTGATGCCTGCGCTGAACGGGGTCGCAGCCTTGGTTGCGGCCCTTTTTCTACGTCCGCATTGCCGTTCACGGCATGACACCGCCGGTTCACGCGAATGCGCAGGGGCGGGCGCGGTTGCGCGCTGACAAGGGCGGCGGGGCGTGATATTCCGGCTCAAAGGTCTGAACCGAAAGGAAAGAGAGATCATGGTTATCAAGGCTTCCCCGGCCCTCGTCGCGGCCATGCTGCTGATTGCAGCGCCCGCCTTTGCGCAGGACACTGCAACGACGGCTACCGATCAGGCCAGCGAATCGACCGGCGCGGCAGGGGTTCAGGGTGGTGAGGGCACGCAATCGGGCGCTGCGACGGATGCACCTGCTGATGCCGCCGCCGAAGCCACCCCGGCAGGCGATGCCGCCGCAGGTGTCGAAGGCGCGCCGGGCACCCAGTCCGGTGCTGCGCCCGAAGCCGAAACCACCCCGGCACAAACGACAGAGCCGGCTGCCGCTGCGGATGCCGCCCCGGCAGAGCCGCAATTGGGCGCCTATTACGTGAAATCAACCCAGACCGACTGGACGGTGCGCTGCATCAACACGGAAAATCCGGTCGATCCCTGCGAGATGTATCAACTGCTGCGCGACGAAGGTGGCAATTCCGTCGCCGAAGTCACCATGATTCCGCTGTCGGGTGGACAGGTGGCCGCAGGTGCGACCATGGTTGCGCCGCTGGAAACCGACCTGATCGCCGGGCTGACGCTGCGCGTCGATCAGGGGCAGGCCCGGACCTATCCATTCAACCTGTGCACCTCGATCGGCTGTGTGTCGCGCGTCGGCTTTACGCAGGCGGAACTGGATCAACTGCGCCGTGGTCGTGCCGCGACGATCAGCCTGGTGCCCTTTGGCGGTGATCCGCGCGATCCGGTCAGCCTGAACATGTCGCTGTCGGGCTTTACCGCCGCGATCAACGAATTGACCGAAAACGCCAGGGCCGCCGAAGAAGGCAACGCGGCGGCCCCCGCAGCCGAAGCCCCTGCCGAGGCAGCGCCGGCGGGCAACTGATCGACGATGATACCGTTCAAGGCCGCGCCACCCGCGCGGCCTTTTCCATTCGCCGAGCCGGTTGCGCACAGGGGGCCGCGCCGCTATCCCTGCCGGACACACAGAACAAGGGCAGAGCATGATTGTTATCGCCGCCATCGTGATCGGCGCGCTGTTGGGCTGGCACCGCGCCGCGCAACTGGGTGGAACCACGCGCGACCGCATTCAATATGCGGCGGTCTTTGCCATCGCCTTTGCCATCCTTGGCCTGTTCGCGACAATCTTTATGGAACGGTCGCTGTAAATGTTCGCGCATTTCCTTGACAGTCTGCGTCGGCATGGGGTGCCGGTCAGCCTGCGGGAATATCTGGATCTGCTGGGCGGAATGCAGGCGGGGGTCAGCGGCTGGTCGGTCGATGATCTTTATCACTTCGCCCGCGCGGCCACGGTCAAGGATGAGCGCCATATCGATCGTTTCGACCGCGCCTTTTCCGAAACATTTTCCGGGCTGGAAATGGTGCCGGTCGAACGGCTGCTGGAATCGCGTGAAATCCCGCGCGACTGGTTGGAAAAGCTGGCCGAAAACCTGTTGACCGACGCCGAAAAGGCCGAGGTGCAGGCAGCGGGCAGCTTTGACGAATTGATGAAGCGGCTGGCCGAACGCCTGCGTGAACAGCAGGGCCGTCATCAGGGCGGGAATAAATGGATCGGCACCGCAGGCACCAGCCCTTTTGGTGCGTATGGCTATAACCCCGAAGGGATTCGTATCGGCCAACACGAATCGCGCCACCGCCGTGCCGTTAAAGTCTGGGACAAGCGCGAGTTTCGGGATTTTGACGACAACGTGGAATTGGGCACCCGCAACATCAAGGTGGCGCTGAAACGGTTGCGGCAATGGGCACGGCACGGTGCGGCCGACGAACTGGACCTGCCCGCCACCATTCGCGCCACCGCCGATCACGGCTATATCGACGTAAAAACCCGGCCCGAGCGGCGCAATGCAGTAAAGGTGTTGCTGTTTCTGGATGTCGGCGGGTCGATGGACGATCACATCCGTGTTGTCGATGAATTATTCAGCGCCGCTCGCGCCGAGTTCAAACATATGGAACATTTTTATTTCCACAATTGCCTTTATGGGTCTGTGTGGAAAGACAACCACCGCCGCTGGAACGAACAAATTCCGACATGGGACGTGCTCCATCGTTTTGGGCGTGATTATAAATGTATTTTTGTGGGCGATGCCAGCATGTCACCCTATGAAATAGCGGTGCCCGGTGGGGCCAATGAACACTGGAATCCCGAAGCCGGCGAGGTCTGGTTACGGCGCGCCACCGAAACATGGCCCGATCACGTCTGGTTGAATCCGGTGCCCCAAGCGCATTGGCCGCGCACGCAATCCATCAATATGATTGAACATATTTTTGAAAATCGCATGATGCCCATGACACTTGACGGGCTGACGCGTGCAATGCGGGTGCTATGACACCACAGAGTGCTTGCGGTTGAGGTGCTATCTAGGTTAACCTGCCAATTGGTTCGACAATGGGCGGGCGGCAGAATGTCTTCGATCAGTGCAAAAATATATAAGCGTCTGGCATATAAGCTGCTGAACCGGATGCCTTATGAGCGGCCTTTTGTTTTCGGGATCGGCCTGTCTAAAACCGCAACCACCACCCTGGCCGATGCGCTGACGATTCTGGGCTATAATGTGCAGGATAACCCGCCAATCACCAAGGTGCGGGACGGACGTATTATTATGGACTGGCCGTGGTGGCTGCGCGATTGCAATGCAATGACCGACCTGCCGGTGGCAGCCGTAATGCCGGAAATGGTCAGGAAATTTCCGAATGCCCATTTTATTTACACCACTCGAAAAATGGAAGCATGGCTGAAAAGTTGTAAAAGCCATTTTTCGCCCGAACTGCATGCGGCGCGGGTGCAGCAGGGCAATGAATGGATGTTAGAGCTGTCAACCGCTATTTATGGTGAGGCCATCTTTACTGACCCGGAATCGTTCCGCCAGGCGTATTTGCGCCATGACCAGATGGTGCGCGAAATCGTTCCGGCCGAGCGGCTGTTGACGATTGATCTGACCACTAATCCCGGCTGGACACCACTCTGCGCCTTCCTTGGCAAACCAGTGCCGGTGCAGCCATTCCCGCATGCCAATGTCGGTATTTACAAGACGCAAGCAGCCACACTGGAACCTGCTGCGGCGCCGGAAAAAGAGACACTGCCTAGCAGTTAATCTGAAAAGTTCCCCTTTGCTTCAATAGAGCGGCGAAAAACGCCGGTTCAATATAGGAGAGGTCTGTAACGCTTTCGGTCAGAGGTTCGAAATCAGCAGTTGTCCCTCCATTCAGATCAGCCAAGACGACCCCATTACCCGTATAACATTAGGCATGGGGTAGCCGGTGAAAATTTGTTTATAATCGAACAAATTCCCGAGCCGCCAACAACCATCTGCCCCCGCAGACCGGCGGCGCGGCATTGACCGGAAATCGCCTATCAATCTTGCCGGAGTATAGCCGCAGAGCCGGATGCCATCATGGCCACAAAGCCGATCTTGCGCTGAACCGTAGCAGAATTGCCCATGCCAAGCCGCCGCACCGGAGGCAAAGCAACCGCTTCTGCACCGTATCCCGTGCCCTGCCTGGCATGGCCCCCAATCCGGGGCGCATTGTTGATCGCGCCGTCTTGCGCATTTTTGCGCCTGCTGCCGTTGACGACAGGCCCCGGCCCGCCCAGTTTAGCACTATGCTGAAACTGACCCCGATCCTGCTGATCCTCGCTTATGCCGCTGCGATGTGGTTCTTTTCTGTGTGGCGGCTGCGGGCGGAACTGGATGCACGCTCAACGCCACTGAACCATCCCCGGCTGAACCCTCTGCTGGATCGTTTGGGACAGGCGATGGGCATACCGCCGATCCGCGCACATATCTATGAGATCGAGCCGATCAACGGCCTTGCCGCCCCGGATGGCCGTATCTTCCTGACCCGAGGCTTTATCCGTAAACTGGATGCCGGGCAGGTCACGCCCGAGGAACTGGCCTCGGTCATTGCGCATGAGTTGGGCCATGTCGCGCATGGTCACACCCGCCGCCGCATGGTCGATTTTGCCGGTCAGAACGTGATCCGGGTGGTTCTGGTCGGCGTGCTGGGGCGGTTTATTCCGTTCGTCGGCGCGTGGATCGCAAATCTTGTGTCCTCGGCCATTGCCGCCCGCCTGTCGCAGCAGGATGAATACGAGGCCGATGCCTTTGCCAGCGCGCTGTTGGTCAAGGCGGGCATCGGCACCGCGCCGCAGAAATCGCTGTTCGGGAAACTGGACGCCCTGACCGGCACGGGCACGGGCAGCGCCCCGGCCTGGCTGCTGTCGCACCCCCGCACCGACAAGCGTATCGCCGCCATTCAGGCGAATGAAGCACGCTGGTCGGAACAGACGCGCTGAAGGCGGCGATTGGCTTAGGTAAAGATGAAATCGCTGGCGTCGATCTGGTTCAAATCAGCCCCGGCGACAACAACTGTCGTGCTGCCGGCAAAGCTGTTGTGAACCACCTGCACCCCGGCGGCGATCTTGGTGATATTCAGGCTGTAGATCGAACCGGCGCCTTCGAATTCGATCTTGTCCAGCCCGTCTTGCCAGTCATTGATCCGCGCCCAGCCTTCGTTGCGGCCAAAGACAAAGGTGTCGGCCCCTGCCCCGCCCCACAACTGATCGCGTCCGGTGCCGCCGATCAGCCGGTCGGCCCCTGCGCCGCCGTAAAGGCTGTCGTTCCCGGCCCCGCCGTTCAGTGTGTCGTTGCCATTGCCGCCGCGCAGCACATCGGCACCATTACCGCCGTTCAGCCGGTCGTGGCCATTGCCGCCCTCAAGCGTGTCGTTCCCGGCCCCGCCATGCAGCGTGTCGTTACCGCCGCCGCCAAAGATACGGTCGTTCCCGGCATTCCCCCAGATCTGGTTCGCGCCATTATCGCCATAGATGGTATCGTTCCCCGACCCGCCGATAACGTTTTCCACCTGCCGGATGATGTCGCGGCCATAGCCGGTGTCCTGCGCCCCGGTCAGCGCCAGCGAGACATTCGCCCCGGCCGAGCCGCTGAACCGCACTGCGTCGATCCCGGCGCCGCCGATGATCAGATCATTGCCCGCGCCACCGTCCAGCGTATCGTTGCCCGCACCGCCGCGCAGCGTGTCATGGCCTGCACCGCCAATCAGCAGATCGTTGCCATTGCCGCCCTCCAGACTGTCGCGACCATTCCCGCCATCCAGCGTGTCGTGACCATTGCCGCCCAGCAGGGTGTCATTACCTGCCCCGCCGATCAGACGATCATTGCCGCCCATGCCGGAAATCAGATCGTTGCCCGCACCGCCGTTCAGCACATTCGCGCCGCCGTTTCCGGTGAGGGTGTCATTGCCGTCCGCCGTGGTGACGTTTTCAATGGAAATCAGCCGGTCGCGGCCCGAGGACAGCGTATCCTGAAACCCGGTGATCCGCAGATCGACGCGCGTGGCCGCATTCACGACATATTGCGCCGTATCCAGCCCGGTGCCGCCGCGCAGCACGTCATTTCCTTCGCCGCCGATCAGCGTGTCGTTACCGCCATTGCCGAACAGCGTGTCGTTTCCGGCCCCCCCGCGAATCACGTTGTCGTTGTCCTGCCCGTGCAGTTCTTCGGGTGCACTGGTGCCATTCACATCTCGTGCGTTCGAGGTGACTTTCAGCCTGAATTCGCCCGAAGGTGAGGAGCTGGAATCATTGCCCGTAACAGCGACAAAGAACGTGCCCCCGCCCGTCGAGGTATAGCTTAGCACATTCGACGATCCCTGCGTGCCCGTCACGCGGGTTCCCTGCGCATCCAGCAGCGTAAGGAAGTGATACCCCAGCTTGTCCAGCGTGCCGGTGCCGACCGATTCAAGGCGATAGGTCTGCCCCGCTGCCAGCGTGATCTTGAACCAGTCGGAATCGTTTCTGGCGTCAATCCGTCCGCTCAGGGCCTGACCCGTCACCATATTGCCTTCGGTCAGCGTGTCGCCGCGCACCTTGTCACGCATATCAGATACGAGACGATAATCGCCTGCGCCGTTAACCCGGCCATAATAATCATAGACCGCGATATAAAAATCCCCGGTCTGGGCCGGACGATAGCCAAGCGCGGTGTTCGCGCCGACAGAGGTGATCTCGGTGCCATTGGCATCCATCAGCGCGATGCGGCCGGTGCTTGTGTTCAGCGGGTTATTGCCACCGGCGCTGGTCAGAACGAAACCATGCGAATACCCTTCGGTCAGGGTGACGCGATACCAGTCAGAGTCGTATTTTTGCCCAAGGCTGCCGGTGGTTGCGCCATTAACCACCACACTGGCGTCCGTGATCGTGCCCCGCTTTACATCATCATTGACATTGGCATGGATGATATAATTGCCCGTCCGCTGATAAAGCCCCGCCATGCTGACGAAATAAGTGCCGGTCTCGGTCGCGGTAAATGAAACCGACGATGTTACCGAAGACGTGTAAGAATCAGATCCTGTCAGCCGCAGACCATTCGAATCCAGAAGTGTAATACCCCCGGATTGCAGCGAATTCGGGCCACCATCGCCCGAAAAGCTGAATTCATAGCGTAGACCCGCGACAACATCAAAACGCCACCAATCGACATCCCCCGAAAAATCGATAGCACTGCGATACTGACCCGAGCCGGTGATCCGTGCCGTCGTGCTGGTGTTGCCAGGAATGTTTACCATGGTCTGCCTCCCAAAGTAGCAATCGTTAACCTTTCCTACCCTTGGGGAAAGTCGCGTGGGCCGTCAAGCCTCAGATCATCGCAACCATCGCGGCGACCTTGCCACTATGGCTGTGCGACCTTAAGCCTCTTTCCTGAACCACCAGAGGATGACAATCTGCCCCGGAACGAATAACCAACTGACCATGAACCGCATTTTTCGCCGCCGGGTGCTGTATATCCCCGGCTATGACCCGATCCCGCCGCGCCGCTACCGCGAGCTTTATCGCCGCGAGGGGGCCGATCAGGCGCGGATTTCCGGCTATACACTGGTGCAGGCGAATCGTGGGGATGACACCGGCTTTGGCTGGGCGGCGGACAGCCGTATCAAGGGCGCACAGACCCATACCGAATTCGAAGTGCTGGTCTGGGGCGACATCGTGCAGGGGTCGATGGGGCGGTCGATTCCGGCCACCTATCTGCAACTGGCGCAGACGGTATGGGCTTATGTCGGTTCGGGGGCGTTGTGGCGGCTGATGCGGCTCAGGCGTGGGCCGGTGATCGCGGCGCTCTATCCGATTGCGGTGCTACTGGCGCAACTGGTCGTGGCCTTGCTGCTGGCCGCGCTTGCGGCATGGGCTGTGGCGCATCTGTCGGGCTGGCTTGCAGCCCCGGTCGCCGCGCTGGTTTTTGCGGCGGTGCTGATGCTGTGGCGGCGGCTGGATGGCCGTATCTTCGCCTATTACCTGATGCATGATTACGCCCTGACCGCCCGGACTGGCGGTGCCTATCCGCCTGCGCTGGAAACCCGGATCGCCGCCTTTACCGACCGTATCGCGCAGGTTCTGGCGCAAGATTGGGACGAGGTGCTGATCGTCGGCCATTCCTCGGGTGCCTGTATCGCGGTGTCGGCGGTGGCTGACCTCCTGCGCCGGGGCACGTCGCCGCAACGGCTGTCGCTGATGACACTGGGTCACGTCGTGCCAATGCTGACGGCCCTGCCCCGCGCCGACCGGCTGCGCGCGGATCTGACCATGCTGGCCGGGCAGGATGGCATATTCTGGCTGGATGTCACCGCGCCGGGCGATGCCTGCTGCTTTGGCCTGTGTGATCCGGTAGCGGTGAACGGGCTGACCCCGCCGGGCGGCCAGCGCGGCCCGCTGGTCCTGTCGGCGGCCTTCACACAAACCCTGTCGCCCGAACGGCAAAGGGCGATGCGCTGGCGCTGGTTCCGGCGGCATTTTCAGTATCTTTGCGCCTTTGACCTGCCAAGGGATTACGACTATTTCGCCATCACCGCCGGGCCGCAAAGCCTGCGCCAGCGGTTCGGCGCGCGCGGCCATTCGCCGGGGCGCATCACCCGCCCGGCACTGGCGATGCAGCCATGATCCCGCCCAAGCCCCCTGCCGCGCCCAAAGGCGGCGGTGTGCTGCGGCTGGCCCGAGCCTTTCGGCGCGATCTGTTGTCGGCCCTGCCCGCGCATCTCTATCACGCCCGCATGGCCGAGTTCCGCAGCCCGCTGATCCACAGCTTTTTCTGCAACGATCCGGCGCTGGTGCGGCTGGTGCTGTCGGAACGCCCCGGCGATTTCCCCAAATCCAACCGCCTGCGCGAAGGGCTGGCGCCGCTGCTGGGCCGGTCGGTCTTTGTCACAAACGGTGCCGAGTGGGAATTCCAGCGCCGCATCATCGACCCCGCCTTTGCGGGTGGGCGGCTGCATCTGATCTTTCCGGCAATGCGCGCCGCCGCCGAGGCCGCCCTGACCCGCCTGCCCCAAGGCGAACAGGACATTGAACCCGAATGCAGCCATGCCGCCGCCGACATCATCTTTCGCACGCTGTTTTCCCTGCCCATCGAACACGAAACCGCCAACCGCGTGTTCCATGCCTTCCGCGCCCATCAGGACGCGCAGCCGGTCGTCAACCCCGCCGCGCTGATCCCATGGCCTCGCTGGCTGCCCCGGCTACACGCGCGCCAGACCCGGCGCACAGCGATGGAAATTCGCGGGCTGATCTCGGATATGGTCAACCGGCGGATGCAGGCAATCCAGAACGGCACCGCCCCCGACGATCTGGCTACCCGGATCATGACTACGCCCGATCCCGAAACCGGCCGCCGCTTTACCACTGCGGAAATGACCGATCAGGTGGCGATCTTTTTCCTGGCCGGGCATGAAACCAGCGCCGCCGCCTTGGCGTGGTCGCTGTGGCTGCTGGCCGCAAACCCCGAATGGCAGGCCCGCGTCAGTGCCGAAGCCGATGCCGCCGGACCGCTGACCAGCTTTGCCGATCTGTCTGCCTTGCGCCTGACCCGCAACACCTTCCGCGAGGCGATGCGCCTCTACCCGCCGGTGCCGATGATGGTGCGCCAAGTCACCAAACCCGAAACCCTGCGCGACCGCCCGGCCAAACCGGGGGCGCAGATTGTGCTGTCGCCCTGGCACCTGCACCGGCACGACCGGATCTGGCCCGACCCCGACAGCTTTGACCCCGAACGGTGGGATCGCCCCGACAACCGCCACGCCGCGCGCAGCGCCTATATCCCCTTCTCGGTCGGCCCGCGTGTCTGCCCCGGCGCCGGTTTCGCGATGGCCGAAGGCGTGCTGATGCTGGCCCTCATCACCCGCCAGTTTCACCTGTCGCCCGGCGCACAAGCGCCGATCCCGCAGGCACGCCTGACCACGCGCGGCCAGAACGGCATCCGTATCACGCTGAAACGCCGCACCCCCTGACAGGCATCTTCTGTCCCGAAATATCCTCTGGGGGTCCGGGGGGCGAAGCGCCCCCGGCGGCAACCGCGCCTATCGGAACAGCACCAAAGACCCCGGCGACCACGCCAGCCGGGTGCGCGACCCGACATCCTGCACATCGCGCCCGAACACATTGCGCATGGAAATCCGCACAGGTTTCAGCGGGCCGCCGCGCTCCATCCCGTCCAGCCGCAGGTCGTAATAGGTCATGTCGCCGTAATAGACCACTTCGTCGATGGTGGCCTCGGTCTCGCGCGGCTGCGGGTTCTGGGCCGAAGGCGACAGCAGCGTCATCGTCTCGGGGCGAAAGCCGATCATCGGGGCGGTATCTTCGGGCGACAGGCGGCTGATCTGTCCGGGCGGCAGCATGACCTCGCCCAGACCCGGCACCTGAACGGTGACGTTGCCTGCCGCGTCCTCGCCGCGAATATCGGCGGGCAGAAAGTTCATCACGCCGATGAAATCGGCCACGCGGCGATTGGCCGGGCGGGCATACAGCGCCTCGGGTCCGTCCAGTTGCGCAATCTCGCCCTCGAACATGACGGCGATACGATCAGACATGACCAGGGCTTCTTCCTGATCGTGTGTGACCAGAACAAAGGTGATGCCGACCTGCCGTTGCAGCTTGATCAGCTCGACCTGCATCTGCTCGCGCATCTTGCGATCCAGCGCGGACAGCGGTTCATCCAGCAGTAACACCTTGGGTTTCAGGATCAGCGCACGGGCCAGCGCCACCCGCTGCCGCTGCCCGCCCGACAGGGCATGAGCGGCGCGCGCCCCATACCCCTTCAGGCCGACCATGGCCAAAGCCTCATCCACCATGGCCGCCTTTTCCGCCTTGGATCGCGGGTCGCGGCGCAGACCAAAGGCGACATTCTGCGCCACGGTCAGATGCGGGAAAATCGCATAGGACTGGAACACCATATTGGTGGGGCGCTTGTTGGCGGGCACCTCCTCCATATGACGACCGTCGATCAGAACAGCACCGGATGAAATATCCTCGAACCCGGCAATGGTGCGCAAAAGCGTGGTCTTGCCGCAGCCCGACGGACCCAGCAGCGAAAAGAACTCGCCCTCGTGGATGGTCAGGTCGATCCCGCGCAGGGCGTGATAATCGCCGTAGTATTTATGCACATCCTGACATTCGATCATCGGTTTACGGTCGCTCATGACAGAAATCCTCCGCTGTCCTTCTTGCCGGTGCGGGCAACGCCACGGCGGCGGAAATACTCGGCTGTTGCCAACAAGATGATCGACAGCGCCACCAGCACGGTGCCAAGCGCCATAATCATCGGAATCGCCTTGGGAAAGCGCAGCTGGCTGAAGATATAGGTGGGCAGGGTCGGTTCATTCCCCGCCAGGAAAAAGGCGATGATGAACTCGTCCAGACTGATGGTGAACGAAATCAGCAGCGACGAAATCACCCCCGGCATCACCAGTGGCAGGGTAATCAGCCGAAATGCGCCCCAGCGGGTTTCGCCCAGATCATAGGCCGCTTCCTCAAGCGAGGTATCCAGACTGGCAAAAGCGGTGGACAGAATGGCGACCGCATAAGGCATGCAGATCAGCGTATGGCCCAGAATGACCGTCCAGATCGACAGCGGCAGCCCGATGCCCAGCAATACCACCAACAGCGACACCGCCACGATGATTTCGGGCAGCACCATGGGCAGCAGGATAAAGCCCATCATCGCGCCCTTGCCCGGAAAGCTGAACCGGGTCGAGGCGCGGGCGGCAAAGATCCCCAGACAGGTCGCCAGCACGGATGACGACACCGCAATCAGCAGCGAGTTCATCAGCGCCCGCCGCAGCGTCGGGTTGGCCCACATCTGCGTAAACCATTCGGTCGTGAATCCGTTCAGCGGAAAGGCGACGATGGTGCCGGAATTGAATGCGAAAGTCGGCAGCAAGGCGATCGGCGCATACAGAAACAGCAGATACAGCAGCGCATAGGCGCGCAGGCCCGAACCTTGGAAACGCGCTCTCATTGCCGCACCTTCAGGAAACGCCGGTTCACGAACAGAAACAGCCCGCTGACCAGCCCGACAACCAGCATGGCGCTGATGGCGATGGCGGACCCCAACGGTTTGTTATCCAAGGGCAGCATCTGCGCCTGCACCATATTGGCGATCATCGGAATGCGCCCGCCGCCGATCAGCGTCGGCGTAACGTAATCGCCCACAGTCGGGATGAACACGATCAGCACCGCCGCGATCACCCCCGGCATCGCCAGCGGCAGCGTGACGCGCCAGAATGTCATCGCCCGCGATTCGCCCAAGTCGCGCCCCGCCTCTAGCAAGGAACGGTCGATCTTTTCCAGCGCCACAAAGATCGGCAGGATCGCAAAGGGCGCATAGGCGTGCGCCAGCGTCATCACGATGGCCCCCACCGTGCGCAGCATGGTGATGGGCTGATCCGTGATCCCCAGCCCCATCAGGGCCGAGTTGATAACGCCGTTCTGTTCCATGATGACGGACCACAGAAACACCCGGATCAGATAGCTGGTCCAGAACGGGATCGTTATCAGAAACAGCCACAGCGCCTTGCGTTCGGGGCGCACCACAAAACTGACGTAATAGGCAATCGGAAAGGCCAGCAGCACGGTCACAGCCGTGACCGAAACCGACACATACAGCGACCGCCACATCAGTGCCCGCACCACCGGATCGGTCAGCACAAAGTGATAGTTTTCCCACGTCAGCGTCGGAATGATTTCCAGATAGCCATCGGTCAGAAAGCTGTAGGACAGGATCGTCAGCAGCGGTGCGGCCAGCACCAGCACCGCATAGATGAACGGCGGCGCGATCAGGGAATAGCCCTGTGCGGCCTCGGATCTGCGGCTTATTGCCATATGCCCCTCTGATTTGGCCCTGTGCGCTTTGGCGGATTCCTTTCACAAGCCGGGCGCAAGGAAAAGACCTTTCGCAGCGGCGGCCTGGCATTTTGGCGGATTGCACGCGCTGTGTGCACAGGTCGCCAGCCGGGGTCAGGTGCGCCAGTGCCCGGTTAGCGCCAGCCGGGCCAGCGCGGCGCGGCGACGGAATTCGGACGCAGCCGGTTGCGGAGCGAACGGGTCGGTCCCGGCGGCAATATCGCGCAGCACGGCCCGCGCCCCCGCGCCTGCAAACAGCGCGGCCGCAGCGCGGCGCGGGACGGCACGGCGTGGCGCGCGGGCGGCACGATCCAGCGCCGCCAGCCCCTCGGCTGCCAGGGCGCGCGCCGGGGCCGGATCTGGCAGCGGAAAGCCCATGTTGATCGCAGTCAGTTGCGGCAGCGCACGCAACCATGCCGCCAGCCCCGCCCCGCGCGCCTGATCGGCCACAACCGCCGCATCCGCGCCGCCCAAAGCGCTGGTCGCCGCCAACATCAGCCCGCCCGCCGTGGCATCGACATAAGTGACCACCTGATCCGCGTCCTGAAACGGCAGGCGTGCGCAATCACGCCGCCGCGCCTCGGCCAGCGGGGTCAGGCCGCCGGCGCGGTCGCCCCATGCCGCCCACAGCGGAGTCAGCACATCGTGCAGGGGCGGGGCGGTGCCCTGCCCCATCTCGGTCAGCCGGTCATCCCACCATTGCAGCCGCATTTCGGCCAGCATCGGTTCGGCAGATTGATACGGCGCGCGGGCCAATTCCAGGTTCAGCGCATACAGCGTCAGCAGCAAGGGGCGGTCAGCCGGGGCCGCCGCCATGGCCATGCCGAAACGTTCGGGGTCATGCTGGCGCAGCGCCTCGGCGCAGGCATTCAGGGTCACGCCATGTCCTCGGTCAGCCTGCGCAGACGGTCTACGTCAAAGCCCGGCGCCAGCGACCATTCCGCGCCCTGCGGCGTGTCCTTGACCTCGACCCCTGCCGCCGCAAAGCCGTCGCGGATCGCATCGGCGCGGGCGAAATCGCGGGCTTTGCGGGCGTCTTGGCGGGCGGTCAGCAGGCGGTCGATCAGCGCCGCCGCATCCTCGCCCGCCTGTGCCCAAGCGCCCATGCCCGGCTGCAAAAGCCCCAGCATTCGCGCCGAAGCCAGCAGCCCCGGCCCGTCGCCCTGCCCGGCCAGATCGTGCAGCACCGCCATCGCGCCCGCGACGTTCAGATCATCGGCCAGCGCCTCGATCACGGCGGGGGCGATGTCGCCGGGTTCGACACCTTCGGTCAGGTCGCGCCAGCGGCGCAGCACCGCCTCGGCCTCGCTCGCCTTGGCGGCAGTCCAGTCCATCGGCTTGCGGTAATGCGTGGACAGCAGCACAAAGCGGATCACCTCGCCCGGCACGCCAAGGCCCAGCAAATCACGCACGGTAAAGAAATTGCCCAAGGATTTGGACATCTTCTTGCCCTCGACCTGCAACATCTCGTTATGCAGCCAGATCTGCGCAAACCCCGCGCCGGGATGGGCGCAGCAGCTTTGCGCGACCTCGTTCTCGTGATGCGGGAACAGCAGATCAATCCCGCCGCCGTGAATGTCAAAGGCCGGGCCAAGCAGCTCCGCCGACATGGCGCTGCATTCGATATGCCAGCCGGGCCGCCCGTGACCCCAAGGGCTTTCCCAACCGGGCAGTTCGTCGCTGGAGGGTTTCCACAGCACGAAATCCATCGGATCACGCTTGTAGGGCGCCACCTCGACCCGCGCGCCGGCAATCATGTCATCGACGGAACGCCCTGAAAGACGGCCATATTCCGGGAAAGACCGCACATCGAACAGCACATGGCCGTCGGCCTCATAGGCGTGGCCGCGCGCGATCAGGCCGGAAATCATCGCCACCATCTGCGGGATATAGGCGGTCGCGCGGGGTTCATGATCGGGACGGGCGGCGCCAAGCGCGTCCATGTCGGCGTGATACCAGCTAATGGTTTCCTTGGTCCGCTGCGCGATCAATTCCTCAAGCGTGCCGCGCGCGCCAGCGGCCCGGAGGCGCGAGGCTTCTTCGTTGATCTTGTCGTCAACATCGGTGAAGTTCCGCACGTAAGTCACGGCTTTGTCGCCATAAACATGGCGCAGCAGCCCCACCAGAACGTCGAACACCAGCACCGGGCGGGCATTGCCCAGATGGGCTCGGTCATAGACGGTCGGGCCGCACAGATACAGCCGCACATCGTTGGGATTCAGCGGCGTGAACGCCTCTTTCTTGCGCGTTTTGCTGTTCGTCAGGCGGATCGTGACCATGATGGCATCCTCTCTTTCGAGGGCGATCTAGCCCATCGACGCAAAGCTTTCCACCCATGCGATTTGCGCGGGCAGGCAGTGGTTGTGCAGATCATAGCCGCCCGTGATGGTCTGGCGCGCCGCGGTGGTCAGGCGGGGCGCATCGGGGTCGCCCGCAAGGCCCTGCACCAGCCTGTCAGACAGCACATCCACGTCGAAAAACGGCACCAGACGACCGTTTTGACCGTCCACAATCAGTTCGCGCACAGGTTCGGTATCGGATGCGACGATCAGCGGGCCTGCGGCCATCGCCTCGGTCAAAGACCATGACAGAACAAAGGGATAGGTCAGATAGCAATGCACCCGCGCCACTTGCAGCAGCGACAGGTATTGCACATAGGGCACCCGACCCAGAAAGTGAACGCGCGACAGGTCCAGTCGGGGGCCGACCTCGGACATCATCTTGATTTTCCAGCTTTCCGCATCCTTTGGCACGCCGCCATAGCTGACGCCTTCGCCGCCGACGATGACGACCTGCGCGTTCGGACGCGCCGCCAGCACCCGCGGCAAGGCGCGCATGAAGATATGAAACCCGCGATAGGGTTCCAGCGAGCGGACCACAAAGGACAGCACCTCATCGCCGGGTTTCAGCGCCTGGCCACCTGGCAGAATCAGGCGTGCATCGGGGTCGGGGCGGATGTGGCGAGTGTCGATACCGTCATGAATTACCGTGATTTTCTGGCGCAGTTCCAGGGGAAAGCTGTCCGCCTGATAGCGGGTCGGCGACAGCGCGGCATCGGCCTGCACGATGCCCTGAATCAGATGCGCGGAGCGGGCCACGGTCAGCACCCGCGACTCATCCGTCGCGCTGCTGAATTCGGGGTCAAAGCCGACATCCTGACCACGGGTGCGATACAGCAACTCGGCATAGATCAGCAGCTTGGCGTCGGGGTAAATTTCCTTTAGAAACAAGGTCTCGCCCCAGCCGGAATGGCCGATAATCACGTCGGGCGTGAACCCGTGCCGGTCGCGCAGCGCCCGGCATCCGCGCGCCGCCATCCAACCGCGTTCGGCATATTCGGCATAGGTTTTGCCCAATTGCGGCGGCTTCTCTAATGGTTGCGGGGCCTGATAACGGACCACCGGCACCGGGCTGGGACGCTGGTTCTTTTCGTCGGTCAGCGCGATCACCTGATGGCCGCGCGCGGCCAGGGCCGGGGCGAGGTGGGGGAACTGACCGGGGAAGTTCTGGTGGACGAACAGGATGCGCATAAGGGGGTGATAGCCGCCGCGCAACGTTCGCGCAACGCGGCGTGCGGTAGATGGTGCAACGGGGGCAGGAAAGGCCAGCAAATGCTGGGTTTGGCGCCGCACAGACTGTGCACAGGCTGTACACAGCCTGTACACAGGTCGTGCACAGCCGGGCGGGTGTTGCGCGGAAAAACGCCCCGGACGGGCCGGGGCGGTTGGGTTGTGTCAGTGTCGGAACAGGCCGCGTTGTGGCAGGGCAGCAGGGAGCGGATCGACAGAAGGGCGGTGACGTTGAAGAAGTCAGAGTAGAGATGCCCGTCAATGCTGAAGTTCAGCGTTGGCAGATGGCTATATTCGGTAACAGGCCCAGGCGACGTCCATGTAAAGGGACGGTCCGGAAATGGAATGTCGATGCCAGATATTTATAAGATTTCCGACAATTCATATAGTTAAGCAGATTGTTTTTGTAACAATATATTGCCAAAATTGATCGGCCTGAAGCTGAATTGATGGCGGACAGGCGCGCGATTATAGGCGGCGCTGCCATCAATCGCGAATCCGTTCCCAGTGGCATTCACGGCCGCATTTTCAGCCCGGCTCCGTGGAACTGAAGTGAAATCAAAGCCAGACAGCTATTTCGCAGACTAAGCATTCGAGAAAATGTTTGCCTCAGGCTGATCTTGTCCGTGTCGCGCATATGGTAGAAGGTAACAGCATTCCTCTTGCTGAAACCCCATAAAAGGCGGAACGGGAGCGGAGTCTTGCATGATTGGGACCGACCAACCATCAAGTGGATCTCCTGTATCCACCTTATAAAACTCACTTGCCCCCGAGAAATCAAATTGCCACCACCGCAGAGGTTATTGCGCAAGTTATCGCCACGCCCCCTTTATTGATTCACCTTGATCGCCAGGGGTGGGCAAAAAACATACCGCACGCCCAGATGATTGCACATGACAACCCATCAGCTTTTAATCGAGCCGGAAAAGGCCGCGTGCAGCAGGTTCTGGGTATATTCCTGCTGCGGCGCGGTAAATACCGCCTCGGAGCTGCCCTGTTCGACCACATCACCGGCGCGCATCACCATGATCTGATGCGACATGGCGCGCACCACGCGCAGATCGTGGCTGATGAACAAAAACGCCAGTCCGTGTTTGCGCTGCAAGCCGCGCAGCAGATCCACGATCTGGACCTGAACGGTCATGTCCAGGGCGCTGGTCGGTTCGTCCAGCACGACAACCTTGGGGCGCAGGATCATGGCGCGGGCGATGGCGATGCGCTGGCGCTGGCCGCCGGAGAATTCATGCGGGTAGCGGTGCATGGCGGCGGGGTCGAGACCGACCTCGGTCATGATCTCGGCCACCATGTCGCGGCGGTTGCGGCCCGGCTGAACCCCGTGGACGGTTAACCCTTCGGCGATGATCTGTTCAATGGTCATGCGGGGCGACAGGCTGCCGAACGGGTCCTGGAACACGATCTGCATGTCGCGGCGAAGGCGACGAAGCTGGCGCGAGGTCCATCCGGCGATATTCTGACCAAGGTAAAGGATCGGGCCGTCGCTGGCGATCAGCCGCATGATGGCAAGGGCGAGCGTCGTTTTGCCCGAGCCGGATTCGCCAACGATCCCAAGGGTTTCGCCCGCGCGGACGGTCAGGCTGGCGTCGTTCACCGCCTTGACGTGGCCGACCGTGCGGCGCAGCAGCCCGCGCTGAATCGGGAACCAGACGCGCAGGTTTTCGGTGCGCACGATGGGTTCGGCCCCCTCGGGGATGGGGTCGGGGGTGCCGGTGGGTTCGGCGGCCAGCAGCTTTTGCGTGTAGGGGTGCTGGGGATTGGCGAAGATTTCGTTAACCGGGCCTTGCTCGACAATCTCGCCGTCTTTCATCACGCACACGCGGTCGGCGATGCGGCGGACGATGCCCAGATCATGGCTGATGAACAGCATCGACAGCCCTTCGGATGCCTTGAGTTCGGCAAGCAGATCAAGGATTTGCGCCTGAATGGTCACGTCCAGCGCGGTGGTGGGTTCGTCGGCGATCAACAGGTCGGGACCGTTCGCCAAGGCCATGGCGATCATCACGCGCTGACGCTGGCCGCCCGACAGTTGATGCGGGTAATCGGCCAGCCGCGATTCCGGGTCGCGGATGCCGACGCGGGTCAGCAGCTCGACAATGCGGGCGCGGGCGGCATCCCCGCGCAAGCCCTGATGCAGCGCCAGCGATTCGGCCAACTGCCGTTCCAGCGTGTGCAACGGGTTGAGCGAGGTCATCGGCTCTTGAAAGATAAAGCTGATGTCATTGCCGCGGATGTCGCGCAGCGTCGCCTCGGGGGCGCCGACCATCTGCCGCCCCTCATAGGTGACCGAGCCTTCGACGATGGCCGAATCGCCCAAGAGTTGCACGGTGGATAGCGCGGTAACGGATTTGCCCGAACCGGATTCGCCCACCAGCGCGACGGTTTCCCCACGCCCGATCTGAAAGCTGACGCCCTTGACGGCGGGGGTGATGCGGCCTTCCTGCCGGAAACTGATCCGCAGGTCTTTTACGTCCAGAACGGCGCTCATCTGAATGTCTTTCGCGGGTCAAAGGCGTCGCGCACGCCCTCGAAGATGAACACAAGCAGCGACAGCATGATCGCGAAGGTGAAGAAGGCGGTGAAGGCCAGCCACGGCGCTTGCAGGTTCTGTTTCGCTTGCAGCGCCATTTCGCCAAGGCTGGCGGACCCGGCGGGCAGGCCGTAGCCAAGGTAATCCAACGCCGCCAGCCCGGCGATGGTGCCGGTCACGACGAAGGGCAGCATGGTTAACGTCGCGACCATGGCGTTCGGCAGGATATGGCGGAACATGATAATCCGGTCGGAAACGCCCAAGGCGCGGGCGGCGCGGACATATTCAAAGTTGCGCGCGCGCAGGAATTCGGCCCGGACCACGCCGACAAGGGCAGGCCAGCCGAACAGGATGGTGACGAAAACCAGCAGCCAGAAAGATCGGCCCAGGATCGCGAACAGGATGATAATGACGTAAAGTGAGGGGGTTGATGCCCATATCTCTAGTATTCGTTGAAACACCAGATCGGTGCGCCCGCCGAAATAGCCTTGAATCGCCCCCGCCGTGATCCCGATGCTGCTGGCCACCACCGTCACGATCAGCGCAAACAGCACCGAGGTGCGAAAGCCATAGATCACCCGCGCCGTGACATCGCGGGCGGTGTCATCAGTGCCAAGCCAGTGGTTGGCGTCAGGCGCGCTTGGCGCGGTGCCGACGTTGTTGATGGTGCGGAAGTGATAGGGGATCGGCGGCCAGATCATCCAGCCCTGCTCATCGCGCGGCACGTCGGTTAATCCGCTGCGGACAGCGGCCATGAAATCTTCGGGCTCGTCCCAGCATTCTTCGCGCCCGCCGGAAACGATAAGGCATTGCACCGCCGGGTCGGAATAGATCGCCTGCGTGCCGAAATCGCCGCCGAAGGTGGTTTCGGGATAGAACTTGTAGCTGGGAAAGTAATATTCGCCGCGATAGTTCACGATCACCGGCTTGTCATTGGCGATCAGTTCCGCGAACAGCGACAGCACGAACAGCGTCGAAAAGATCACCAGCGACCAGAAGGCGCGGGAATTGCGGCGGAAATTGCGCCAGCGGCGGCGGTTGAGTTCAGACATCGCCATCAGCCCGCCCGCGATTCAAAGTCGATGCGCGGATCGACAAACACATACATCATGTCGGACAGGATACCGACGACAAGGCTCATCAATCCAAAGACGTAAAGCGTGCCGAAGATCACCGGGTAATCGCGCTGCACGGCGGCCTCGAACCCCAGGCGGCCAAGGCCGTCCAGCGAAAAGATCGTCTCGATCAGGATCGAGGCGCCAAAGAACACACCCAGAAACATCGCCGGAAAGCCCGCGATCACGATCAACATCGCATTACGGAAAACGTGGCCGTAAAGGACGCGGCGTTCGGTCAGACCCTTGGCGCGGGCAGTCATCACATATTGCTTGTTGATTTCGTCCAGAAAGCTGTTCTTGGTCAGCAACGTCAGCGTGGCAAAGCTGGAAATCGTCATCGCCGTCACCGGCAGGGTGATGTGCCACAGGTAATCCTTGATCTGCCCCAAGGTGGACAGATCGGCGAAATTGTCGCTGGTCAGGCCGCGCAGGGGGAAGATTTTCCAGTATGATCCGCCCGCGAACAGCACCATCAGCAGCACGGCGAACAAAAAGGCCGGGATGGCATAGGCCATGATGATGATGCCGCTGGTCCATGTGTCAAAGCGGCTGCCGTCGCGCACCGCCTTGCGGATCCCCAGCGGGATCGAGATCAGATAGGCCAGCAGCGTGGACCACAATCCCAGCGTGATCGACACCGGCATCTTTTCCAGCACCAGATCCACCACGCTGATCGACCGGAACCACGACCGCCCGAAATCGAAGGTCAGATAATTGCCCATCATCGACAGGAACCGCTGCACCGGCGGCTTGTCAAAGCCGAATTCCTTTTCCAGTTGCGCGATGAATTCCGGCGGCAGGCCGCGCGCACCGGCGTATTGATCCTGCTGACCGCCCCCCGCCTCGGCCCCGCCACCGGCGATGTTGCGGAACACGTCGCCTTCGCCCTGCATCCGCGCGGCGATCTGTTCGATCGGACCGCCGGGCACGAACTGGGTCAGCGTAAAGTTGACCAGCATGATCCCCAGAAGGGTCGGGATTATCAGCAGCAACCGCCGCAGGATATAGGCGCCCATTGGCCGTTCGTGCCCCTTTTGCCTTGCCTTGCCTTGCGCTGCCGGTCTGTTGCCAGCCTTGCGTGCGAATGGATGGTCTTGTCCGCGTTTCCCGCCCGGAAATCAAGACAACTGCCTGCGATAAATCAGGGCGTCGGCTGGATTTGGGGCAGGATCACGGTGAATTGGCTGCCTTTGCCCGGTTCGCTGTCAATCCGCAGCCGCCCGCGATGGCGGCTGATGATGTGTTTGACGATGGCCAGCCCCAGACCCGTGCCACCCTGAGACCGCGACCGGCTGCTGTCCACGCGGTAAAAGCGTTCCGTCAGGCGCGGCAGGTGCAGCGGGTCGATGCCCTCGCCCTTGTCCTCGACCACGACGGCCCATGCGGGGCCGCGCAATACGGGTTCGTGCGGCAGATGCGACAGGCGCAAGGTGACACTGCCGCCGCTGCCGCCGTATTTCACCGCGTTTTCGACAAGGTTCTGAAACACCTGCACAAGCTGATCGTGATCGCCCGCAACCCAGGCCTGAATGTCGGCGCCCTGAACGTGAACCGTCACCCCGGCGGCGGTCGCGGTTGGGGTCAGCGTGGCGGCCACCATGCGCACCAGACCGGCAAGATCGATGGTGTTGATCGGTTTGCGCCGCTCTTCGGATTCCACCCGGCTGAGCGACAGCAGGTCCATGACCAGCCGGTTCATCCGCCCGACCTCTGATTCCATGATCTTCAGAAAACGGTCGCGGGCATTGGCATCATTGCGGGCCGGGCCGCGCAGCGTTTCGATAAAGCCCATCAGCGCGGTCAGCGGCGTGCGCAATTCGTGACTGACATTGGCCACGAAATCGCGCCGCATCTGTTCGGCATATTCCTGCCCGGAACGGTCGAGCAGCGTCACCGTAACCCCCCCGCCCGCCATGTCGATGGCCGCCACGGTCACATCACAGGCCAGATCGCGCCCAGCTGTGCCGATATTGACCCGCAACGTATGTGCATGAGGCGTGCCATGCGCGGTGACAGCGCGCGGGTCTTGTGTGGCCAAGGCCCGTTCCACCGCATCCACGATCATCGGCTGGCGCAGCACGGTCACAAAGGGGCGATCCAGCAGATCATCGCCGAACATCGCCCGCGCCGTGGCGCTGGCCGCAACGACCCGCGCCCGCCGGTCCAGCACCAGAATCGCCACCGGCACCGATTGCAGCGCGGCGTCGATCACTGCCGGGCGCGACGACACCGGCGCTATACCACGGGGCGCAGCCCGGCGCGAAAGCGGGCAGCGTTGGCGCGATAACGCTCGGCCGATTTCAGCAGGCCGGCGCGTGCCTCGGGCGACAGTTCGCGCACAACGCGACCGGGGGCACCCATGACCAGCGCGCCGGGCGGGATTTCCTTGCCCTCGGCGATCAGCGCCCCTGCCCCGATCAGCGCGCCCGCGCCGATTTTCGCGCCGTTCAGCACCGTGGCGCCCATGCCGATCAGCACACCGTCACCGATGGTGCAACCGTGCAGCATGGCGCGGTGGCCGATGGTGCAATCCGCGCCGATGGTCAGCGGAAAGCCGGGATCGGTGTGAAAGCAGCACAAGTCCTGCACATTCGAGCCGCGCCCGACACGGATTTCATCGTTATCGCCACGCAGCACCGCCCCGAACCAGACCGAGGCCCCCTGTTCCAGCACGACGCGGCCCATGACCTGCGCATCCGGCGCCACCCAGGCATCCGCCGCGATGTCGGGGGCGATGCCATCCAGTTCCCAGATCATGCCCGCTCCTCCATAAGATTTTTGACGAAGGGACCAAGGCCGACGGCGCGGGTGCGGCGCAGACGCTCGGCCGTCAGGATGGCGCGCAGTTGCGCCTCGGCCTTGTCCAGATCGTCATTGACCAGAACATAGTCATATTCGGCCCAATGGCTGATTTCGTCGCGCGATTGCGCCATGCGGTTGGCGATCACCTGATCGCTGTCTTGCGCGCGCGACCGCAGGCGACGTTCCAGTTCGGGCAGCGAGGGCGGCAGGATGAAGATCGACACCACATGCGCGCCAAGCGCCGAGGCGCGGATCTGTTGCCCGCCCTGCCAGTCCACGTCGAACAGCGTGTCGCGCCCGGCCCGCATCGCCGTTTCCACCGGATCGCGCGGGCTGCCATAGTAATTGCCGAACACCTCGGCATGTTCCAGCATCCGGCCCTGCTGCACCATGTCGCGGAAATCCTGCACGGTGGTGAAATGGTAATGCTGGCCGTCCACCTCGCCCGCGCGGGGGGGGCGGGTTGTGGCCGAAACGGAAAAGCGCAGGCTGTCATCCCGGTCCATCAGCCGCCGCGCCAGTGTCGATTTGCCCGCACCCGACGGTGACGACAGAATGATAAGCAGTCCGGTGCGATCCATGGCGCCCATCCCAAAGCAGAGTGGCCGCGCGCGCCCCGCGCAACCGATGCCCTGACATGCCCTGCCCCGCTGCGGGGGTCAAGATCACCCTCGGTCTTAACCATCTGTTAATATGGGAATCGATTTCGATATGAGATATGGTTATATCGGCAGGGTAACAATGAGTAATTCTTGCAGGTGTCTTGTGTCTGACAGCGATGGTTCTGCCGACCAGCCCGGCATTATGGCCGAACAGGGCGGTCAGGTGCTGCGCATGGTTGATTTCAATCCCGAACAGCCCGCGCGGATATTATCCGATTTGCGCGCCTATTGGCAGGGGCTGCGCAAGGGGCGGGCGGTTCCGCTGCGGTCCGATATTGAACCGCGCGGCATTCACCGGGCACTGGACCATGCCTTCATTCTGGAACGGATCGCACCGGGGGCGGCGCGGTTCCGTCTGGCCGGGCGGCATCTGATTGACCTGATGGGGATGGAGGTGCGGGGGATGCCGGTGTGTTCGTTCCTGAACCCTGCCTCGCGCGGGCGGTTGTCGGATGTGCTGGAAACCGTGTTCAAAGCCCCGCAGATCGCCGAATTGCGGCTGTCCGGCCCTGCCGATTACGGTCGTCCCGCGATCAGTGGCCGAATGTTGTTGCTGCCGCTGCGGTCGGATCTGGGCGATGTCACCCGCGCCCTTGGCTGTCTGATCGCAGAGGGTGAGATCGGGCTGGCACCGCGCCGTTTTGATCTGTTGGGCGAACAGGTGACGCCGGTGATCGACGGGGCCGAGGTGATGATCCCTTCGCCCTCGGCCCGTGGCTTTGCCGATGATGCGGCGCCCTGGCGCAAACCTGTCATCCCGACGCCGAATTTGCCCGAAACGCCCGAGGAACGGCGTGCCCGGTTTCGCGTGATCGGCAGCGACGACTGAGGTGCCCAAAGGCCGGGGACGCTTCGCCCCCCGGACCCCCAGAGGATATTTTCAAACGAAAGACAGGGCCGGGGGCTGCCAGCGCATCAGCAAGCCCGCGGCGGGAACGCTGCGCGCGGCTGAGTTCAGCATGATGTTGCCGGTCACGCTGAAACCTTCCCGTTCCAGCATATGGCGCGAGGCCGGGTTGTCGGCGAACACCTGAGCTTCGATTTCGGTCAGGCCATAGCGCAGCTGCACCTCGGCCAGAAAGGCGCGCAGCATTTCCGTGCCTAGCCCGGCACCTGCGATGGCCGGATCAAGGAAATACCAGATCGGCGGCACCTTGCCCGCCCCGATCCCGATAGAGCCGCAGACCCGATTTTTCCGCCGCGCGACCAGACGGAAAGGCGGCACCAGCGATTCGTCGGGGAACAGGGCGATCAGGTCGGTTTCGGTCATGGCGGCGTGAAACCGCAGCAGCATCCGGGCAACAGCGCAATCGGTGCCGATGCGGCGCAGGTCGTGCAGGTCGGCGGCGCGCATACCGTCGATGGTCAGGCGCGGCGTTTCCAGCCGCAGCCCGTGGCGCGCGCCAAAGGTGGCCCGTGTCAGCAGCAGGCGGCGGCCCGGCAGGCGCGTTCCTTCGGCGCGTGACGGGATTTGCTTTGGCCCGGCGTCGCGGAACCCCAGCTTGGCCAACAGGGCGGCGGACCTGTGGTTGCCCTCGAAATGGCTGGCCGAAATCTGCGCCGAACCGCCTGCGAACGCCCGGCTGAGCGCCAGCACCGAGGCGCGCAGCGCCAGCCCGCGCCGCTGCCACGGCTGCGCCATCCAGATGCCGAAATCGCGCCGCGCCCGCACCATGCCCGCAAACTGGCCATCGACGCGGATCGCCCATTCACGGGCACCGGCGGATTTGATGAAATCCATCGCATCGTCCAGACCGTAAGGCCACGGCACCGAAGACAGCCAGCGCGCCACCTGCCAGTCGCGCAGCCCGTCGCGGATCGCGGGCGCATCTGCGGGGCGCACGCGGTCAAGCGTGACACGGCCCTGCATACCGCGCCCCTAGCTGACGGAGACGACGCGCACCGCGCCACCGCGCGCCGACAGCGCGATCCGCCCTTCGGCCAGACGCAGCGCGTCCTGACCGAACACCTCGGCCCGCCAGCCCGACAGCGCCGGCAGATCACGCGCGCCCGAAGCGATGGCATCCAGATCACTGGCCGAAGCGATCAGTTTCGGGGCCACGCCCGCCTCGTCCGCCTTGGCCTTGAGCAGGACGCGCAGCAGATCTGACAGCGCCGGGTTTCCGGGGCGGCCCGGTTCGGGGTCGCTGGCGCGCGGCAGGTCGCGGGTTTCCATGCCCGCCTTGACCGCCGCCAGAATACCGGCGGCAATGTCGCCGCGCCGCGCCTCGCGCAGCAGCAGACGGGATTTGCCCAAATCCGCCTCGTCCGCCGGGCGGGTCGAGGCCAGTTCGACCATCGCGTCATCCTTGTAAACGCGCGAGCGGGGGACGTTGCGGTCCTGCGCATAAGCCTCGCGAAAGCGGGCCAGTTCGCGCAGCACGGCCAGAAAACGCGGTTGGTTCGACCGGGTGCGCACCTTGAGCCATGCCTCGTCCGGGCGGGTCAGATAGGTTTCGGGGTCTTGCAGGATGGCCATTTCCTCGGCCAGCCAGTCAGTGCGGCCAGACCGTGCCAATTCGGCCCGCAGAAATTCATAGATCGCGCGCAGATGCGTCACGTCGGCCAGCGCATAGGTTTTCTGCGCATCCGACAGCGGGCGGCGCGACCAGTCGGTAAAGCGCGAGGATTTGTCCAGATTGGTTTTGGCAATCTTGCGCACCAAGGTTTCATAGCCGACCTGTTCGCCAAAGCCGCAGACCATCGCCGCGACCTGCGTGTCGAACAGCGGCTGCGGGAACAGGCCCGCATCATGAAAGAAAATCTCCAGATCCTGCCGGGCGGCGTGGAACACCTTGACCGTGCCGGGGTGGCGGAACAGGTCATACAGCGGCTCCAGCGACAGGCCATCGGCCAGCGGATCGACCAGCACCGCCTGCCCGCCATGGGTTTCAGGCAGCGCCAGCTGGATCAGGCACAGCTGCGAATAATAGGTGCGTTCGCGCAGGAATTCGGTGTCGACGGTGACATAGGGCGCGCCGCGCGCCAGATCGCAGAACTGCGCCAGCGCCTCGGTCGTGGTGATGGTTGTGATCTGGGTCGTCATAGGGGCCTTTTCGGACAGGCGGTTCATTTTGCCTGATTCCATCCGCTTTATGCTTGACAGCGACAGAATGAAAGACCGCTGTGGCGCGCGCCCGGCATTACAGCGGGGGAATGTCGCCTTTTTCGCGCTGCGCGTGGAATTGCGCGACAAAATCGGTCGTGGTCCCTGCGGCAATGGCATCACGCAGGCCCTGCATCAGTTCCTGAAAGTAATGCAGGTTGTGCCAGGTCAGCAGCATCCCCGAGATCATCTCGCCCGAGCGGAAGACGTGATGCAGATAGGCGCGGGAATAGGACCGGCAGGCGGGACAGGTGCAATTCTGATCCAACGGGCGCGGGTCGTCGGCGTGGCGGGCGTTCTTGATATTGACCTGCCCGTGCCGGGTCCATGCCTGCCCGGTGCGGCCTGACCTGCTGGGCAGCACGCAATCCATCATATCGACCCCGCGCAGCACCGCGCCGACGATATCATCGGGCTTGCCAACGCCCATCAGATAGCGGGGCTTATCGGCGGGCAGAAAATCGGTGGCGTAGTCCAGAACGCCGAACATCGCCTCTTGCCCCTCGCCCACGGCCAGCCCGCCGATGGCATAGCCGTCAAAGCCGATGGATTTCAGGGCGGTGGCCGATTCTTCGCGCAAGTGGGGGATGACGCCGCCCTGCATGATGCCGAACAGCGCGTGGCCGGGACGGTCGCCAAAGGCGTCGCGCGACCGCTGCGCCCACCGCATCGAGATGCGCATCGCCTCGGCCTGGCGTTCCTCGGTCGCGGGAAGGGCCGGGCATTCATCAAAGGCCATCACGATGTCAGACCCCAGCAGACGCTGAATTTCCATGCTGGTTTCGGGCGACAACATGTGGCGGCTGCCGTCGATATGGCTGGAGAAGGTCACGCCCTGTTCGGTCAGCTTGCGCAGGGCGGCCAGTGACATGACCTGAAACCCGCCGGAATCAGTCAGGATCGGGCGCTGCCAGTTCATGAAATTGTGCAGCCCCCCCAGCCGCGCGATCCGTTCGGCACCGGGGCGCAGCATCAGATGATAGGTGTTGCCCAGCAGAATGTCGGCACCAGTTTCACGCACCGATTCCGGCAGCATCGCCTTGACCGTGGCGGCGGTGCCGACGGGCATAAAGGCGGGCGTGCGGATCTCGCCACGCGGGGTGGTGATGGTGCCGGTGCGGGCCATCCCGTCCCGCGCCTTCAGAGTAAAGCCGAATTTGTCCATAGCTGCCCTGCCCGACCTGTGCCCAAACGCCGTTGTGTAGCGTTCCTTGCCCCGCGCCGCAACGGCCCGTGCCGTCTGGACCTTGACGGTTTGGCGTCCTATATAATCTGTCGGAAATCGAAAGGCAGCACCCGATGAGCCAGCCCCTGATGGAAGGCGCCCCCCTGATCCGGCCCTCGACCACGGATCACCCGCTTTATGAACAGATCGTCGAGGCGTGTAAAACCGTCTATGACCCGGAAATTCCGGTCAATATCTATGATCTGGGCCTGATCTATACGATCGACATCACCCCGGAAAACGAGGTGCGGATCATCATGACCCTGACCGCGCCGGGCTGCCCCGTCGCAGGCGAGATGCCGGGCTGGGTCGCCGATGCCGTGGAACCGTTGCCGGGCGTGAAACAGGTCGATGTCGAAATGACCTTTGAACCACAATGGGGCATGGACATGATGTCGGATGAGGCGCGTCTGGAACTGGGCTTTATGTAAATCGGCACCGCCGCGCCAGAAGATGCGTATTTGACAAACAGCAAGCGGTTTCCTGTTTGCCCTGAATATGCGCAGGGCCGCGCGATGTCGGCAGGGGTTGAGGGATGGCACCGCCGTGCCTATCTTTCTTTCTAACACAGGCGAAAGGCTTTGGCATGTTCGGTATTCCCGGCAAATCCCCGGTTAGCATCACCCCCGCCGCTGAAACGCAGATCGCGCGGCTGATGGCGGCCAAATCCGCGTATGGTTTGCGGATCGGCCTGAAAAAAGGCGGCTGTGCGGGGATGGAATACACCATGGAACTGGCCGAGGCTGCCACAGGCGGCGACGAGGTGGTTCAGCAGGGTGACGCGCGGGTGCTGATCGCGCCGATGGCGCAGATGTTTCTGTTCGGCACCGAGATCGACTATGAAACCGGCCTGCTGGATTCCGGGTTCCGCTTTCGCAATCCCAATGTGACCGACACCTGTGGTTGTGGCGAATCCATTCGCTTTGCCGCGCCGGTTGCCGGAGGGGCAGCCTCGGCTTGATCCCCGGCCCGTGTCGTCCTAAGCCTTGGGCGCACAATTCGGGAGAAGATGATGGCACCGCGCAAACTTGCCGCTGGAAACTGGAAGATGAACGGCGATCTGGCCGCCTTGACCGAGGTGGACCGGCTGCTGGATGCGCATCCCGAACCGGGATGCGAGGTTTTGATCTGCCCGCCCGCCGTGCTGATCCATCCGATGGTCGGCAAATCGCGTGGCGGCGCGCTGGCTGTCGGCGGGCAGGATTGCCATGCCAAGGTTTCCGGCGCGCATACCGGCGATATTTCCGCCGCGCAGTTACGGGATGCAGGCGCCGAATATGTGATCGTCGGCCATTCCGAACGCCGCGCCGACCACGGCGAGGATGACGCCGCTGTCTGCGCCAAATCCGTCGCCGCACATCAGGCGGGGGTCGTCAGCATCATCTGCGTCGGGGAAACCGAGGCGCAGCGTGACAGCGGGCAGACTCTGGCCGTGATCGGTGCGCAGATCGCCGCATCGGTGCCCGATTGCGCCACCGCCGAAAATACCGTGATTGCTTATGAACCCGTTTGGGCCATCGGCACCGGCCGCACCCCCACCAATGACCAGATCGCCGAGGTTCACGCCCTGATCCGCAGTGACCTGACCGCCCGTTTTGGCGATGGCGCAGAGTTTCGGGTGCTGTATGGCGGCAGCGTCAAGCCGTCGAACGCGGTCGAGATTTTCGCCATTCCGAACGTGGATGGCGCGCTGGTCGGCGGGGCCAGCCTGAAGGCGGATGACTTTGGCGCCATCGTCGCCGCGTTGTCGGCGGCCTGATTGCGATAAAAGGCAACCGGGGGCACGCTGCCCCCGCCCGCTGAGGGTATTTTCAGCAAGCAAGATGCCTAAGCGTTTGCCAGACGATCAGCATCGTGGCGAAATTAGCGTGCGTCTTCCTGCCCGACAGGGCTGGCGCAGCGCGGCGCGATAGGCTAAACGACGCCCGTCGGGGCGTAGCGCAGCCTGGTAGCGCGACGGTTTTGGGTACCGTAGGCCGGAGGTTCGAATCCTCTCGCCCCGACCATTTCCAGAAAATCAGCGACAGGGCAGCGCGGCGCGGGTTTGCGGCACTGCCGGATGCGCCATCCGTGCGCCAGGGGTCAGGCCAAGGCGCGCGGCCTCGCCTCCGGCAATTTCCAGCACCAGCAGACGGTTCGGATCACGGTCGCCGGGCATCGCGCCGGGAATGGAGGTTTCGTCCAGCGGCTGCGCCTGCGCATGGATGTGTCGCACCGTTCCCGTTGCGTCCATAAACAGCATATCCAGCGGAATCAGCGTGTTACGCATCCAGAAAGAGACCGGCTGCGGCTGTTCATAAACGAACAACATCCCCTGCCCCGGCGGCAGATCGCGGCGGAACATCAGCCCCCGCGCACGCTTTTCCAACGTATCGGCGATTTCGACCGTGATACGCTGGTCGGTGCCGTTACTGCGGAAAATGGCCTGATCGGGTGCACAGGCAACGCCAGCGGCCAGACCGGCACCGGGCGCAATCAGTAAAAACAGCAGGGTCAGCGATCTGGAAAGCAAGGCTTATTCAGCCACTGCGGCCAAAAAACCGTCACCCGCGTCATGGTCTGACGGATTGTCGCTGTCTGCTTCGGCGCCATGTTCGTGGCGGACGGCGGCCCGATCCCATGCGCTGACTTGTGCCGCCATCAGGCCACGTGGCCCTTCGATTACGCGCAGGGCCACCGCCTCGCCCACGGCCAGATCGGACAGGCCGGAATGCCGCAGCACCTCGACATGCAGGAACACATCGTCGGAATGGCCGAAAATATTCGCGAAACCAAAGCCTTTGCTTTTGTCGAACCATTTGACGCGCGCCGGCCGCAGCGGCAGGTTTTCCAGCTGTGCGATGACGCTTTCGTCCAGGTCGGCAATCGGCGGCGTGCCGTCGCCTTCGGGGGGGGCGACCGACAGAACCTCGGTCGCCTGAAGGCCGCGCGTGGTGGGCACAACCCGCACCCGGACACGTGCATTATCTGCAACCGACCCTTGACCAAAGTTGCGCAGGACGTTGGCGTGCAGCAAAATGTCTGGGCCACCGCCTGAATCCAGCACAAAGCCATAGCCTTTGGCTGGATCAAACCACTTGATAAGCCCGTCGACAACTGTTCCGCCGACTTTCGGATCGGTCATTCTGCACACCCCTGACATCACCCGGTTTTGTGACTTGCCGCCTGCATTTTTGCAAGTCCGCCGGACAAGTTAACAGTAGGTTGTCTTGACGTTATAGACAAGTTTTTTGCACGCCGCACAGGCTTACCTAACGGAAACTTGCTGTAACTGGACGAAACTAAAGGTTAAATTCTTTCATTCTGAAAATACAGGCAAAATGGGCAAAATCCCATGTCAACTGTGGGTTGCTCATCTTGCATATCGCGCAGTTACGGCGACAGACGCTGCACCTGCCACCCTTGCGAATCAGACCAAAGCCAATGAAATCTGTCGTGTAGCCGAAATGCACCGTCAGCCCAGAACTCGATCTGGACGGGTTTTATGCGAAATCCGCCCCAGAACGGTGGCCGCGCCGGATGCAACCCGTGGGCGATGCCCTGACGCGCCACCTCGGCCATCAAACTGGACCGTGATTCCAGAACCTGCGACTGGCGCGAGGCCCAGGCCCCGATCCGGCTTTGCAAGGCGCGGCTGTTGTAATAGGCATCGGCCTGCCGCCCTTCTTCACGGGTGACGGTGCCGCGAACCCGGATCTGGCGGCGCAGCGATTTCCAGTGCATCACAAAAGCGGCAACCCCGGTATCGGTGATTTGCCGCCCCTTGGCACTGTTGTAATTGGTATAGAAAACAAAGGCATCCGCCTCGATTTCCTTAAGCAGAACCATACGTGCATCGGGCAGCCCGTCGGCATCGACTGTGGCAAGCGCAATCGCGTTGGGATCGTTCGGTTCGGTCTTTTCCGCCTCGGCCAGCCAGCGGCGTGCGATAGCAAAAGGATCGTCACCTGCAAAAATACCACTGCGTTCCGTCATGCGTTAACCCCTTTGCGCTTGATGACCATCAACCTTCGGCCTAATCAACTGTCGGAAGTGTGAAACGATGAGGAACGGTCATGTCAAGCAACCAGAACACCGGGCTGATGGCCGGGAAGCGCGGTCTTATCATGGGGCTGGCGAATGACAAGTCCATCGCCTGGGGCATCGCCAAAGCACTGGCCGATCAGGGGGCGGAACTGGCGTTTAGCTATCAGGGCGAGGCGCTGAAAAAGCGGGTGCAGCCGCTGGCAGCGCAGCTTGGATCGGACATTCTGGCCGAATGTGATGTGGCGGATGAGGCGTCGGTGGACGCGCTGTTCACCACTTTGGGCGAACGCTGGGGCAAGATTGACTTTCTGGTGCACGCAATCGGCTTTTCCGACAAGACCGAATTGCGCGGCCGTTATGTCGATACGTCGCGCGACAACTTTATGATGACAATGGATATTTCGGTTTATTCTTTCACCGCTGTCGCCCGTCGCGCGGCGGCGATGATGACCGACGGCGGCAGCATGGTGACGCTGACTTATTACGGCGCCGAACGGGTGATGCCGCATTACAACGTCATGGGCGTGGCCAAGGCCGCGCTGGAGGCATCCGTGCGCTATCTGGCCGAAGATCTGGGCAAGGACGGCATCCGCGTCAATTCGATCAGCGCCGGCCCGATCAAGACACTGGCCGCCAGCGGCATCGGTGATTTCCGCTATATCATGAAATGGAACGAGCTGAACTCGCCCCTGCGCCGCAACGTCACGCAGGACGAGGTGGGCAAATCGGCGCTGTATCTGCTGTCCGATCTGGGCAGCGGCGTCACCGGCGAAACCCATCATGTCGATGCGGGCTATCATGTCGTCGGCATGAAGGCCGTGGACGCGCCCGATATTTCCGTCGTGAAGGACTGATATTCATCAACCCGCGCAACCATGGACGGCGCGGCGGCGTTCTTTTGGGTAACCCTCAGGAGGACGGGACATGACAGACCATCGGGACACGTTCTGGAACCGTCTGGATGACATCAACGCCGGAATGCTGGGCTGTGACCCGGATTGGCGTCTGGTGCCGATGTCGCATTATGCCGACCGCGATGCCGGTGCATTGTGGTTCATCACCGCCGCCGGCACCGATCTGGTCGAGGTCGTCAGCACGGGCGCGCGGCGCGCGGTCTATACCATCGCCGACGGGGGCGGTGCATTGTTTGCCCGGATCGAGGGGCAGCTTGCCGCCTCTGACGATCAGGCCAAGCTGGACGAAATCTGGAACGCCATTGCCGCCAGTTGGTTCGAGGACGGCCGCCAGGATAATGACATCCGTCTGCTGCGGCTGGATCTGTCGCAGGCCGAGGTCTGGGCCACACATGGCGGGCTGGGCTTTTTGTTCCAGATCGCCAAATCCAGGGTGACGGGCGATCAGCCCGACATGGGCGCGCATTTCGAACTGACCTTCCCCTAAGCTGCGCGCAAGCTCTTGCAGAGCCATTACAACCGGGTAAATTCCGCCGATCACGGAGGAACACCCGCTGTCAATTTCACTGCAAGAAACGCTGACGTTGGTGTCGGCCCTGTCCTTGGCGATCCTGTCGCCCGGCCCCGCGATTATCGCGACAATTCAGGCGGCCTTTGCCCATGGCCGCGAACGTGCCCTGCCCTATGGGTTGGGGCTGGCCACAGGGGCATCGCTGTGGTGTCTGGCAGCCCTGTTCGGGCTGGCGGTGCTGTTCCGGCTGAACCCGGCGCTCCTGTCGGGAATGATGATCTTTGGCGGCTGTTATCTGCTGTGGTTCGCCTGGCGGCTGTGGCGCGGGGCGCGCCAGCCCCTCCCCCCTGCGGCAGAGGGGCCAAAGCGCGGTGCCCTGCGTGGGTTCATGGGCGGGATCGCGTTGAACCTGTCGAACCCAAAACCCGCGCTGTTCTATGCCACGCTGATCCTGTCGGTTTTCCCCCGCGCCCTGACCGGCGGCGAACAGGCGGCGATCTATGCCATGTGTCTGGGCATAGAATATTTCTGGTATGCGCTGGTTGCCGTTCTGGCATCGACAGGGGCGATACGACTGCGCTATTTTGCGGCGAAATTCTGGATCGACCGGGCTTGTGCCGTGGCCATGGCCCTGTTGGGCGTGCTGCTGATCCTTGAACATTGAAAGGGATAGAATGACTTCCGACCGTCTGCCACATGAAAAGGGGTTCCACGTCAGCTGGGATCAGCTTCACCGTGACGCGCGCGCCTTGGCGTGGCGGCTGGATGGCACCGACTGGCGTGCCATCGTCGCGATTACCCGTGGCGGTCTGGTTCCGGCCATGATCGTGGCGCGCGAACTGGACATCCGCACCATCGACACGATCAGCATCAAATCCTACAAAGGACAGGGGGCCAATGCCGGTCAGGGCGAATTGCAGGTGCTGAACTCGCCCGACCCGGAGCTGATGGGCGACGGCGACCGCATTCTGGTCATTGACGATCTGGTCGATTCCGGGCGCACGCTGGAACTGGTGCGCCAGATGTATCCCAAGGCGCATTTCGGCACCGTCTATGCCAAACCCAAGGGCAAGCCGATGGTCCAGACCTATGTCACCGAGGTGTCGCAGGACACATGGATCTTTTTCCCCTGGGACATGGCGCTGCAATACGTTCAGCCCTTCCGTGGCGAAGACTGATCGGGCTGTTCCGGGCGGTGCTGCTGTGGGTCTGGGGCTGACCTACCATGAACTGATCGAAGCCCTGCAAACGCCGCCGCAAGCCAGCAGTCCTGTTGCTGGCGTGCCTGATCGTCCTTGTCTGCCCGCCGGATACGGGTCGGACCACCGATGAGGCTGATCCTGCCAGATATGGCCCTGTCTGATCTGGCGCGACCGGCAAGGCAGTTTTTTGCCGCCTTACCTAAGTTTCCGTGAACGGACGAAACCATTGCGACTCTGTGGGGTTGAGTCCCCGAATGCGGGCAACCGGCCCGCAGAACCCTTCGGAGGAGAACGCGATGCATAAGATTTTGTTGACCACCGCCCTTGTTATTCCTTTCAGCCTCGGCACTGCCTTGGCACAGGATACTGCGGCCCCGGTCGAAGATCAGGGCGGCGCAAGCACCGATCTGGCGGCCGATCCGACGACCACCGGAACCGCCCCCGAGGCGGCGGATACCGCCGCGCAGGCGGATGCACTGGCCACGCAGATGGCCGCCAGTGACAAGGTGGTGCATGAACAGACCACCACCGAACTGCGGCTGGACTGGATCACCGGCGCTTCGGTCCACGCCCCCGACGGCGAAAAAATCGGCGACATCACCGACCTGATCCTTGACGGCACGACGGGCCAGATGTCGGCGGCGATCATCGGCGTGGGCGGCTTTCTGGGTATCGGGCAAAAGCAGATCGCGGTGCCATGGGATCGCCTGACCATCAACTATGACGCGCGCGAAGTCACCTCGGACCTGACGCGGGACGAAGCGAATGCCGCACCGGAATATGTGTTCCGCGCGCAGGAAACCGCACCGGGGATTGATCCGGCTGCCCCGGCGGTCGAGATGACCCCGGCAACGACCCCGCCCGCTGGCGCGGTTCCGGCAGAGCCTGTCCCGCCGGTCGAGGGCGGCACAGATATGCCCGCCGATACCAGTGCTCCGACCACGACCGATCCGGTCGATCCGGCCCCGGCCATGGAACCGGCTGAAACGGAAACCGAAACGTCGAACTGATCCCGCCCCGGTGGCAGGACGCCCCGCGCGGGCATTTACAATGACGAAAGGCCCGGCAATCCACCGGGCCTTTTGCTGACCACGAGACGTAGATTACAGACGCGCGCCGGACAGCGGCTTGTTATTGCGTATGTGTCGTTCGACCAAACGACGCGTCCGACCGCCCGCCGGAATCGGGCGCGCAGCGGGCATGACCATGGTGGCCAGTTCGGGAAACAGCGTTATGATTTCGATACGGGCGGCAGATGACAGACCAGCCAGCGCCACCGGACCGGGCAGCAAGCTTTCAGTTTCGGCACCTTCGGACAGCAGGATGTCATGGCTGTCCAGCATGATGTGGTGATAGGACAAATCGCCCGGCGTTTCTACTCGCTCGATCCCCGGTGCGGCCAGCAGGTGAACGGCAGGGGCCAGCACCTCATCCGTGCCGAACATGGTGCGGGCGATGGCGGAACGCAGCAAAATGCGATGCTGCGGCGACACCAGCAGATCGCGACGCGGCACACCGGGGGCCAGCGCGCCCTGTCCGATGCGGATCGGTTTCAGCCGTGAATCATGCTGCATCTGCGCCGCCGTCACATGGCGGGCGCCGATCCAGCGGATTGGCCGGGCGGCCCCGCTGTTGGTCAGCACCAGATCACCCTTGCCCAACCCCTCGACCGGGCGCGGGCCATCGGGCGTTTCGATCAGCGTGCCACCCACAAAACACACCAGCGAGGCATAACCTGCCCCGCTGTTGGTGGAATAAGCGGTGATCGTATAGGTAACGCCGGTTTTCAGATCGGCGGTGGTGACGAACGCCTGCACATCATTGTCGTGCTGATTGAAGGTCACGCCCCAGACCGTCAGGCTGGACCCGTCTGATCCACTAAGGCTGACCTGCCACGCTGTTTCCAGTTGCGTATCATTGCCCCAAACCTGACCACCCTTGACGGTAACAGTCTGATCTGGATCAGAAAAATTGATAAATTGGATGTTGCTGTCGGTCGGCGAGTCGTTATCTGTCAGCGAATTATTGTCATCGCTGATGGTAATAGGCTGCGCTTCCCCCACGGTGGCGAACGAAAACGTGCTGCCGATTTCGAACGTAGGCCGGTCGCTGTTCTTGAAAAAATCATAGCCGGGATCTGTCAGCGGAAAATCATCGACGTTGAAAATCCACGTATGATAATCGGTCTGCGCCATGCCGGAAACCTATGGTTGAGAACAGTCTTGTCGCGCAAAAAACACGCGGCTTCAATCACAAGATGCCGCGTGTTTTAACTGTGCCTGTCAGGTGTTGCCCGACGCGAAACGGGCGGCCCCTTCGGCTGCACGCTGCAAGGCGCGACTTTTGTTGACGGTTTCCTGATATTCGGCCTCGGGGTCGCTGTCATAAACGACGCCGCCGCCCGATTGCAGATACAGCGCGCCATCCTTGATGACGCCGGTGCGCAGCGCGATGCACATGTCCATTTCACCATTCGCCGCGAAATAGCCGACGCCCCCGCCGTAAACGCCGCGCTTTTCCGGCTCTAACTCGTCGATGATCTGCATGGCGCGAACCTTGGGCGCGCCGCTGACGGTGCCCGCAGGCAGACCGGCCAGCAGGGCGGACAGCGCATCCTGCCCCTCGCGCAGTTCGCCGACCACGTTGGAGACGATGTGCATGACGTGGCTGTAACGTTCGATGATGAACTGTTCGGTCGGGCGCACGGTGCCGATTTTCGCCACGCGACCCACGTCGTTACGGCCAAGGTCCAGCAACATCAGATGTTCGGCCAGTTCCTTTTGATCGCCCAGCAGATCGGCCTCCAGCGCGCGATCCTCGGCCTCGTTCGCGCCGCGCGGGCGGGTGCCGGCGATGGGGCGGATCGTCACCTCGCCATCGCGCAGGCGGACCAGAATTTCGGGGGACGCGCCGACGATCTGAAACCCGCCCATGTTCAGAAAGAACATGAAGGGCGACGGGTTGGTGCGGCGAAGGCTACGATACAGCGCAAAGGGCGGCAGCGGGAAATCCATCCGCCAGCGTTGCGACGGCACCACCTGAAAAATGTCACCGGCGCGGATGTATTCCTTGGCGCGCTCGACAGCGGCCAGATAATCGGCCTTGGCAAAGTTGCTGACGGGGTCACCCACCTGCGCATCGCGGCCAAGGGCACGCGGCTCGGACGGTTGGCGGTCCAGCGACCGCAGCGCCTCGGTCACGCGTTCGGCGGCCTGCGCATAGGCGGCGCGGGCGGGCAGCGCCGGGTCGAACCACGCGGGCGCGCAAAGCGTGACCTCGCCCTTGACGCCATCCAGCACCGCGACGACCGAGGGGCGCAGCAACATTGCATCGGGCAGATTCAGCGGGTCGGGGTTCACATCGGGCAGATGTTCGACCAGCCGGATCATGTCATAGCCCAGATAGCCAAACAGTCCCGCCGCAACCGGAGGAATACCGTCGGGCATGTCGATGCGGCTTTCGGCGATCAGGGCGCGCAGGCTGTCCAGCGCCGGGCGGTCGTCGGGTTGAAACTCGTCGGAAAACCGCGCCTGTCGGTTGATGCGGGCCTGCGTGCCACGGCATTCCCAGATCAGATCGGGCTTCATCCCGACGATCGAGTAACGGCCCCGCACCTCGCCGCCCGTCACCGATTCCAGCATGAAGGACAGCGGCTGCGCCTCGGCCAGTTTCAGCATCAGGCTGACGGGCGTGTCCAGATCGGCGGCCAGCCGCAGGGTGACAAGCTGGTTGCGACCCGCCTCCCAACCGCGTTCAAAACTTGCGAAATCGGGCGAGAGATCCATCATTGAGCCTGCGTATGCACCATGTTGATGACGTTCTGATTGATCGTCACCCCGGCTTGGGTCTGAATGGCGCGGGTAAAGTAATCGAACACATCCTGCTGCAACGACCGCTGCGCCTGCATCCGCACCGCATCCAGCACCGGCCCGGCCTGTTCGGCGGACAGATCGGCGGCGTGAATGGCGTCCAGCGTCACCAGAAACACCCGGCCCTGTGCCTCGGCGATTTCCGCATCGCCCGGTTCGGTGATACGAAAGGCGCGGGCGATGACATCGGGCGGCACGCCCTCAATCCAGCCATCCCGGCCCATGTTTTGCTGCACGGTGCCCGGCGTGGCCGGTGGGCTGGCCGCTGTGTCATCCTGTTCCGCCGCAGCGCCATTACCGTCGCCATTCGCCGGAGCCAGAGTCGCCGCAGCAACGGCCGTCACGCGGTCTTCTTCGGCCTGCTGGCGCAGCAGGCGCAGGGTTTCGGCCTGCCGCCAGTCGGCCAGCACCTCGTCGGCCACCTCGTCATAGGGGCGCAGCGCCGGGGCCACCACCTCATCCAGACGCAGGGCAAACACGCCGCCATCGTCCAGTTCGAACAGTTGCGGGAAATCCTCGGCAACAACGACGGCGGCCTGTTCGCGGAAAGCGGGATAGTTGGCGATGGTGCTGTGATCGTCGCCGGTGAACCCTTGGGTCCAGTCGATCAGACCGACCTGCATATCGTTTTCCTGCGCCGCATCCTCAAGCGAAGCCCCCGAGGCAAGGCTGTCCTCGATCGCGGCGGATCGTTCGGTGATGATCCGGCGGGCACGATCTGCGGCGGCTTCGGCGCGCAGATCGGGTTCGGCCTGTTCAAAGGCGATGTTGCGCGGTTCAAGAATGGCGTTCATTGAAAACAGCGCCGGACCCAGCGGCGTGTCCACCGGCCCGGCAATGCCGGGACCGTCCAGCGCGAACACCGCCTCGCCCGCCACGCCAAGCTGATCCTGCGACACCTCGCCCAGATCAATATCATCCAGCGTCAGCCCGCGTTCGGCAACCAGTTGCGCAAAGGTAATCTCGCCCGCGTCCAGCCGCGCCCTGGCATCCGCCGCCGCCTGAGCCGAGGGCATGACCAGCCGTTCCACCATGCGCAGTTCAGGCTGCTGATAATCGTTGATGCGGGCCTGATACAGATCGCGCAGCGCGGCGTCATCCAGCTCCACGGTATCGGCCAGCATTTCAGGCGTCAGCCAGATATAGCTGATCTTGCGCACCTCGGGCGCGGTAAAGCGCGGCGCATTGGCCTGATGCCACGCCTCCAGAATGGCCTGATCGGGGTCTTCGACAGTATGCGGCAGATCGGCCGCCGTCAGCTCGCGCCAGGTGAAATCGCGGGTTTCCAGAATCCAGCCTGCGGTTCGGTTAACCACGGGTTCCGGCGCAACGATACCGCCCGCGACGGCGCGTTGCAGGATCATCCGCGCCTCGTCCTGACGCACCTCATGTTCAAATTCGCCTTCGGTCAGGCGTTCGCGACGCAGCAGATCGGCATAGGCCGCACGATCAAAGCTGCCCGAAGGACCGCGAAAGGCCGGAACAGCCGTGATGGTCTGCGCGATACGCTCATCTCCCACCGACAGGCCAATGCGGCGCGCCTCTTCGGCCAATGCGGCGGCACCGAACAATTGCCCCTGCACCGCCTGCGGCAAACCGATGGCCTGTGCCTGCGCCATGGTGAAATGCTGGCCCATCTGCTGAGAGTAGTTATTCAACTCGCTGCGCAGGGCGCGCCCGTATTGATCCGCCGTGATTTCGGTTTCGCCAACCGAACCGACAGCGCTGGAGCCGCCGGAAAAAGTCGTGACGCCAAAGCCGCCCAATCCCAGCACCATCAGCCCCATCAAGACCCAGACGATGGTGGATTTGCCGTGGGTGCGCAGGTTCTTCATCCCAGCCTCTTGTCGTTTTTCGCTCGTCCGGGTTCTTTAGGGCGATGGCGCGGCCATCACAAGCCCGGCGTCATCCACGGAACTGTGACAGCCGTTCCGCCAGTGCCACGATGCCATCGCTGTCGATATTGGCATAGGCGATGCGGAAATGGCGCGGACCGTCGGGGTTGTCGCCCGGCATGAACATCGTTCCGGGCAGCGCCAGCACCCCGGCATCGCGCACCAGCAGCGGCGCCAGATCGGCCGAGCTTGCCTTGAACGGGTGTTCGATCCACGCGAAATAGGCCCCGCAGCTTTTCAGCCCCCACCCCGGCAGCCGGTCCAGATGATGCAGGCAGGCCAGGCGGCGGCGCAGGATTTCATCGCGCTCGCCCGCCAGCCAGTCGCCCAGATGACGCAAGCCATGGGTCGCGCCAATCTGCCCCATCTGCCCGGCACAAATCGCCACCGTATCCAGCCATTTTTCCACCTGCACCATCCGGTCGGGCGCAGCGATCACCGCGCCGGTGCGGTGCCCGGTCAGACGATAGCTTTTCGAAAAGGAATAAAGCTGGATCAGCGTTTCACCCCAATCGGAATCAGTCAGCAGATCGTGTGGCGGCTCTCCTTGCCGCGAGGCAAGGCTGTGAAAATCGCGATAGGTTTCGTCCACGATCAGCGCCAGCCCGTGTTCGCGTGCCAGATCGTAAAAGGCACGGATCAGCCCGGCGGGATATTCCGCGCCGGTGGGGTTGTTGGGCGTCACCAATACGATGGCGCGGGTGCGATCGCTCAGCAGGGCGCGGGCCAGATCGGGCTGCGGCATCATCTGGCTGTCGCAGGGCACCGGCACGGCGCGGATGCCGTTGATGTCCAGCCACATCTTGTGATTGAAATACCACGGCACCGGCAGCAGGATTTCATCACCCGGCCCGGCCAGCGTGGCAATCGCCGCGCAGAATGCCTGATTGCAGCCTTGCGTGATGGCGACATGATCCGCCGTGACGGGCGCGCGGTAAAACGCCGACCAGTCAGCGGCCAAAGCCTGCCGCAGATCGTCATTGCCCAGAACCGGCCCATACAGATGCGCGGCGTCATCGCGCAGCGCCGCATCGGCCATGGCGCGGCGCAGATCATCGGGCGGCGGCAAGGCGGGTGCCGCCTGCGAGACGTTCATCAACGGCCGATCCGGCGGGAACGAGACCCCGGCCAACCACCGCCGCGCCTCCATCACCGGCGGGCTGAAGGTCGATGCGATACTGGGATGAAGCGGGATCATTCAATTCCCCTGCAAAGGTGCCAGCCGGTCGAGGGCGGGCGGGATGGACAGATCAAGGGCGGGCTGGCTGTGCCGGAGCTGCGGCTGCGTTTCCGGCAGGGGTCGCGGTTGCGGCTGTGTTTCGGCGGTGGCGGGCGGTAGCGCCACCGTCGGCGGTTGGGTTTCCGCGTCGCTTTGCAATGGCGTCACCGTTTCTGTCGGGGATTCCGCCGACGGCCGCACGTCCACCGGCTGCGGTGCCCCGGCATCCTGCGGCGCTTGCGCCTGCGCGGGGGCGCTTTGCGTTTCCGGCTGCGTGTCTTGCTGTAGTTGCGTGTCGGTGTCGGACGGGGGGGCCTGGGTTTCTGTCGCGGCCCCTGCCAAGGGCGCGGCATCTTGCACCGAGATACCGGATTCCGCCTCTGCATCAGGCTGTGCAACCTCGTCTGCCCCGAACGCCCCGGCCATATCCGGCACAGCATCGGGCTGCATGGCAGGCGCGGGGGCATCCGGTGTCGTGGGGCGTTCCAGCGTGGGCGTCATCCTCGGCTGCATCATCGGCTGTGGCGAGGCATCGGGCGAGGGGGCAACCGGCGCCGCCGGTTCAGGGGTGAAGGGCTGATCGCCTGCATCCGAGACAGCGGCAAGCGGTGCCTCGTCAGCCTCGGACGGGGGCGGAGCGATTTCGGCGGCGCGCGCAGACGGCAGTTCCATCGGCGCGGGCGCGGCGGGCGGACCATCCGGGCCACGACCGAACTCTGATCCGGCAGGCACCGGCAAATCACCCGACTGCGCCTCAGGAGTCAAAGCCGTGGGCGTGGGGAGGACATCGGGGGCAGCCACAGATTCGTCCCCCATATCGGTCGGTGGGGCACCATCCTGCGGCGCGACTGTCGGCTGTTGCGGAACCACAGGCGGCGCGGCGCTGTCATCCTCGACAGATTCGGGCGTTTGCAGGGGGGCGACCTGTTCCGCAGGGGATAGGGAATCGACCGCCTGCGGTGCCTCGTCCGCGCTGTCCTGCGACAAGGGCAGCGCCAGTGACAGCACCGTCAGCCCGGCGACACCGACCAGCAGCCCCTGAAAAAGCCCCGCTGCAAAACCTTTCGCCATCTGCCCGCCGTATTGTGGTTTCTTTATTCACCCCGCCCGGCCGGGGTTGACCCCCTGCCGCCGGATGGCCCATCTATAGCGGGTCATTTTCGCGGGGAAAACAACCCCCGGCCAAGGAACCGCCATGAAGCATACACCACGCATCCTGCTGATCGACAATTACGACAGCTTTACATGGAATCTGGTGCATTATCTGGGCGAGGCGGGGGCCACGGTGGATGTCCGCCGCAATGATGCCCTGACGGTGGATCAGGCTCTGGCGCTGGAACCCGACGGGATCGTGATCTCGCCCGGTCCCTGCGATCCGGCTCAGGCGGGGATCTGCCTGCCATTGATCGCGGCGGTGGCGGAAACGCGCATCCCGCTCTTGGGTGTTTGCCTTGGCCATCAGTCCATCGGCGAGGCGTTTGGCGGGCGCATCATCCGGGCTGATCGCATCCTGCATGGCAAGGTTGACGATATGATCCACGACGGCACCGGCGTGTTCACCGGCCTGCCCTCGCCCTTGCGGGCGACGCGCTATCACTCGCTGACCATCGCGCCGGACAGCCTGCCCAATGTGCTGCGGATCACGGCACGGGCGGCGGATGGCACGATCATGGGCGTGATCCACAACGACCTGCCCATCGAAGGCGTGCAGTTCCATCCCGAATCCATCGCATCAGAACACGGCCATGCGATGATCGAAACCTTTCTTGGCCGCTGCGCCCCGCGAAAGGCCGCCGCATGACCGCCCCGGCAGACATCCGGCCGCTGATCGGCCTTGCCGCCACCCGCCCCCTGACCGGAACCGAGGCCGAGGCTGCCTTTGGCGCGCTGTTCGACGGGGCCGCTACGCCGGCACAGATCGGCGGCCTGCTGATGGCGCTGCGTGTGCGCGGGGAAACGGTCGATGAAATCGCCGCCGCCGCCCGCAGTATGCGCGCCCGCATGAACCGCATCACCGCGCCCGAGGGGGCGATCGACATCGTGGGCACCGGCGGCGATGGCAAGGGAACGCTGAACATTTCCACCGCCACCGCCTTTGTCGTCGCGGGTGCGGGGGTGCCGGTGGCCAAGCATGGCAACCGCAACCTGTCGTCGAAATCAGGCGCGGCGGATGCGCTGACCCAGATGGGCATCAATGTCATGGGTGGCCCGGCGGTGGCGCAGAACGCGCTTGGCCGGGCGGGTATTTGTTTCATGATGGCGCCCATGCATCACCCGGCGATGCGCCATGTCGGCCCGCCGCGCGCGGAACTGGGCACGCGCACGATCTTTAACCTGCTGGGACCGCTGACCAATCCGGCATCGGTGCGGCGGCAGTTGACCGGCGCGTTCAGCCGCGACTGGCTGCGCCCCATGGCCGAGGTGCTGCGCGATCTGGGGTCCGACGCAGCCTGGCTGGTGCATGGCGGCGACGGCACGGATGAACTGTCCATCGCCGGAGAATCCTGGGTTGCAGCACTGGACGGCGGCAAGGTGACAGAATTCACCCTCCACCCCGAGGATGCGGGCCTGCCCGTTCATCCGTTCGAGGCGATCATCGGCGGCGAGCCATCTGAAAACGCGGCCGCCTTCCGCGCGCTGCTGGACGGGGCGACCGGGGCCTATCGCGATGCCGTGCTGCTGAACGCGGCGGCGGCGCTGGTGATCGCGGGTGTTGCCGCCGATCTGCGCGAAGGTGCCGCGCGCGCCGCCGAATCCATCGACAGCGGCGCGGCAAAGGCCAAGCTGACGGCGCTGGCCGATGTGACCGGCCCGCCCGAGGCATGATCCCCCCCGCCGCATGGGCGCATCTGCCGTTCTTTACCGATGACTGGCCCGCGATCCGCACCCGGCTGGCCGGGCTGGACGGTTGGTTGCCCGGCCCTGCCCGCGTCTTTGCCGCATTGGATGCGACGCCACCGGATCGTGTCCGCGCGGTGATTTTGGGGCAAGACCCTTACCCCACGCCGGGCCATGCCAACGGGCTGGCGTTCTCTGTGACGCCCCAGACACCCCTGCCCCGGTCTTTGTTAAACATCTTCAAGGAATTGCGCGACGATATTGGCGTCACGCCTGAAACCGGCGACCTGTCGCATTGGGCCGATCAGGGGGTCTTGCTGCTGAACACATCGCTGTCAGTGTCCCCCGGTGCGGCAGGCTCACACGCCCGCTGGGGCTGGGACCGTCTGGCCCGTCAGGCCATAGCCGAGGCGCAGCGCCACCGCCCCATCGCCTTTATCCTGTGGGGCGGCCAGGCACAAAAGGCCGCCGCCGGGCTGCCACGGGCGGCTGATCTGGTGATCGAAACCGCCCATCCTTCGCCCCTGTCGGCACGGCGCGGTTTTTTCGGATCACGGCCGTTTGGGCGTGTGAACGACTGGTTGGCAACAAGGGGCGAGGTCGGTGTGAATTGGGCGGGGCACGCCTAAAGGGGCGTTGAACTAACAGAAAGCGGCGGGCGCGGCACCGTATAAAATCACAGTATAAGACCGCGCCGCGCCTGCCCCTCCCCAAAAACCGCGCAGAGGTTCAGCGCACCCAGTTGGCCTTGCGTTTGTCAAAGAAAGCCGCGATGCCCTCGGGCGCTTCGTCGCCCTCCCATGCGGCGACCAGCCGGGTGATGCTGTCTTCGATCCGCGCCGGATCAATCTGCGGGCCATAGGCGCGGCACTGCGCCTTGGCGGCAGCGACGGCACCGGGGGCTGCCGCCATATAGGGGGCGATTTCGGCCTCGACCGCGTGATCCAGTGCATCGGCAGAGACAACGCGGCTGACCAGGTTCAGCCGCTCGGCCTCGGTCGCGCCGAACAGGCGCGCGGAAAAGAACACCCGACGCGCCTTGTCCTCGCCCATGCGGGCCAGAACATAGGGGCCGATAGTGGCCGGGATCAGGCCCAGCTTGACCTCGGTCAGACCAAAGGTAGCGGCATCAGAGGCGATCACCACGTCACTGACCGCCATCATGCCGACGCCGCCGCCAAAGGCATTGCCCTGCACCCGTGCGATCAGCGGCTTGGGCAGCGTATTCAGCGCAAACAGCATCATCGCCAGATTGCGTGCCCCCGCCGCGCGGGTTTCGGCATCAGCAGCGATCTGTTCGCGCATCCAGGCAAGATCGCCGCCCGCGCAAAAGGATTTCCCCTCGGCTGCCAGCACCACGACGCGCACCGACGGATCGTCGCCCAATTGTTTCGCCGCTTGCGTCAGCTCGTCGATCATCTGCGCGGACAGGGCGTTGTGTTTATCCGCGCGGGCAAGGGTCAGCGTGGCCACGCCGCGTGTGTCGGTGTCGATCCTGATGGTTTCAAACATGGGTTCCCTCTCGCATCGCACGCGCCATGGCGGCGGCTTGTTCGATGATGTCCATATCCAGCCCGGTGTCATAGCCCTGTGCCGCCAGATGCGCCGCTACGGATTCGGTGGCCACGTTGCCTTTGGCACCGGGCGCATAGGGGCAACCGCCAAGCCCACCCACCGCCGCGTCAAACACCCGCAGCCCGCGCGCGAGGCTGGCGTCGATATTGGCCAGCGCCCGGCCTGCGGTGTCGTGGTAATGCCCCGCCAGCCGGGTCGCGGGCAGTTCGTCCAGCACCGCGCTCAGCATGGAGTCGATGGTTTCGGGGCGGCCCTGTCCGATCGTGTCGCCAAGGCTGATCTCATAGCAGCCCATATCGCGCAGGCTTGCGGCCACGCGGGCGACGTTTTCGGGCGGCGTCGGGCCGTCGAAGGGGCAATCCGTCACCACCGAGACATAGCCGCGCACCGGGATGCCATCGGCCAGCGCCGCCTCGGCCACCGGGCGCAGACGGTCCAGACTTTCGGCGATGGTGGCGTTGAGATTGGCCTTGCTGAAGCCTTCGGATGCGCTGGCAAAGATCGCGACTTCGGACGCGCGGGCAGCGCGCGCGCCCTCGTATCCCTTCATGTTCGGCGTCAGCACGGCATAGCTGATGCCGGGCGCGCGTGTGATCCCGGCCATCACCTCGGCCGCGTCGCCCATCTGCGGGACCCATTTCGGGCTGACAAAGCTGGTGACTTCGATGCGCCGGAACCCCGCCGTGGACAGCAGATCGACCAGCGCGATCTTCTCCGCCGCCGGGATCAGCCGCTTTTCGTTTTGCAGCCCGTCGCGGGGACCCATTTCAAAGATTTCAACTTGGGTCATGCGGTCAGCCCTCGGGGATCTGGTAAAAGCCGTGCAGCATATCGCCGCCCTCGCGGGCCAGCGCGCGGGCGCAGGCGGGGCGGGCCTGCATGCGGTCCCACCATGCAGCGATGTGTGGGTAATCGGCGGCGGGCAGGAAGTGGAACAGCGAGCGGACGTTAAAGCCAAACATGCAGTCGGCAGCGGAAAAGCCGCTGTCCAGCAGGTGATCGCGCCCGGTCAGCCGCTTTTCCAACGCGCGGGCGCTGACCGCCAGCCGCTTGGTTTCCAGCTTGATGAACGGCACAGACCGCGCCGCCTCTGGCCGGATAAAGTTATACTGGATGTTCAGGTTCTGGATGCAGATGCCCTGCGTTTCCGCGAAATGCAGCCATTGCAGGAAATCGGCGCGTTCAAGGTCGCCGGGCTCGGGGGCAAGCCGCCCTTCGCGTTCCGTCAGATATTGGATGATCGCGCCGGATTCAAACAGCGCCGCGTCGTCCAATTCCAGCGCAGGCACCTTGCCAGCCGGGGACCGGGCCAGATGATCCGCGCTGCGCAGGCTGCCATCGGTGAAGTCATAGGCGGTCAGGTCATAGTCCAGCCCCAACTCCTCCAGCAGCCAGATCACCCGGAAACTGCGAGAGCCGGGGGCGTGGTGCAGGTGGATCATCGGCACGCTGGTCATTCCTTGCCGATCATCACATCGCTGGCCTTGATGATCGCGGCGGCGCTGTCGCCGACGGCAAGGCCCAGTTCCTCGACCGCCGCATTGGTGATGGACGATGTGATGACCGACCCGCCAATGTCGATGCGGACGATGGCGTTCACCGCGCCTTTCTGAATCTCGACCACTTTGCCGTTCAGGACGTTTCTTGCGCTGAGTTTCATCGGATCGTTCCTTATGCTGCTGCTTCGGTGTCGTCTTCAAGGCGGATCAGCGGGGCGCCAGCCTCGACCTGATCGCCGGCCTGCGCCAGCACCTCGGCCACCGTGCCATCGCGGGCGGCGGTCAGGGTGTGTTCCATCTTCATCGCCTCTAGGATGCACAGACGGTCGCCTGCCGCAACCTGCTGGCCCGCCGTCACAAAGACCGATTTCACAAGGCCCGGCATCGGCGAAAGCGTCAGCCCGCCGCCCGTTTCCTCGCCCTTGCGATCCAACGGGTCCAGCGGCACCAACGTCAGGCTGCGCCCGCCAAAGACCGAGACGCCCGCCGGGTGGCTGACGATGCGCGACCGGCGCAGGCTGTCATCGACCCACCAGCGGTTGCCCTGCCAGCGGACCTCATGGGCCTGACCGTCCAGCGTGACGCGGGCCGCGCCGGGGCCTTGCACCTCGATCACTGCCTCGCCGCCGTCCCACGTTACGGTGCGGCGCAGGGGTTGCCACAGCGTCATGCCGCCGCGCGCGTCCGGATCGGCAAGGCCCGCAAGCCCCACCACGGCCAAGGCACGGGTGCGCGGGTCAGGCTCGCTGGCGGCGACCAGATCGTCAAGGTCGCGCCCGATCAGGCCGGTATCGACCTCGCCCTTGCGGAAACCCTCGTGCCGGGTCAGGGCGATCAGGAATTCGAGGTTCGTGACCGACCCCGCCACTTCGGTGTCGATCAGCGCCGCCTCAAGCGCGCGCAGGGCGATGGCGCGGGTGGCGCCGTGGGTGATGATCTTGGCGATCATCGGGTCATACCACGGGCTGATCGTGTCGCCCTGCCGCACGCCCGTTTCGATCCGCGCGGCATCCGGGAAGGCCAGATGCGCCAGCGTGCCGGTCGCGGGCAGAAAGCCTGCGGGAACATCCTCGGCGTAAAGCCGCGCCTCGAAGGCGTGGCCGTGGATCGACAGATCTTCCTGCCGCGCGGGCAGCGGTTCGCCCGCCGCAACGCGCAGCTGCCATTCGACCAGATCGACGCCGGTGATCGCCTCGGTCACGGGGTGTTCGACTTGCAGGCGGGTGTTCATCTCCATGAACCAGAACCCATCCTCGCGCAGCCCGCCCGAGCCATCGACGATGAATTCGATCGTGCCTGCGCCCTTGTAACCGATCGCCTCGGCCGCGCGGACCGCCGCCGCGCCCATCACGGCGCGCACGTTTTCGGGCATGTCGGGGGCTGGGGCTTCCTCGATCACCTTCTGGTGGCGGCGCTGAAGCGAACAGTCGCGTTCAAACAGATGCACCGCGCGGGTGCCATCGCCGAACACCTGCACCTCGATATGGCGGGGCTGCTGGATGTATTTCTCGATCAGCACGTTCGGGTTGCCAAAGGCCTTCGCCGCCTCGGACTGCGCCGAATCCAGCGCGGCGGCGAAATCACCGGCGCGTTCGACCAGACGCATCCCCTTGCCGCCGCCGCCCGCGACGGCCTTGATCAGGACCGGATAGCCGATCTTGCCCGCCTCGGCCTCAAGATGGGCGGCATCCTGATTTTCGCCCTGATAGCCGGGAACGACCGGCACGCCGGCCTTGTCCATCAATTCTTTGGCGGCATCCTTCAGGCCCATCGCGCGGATCGCAGCGGCATCCGGGCCAATGAACACCAGACCCGCCGCCTGCACCGCATCGACGAATTCGGGGTTTTCCGACAGAAAGCCATAGCCCGGATGGATCGCCTGCGCGCCGGTATCCAGCGCCGCCTGAATGATGACATCTCCGCGCAGGTAACTGTCGGCAGGGGCGGGGCCGCCGATATGCACCGCCTCATCGGCCATGGCCACATGGCGCGCGCCCCGGTCGGCGTCGGAATAGACCGCGACCGGGGACACCCCCAGACGGCGGCAGGTGTCGATCACGCGGCAGGCAATCTCGCCCCGGTTGGCGATCAGGATCTTGCTGAACATATCTCCCCCTTTTGCCCTATCCGCGGGCCGCTATTTATATTCGATCAAAGTCTGGCGACGCCGCGTGAACCGGCCCCAGTGATATTGCAGGGCGCCCAATGCCTCGGGAAATTTTCCCAATGTGTTGAACAGCGCCCATTCAAAACCCCGCCGACGCGCAAGACGCACGATCTGAACGGGGTAGATCAGCAACAACAGCAAGGCCCATGGCGACACGATCAGCCCGGCCAGCAGCACCGCCAAAGGAATGCCGAATCCCCAGATCAGCGCCCGCCGCACCTGCCCCTGCGCGATCACATCGGGCACCGGCCCCGGCAAGGCCGCACCTTCAGCCGCCGCATGACCACCCCGGCGCGCGCGCCGCCACCATTGGCCAAAGCGGGTCATCGCCGCGTCATGCAGGGTCATCTCGGCATCCAGCCGCCAGACCGTCCAGCCCGCGCCCCGCAGGCGACGGCACAACTCGGGTTCTTCGCCCGCGATCAGCTTGGCATCAAAGCCGCCAACCCCGGCGAAAGCCGCCGAACGCGCCATAAAGATACCACCCACCGCATCGCTTTCACCAATGGGCGTATCCCATTCGGCATCACACAGCCGGTTGTAAACACTGGCTTCGGGGTGGCGTTCGCGCACCCGGCCCGCAGCAATGGCGGCCTTGGGATGGGCAGCCAGAAAAGTCAGCGCGGTGTCGGTCCAGCCCGGCACCATCTCGCAATCGCCGTCGATGAATTGCACGAAGTCCGGCGGGTTGTCACCAAAGGCCGCAAAGCCCGCATTCCGCGCCCGTGCAGCGGTAAACGGCTGCGACATGTCCAGTTCAACCACCACAGCCCCGGCGGCCAAGGCTGCCTGAACACTGTCATCGGTCGATCCGCTGTCCACATAAACGATGGGCGACAGATCACGACGGGCGGCGGCCAGCGCGCGAACCAGCCGTTCGCCCTCGTTCCGGCCAATGATAACGGCACCGACACTCATACGGCACCTGTTGGTGAAAGGTTGGCGGGGGCACGGGTCATGACATACTCATCAGTTGAAACACACGCCCGGACTATAACGCCCGCCACAGAAACGGCCAACCGCATCATCCCTGCCCCCGGCCAGCGCCCGTTCCAGCACCGCAGCCGACGCCGCATCAAAGGCAACCAGCGTCACCTCCAGCCCCTCGCCATGGGCGCGGATGGTCTCAACCGCGATCCGCGCCGCCTGATCCGGCGGAAAGCGGTAAACCCCGGTCGAAATCGCCGGAAAGGCAATGCTGCGCAGCCCCGCCTGCCGCGCCACTTTCAGCGAGCTGCGATAGGCCGAGGCCAGCAACGCCGCCTCGCCCTGCCCGCCGCCGTGCCAAACCGGGCCGACCGTGTGAATGACATGCCGCGCCGGCAGATTGTGCCCGCCGGTGATCCGCGCCTGCCCGGTGGGACAACCGCCGATCTTGCGACACTCTGCCAGCAGTCCCGGCCCGGCAGCGCGATGAATGGCACCATCGACACCACCACCACCCAGCAGGCTTTCGTTGGCCGCATTGACAATGGCATCCACGGTCAGCGTCGTTATATCCCCCTGCCAGACCCGGATCACGCCAGCACCTCGATCAGACGAAACCGCTCGCAAACCACCGGCATATCGGACGAAAATCCACCGTTCCGGGCGAAAAACGCCTCATGCGCCGCGCGCCAGGCGGCGAAATCGCCTTCACCCTCGGCCAAGGCGAATTCCTCGGGCACCTCGTCAAAGGGCCGAATAACCACCTCGGTCAGCTCATACACCAGCGCCGGTTGCCCGCTATGATCCCGCGCGATCATCACATCACCCGCGCGCGGCAGCGGATCGCCCACCGCCTGATAATCGCGCAAAGCGCCGCAGGTCGCCGTCTTTGCCCCCGACCGGATCAGCCCAAGCAAATGCGCCGACAATTCCGGACTATCCCCGAAATCGCACCACAAAGCCCCCGGCCAACGCTCCGCCAGCCGCATCTTCTGTCCAGAAATATCCCCGCCGGAGGCACCCGCCATATCAACCCTCACATACGGAAGACGCCAAAGCGCGTCGGCTCGATCGGGGCATTCAGGCTGGCGCGCAAGGACAGGCCCAGCACGTCGCGGGTCTTGCGCGGATCAATGATGCCGTCATCCCACAGCCGCGCCGACGCATATAAGGGATGCGACTGCCGGTCGAACATCTCGATGGTGGGGCGCTTGAACTCGGCCTCCTCCTCGGCGGACCAGCTGCCGCCCTTGCGCTCGATCCCGTCGCGGCGGACGGTGGCCAGAACGCCTGCCGCCTGCTCGCCCCCCATCACCGAAATGCGGCTGTTCGGCCATGTCCACAGGAAGCGCGGGCTATAGGCGCGGCCCGACATGCCGTAATTGCCCGCCCCGAACGAGCCGCCGACCAGCATGGTGATCTTCGGCACATTGGTCGTTGCCACCGCCGTCACCATCTTGGCGCCGTGGCGGGCGATGCCCTCGTTCTCGTATTTCCGGCCGACCATGAATCCGGTGATGTTTTGCAGGAAAATGATCGGCGTGCCGCGCTGTGAACAGAGTTCGATGAAATGCGCGCCCTTTTGCGCGGCCTCGGAAAACAGCACGCCGTTGTTGGCGATGATGCCGACCGGGCAGCCCTGAATATGCGCAAACCCCGTGACCAGCGTTTCCCCGAACCGCGCCTTGAATTCATCGAACCGAGACCCGTCCACCACCCGCGCGATCACCTCGCGGATGTCATAGGGGGTGCGCAGATCGCCGGGGACGATGCCGAGGATTTCCTCGGGGTCATAGGCGGGGTCTTCGGGTGATTGCCAGGCCACGGTCTGCGGCAGGTGCCGGTTCAGGTTGCCAATCGCGCGCCGCGCCATGGCCAAGGCATGAGCGTCATCCTCGGCCAGATAATCGGCCACGCCCGACAGGCGGGTGTGAACATCGCCGCCGCCCAGATCTTCGGCGCTGACCACCTCGCCCGTCGCGGCCTTGACCAAGGGCGGGCCAGCCAGAAAGATCGTGCCTTGGTTGCGCACAATGATCGTGACATCCGACATGGCAGGCACATAAGCGCCGCCCGCCGTGCAAGACCCCATCACAACCGCGATCTGCGCGATCCCCTTGGCGGACATGCGGGCCTGATTGTAAAAGATGCGCCCGAAATGGTCGCGGTCGGGGAACACCTCGTCCTGATTGGGCAGGTTCGCCCCGCCGCTATCGACCAGATAGACGCAAGGCAGGTTGCACTGCTCGGCGATCTCCTGCGCGCGCAGGTGTTTCTTGACGGTCATCGGGTAATAGGTGCCGCCCTTGACCGTCGCGTCATTGGCCACGACCATCACATCCTGCCCATGCACCCGCCCGATCCCGGCAATCACGCCTGCGCCGGGGGCCGCGCCGTCATACATGTCATGCGCCGCCGTCGCGCCGATTTCCAAAAATGGGCTACCGGGGTCCAAAAGGTTCGCCACCCGGTCACGCGGGGCCATCTTGCCGCGCGAGATATGCCGCTCCATCGCCGCAGCGCCACCGCCCGCCGCTGCGGCCAGCGCGGCCTGCCGCGCGGTGTCCAACAGATCCAGATGCGCCGCGCGGTTGGCCTTGAAGGCATCGGATGAAGCAATCGCGGACGAGATCAGTTTCATGAGGCCATGCCTTTCGGATCAGGGTGCGGATGTGACAAGGGGCGCAAGGCGCAGGTGGACGTATCGCAGGGCGAGGTTGCGCAGATCGGTGCTGGCCGAATCGCTGCGCAGGTGCGGGAAAACCGTCCGCGCGCCGGTATATCGGGCAATCCCGTCATTCGCGGGTCGCCTCGACATAGGCTTGCAACAGGGCGGCGTGGCGGGCCACCTCGTCGCGCAGGCAGGATGGTTCTGCGGCGGTATCGCCAGACAGCCGCGCGGCCATGGCGCAGCGCGCGTCGCGAAAAGCGATCCAAGCGCGTTCCATCTCGCGGACGGCGGCCTGGGTCTCGGGGCTATTCTCGGCGGCGCGATCAAGCAGCGCGTCATAGATTTGCGTCAACCGCGCCTCCCATGCCTGATGGCTGGCATCGAGACAGCCCAGTTCACGCTCGGCACTGGCGACGTCGGGGTGTTCCTTCTGAACGTAATCCAGGCAGAACTGCATCCCTGCGGTGGCACAGGTCGCGCCGGGACTGTCGGCCAGGCACTGGTCGATGGCAGCCGGATCGAAACCCGAGGAATCGCCGGCCAGAGCCGGGGCCGCCGGCAGCGAGGCCAGGGCAAGGGCGGCAAGAGCGATCAACCGCATGACATCTCCTTTCGGTCGTTCCATGCCACCCTGTGACAAGGGCGGCGGCGCGCTATTCCACATCGCCCGCATGGCGCATCAGCAGGATCGCCTGTCGGGCGGTCAGTTGCATCGCGCAATCGGCGACCGCCGGGCCTGCCGCCGTGCCGCCCTGAAACTGCGCTGCCGCATAAGCGCAGGAGGCGTCGCGGAAGGTGATCCATGACCGCTGCATCTCGCGCAGGGTTTTTTCCATCGAGGCAGCGGTGCTGCCCAGATCGCGGGCCTCGGTGTCGGCCTGCCGCGCGTCAGTCAACAACACCTGATAGGCGTCGTTCAGCCGCGCGTCCCAATCCGCCGCCTCGGCCGACAGACACTGGACCATTCCGGCGGTCGAGCTGTCGGAACAGGCGTCTGCGGCAAGTCCGATGCAGGCCATGCGGTCGTCGCCCTGTCGCTGCGCAAGACAGGCGGGCAGGATTTCGGGGTCATAGCTCCGCGCATCCTGCGCGCTGGCAGGCAGGGTGATCAGCGTGGCAATAGAGATCAAAGCAGGGCGAAGCATAATAATTTCCTTGTCACATCAAAGCCGGGCGCGGGGCGCGCCCGCCGGTTCATGGCATGTCAGGTCAGGCCCATCAATTCGCGGCCAATCAGCATCCGGCGGATTTCGCTGGTGCCCGCGCCGATCTCCATCAGCTTGGCGTCGCGGAACAGGCGGCTGACCACGCTGTCGTTCAGGAACCCGGCCCCGCCAAGCGCCTGCACCGCCTGATGCGCCTGCACCATCCCCTGTTCGCTGGCATACAGCACCGCGCCCGCCGCGTCCTGCCGCGTGACCTTGCCCGCGTCGCAGGCCTTGGCGACCTCATAGACATAGGCGCGGGCGGTGTTCAGCGCGACATACATATCGGCGATCTTGCCCTGCATCAGCTGGAAATTCCCGATGGGCTGGCCGAACTGCTTGCGTTCACGCATGTAGGGCATCACCTCATCCAGACAGGCGGCCATGATGCCGGTGCCGATGCCCGACAGAACCAGACGTTCGTAATCAAGGCCTGACATCAGCACACGCACGCCGCGCCCTTCTTCGCCCAGCACGTTTTCGAAGGGGATTTCGCAGTTCTCAAAGATCAGCTCGCCCGTGTTGGACCCGCGCATCCCCAGCTTGTCGAAATGGGGCGACGTGGAAAACCCGGCCATGCCGCGTTCGACGATGAATGCGGTGATGCCCTTGGACCCGGCCTCGGGGTCGGTCTTGGCATAAACCACCAAAGTCTGCGCGTCAGGCGCGTTGGTGATCCAGTATTTGTTGCCGTTCAGCACGAAACGGTCGTTCTTTTTCTCGGCCCGCAGCTTCATGCTGACGACATCGGACCCCGCGCCTTCCTCGGACATGGCAAGCGCGCCGACGGCCTTGCCGCTGCACAGATCGGGCAGGTATTTGCGGCGCTGCTCATCCGTGCCGTTCAGCTTGATCTGGTTCACGCAGAGATTCGAATGCGCGCCATAGGACAGGCTGATCGAGGCGCTGGCCCGCGCCAGTTCCTCGACCGCGATCACATGCGCCAGATAGCCCATGCCAGAGCCGCCAAATTCCTCTGGCACGGTGATGCCCAAAAGGCCGAGTTCGCCCATTTCCGTCCATAATTCATTCGGAAATTCGTTGGTCTTGTCGGCCTGCGCCGCCAGCGGTTTTACCCGATCCTGCGCCCAGCGATGCACCATATCGCGCAGCGCGTTCACATCCTCGCCCAGATCGAATTCCATCCCTTGCGTGAACATTCCGGCCCTCCCCGTTATTGAACGCTCGTTCAGATAACGGGTTTATGCCCAATCCACCCGGCGCGAGTCAAGAAAAAGCCTGCGCGTGGCGGGCGCAGGCGTCAATCGAAATTCGGGCCGGGATCAGAGCGGTATCAACGCCCAGTAATCCAGATCCAGCAGCACCTCTGGCGCGTATTTGCCATCCGCGCCTTTCAGTGCAAAGGCGGCGCTGTCCCCTTTGGTCGCCACCAGCCGCAGCCGGATCGCGCCGACGCCGGGGGCATCGGTCTCGGTCTTGTCCAGCACCTCAGACCACGCCCGCACGGTATCGCCGGCAAAACACGGGTTGGCATGGGCGCCGCCGTTCAGCGCCACGATCATCTGCGCATTCGCCAGCCCGTTAAAGGACAGCGCGCGGGCCATGCTGATGACATGGCCGCCATAGATCAGCCGCCGCCCATCTTCGCGGTTGGTGGCGTCGAAATGCACCTTGGCGGTGTTCTGCCACAGACGGGTGGCCAGCATATGTTCTGCCTCTTCGATCGTCACGCCATCCACATGGTCGATCTTTTCGCCCACGGCGTAATCGCCCCAGCGATGCGGCTCGCCTGCCAGATCGAAGTCGTAATCGGTGAAATCCAGCCCGTCGGGGATCACCAGATCGGCGGGGTCCACCACGCCGGGCAGGTCGGGCACCACGGTTTCGGGCGCGGGCGCGGCCTCATCGCGTTTGCGCACCATCACCCAACGGACATATTCCAACACCACATCGCCGGTCTGATTCAGCCCGCGCGTGCGCACGTAAACCACGCCGGATTTGCCGTTGCTGTTCTGTTTCAGCCCGATCACCTCGGATTCCGACCGCAGCGTATCCCCCGGCCAGACCGGCATCAGCCAGCGCCCCTGCGCATAGCCAAGGTTCGCCACCGCGTTCAGGCTGACATCCGGCACCGTCTTGCCGAATACGGTGTGAAAGACGATCAGATCATCCATCGGGCTGCCATCCAGCCCGCAATCCGCCGCAAATTCATCACTGGAATACAGCGCATGACGGGCGGGATACAGCGCATGATACAGCGCCCGTTCCCCTTCCGCGATGGTGCGCGGCACGGCGTGACGGATCACCTGACCCATGCGGTAATCTTCAAAGAAACGGCCGGGATTGGTTTTGCTCATTGTTCGCCCAGTTTCATGTCGGGGTGATAATCGGTGGCGATGTCCTTGGTCACGGCCTGCGCGCAACGCATCACACCGCGCAGCGGGTCAAAGGCCATCGTCGGCGCACCATGCAAGGCCCAGCCTTTCGACAGCGCAAGGCTGATTTTGTGACAAAAGGCCGATGTGTCGTCTTCGGTCAGCAGGCGGTAGATGGTCGGCATGTCACGCTCCGAACGGGTTATAGCCCAGCCAAATGTGGACCAGCGCCATGACAGCGTAAACGATCACGGTGCCGGCAATGGCCATCATCTCTTTGCGCATCGGCGCGGGCGGCGGCGGGGTCCAGCCCGGCTGTGCCCGGTTCAGCACCGCGATTTCCACCAGCGCCCAGGCCAGCAGCCCGCCGAACAGCACGAATGAGGGCAGGTCGCCATTCGGCAACAGATGCGCAAAGGCCCACAGCGCAAAGCCGGTCAGCATCGGGTGCCGGATCACCCGCGCCGCGCGGGTTTTCATGCCCGAGGCGGCAAACAGGTAAACCGCAATCAGCATCAGCAGGTTGTTGATGCCCTTGGTCGCGCCGGTCGCGCCCCACCAATACGGCCCGCCCGTGGCACGATAGCCGATGACCATCAGCACAATGGATAACAGCAATCCCGCTGTGACCATCCCCCGCCCGGCATCCCCCATCCGCGCGCGCGGGCCGGGTGCGATGCGTTTGAACAGATGCGACGCCCACCACAGCGCCACCCCCAGGATCAACAGTAACATCTGGCTTCCTTTCGGCTGGATGTGTCGAGACGACTATCTCATGCGTTGCCCATGGCGGCAATCGCATCCGCCTTGGCCAGCGTGGCCTTGGCGGTTTCGACATGCAGGTTCTCGACGATCTTGCCGTCTACAACGGCAACCCCCTGCCCGGCTGCCACCGCCTCGTCAAAGGCGGCAATCTGACGGCGGGCCAGCGCAATTTCCGCCTCGGTCGGGGCAAAGGCGGCATTGGCCACCTCAAGCTGCGCCGGATGGATCAGCGTCTTGCCGTCAAAACCCATGTCGCGGCCCTGATCGCATTCGACCCGCAGCCCGTCTTCGTCCTTGAAGGCGTTGAACACCCCGTCCACGATCACCCGCCCATGCGCCTTGGCGGCCAGCAGACACAAGCCCAACCCCGCCATCATCGCCAGACGGTCGGGCCGGAACCGGCTGCCGATTTCCTTGGCCAGATCGTTGGTCCCCATGACCATGCCCTGCAAACGGGGATGCGCCGCAATGGCCGCGGCATTCAGCATCCCGGCGGCCGTCTCCATCATCGCCCACAACGGCAGATCGCCGGTCAGTGCAACCACCCGGTCCAGATCGGCGGGGCTGTTCACCTTGGGGATCAGCACGGCATCCACTCCGGCCATCTGCGCCGCCGCACGGGCGTCATCCGCGCCCCATTCGGTATCCAGCCCGTTGATCCGCACGATCCGCGCGCGCCGCCCGTAATCATTGGTCAAAGCCGCCGCCAGCGCATCCCGCGCATCAACCTTGGCATCGGGCGCCACCGCATCCTCAAGATCAAAGATGATCGCATCTGCGGCCAAGCCTTGCGCCTTTTCCATCGCACGAACATTGGCAGCCGGGATATACAGAACAGAGCGGTAAGGACGGGCCATCAGCAACCTCAAAATCAAAAGTTGCGTCAGACTGACCCGCCACGCAACAGATGGCAAGCCCCTTTGCCGCAGCGCAGCACGGCCCGTCTTTCGTTTGAAAATATCTTACGGGGTGAGGCGGATCAGAAAAAGGTCCAGTGGACCTTTTTCCCGGCGAACGGGAGCTGGCCCCCACTTACACTAGCGCCACCCAGATCAGCCGCAGCGAAATCAGCAACAGCGCCCAGACCACCGCGCCGAAAAACACCCGCTCGGGCAAAACGCGCACCAGCCAGACGCCCAGAAACACCGCCGCAGCAGCAGGCACAAGCAAGCGCAGCGACACCGACATATTCCCCCAGTTCAGCGCGCCCAAAGCCCAATACGGCACCAGTTTGATCGCGTTGACATAGGCAAACAGCACTGTCGTCGTCCCGGCAAAGCGCGCTTTGTTCATGCGCAGCGGCAGGGCATAAACCTGAAACGGCGGCGCACCGGCGTGGCTGACAAAGCTGGTGAACCCGGTCACCGCACCCCAGAACACCCCCGGCCCGACATGTGCCGGACGCGGCGGCGGCACCCGTCCGCGCCAGCTTTGCCAGATCAGCCGCAGCGCAAATACCGCCCCAATCAGGCCGATCATCAGCGTCACGGCAGCCTCTGGCACAATCCGCGCCGTCGCCCAGCCAAGCGCAACGCCCAAAGTCGCCCCCGCAGCCATGATCGCCACCACCCGCCGGTCGAAATCGCGGCGATAGGCCCACAGCCCAAACATATCCGACACGACATAGACCGGGGCCAGAATCGCCGTTGCCACCACCGGCGGCACGGCAAAGGCCAGCACCGGCACGCTCATCATCCCGACGACAGGCAGCCCACCCTTGCCCATCCCGACCAGCGCCGCAGCCAGCACCGCCAGCCCCCAGAACCCGGTTTCGTCCATCTCGTTCCTGCCGCTTTACCGCCACCTGCGCACATTTAGCGCCAACATAAATCCGATTCAGCACGATTCTTGCGCAGGTGCCATTGCCGCACTTGCACCAGACGCGGCAAGGCACTAACCCATCCGCCAAACGTGGCAATCCAATCGGAGGACAATA
>NZ_JAUNTO010000025.1 GCF_030538655.1 Paracoccus sp. (in: a-proteobacteria)
AGGCTTTCCAGCAGCGCCGTTTCCTCGCCGCAGATATAGGCGCCCGCGCCGTGGTGAATATAGAAATCGAAATCCCAGCCAGACCCGGCGGCGTTCTTGCCCAGCAATCCCGCATCATAGCATTCGTCAACAGCGGCTTGCAGCGCCTCACGCTCGCGGATGAACTCGCCGCGGATATACAGATAGCAGGCGTGCGCCCCCATCGCGAACGAGGCGATCAGCGCGCCTTCGATCAGCGTATGCGGGTCGTGGCGCATGATCTCGCGGTCCTTGCAGGTCGCGGGTTCCGATTCGTCGCCGTTGATAACCAGATAGGACGGACGCCCATCCGAGGATTCCTTGGGCATGAACGACCATTTCAGCCCGGTCGGAAAGCCCGCCCCACCGCGCCCGCGCAGACCAGACGCCTTGACCTGTTCAACAATCTTGTCGCGCCCGCGCGCGATAATATCGGCGGTCCCATCCCAGCAGCCACGGCGCTTTGCCCCCGCAAGGCTGCGGTCGCCCATCCCGTAGAGGTTGGTAAAGATGCGGTCCTGATCTTTCAGCATTCCATCAACGTCCTTCTTGGGGCGGGTTTACCCGTTCCTGCGCCGCCAGATACGCCAGGTCACCAGCAGCGACCAGACAAAAGCGCCGATCGCGGCCAGATCGACGAGAAACGCCCATTTCGGCGCCCAGCCATAATGCCCGCCAGCCCAGTTCAGCGCCAGCCACATCACCATCGCCACCGCGATCACCACGGCGACAAGGCGCATCTGGGCGGTATCGGTGTGACCCGCCATCATTCATACACCTCGCCCGCCTCGACGCGTTGCGAAAATTCGGTTTGCGCGCCGGTCGCCAGAACCCGCGCCTGCCCCACCCAGTCATCGGCCCGGATACGCGCGCCCATACGACCGATCAGCGCGGCAAAGCGGTCGATCTCTGCGGCATCCCAGCCCGCAATCTGTTCAAATCGCGTAACCCCATGATCGTTCAACAGATTTTCTAGCTTTGGCCCGACACCCTTGATCTGTTTCAGATCATCGGGCAGCCGTTTTTTCTTGGCCTTTTTGGCCTTGGTGGGCTTTTCGTCCTTGGCTGCCTTGTCTTTCTTGGCCTTTTTCGATTTGGACTTTTTCTTGTCGTCCTTGTCTTTCTTGGGCTTTTTCACCTTGACCGGCTGGGCGTCGAACGCCTCGGGGATCGAAGGGGCCGATTGCACCGGATCGGGCACAGCCATCAAAGCAGCGGGCGCGGGTGCTGGCGGCACGGGCTGAGCAGTCGATTCCGACACCGCTTTTCCCGTCGCCACATCTGCCACCTCGACCGGCAATTCCCGCCTGGCGGGTGCTTTCGGCTCCGGCACAACGACAGGTTCTGGCGCAGCGAACCTTACCGGCGCAGCGACCGGCGGCATATCAGACATGCCGGGATCATATTCGGGCTGATCGTCGCCACCCAGCCAGACGGCCAGCGCATAGCATAAACCAGCCGCCACCAACCCAAGGAACAGGCCCGCCAACCAGTGCAGGTCGCCGACGACCGTCAGCGCGAACCAGACGGCCAGACCGATACCGGCCGCAACCATCTTGTTCGTCTGCTGGCTGTCTATGCGTTGCACCTGCATCCCCCGTTTGCCGTCAGTTGCCCGACGTATCGTCTTTGGCCGCAGCCGCCGCGTCGGCTGCGCGTTCCCTGTCGCCCGCACCCTCGACACGATCATGATCGGCCTCGGCGGCGTCATCGGCACCCTTGGCGGCGGCAGCATCGCTGGTGCGTTCCGCCTGAGCCTGAATGACCGGATCATTTTCATCGGGGGGCGTTTCCAGATGCGCGCCGCCCAGCCATTTGGTCAGGATCGGAACCTCGGTCCCGTCGATGCGCTTGACCGTTTCGCCCAGATCAACGGCGCGCTGCACGCTGCCGTTATACTGCGCGCCTGTCCCTTTGAGTGCGGCCAGCGCAATCGGCCCGCCCAGCGGCTCTGATGAAAAGCGCCCGTTTTGCGGACCGGGGACCGGCACCTGCCCGGCGGCCAGCGCGTCGATCAACGCCGACAGCTTTTCGGCGGTCAGGTCTTCATAGAAATCCTTGCCGATCTGCACCATGGGCGCATTCGTGCAGGCGCCCAGACATTCGACCTCTTCCCACGAAAACAGCCCGTTCGCCGACACGGTGTGCGGCGTCGGCGCGATCTTTTCCTTGCAGACCCGGATCAGATCGCCCGCGCCGCAGATCATGCAGGTCGTGGTGCCGCAAATCTGGATATTCGCAACTGAACCAACGGGTTGTAGCTGGAACATAAAGTAGAATGTCGCAACCTCAAGCACCCGGATATAGGGCATCCCCAGCAGATTGCCGACATATTCGATAGCCGGACGGGTCAGCCAGCCCTCTTGTTCCTGGGCACGCCACAGGATCGGGATCACCGCTGACTGCTGGCGACCCTCGGGGTATTTGGTCATCTGCGCCCGCGCCCATTCAAGGTTCGCAGGCGTGAACTCAAAACTGTCCGGCTGGACGGCGGCAAGACGACGCAGCATCAGCGATCAACCTCTCCGAACACAATATCCATAGTGGCGATGATGGCGCTGATGTCGGCCAGCAGATGGCCGCGCCCCATGAAATCCATCGCCTGCAAATGCGCAAAGCCCGGCGCGCGCAGCTTGACGCGGTAAGGGCGGTTGGTGCCATCCGACACCATATAGACGCCGAACTCACCCTTGGGGGCCTCGACGGCGGCGTAAACCTCGCCCGCGGGCACCTTGAAACCCTCGGTATACAGCTTGAAGTGGTGGATCAGGCTTTCCATGTCGCGCTTCATGTCGGCGCGCTTGGGCGGGGCCAGCTTGCCCCGCGCCAGCACATCGCCAACGGGTTCGGCGCGCAGTTTCTGGATCGCCTGCTGAATGATCCTGGTGCTTTCATACATCTCGGCCATGCGGCACAGATAGCGATCATAGCAATCCCCGTTCTTGCCAACCGGCACCTTGAAGTCGAACTCACTATAGCATTCATAAGGTTGGCTGCGCCGCAGATCCCACGACAGGCCCGATCCCCGCGCCATCACGCCGCTAAAGCCCCAGGCCATCACATCATCGGGCGACACGATGCCAATATCGACCAGCCGCTGCTTGAAGATGCGGTTGTCGGTCAACAACGTGTGGATGTCATCAACCTTGGCCGGGAAGGTTTCGCACCACGCCTCAAGATCGTCCAAAAAGCGGGCGTCCAGATCCTGATGCACACCGCCGGGGCGGAAATAGTTCGCGTGCAGCCGCGCGCCCGAGGCGCGTTCGTAAAAGATCATCAGATCTTCACGCGGTTCGTGCCCCCACAGCGGCGGGGTCAGCGCGCCCACGTCCATCGCGCCGGTGGTCAGCGTCAGCAGGTGGTTCAGCAGACGCCCCATCTCGCAGAACATCACCCGGATCAGGCTGGCGCGGCGCGGAATGACGGTGCCAGTCAGCTTTTCGATCGCCAGACAATAGGCATGTTCCTGATTCATCGGCGACACATAGTCCAGCCGGTCCAGATAGGGCGCGTTTTGCAGATAGGTGCGCGATTCCATCAGCTTTTCAGTGCCACGATGCAGCAGACCGATATGCGGATCGGCGCGTTCCACAATCTCGCCGTCCAGTTCCAGAACCAGACGCAAAACGCCATGCGCCGCAGGGTGTTGCGGGCCAAAGTTGACGTTAAAGTTGCGCAACCGCTGTTCGCCGGTCAGGAAATCGCCCGAACCGTCGTCATAGCTGTTGTTGCGAATATCGCCGTCCATCATCTTAACCCTCGTCCTTGGGGGCAAACATGGCCATGAACTCGGCCCCGGTCATGGTTTTATGCGGCCCGGCCAGCGCATAGCTGGCGGGTTTGTCATCAATAAAAATCTCGGTCTCCAGCGGGAACCGGGCCGGATCGTCAAAGCACTGGACCGAAACAACATATTGCGCCCCGTCATGGGTCCGCCAGAACAGGGATGAACCGCATGTCTGGCAGAACATCCGCTCGCCCCAGTCGGACGACTGCCAGACACCCAGCGGCGCCCCTTCGGCCATCTGCGGCGCACCGTCCAGTTGCACACCGATGAACATGCCCGCCGTCCAGCGTCGGCAGATGCTGCAATGGCAGACATCCGCCGTGGCATGAGGCTGCGCCGTGAACGAACACGCCCCACAGGCACAGCGACCGGAAAGTATCTGATTAGCCATCACACCCCCGCCCCGACAACGGCGCGTTTCTGCGCCAAGCGGTCCATGAATTTATTGCTACCGATCAGGGCACGCTGATGCCGCCCCTGCCCGATCAGATCCACGCCATCATGCGCCGATACGTCAAACCACAGGAACTTGCCGTCACGTTCCGCCAGCCGCGCCGTCACCGTGACTTGCTGCCCCGGCAAGGTAGGCGCGACATGGCTGAAATCGACATGCGTGCCAAGCGATTGTTCGCCATCGTCATAGAACGGGCGGATCATCTCGACGCAGGCCCATTCCATCAGCCCGGTATAAAACGCCGTCGCAAACACCTGCGGCATTTCGGGAAAGGCGTCCAGATCAGAAAACAGCGCCGGCACCGTATGAGACGGCTGAACCGTCATACGATGTTCATGCATGGCACCTATTTCCAGACCGGGTTTCACGTCGCCGTCCCTTTCTCGTCTCCGGGCAGTACGTATTTCGCGCCTTCCCACGGCGATAGAAAATCGAACTGACGGTATTCCTGCACCAGCTTGACAGGCTCGTAAACGACGCGCTTTTCCGCGTCGTCATAACGCACCTCGACATAGCCGGTGGTCGGGAAATCCTTGCGCAGCGGATGGCCGCGGAAACCATAGTCGGTCAGGATGCGGCGCAGATCCTCGTGCCCGGCAAAGGCGATGCCGAACATGTCGAACACCTCACGCTCATACCAGTTGGCGTTCGGGAACACGCCGGTCAACGAGGGCACGGGTTCATCCTCGCGCACCGAGGCTTTGATGCGGACACGCTGGTTGCGATACATCGACAGGAAATGCCAGACCACATCGAACCGCGCGGTGCGGCCCGGATGATCCACCGCCGTAATGTCGATCAGCGAGGCAAAGCGGCAGTTCGGATCGCCACGCAGAAATTCGGCCAGTTCAACGATGTTGTTGGCCACCGCCGTCACGGTCAGTTCGCCCAAGGCGATATTGCTTTCCACCACATCATCGGGGCGGCGCAGCGCGATGTGTTCAGCCAGTTCGGCCAGCGCATCAACATCGGGATAAACGGGGGCGATTGCGTCAGCCATGGCTTACCTCACCAGCGTGCCGGTGCGCCGGATGCGGCGCTGAAGTTGCAAGATGCCATACAGCAGCGCCTCGGCCGTGGGGGGGCAGCCAGGCACATAGATGTCCACCGGCACCACACGGTCGCAGCCACGCACCACTGAATAGCTGTAATGGTAATAGCCGCCACCGTTAGCACATGACCCCATCGAAATCACATAGCGCGGCTCGGGCATCTGGTCATAGACCTTGCGCAGCGCAGGCGCCATCTTGTTGGTCAGCGTGCCGGCCACGATCATCAGGTCCGACTGCCGGGGCGAGGCGCGCGGCGCGGTGCCGAACCGTTCCAGATCGTAACGCGGCATCGACAACTGAATCATCTCGACCGCGCAACAGGCCAGACCAAAGGTCATCCAGTGCAGGCTGCCATTGCGCGCCCAGTTGATGATGTCTTCGGTCGTGGTCAGCAGGAAACCCTTGTCCTGCAATTCACGATTCATCAGCCGCACGTCATGTTCGCGGTCAATGCCTGCGGTATTCGCGCCGGTCATCACGCCCATTCCAGCGCCCCTTTCTTCCACTCATAAGCAAAGCCGACGGTCAGCACCCCAAGGAATACGATCATCGACCAGAAGGCCACGTCCGACAGGCCCGCAAAACTGACCGCCCAGGGGAACAGGAAGGCCACCTCAAGGTCAAAGATGATGAACAGGATCGCGACCAGATAGAACCGCACGTCGAATTTCATCCGCGCGTCATCAAAGGCGTTAAAGCCGCATTCATAGGCGCTGACCTTTTCCGGGTCGGGGTTGCGCACCGCCAGCACGGCAGCGGCCAGAATCAGCACCAGCGCCAGCGCCGACGCCATCCCGAAAAAGATCAGGATCGGCAGGTATTCCCGCGCCAGATATTCCTGCAACAGCATTTCCACGGACATGTCCCCCTATAGGTCGCGAGGGGGGCATGGCTCACCCGCGACGGGTTTGGCTGTTGCCGGTTTAGCCCCCGCGCCTGCCGTGGTCAACGGTCGCGCACGATCCTGTGCGGCCAAATCCCGGACGCAGCCCCGGAAATCACCCCGAGCGGCAGTTGCGTCGTTAACGCTAACGGTATATCATCCGCACAGCCACAGCCTCAAGGATCATCCCGATGCGCCTGAACGCCACTCTCGAACGTGTTACCGACCGGATTCGCGAACGGTCCGCCGCCAGCCGCGCCGCCTATCTGGCGAAAATCGCCGCCGCCGCTGAACAAGGCCCGCGTCGGGCGCATCTGTCCTGCGGCAATCAGGCCCATGCCTATGCCGCGATGGACGACAAGGACGATCTGGCGACCACCCGCAAACCCAATATCGGCATCGTCAGCGCCTATAATGACATGCTGTCCGCCCATCAGCCCTATGAGAAATTCCCCGACATCATCCGCGCCGCCGGTCATGATGCAGGCGCCACCGTGCAGGTCGCGGGCGGCGTGCCCGCCATGTGCGACGGCGTGACGCAGGGCCGCGCCGGGATGGAGCTGTCGCTGTTTTCCCGCGACGTGATCGCGCTGGCCGCAGGCGTGGCGCTCAGCCATGACACCTTCGACGCGGCGATGTATCTGGGCGTTTGCGACAAGATCGTGCCGGGTCTTGTCATCGCCGCCGCCACCTTTGGCCACATCCCCGCCGTCTTTGTGCCCGCCGGTCCCATGCCGTCCGGCCTGCCCAATGACGAAAAGGCCAAGGTCCGCCAGCAATTCGCCACGGGCGAAGTGGGCCGCGACGCGCTGATGGCCGCCGAGATGGCCAGCTATCACGCACCCGGCACCTGCACCTTTTACGGCACCGCCAACAGCAACCAGATGCTGATGGAGTTCATGGGCCTGCACCTGCCCGGATCATCATTCGTCAACCCCAACACCCCGCTGCGTCAGGCCCTGACCGTGGCGGCCACTCGCCGCGCCGCCGCCATTACCCGCCTTGGCAACGACTACCTGCCCGCGGGCGAGGTGCTGGACGAACGCGCCTTCGTCAACGGCATCGTCGGGCTGATGGCGACCGGCGGATCGACCAACCTGATCCTGCATCTGCCCGCCATGGCCCGCGCCGCCGGCGTGCTGATCGACCTCGAAGATTTCCACGATCTGTCGGAAACCGTGCCCCTGATGGCCCGCGTCTATCCGAACGGGCTGGCCGACGTGAACCACTTCCACGCCGCAGGCGGCCTTGGCTATATGATTGGCCACCTGCTGGATGCGGGCCTGTTGCACGCCGATGTGAAAACCATCAACGGCACCGGGCTGGACGGCTATACCGCCGAACCGAAACTGGACGGCACTGCGATCCGCTGGGAACCCGGCGCGCAGGAATCGCTGAACGACAAGATCCTGCGCCCCGCATCCGACCCCTTCGCCCCCACCGGCGGGCTGAAACAACTGCAAGGCAACCTTGGCCGCGGCGTCATCAAAACCTCTGCCGTCGCCCCCGAGCGTCACATCATTCAGGCCCCGGCGCGCGTGTTCAGCGATCAGGAACAGGTCAAGGCGGCATTCAAGGCAGGCGAATTCACCCAGGACACCGTGGTCGTCGTCCGCTTTCAGGGGCCGCGCGCCAACGGGATGCCGGAACTGCACTCATTAACCCCGATGCTGGCCGTGCTGCAAGATCGCGGCCTGCGCGTCGCCCTTGTCACCGATGGCCGCATGTCCGGCGCGTCGGGCAAAGTCCCCGCCGCCATCCACATCGCCCCCGAGGCCGCAAACGGCGGCCCGCTGGCGCGGATCCGTGACGGCGACCTGATCCGCATGGACGCCACCGCAGGCACCATCGACTGTCTGACCCAAGGCTGGGACACCCGCGAACCCGCATCCTTCGACCCATCCCACAGCGCCACCGGCATGGGCCGCGAACTGTTCGCCGCCTTCCGCGCCACCGCAGGTTCTGCCGACACGGGGGCCTGCTCGGTCGTCTGACCGGCATCTTCTGTCCTTAAATATCCTCGGGGGGAGTCGCGGAACGCGACGGGGGGCAGACAGCCCCCTGCCCCCGTGCCAGCCATGCGCTACGCCGCAACGACAGCGCAGGTTTCCATGATCGCATGGCGCAGATGCGTGGCGAAATCGGTCGCCAGCGCACATGCGGGACCATCGGTCACATAGATGTTGATCCAGGTCGGCGGCAAAGGCGGCAAAGCGCCGCCATGGTCGATCACCTCCAGCCCCGGTATCGACAGCGCGCGCGGATGCACGTTCACACCCAGATCAGCCAGCGTCAGCACCCGGTTGGTATCATTCCCGCCCGCCATATTGACTGACACCCATTCGATCCCGGCCTGATCCAGCGCCGCACAGGCGACGGGAATATAGGCGCAGCTCTGCGTGTTCGCCATCGGCAAGGGGCGCTGCCGCCATGCCTGCCCGCCCACCGCGCCGAACCACTCCAGATCGACCTTGCACAGATGATGCGCGCCGGGCGGACAGTCGAATTCCGTCGTCACGATCAGATCGTGATCGCCGCGCTGAAACTCAGCCAGCAGATCGCGGGTCATGCTGTCATTCATGCGCAGATCAACGTCAGGATGCGCCTGCCGAAAGCTGCGCACGCCGCGCGGCACATGCAGATGCAGCCAGTCGCTACTGAACCCCAGCCGCAGCCGCCCCTTGGGCCGCCGCCCGGTAAAGCGCGCGATGATCGCATCGTTCATCGCCACCAGTCGGCGGCTTTCACCCAGCAGGGCCTGCGCGAATTCGGTCAGCACCACGCCGCGCCCCTGCTTTTCCAGCATCGGGCGGCCAAAGGTTTCGTCCAGCCGCCGCATCTGCATCGACAGCGCGCTTTGCGTCATGTTCAGCGCCTCGGCTGCACGGGTCACGGTGCCGCATTCAGCCACCGCCTGAAGCGACCGCAGTGTGGCAATGTCGAGGTTTCTCATATCACGCCCCCTGATGGTATACCTCAAAATCATTCATTTCACGAATGACATAATCCATATCACAAATCAATCGTGGCGATGAAAAATTCCACAACCATAAATGATGTGAATGATTCACATCAAGGAAACCAAAGCAATGTCCATCATCCGCACCACGTTGCGCCGCATCCTTGCCCGCCGCAACCACCGCTGCACCAACCTGCCTGATCCGGCACGCACCACCGACGCCCAGCTTGCCGCGACGGGGCTGGACCGCGACCGGCTGATCGCGCTGCACAGATGCGGCGACTGGAATCCGCCCGACTGGTGGCTGCGCCACCCGCGATCCGGCCGTGCAGAACGATGATCGCCGTGTCCCCGCAGCATAGGGTCACGCAGCGCCCCGGCCTGTGGCAACGGCTGATCCGCATGGTCACCCTGACCCGCACTCGCCGCGCATTGGCCGGACTGGACGATGACCGGCTGCGCGACATCGGCCTGACACGGGCGCAGGCGGAACACGAATTCAGCCGCTGGCCATGGGATACGGGTAATCAAAACCGCCGACACACTGGCGTAGCCAGCCATTCTTTATCCGCGGCACAAACCTCGGAAAGCGCCTGAACAGCGGCCCAGGCACCCTAGCCTGCCGCCGGCCGCTCGGAATAGCGGTCAACCAACTGACCGCGATGCGGGCGGGTCAGCACGGTAAAGCGGATCAGCTCCTCGGCCACGTCAACGATCCGGTCGTAATAAGGCGAAGCCCGCATCCGCCCGTTTTCGTCAAACTCGGCATGAACGCGCGCCACTGACGACTGGTTGGGAATGGTGAACATCCGCATCCATCGCCCCAGCACCCGCATGGTATTCAGCGCATTAAAGCTTTGCGAGCCACCACAGACCTGCATCAGCGCCAGACAGCGCCCCTGCGTGGGCCGGATCGCGCCAATCGACAGCGGGATGTGGTCGATCTGCGCCTTCATCAGCCCCGACATCTGGCCATGCGTTTCGGGGCTGGACCAGATCATCGCATCGCTCCACAACACATGTTCGTGCAGATCGGCGATGGCGGGATGGCCATCCTCGTGCTGATCGGGAAAGGGCAGATCAGCGGGGTCAAATATCCGCACCTCGGCCCCCATGACGATCAGCAGACGCGCGGCCTCTTCGGCCACCAGCCGCGAATAGCTGTGCGGGCGCAGGCTGCCATACAGCAGCAACACCCGCACCGGCGGCTCATCGGGGCCAAGCCCCGCCGCCGGACGTGGCAACAGACGCGAACGGTCCAGCGCGGGCAGATGATGCGGGTCAGGCAGATCGCGCAGGCGCATCAGGGCAAGACCTTGCGCACCGCCTCAATCGGCCGCGCGATCACCGCGCCCCTGGCCGAAAACACCACCGGGCGCTGGATCAGGATCGGATGCGCGGCCATGGCGGCGATCAGATCGTCATCGCTTAACCCCGGATCACCCAGGCCCAGTTCGGCATAAGGCGTGCCCTTTTGCCGGATCAGGTCGCGCGCAGGAATCCCCAGTGCGTCCAGCGCCGCCCGGATTTCCGCGACCGAGGGCGGGTCTTTCTGATAATCGCGCACCACGGGGTCAATGCCCGCATCGCGGATCAGCGCCAGCGCATTGCGCGAGGTGCTGCATTTCGGGTTGTGCCAGATGGTAACGGTATCGCTCATGCCCCCAGACTAGCCCGCGCGCCCGCCCCGCAGCAAGGCCGGAAAGCCGCGCTAGCCTGGCATCTGAACCACGACCTTACCCTTGGCGCGTCCGGTTTCCAGATAGGCCATCGCATCCGCGATCTGGTCAAAGGGGAACACGCGGTCGATGACCGGATGCAGAACCCCGTCGTCAATCAGCCCTGCCAGCAGCGCCAGATCGGGGCCAGAGGGGTGCATGAACAGATAACGATAGCGCACCCCGGCCCGCGCCGCCCCCGCCCGGATCTTGCGCGAGACCAGCCAGAACAGCGCCGCCATCACCGGCCCGCGTCCCAGATCCTTGCGCGCGGTGACGGGTTCGGGCATTCCGGCGATAGACACGACCGTGCCGCCGGGGCGCATAATGGAAAAGGTCTGCATCAAGGTGTCGCCGCCGATCAGATCAAAGGCGGCATCCAGATCGCCCAGCAGATCAGAGAAATTTTCCGATGTGTAATCAATGATCTGATCCGCACCCAACCGTTCGACCAGCGCCCGCCCGCGCGGGGATGCCGTGGTGGCGACCCATGCGCCCATCCATTTCGCCAGAGGGATCGCAAAGCTGCCGACCCCGCCAGCGCCGCCCGAGATGAACACACGCCCCCCCGCCCGCAGCGCCAGTTCGTCGCGCAGCGCCTGCACGGCCGTCAGCCCGGCCAAAGGCACCCCCGCCGCCGTCACAAAGTCAACCGAAGCCGGCATCGGCGCCAGAACCTCGACCGGCAGCGCGGCATATTCGGCAAAGGCCCCCATCGCATCCTTTGGCGTGCGCGCAAACACCCGGTCGCCGCGCGCAAAGCCGGTGACGCCCGGCCCGCAATCCACCACCTCGCCTGCCAGTTCATTGCCCATCACGGCGGGCATGGGGTATTTCTGAATAACCTTCAGCATCCCCTGCCGGATTTTGAAATCGACCGGGTTCAGCCCCGCCGCGCGCACCCGCACCAAGACCTGCCCCGGCCCCGCGACCGGGCGCGGCACATCGCGCAAAGCCGCCGCATCCGGGCCGCCGTATGTCGTCATCATACAGGCGCGCATCATATCCTTGGTCATCCCCGCACCCCCGTCAGATCGGGGATCGGCAGGGCGCTGGTGGCCTTCAGCTCTTCCATCGACAACAGGGCGGTGACATTGTGGATTTTCACCTCGGAAATCAGCGCCTGATAGAAACGGTCATAGGCACGCGCATTCCGCACCTGCACCTTGAGGATATAGTCGATGTCGCCCGCCAGCCGATGCGCCTCGATCACCTCGGGGCGGGCGCGGACGGCGGCCAGAAAGCGCGCGGCCCAGTCGGGGTCATGTTCGCTGGTGCGCACCAGAACAAAGAAACATGCCTCCAGCCCCAGTGCCTCGGGGTCCAAAATCGCGACCTGACGGCGGATCACCCCGGCTTCGCGCAGACGGCGGATGCGGTTCCAGACCGGGGTCTTGGATGCGCCCACGCGGCGGGCCATTTCGTCCAGCGACAGGCTGGCATCCTCTTGCAGCAGCGCAAGGATTTTCCGGTCCACGTCATCCAGACGGACAGCGTTTTCATCAGACCCCGATGTTTTGGAACCATGTTCAACCATGACGCACCCTCGCAATAATTCATCCTTATTTTCCCGACCCTATCGCCAAAATCCAGAACAAAATTCTATATAGAGATCATCCAAACGATAGGTGCTTCCATGTCCAAAGCCTTTGCGCCCACGCAGGCCAAACCCGGTGTCATCACCGCCAACCATCTGCGCGAAGGTCATAACGTGTGGATGTGCGACGGCGGCTGGACCCATGATCCGCGTCAGGCCACCCTGTTCGAAGACGAAGCCATCGCCCAGATCGCCCTGATCGAAGCCCTGGCGCAGTCCGACATCGTTGTCGGCCCCTATCTGATCGAGGCAAAGCGCGGCCCCAACGGCCCCGAACCGACCCATTTCCGCGAGGCGTTCCGCCAGCACGGGCCGACTAATTACAGCCACCGCGCACAGCCGTCCACGCCGTTCCAACCTGCCCGCACCCGCCAGCCGGAGACTGCCGATGTTTGATTCCCGCACGACCTCGGATGATTATATCCGTCACCGCGCCGCACAGTTCCGCGCGCAGGTCGCCCGCCGCCTCGATGGCTCGCTGACCGAGGATGAATTCCGCCCGCTGCGGCTGATGAACGGTGTCTATCTGCAATTGCACGCCTATATGCTGCGGGTGGCGATCCCCTATGGCACCATCAGCCCGACGCAAATTCGGATGCTGGCCGAAATCGCGGATCGCTGGGATCGCGGCTATGGCCACTTTACCACGCGGCAGAACATCCAGTTCAACTGGCCCAAGCTGGTGGACGTGCCCGATATGCTGGATGCGCTGGCATCCGTGGGGATGCACGCGATCCAGACCAGCGGCAACACCATCCGCAACACCACCACCGACGTGTTCGCCGGTGCCGCCGCGGATGAAATCGAAGACCCGCGCCCATGGGCCGAAATGATCCGCATGTGGTCCACCGACCACGCCGAATTCCAGTTCCTGCCGCGCAAGTTCAAGATCGCCATTTCCGCCGGGGCCAAAGATCGCGCCCTTGTCGCCGCCCATGACATCGGGCTGCGCATCGTGCGGCAGGACGGGCAGACCGGCTTTCAGGTCTGGGTCGGCGGCGGTCTGGGCCGCACCCCGATGCTGGGTCAGGTCATCCGCGAATTCCTGCCCGCCGAAGACCTGCTGCCCTATCTTGAGGCGATCATCGCCACCTACAACCTGTCGGGGCGGCGCGATAACAAATACAAGGCGCGGATCAAGATCACCGTGTCCGAACGCGGCATCGACGTGTTCCGCGCCGAAACCGAGGAAGAATTCGCCAACCGCCGCCGCGCCTTTACCGGCGCCGACCGCGATGCGTTGGCCAGCTTTCGCGAACGCTTTGCCGCGCCGGAATTCCGCGTTGCGGAGACTGGCGCGTTCGACGCCGCCCGCGCCGCGCGCCCCGGTTTCCGATCGTGGAGCGATACCAACCTGCATCCGCACCGCGCGCCGGGCTATACCTCGGTCGTGGTGACGCTGAAATCGCCGGGCGTAACGCCGGGCGATGCCACCAGCGACCAGATGCGCCTGATCGCCACGCTGGCCGAACAGTTCGGCCACGGCGACATCCGCATCAGCCACGATCAGAACGTGGTGCTGCCGCATGTCCATAAATCCGATCTTGAGGCGGTCTATGACGCGCTGCTGGACGCCGGGCTGGCCACCGCCAACGCCGGGCTGACCAGCGACATCATCGCTTGCCCCGGCATGGATTACTGCGCGCTGGCCACCGCCCGGTCGATCCCCATCGCGCAGGAAATCGCCGACCATTTCCGCGCCCAGGGGCTGGAGGATGAGATCGGCCAGATGAAGATCCGTATCTCGGGCTGCATCAACGCCTGCGGCCATCACCATCTGGGCCATATCGGCATTCTGGGGCTGGATCGCGCCGGGGTCGAGAATTACCAGATCACCCTTGGCGGCGACGGGTTCGAAATCCCCGCGATTGGCGAACGCGCCGGGGCCGGTTTCCCCTATGATCAGGTCGTTCCCGCCATCGACCGGCTGATGCGCGCCTATCTGGACCTGCGCAGCGGCCCCGAGGAACGCTTTATCGACGCCTATCGCCGCCTTGGCCAAGCCCCGTTCAAGGCCGCGCTTTACCCCGAGGCCGCACATGCTGGATGAACCTCTCCAAGATCGCGCCGCGCGGCTGAATGACCGCTATCGCCATCACGCGGCGGTCGAGGTGCTGCGCCGCGCCGTGAACGACCCTGATCTGGGCCGGGTCACGCTGGTGTCGTCCTTTGGCGCGGAATCGGTGGTGCTGCTGCATATGGTCAGCATCGCCGCGCCGGGCCTGCCGGTGCTGTTCATCGACACGCAGATGCTGTTCCCCGAAACGCTGGAATATCAGGCCGAGGTCGCGGCCAAACTGGGCCTGACCAATGTGCAGGTCGTCCGCGCCTCGGATGCGGAAATCGCCCGCAACGACCCCGACGGCACCCTGCATCAGTTCAACACCGACGCCTGCTGCGATTTCCGCAAGACGATCCCGCTGGAACGCGAGCTGTCAAAATTCGACGCATGGATCACCGGGCGCAAACGCTTTCAGGGCGGGCAGCGCACCGAGTTGGAGTTCTTTGAACCCGAGGAACCCTCGCGGCTGCGCATCAATCCGCTGGCCCACTGGCGGGCGCAGGATGTGCAGGAATACATGATCGAAAACCGCCTGCCGCGTCACCCGCTGGTCGCCAAGGGCTACCCCTCGATCGGTTGCGCGCCCTGCACCTCGCCCGTCAAACCCGGCGAAGACCCGCGCGCCGGCCGCTGGCGGGGCAGCGCGAAAACCGAATGCGGCATTCATTTTATCGGCGGCAAGATGGTCCGCGGAAAGGTTCCGGCATGAGCAATATTCTGGTCCGTGACGACGGCTTTCACCCGGTTGATGCCGCCGCCGACATCACGCTGGCGCCCGAAACGACGCCCGCCGAACTGCCCGATCACCTGCATCACAGCCTGATCGCGCTGGACTTTCCGGCGATGACCGACGGGCGCGGCTTTACCTTGGCGCGGCAACTCCGCGAATTGGGCTACGCGGGCCGGCTGCGCGCCACCGGCAAACTGATCGCCGATCAATACGCCATGGCCCGCCGCGTCGGCATTGACGAGGTGGAAATCACCGCCGATCTGGCCGCCCGCCAGCCGCAGGACCAATGGCTGGCCCGCGCCGACTGGCAAGACTTCGATCACCGCGCCACATTGGCGGGCTGATCGGGGTTTCCCTGCCGCCTTGCTTGGCATAGAGATATTCAGGAATTGACCGATGACACTGGATCTTCCCGTGGCCGATACCGCTGCCCCCAAGAAAACCCTGCCCGACGCCCAGACCGTCACATCGGTAAAACACTGGACCGACAGCCTGTTTTCCTTCCGCGTCACACGACCGGCCAGCCTGCGCTTTCGCTCGGGCGAGTTTGTGATGATCGGCCTTTTGGGCGACAATGACAAACCGCTGCTGCGCGCCTATTCCATCGCCAGCCCCAACTGGGATGACGAGCTGGAGTTTTATTCGATCAAGGTGCCGAACGGCCCGCTGACCTCGCGCCTTCAGCACATCAAACCCGGCGATCAGATCATCCTGCGGCCCAAGCCCGTCGGCACGCTGGTGCTGGACGCGCTGCTGCCGGGCAAGCGGATGTGGTTTCTGGCCACCGGCACCGGCATCGCGCCCTTTGCCAGCCTGATGCGCGACCCCGAAACCTATGAACGGTATGAGCAGGTCATCATGATGCACACCTGCCGCACCGCCGAGGAACTGACCTACGGCCGCGAACTGGTGGAAAACCTGCGCCATGACCCGCTGCTGGGCGAACTCTATGGCGAGGATTTCGCCAACCGCCTGCTGTATTATCCCACCACCACGCGCGAAGATTCCCCGCTGATGGGCCGGATCACCGATAACCTGACCTCGGGCAAGGTGTTCACCGATCTGAACCTGCCGCCGATGAACGTCGAAAACGACCGCGCCATGGTCTGCGGCAGCCTGGCCTTTAACGTCGATGTCAAAGCCGTGCTGGAAGGCTTTGGCCTGCGCGAAGGCGCCAACAGCGACCCGCGCGAATTCGTCGTCGAAAAGGCCTTTGTCGGCGACGGCATCTGACGCACCGTCATGGCGCTGGCATTGACAGAAGGGCGGGTTCATGCGAACCCGCCCTTTGTCCCCTTAATCATGATTTCCGGTTTCTCATGGCCTCCTCTGTTTTCTCTGCATCGGCGCTTTTTCTGAAACAGCGCGCGGAACGGGTGGGGAACAGCCTTGCCTATCGGCTGCATTTCCCGCGCAACCAATATGCGGGCCTGCCCGACGCGCAGCCCAAGGCAACCGGCAAGATGATCCCGTGCCGCACCGCCCTGTTCGATCCCGATCAACTGGATCGCGTCACCGCATGTGGCTTTGGCCGGGAACTGCACAGCGAAGTGATGAAGGTGACAGCCACCGCCTTTCTCGAAGTGTCGGCCGACGTGTTCGAGCTGGGACCGGCGACGGTCGCGGGCGGCATGATATTTTCACAGCATGGCCGCTATTTCATCGGGCCAAAGCACCCCAGCTTTGGCCAGATCCGCGCCGCGGAACAGATCGACGGCCCGGTGGTGCTGGCGAATTCGACGCAGGGCCTGAAATATTTCGGCCATTGGCTGGCGGATGATACGCCGGTGTTCGAACAGTATCGCGACCACCCCGGCCTGCTGTCCCTGCCCCGCCCGACATGGACGGACGCTGCCGCCTATGAACAGCTTTTCGATCACAACTGGCACGAGGTTGCGGCCTTTTCCACGCCCTCGCTGACCGTGGTGCGCGAACTGGGCTTTAATCTGTCCAAGGCCGAACGCTTGACCCGCCTGCGCGACCGGATACGCAGCAAGATCGCACCGGCGCAACCGGGCCGGATCGTGTTCATCCGCCGTGGCGGCAGCGGCGAAAGCCGCGACATCGTTAACTGGCCCGAACTTGAACCCGTGCTGCAACAGGCGGGGATCACCATCCTGAATCCCGAAGGCGATACCGGCGAATTCGTGCGGCAATTGCTGGATGCTTCGCTGATTATCTCGGTCGAGGGCAGCCAGATGTGCCATGCGGTCTATGGCATCCGTCAGGGTGGGGCCATTCTTGTGCTGCAACCGCCAGACCGCTTTTATAACCCGCATCACGAATGGGCGCGGCTGATGGACATCGCCTATGGCTTTGTCGTCGGCCAGACCGCCGAGGGTGGCTTTACCATCGACGCCGACGAATTGCTGTCGATGGCCGACCGTCTGCTGACCACCACCGGCAATCTGCCCGAAGTGTGATCCCTCATCACGCGGTTATCACGTGCCTTTTTGGAACCCTTGGCGCAGGGGATGGTTATGCTGTGGTCAAACGACCGTTGCAGCCAGCGAAAAGGACTGTTCATGCGCCGCATCATTCAGAATTCGACCGCCCTTGCCGCCATACTGGCCATGATCGTGCCGCAGGCTGGCATGGCGGAACTGCGTATCGGCAACGATGTTGCCGCCGAACAAGGCCCGGTGCGGGCGGAACGGATGCCCGGACTGGCCGGGGTGCTGGGGCAGGAACTGGCCAACGGGCTGACGGCGGACGACCTGCAATGCGCCAGCGGCACGGAACGCCCCTGTGACAACGCCGATACGCTGGTGACGCCCCAGGGCGTAACGGTGCAGGTGGCGGAAAACGGCAGCATCGTTCTGGCTCCGCGCGATCATCAGATCAACATGATGGGTGAAGATGGCGCTGTCGTGCCTGCCAGCGGCGCCGCTCAGGCCGAAGCCGCCGCCATCGAGGCCGAAACCGAGGCCGCGCAGGATGCCGAACAGGCCGCCGACAAAGCCGCCCTTGCCGCAGGCGAGGTTCAGGCCGCCGCCGATGAACCCGTTTCGCCGTCACAAGACGATCTGGCCGCCGCGCTGCAAGCCGCTCAGCAGGAAACAGTCGAGGCCGCGCCCGAACCCGAACCTGAACAGCCTGAAGCCACCAGCATCGGGCAGGTGGTCGATCAGGCCACCGATGCCGCGCGTGACACCGCCGCCGATGTGGCCGATTCCGTCGCCGATGTGGCGGGCAACGCGGCAGAGGCCACCGCAGCCGCCGCAGCAGGCCTTGCCGCCGCGCTGACCGGCGAGCAGGCGACCGCGCAGGTCGAGATAACGCCCCCCGCCGCCGATGCCACGCTGGTTCTGTCCGACAACGAAACCTCGCAGACCCGGCAACAGCGGATGCCCCGTCTGGCCGAAGTCCTGCGGGCCGAGGTCGCCAGCGGGCTGACCGGCAGCGATCTGACCTGTGAAACAGGCGCGACACAGCCCTGCGGTGATGGTGTCGCGCTGATGACCCCCGGCGGCGTGACCGTCGAAACCGACGATCAGGGGCGGCTGATGATGGCCCCTGCCGCGCGTCAGGTTTACCGCGTGGCCGACAATGGCACGCTGCAACTGCGCGCGCCCGAGGAAGACACCCCCGAAACCGCCGCCGCCACCGAAGCCGCCTCGGAAACCGAGGCCCCCGCCGCTGTCGCGCTGAATGACGATGCCGTGGCCGACGCCCCCGCCATCGAACAGCTTGTCACCGAAGCCAACACCCGTTCATCCGGCGAGGATTTCGAATCCAGCCTGCGCGATGCCTTGGCCCAATCCGGTCAGTCATTGCAAACCGCCCCCGCCGAGGGTGGCCAGCAGGCACGCGGCAGTTCGTCCGATCTGGCCCGCGCGCTGATCTTGGGCGCAGGTGCTGTGGCCGTGGGCACCATGCTGAACAACAATCGCCAGGTCGCCCTGTCCACCGATGACCGCGTGGTTGTGACCCGCGCCGACGGCAGCCAAGAGGTCATCAAGGACGAAGTGGCCCTGCTGCGCCAACCCGGCAGCACCGTCACCACCGAAAACTTCGATGACGGGTCGTCGCGCACCATCGTCACCCGCGAAGACGGCAGCCGCGTCGTCACCATCCGCGACGCCAATCTGCGCGTGCTGCGCCGCACGCTGATTTCAGCTGACGGCACCCGTACGCAGCTGATCGACGACACCGCCGATGTGACGCCGGTGGATGTCGGCGCCCTGCCCCCGCCCGCGCGCCCGGTGCCCGTCACCAATCCGACCAGCGAAGAACAGCTGCGCGCCGCGCTGGCCGCCGAAACGCAGGCGAACCGCCGCTTTACCCTTGGCCAGATCCGCAACATCCCCGAGGTGCGGGCGCTGGTCGCCCCGGTCGATGTCGCCGCGATCACCTTTGACACCGGATCGGCCGCGATCAAGCCCGATCAGGCACGGCAACTGGCGACGCTGGGCAAGGTCATCTCGGACGCCGTGCGCGCCAACCCGCGCGAGATCTTTATGATCGAAGGCCACACCGACACCGTAGGGGCCGAGGCGATGAACCTTGCCCTGTCTGACCGCCGGGCGGAATCGGTGGCCCTTGCGCTGACCGAATATTTCCAGGTGCCGCCGGAAAACATGGTGGTGCAGGGTTATGGCGAACGGTTCCTGAAAATCCGCGCCGAGGGCGACATCCGCGAAAACCGCCGCGCCTCGGTCCGCCGGATCACCGACCTGCTGCAAACCGCGTCGAACTGATCGCCCCGGAAATGGTGAAGGGCCAGAGGTAAACTCTGGCCCTTCGTGTCGCGCCAACCCTCCCGGCCCGGTGGGGCCGTCCCCCTAAAGATGGCGCGGAAACTCGATCTTGGGGCAGCGGTCCTGAATTACGGTCAACCCGGCATCACGGGCACGCTGCGCCGCCGCATCGTCGCGCACACCGATCTGGGTCCAGATCACCCGCAGATCGGACAGATGCGCCATCGCCTCGTCCACGATCGCCGCAACCGCGTCAGAGCGGCGGAAAATATCCACCATCTGCACCTCGGCATCCGCCGGAATCGCGGCCAGATCGGGATAAACCGTTTCATTCAGAATCGTGGCGCCCGCATGGCCGGGGTTCACCGGGATCACCCGCATGCCGCAGGATTGCAGATAACGCGCCACACCCCAGGACGGGCGGTCGGCATTCGGCGAAAGACCGACAACGGCCACCACCTTCACCTGCCGCGCGATCTGCGCGATGACGGCATCTTCTTCGGATGTATCCTCAGGCTGCAAAAGAATTGCACCGGACATAACCACCTCGTCCCAAATTCCGGGCAATCTGCCACAGAAAAAGCGCCCGGTCCAGAAGGCCGGGCGCAAGTCGCGGAACGAGGGACAGTGATCCGAACATGACCGTTCCGGGGCCATGTTCAGTCAATCAAATGGTTATACCGGGGATAAAGTTCCATAGCCTTCGCGAAAACGTGACTTTTTCCTGCCGGGCTGGCGCCTGGTCAGTTGTCCAAAGCGGCGAAATTCCGGCGCGCATCGTTCAGCACATCACGTGGCGCCGTCATCAGCATATGCCGGGCCGAATCGGATCGGGTCAGATACAGCCTTTCGCCGATCACGACGAAAAAGCGCGGATCGCCCTTTTCCTCGCGCCCGTCGGACAGGGCAACAGGGCACAGCCCACCGAAACCGGGCGCATAGGCGCGCGGGTTCGCCTCGAACGCCAGCCGGTGCTGATCGTTGGCGAACATCCACAAATGCCCCTTCCAGATGGTGTGAATATCGGCACGCCCCGGCACCGCGCGCCCCTGATCCTGAAACCCGACCGGATCATAGCCTTCAAGCGCCCAGTCCTGCGCGGCGGCGGCACCCGCCAGACAGGTGGTCACGGCGGCAAAAGCGATGGACAGGGCGGATCGGAAAATCGGTCGGATCATGGCAGAGCTTGACGGCTTGGCTGGGGCGGACCCTTATCATCTGGCAGCAGGCAGACGGATTCTCAACGCATGGCCGCAAGGTTTCGCATAATAGTGAAAAAGCGTGTCCCGCCTGCCTCAGCCCTGCGTCGCGGCATACAGCGAAATCGCCGCCGCATTCGACACATTCAGCGACCCGAAATCGGCTGCAAAGGGGATGCGCACCACATGATCGCACAGCGACAGAGTGCGCGCCCGCATCCCCGGCCCCTCGGACCCCAGCACCAGACAGATCGCCCGCCCCGGCAGATCGGCCAGCACATCGGGCAGGGTCGCCTCGCCCGTGCCATCCAGGCCGATCAGGATAAAGCCCATCTCGCGCAGGGAAATCAGCGCATCGGCCAGGTTCGGCACCCGCAGATAGGGCTGGCGCTCCAACGCGCCGGATGCCGTCTTGGCCAAGGCCCCGGTTTCCGGCGCAGAGTGGCGGGCGGGGGCAATCACGGCGCGCGCGCCGAATACCTCGGCACTGCGCAGGATCGCGCCGACATTATGCGGATCGCTTACCCGGTCCAGCGCCACGACCAGCGGCCGGGCCGCGCCGGGCACATCGCGCAGCGCCACCTCGGAAAGACTGCCCCAACGCAGCGGTTTCACCTCGATCGCAGCGCCTTGATGCACGCTTTCCTCGGCAATCGGCACGGTCTTGGTAAAGACGCGCGGATCGACGATCTCGGCCTCCATCCCAAGGTTTACGCCCAGCCGGTCGGCGGCATTGCGCGTCAGCACCAGTCGCAACTTGTCCCGCGCCGGATTGGCCAGCGCATCGCGCACCGCATGAAGCCCGAACAGCCAGATCGTTTCCGCCGCCGCAGCCCGCCGCGCGCGTTCTTTGTCGATCACCCAAGCCGGCTTGCGCGCGCCACCTTTGCTGTCTGCCATCGGCTTTCCTTTCCTTCTGCCCGGCTGTTGTGCGGCGGATCGGCAGGCAATGGCAAGGGCACGCGCCACCACCCGCGCCGCACAGACATCTTTCACCGCGCCCCAAAGTGCGCATTTGGGCAAACGGCACGCCCGCCAGCCGCCGCTTTTCCCCGGCACCGCTCTGACAGGCGGCCCCGGCATCCTGCTTGCCCAAGGCTCTGTCTCGGTTGGGCATCTGATCGGTTTTATTCTGCACGATTCCAGCCGCATTTTGCAAAGGCCCCTACCCCGTAAAGCAAAACTCACTCTCCTTCAGGAAGGCTGACCTTTCGTAGCCCGTTGCACGTCTGACGACAGCCCTTGGCATAGCGCCACAAGCTTTCGATCCCGTTAACATCGCCATTTTTCTGAACACTGGCACATTTGTTCATGCCGTGACGGCGCGAAAGCCAGCCTCGATCAGAGTTGTCATCGCCTGTGGCTCCGCCGGGCAGACAATGTGAATACGCCCCTCATCAACAGGAAAGGCATTGATAAAGAAAAATTTTTACAATCCGCCGACGCCCCGCCCCGTTCAAGGATGCCCAGGACAGGGGGGCGGCACCGCTCTGCCCATGGCGGCGGCCCTTGCTTTCTGTTTGTCTGAAAGACGCGCCTCGGGGCAGATCGCGCGCAACCACAACCTGCCCGGACTCAGCCCGCAACGCGCGCTGCCTGTGTACAGCTTGTGTACAGCCTGTGCACAGGTGGTGCACAGGCTGTGCCGCCGAAAACTCAATAAACGCTGGCGTTTTTGCGCAAGTGTTGCGCCGCCGTGCATCGCGCAACGCGCGCAGGCTGTTGCGCTGGACTGTCGCGCCGCTTCGCGCTAGGCCACAGCCATGGAACACGCAAAGCCCCCTCTGACCCTGTATCTGGCCGCGCCGCGCGGATTTTGCGCCGGTGTGGACCGCGCGATCAAGATCGTCGAACTGGCGCTGCAAAAATGGGGCGCACCCGTCTTTGTCCGGCACGAGATCGTGCATAACAAATATGTGGTTGATTCTCTTCGTGAAAAAGGCGCTGTCTTTGTCGAGGAACTGGATGAATGCCCCGATGACCGCCCGGTGATCTTTTCGGCCCATGGTGTGCCGAAATCCGTCCCGGCCGAGGCGCGGCGACGCGATATGGTATTCGTCGATGCCACCTGCCCGCTGGTCTCCAAGGTCCATGTCGAGGCTGAACGCCATCATGCCGAAGGGCTGCAAATGGTGATGATCGGCCACGAAGGCCACCCGGAAGTCCTTGGAACAATGGGGCAATTACCTGAAGGCGAGGTTATTTTGGTGGAAACCGTCGCCGATGTGGCCACGATCACACCACGCGATCCGGCGCGGCTGGCCTATATCACCCAGACCACGCTTTCGGTCGATGACACCGCCGAAATCGTGGCCGCCTTGCAGGCGCGCTTTCCAGCGATCATCGGCCCCGCGAAAGAGGACATCTGCTATGCCACCACCAACCGTCAGGCTGCCGTCAAGGCGATTGCGGGGCAGATCGACGCATTACTGGTGATCGGGGCGCCGAACTCCAGCAATTCCAAACGCTTGGTCGAGGTGGGCCGCGCCGCCGGCTGCGCCTATTCGCAACTGGTGATGCGCGCCGATGCCATCGACTGGCGCGCCATCCAGGGCGCGCGCGCGGTCGGCGTGACCGCCGGTGCCAGTGCCCCCGAAGTGCTGGTGAACGAGGTTATCGACGCCTTTCGCGACCGTTATGACCTGATCGTGGAAGTAGTGGAAACCGCGCAGGAACGGGTCGAATTCAAAGTGCCGCGGGTTCTGCGTGAAACGGTGTGACCGGGGGCGCTTCGCCCCCCGGACCCCCAGAGGATATTTATGGACAGAAGATGCCCATGACACTGTATTCGATGCCTTCTTCCGGCAACAGTTACAAGGTTCGGCTTTTGCTGGCGTTGCTGGGAAAGCGCGTTGAAATTGTTGATGTCGAGGATGCCTCGCCCGAATTGCAGGCCGCCAAAGAGGCCGGCACATTGCCGTTCGGCAAGGCTCCGGTGCTGGAGCTGGATAACGGGCGGCGCCTGGCGGAGTCGAATGCGATCCTGTGCTGGCTGGCGGATGGCAGCGATTTTGTGCCTGCCGCTCCCTTTGACCGCGCGCAGATGCTGTCCTGGATGTTCTGGGAGCAAAACCAGCATGAGGGCGTGATCGCCGTTCGTGGGGCGCTGAATTACTATCCATCAAGGGCACATCTTGCGACGCCAGAGCGCATGGCTGAATTGCTGGAGCGCGGTCACGCCTTGCTGGCGCTGATGGAGGCACGGCTGGCCGCGCATGACTGGCTGGTGGGGGATGCTGTCTCGCTGGCCGATATTTGTCTTTACGCGTATACACATACGGCGGGCAGCCGGGGCGGGTTCGATATAACACGCTTTCCGGGGATGAGCCGCTGGCTGGATCGTGTGACCGCACTGTCGGGTTATGTGGGGCTGGATGCCTGATCTTTTCGCCTGGACCGATGGCGCGTGCAGCGGCAATCCCGGCCCCGGCGGCTGGGGCGTTTTGATGCGCGCCATGGATGGGGAAACCATCATCAAAGAGCGCGAGTTGCAGGGCGGCGAAGCTGACACCACCAACAACCGCATGGAGCTGATGGCCGCGATTTCCGCGCTTGAGGCGCTGACGCGCCCCGCCAGCATCGTCATCACCACCGATAGCGCCTATGTGAAAAACGGCGTCACCCAGTGGATTCATAGCTGGAAGCGCAATGGCTGGCGCACCGCCGACAAAAAGCCGGTCAAGAATGTCGAGCTGTGGCAGCGGCTGGATACGGCGCAGGCGCGGCATCAGGTGGAATGGCGCTGGATCAAGGGCCACGCCGGTCACGCAGAAAACGAACGCGCCGACGAACTGGCCCGCGCCGGGATGGAGCCGTTCAAATGACGCTGGCGGCGCTGGTGCTGGCGCTGGACTACGCCTCGGCGCTGATCTTTGCGCTGACCGGGGCGCTGGTGGCCAGCCGCAAGCAGTTGGACCTGACCGGGTTTGTGTTCATGGCGGCGCTGACGGCAGTTGGCGGCGGCACGCTGCGCGACCTGCTGCTGGATCGTGCGCCGCTGGTCTGGGTGGCGCGGCCCTCGCTGATCGTGATGGCGGCGGTTGCGGCGGTCATCGTGTTCTGGACGGCGCATCTGCTGGAAAGCCGGGCGCGCGCCCTGTTGTGGCTGGATGCCTTTGCGCTGGCGATTGCGGTGCCGGCCGGGGTCGGGGTTGCGATGGGGGTTGGCGTGTCACCGGTCATCGTGGTGCTGATGGGGATCGCCACGGGCACTTTTGGCGGGCTGATGCGCGATGTGGTCGGCAACGAAGTGCCGATGATCTTTCGTCAGGGCGAGTTGTATATCACCGCAGCCTTTGGCGGCGCGCTGACGGCGGTGCTGCTGGTCTGGCTGGGCCTGCCGCAGCCCGCCGCGCTGCTGGCCTGTGCAGCGGTCGTGTTGGCGCTGCGGATTGGCAGTATGGTGTGGGGCTGGGCCTTGCCGCTGTATAAGCCAAGGCCGCCGCGCCAGCCCTAGGCTGTGAACATCAGGCCGGGGTCCAGACCGCCATTTCGGTGCCGCCCGGTTCGCGGAACTGAAACCGCCGCCCGCCGGGAAAATCGAATATCTCGCGCGTGATTTCGGCCCCGGCGGCGGTGATGCGGTCATAGGCGGCCTGAAGATCGTCAGTTTTCAGGATAATCAGCGGCGCGGCATGGGCGGCGCATTCGACCCCTCCGCCAATTCCGGCGCCCTGAATATCGCGATAATCCGGGCCGTAATCGACGAAATCCCAGCCAAAGGCGCGGGCCATGAAATCCTGCGTTGCCGACAGATCGGGGCTGTAGAACTCGACGTAATCAATCTGCAAAGGGGGCGTCATAAAGGTTCCTTTCATCGCAGGACAGGTGGCCCCGGCACGCGGTCGCGCAGATCCTGCACGCCCATGCGCAACCCCGCCCCGATGCGGTGCGCCAAAGCCGACCAAGCGGCGGCAGGTTCAGGCGGCAATGTGCGCCGCAGGGTTTCGTCGAACAGCGCCAACCACGGAGTAAAATGATCGGCCCGCACATCTCCGGCCGCCATATGAACACGCATCGGGTTGCCGTCATAGCCGCGTTCATATCGGATAGCGTTGCGCCAGAAGGCGGCGATCTTGGCCTCGTGTTCGGGCCAGTCGTGGACATGGCGGCTGAACACCGGGCCAAGCACTTCATGCCGACGGATCGCGGCATAAAATACCGCCACAACGCGGTCGATCTGTTCAGGCGAAACGTCAAAGCGCGGCGGGATCATGGCACCATGATGGACCATGCTCACCCGCCGGGCAAGTCGCGGCACGATGCGCCGCGGCGCGCTCAGTTCCCGATGGGGGTATAGACCACCTCGGGCTGCCAATCGGCGGGTGCCTGATCGTGGATCGCCCAAAAGGTATCCGCCACCGGCCCCGCATCCCGTCCCTGTGCATTGACGAAACCTTTCACCACCAGCGCGGCGACATGCACGCCGTGGGAGCGGAAATCCTCGAACAATGCCTTGGCGATGGTGTGGATGCCCGCCTTGCCGATGCTCAGCGACAGATAGTCGGGATGCGGACGCAGGCCAAACCCGCCGCCGGTCAGCAGGATCGTGCCCGAACCGCGCGCCTTCATCGCGGGCGCGGCGGCATGGATCGCGGCCAGCGCGCCGCCAATGTTCACTGCAAGATCGGCGTTGAAACTGTCCAGCGGCTGTTCGGTCACACTGCCCTTGCGGATCTGCGCAGCGTTATAGTGCAGCACGTCGATACCGCCCGCGTCTTCGACTGCACGGATCAGCGCAGCAACCGCCTGCGCGTCGGTGGCATCGACGACGTGGGCCTCAACCGAGCCACCCATCTGCCCCGCCAGCTCTCTCAGATGGTCGGCATTGCGCGCAGCCAGCACGACGCGAAAGCCCTGTGCCGCGAATTTTTGTGCGGTGGCAAGGCTCATGCCCGGACCAGCGCCGATAACAAAATAGGTTTTCATGGTGATCTCCTGTCGATTGTATGAAGCGAATATAAACCCTATGGTTTCCGCTATAATCCCACCTGACGGCATTTGACTGATGCAACTTGGTCCGCAATCTTTCGACGAAATCGCCGCCTTTGCCGCCGTGGCCGATCAGGGCAGCTTCGTGGCGGCGGCGCGGGTGATCGGAGTGGATGCCTCGCTGATCTCGCGCCGGGTGCGGCGGCTGGAGGAACACCTGGGCACCCGACTTTTGGCGCGGACCACGCGGCAGGTCGCTCTGACCGAGGCGGGCGCGCGCTATCACCTGCGGGTGCGCGATCTGCTGGAGCAATTAAGCGCCGCCGGGCGCGAAGCCGCCGACCTGGCCGCCACCCCGCAAGGTGTGCTGCGCGTCTCGGTCCCGCAGAGTTTTGGTATGCTGGCCATCGCACCGCTGCTGGCCGGTTTCGCCGCCAACTGGCCCGACATCCGGCTGGAGTTGAGCCTTTCGAACCGCCGCGTCGATCTGGTTGCCGAAAGCTATGATCTGGCGATCCGCATGGGCCAACCGCAAGACAGTTCGCTGACCATGCGCAAGCTGGGTGAATACCGCGATATTCTGATTGCCGCGCCCGGCTATATTGCCGCGCAGGGTATGCCGGATCATCCGAGCGATCTGGCGGGCCACGCCTGCCTTGTCTTTACCGGCAATGCGTTCTGGCCCGACTGGTCGCTGACCGATGGGCAGCACGTGCATGAATTGCGCCCGCACGGGCCGCTGATCTGCGACAGTTCCGACGCGCTGATGGCCGCCGCTTTGGATGGGGCGGGCATTTTGCTGGCAACGGACTGGCTGGCACGTCCGGCGCTGGCCTCGGGGCGGCTGGTGCGGGTGCTGCCGGGCTGGCAGGGCCGAACCCAGGGTGCGATCCATGCGCTGATGCCGCCCGGACGGATGATCCCGGCCAAGGTGCGGGTGTTTCTGGATGCCCTGACTGAAAGCCTGACCGCACTTTGACGGGGGGCGGCAAGGCTGCTATTCCCCGGCCATCCGGTCGCAGCCCACCCGGTCAAAACAGGAGCCATCATGTCCCATTACACCGACAATCTGACCCAGCTTGGACAGGCCACCCCCCTGCCGCAATCGCCTGACGAGGCGGTTCTGGAACGTGTGCCCAACCCGCAGGCCGGGCAAGTGTATCTGGTGCGCTTTACCCAGCCCGAGTTCACCAGCCTGTGCCCGATGACCGGCCAGCCGGATTTCGCGCATCTGGTGATCGACTATCTGCCCGGCGACTGGCTGGTGGAATCCAAGTCGTTGAAACTGTTTCTGGGCAGCTTTCGCAATCATGGCGCGTTTCACGAAGATTGCACCGTGTCTATCGGCCGCCGTCTGGCCGATCTGCTGTCGCCGCAATGGCTGCGCATCGGCGGCTATTGGTATCCGCGCGGCGGGATGCCGATTGATGTGTTCTGGCAGACTGGCACGGTGCCACAAGGGGTGTGGGTGCCCGATCAGGGTGTGCCTGGCTATCGCGGGCGTGGGTAGGGTTCCATCGCAGCGACCGGGGACCAGCCCCCGGACCCCGGCGTATTGATCGCAAACAGAAAACACGGGCCGCTTTGGCGGGAATGCGCCCTTGCGGCGGTGGCGGCGCGTTTTTATACAGGCGGACATGTTCTGGACGGGCCGGATTGACCGAATTATCCGCCCGGCGGCAAGGGGTTTCCTTACCGCCGGGATCATGCTTGCCTGCCACGTTTGACCAAGGATTCCGCCCCGATGAGCGACCAGACCCCCGATTATCGCAGCACCGTTTTTCTGCCCGAAACCGATTTCCCCATGCGCGCCGGATTGCCCGCGCGCGAACCCGAATGGCTGGACCGTTGGGACAGGCTGGGCATTTACGACCAGCTGCGCGCGCAAGGCGGAGACCGCGCGCCGTTCATTCTGCACGATGGCCCCCCCTATGCGAACGGCAACCTGCATATCGGCCACGCGCTGAACAAGGTGCTGAAGGATTTCATCACCCGCAGTCAGCAGATGATGGGCCGCGACGCGCGCTATGTGCCCGGCTGGGATTGCCACGGCCTGCCGATCGAATGGAAGATCGAGGAACAGTATCGCGCCAAGGGGCAGGATAAGGACGCCATCGACCCCGTTGATTTCCGTCAGGAATGCCGCCGCTTTGCCGATCACTGGGTCGGCGTCCAGCGCGAGGAATTTCAGCGGCTTGGCGTCACCGGCAAATGGGACGATCCTTACCTGACGATGAACTACCACGCCGAGGCGGTGATCGCAGGCGAATTCATGAAGCTGCTGATGAACGGCAGTCTCTATCAGGGGTCCAAGCCGGTGATGTGGTCGCCGGTCGAGAAAACCGCGCTGGCCGAGGCTGAGGTGGAGTATAAGGACCACACCAGTCATCAGGTCTGGGTGCGGTTCCGCCCCACTGGCGATGCGCTGAACGGCGCGTCTATCGTCATCTGGACCACGACCCCCTGGACTATCCCGCAGAACCGCGCCGTCGCCTATGGGCCGGGCATTGCCTATGGTCTGTATGAGGTGACCGAAGCCGAAGGCACCGCCATCGTCGGCGAACGTCTGGTGCTGGCCGATGCGCTGGCAGACGGCGTGATGGCCGCCGCCAAGGTCAGCGGCCACACCCGGTTGCGCGATGTGTCGGCGGATGAACTGGCGGGCCTGACCCTCGCCCACCCCTATCGCGGTATCGAGGGCGGCGCGGGCGAATGGGACTATGACGTTCCCATGCTGCCCGGCGATCATGTCACCGACGATGCCGGCACGGGCTTTGTCCATACCGCGCCCAGCCACGGCGACGATGACTATCAGTTGGCGCTGAAACACGGCATCCCGATGACCTATAACGTCGAGCCGGACGGCAGCTATCGCGCCGATCTGCCGGTCTTTGGTGGGCAGGCGATCATCCTGCCCGATGGCAAGGAAGGCCCGGCGAATGTGAGCAATATCAAGGCGCTGCACGGCGCGGGCGCGCTGCTCGCCAAGGGTAAGATGAAGCACAGCTACCCCCATAGCTGGCGGTCCAAGGCGCCGCTGATCTATCGCAACACCCCGCAATGGTTCGCCGCCATCGACAGGCCGCTGTCCGACGGGATGGGCGAGTATGGCGATACGATCCGCACCCGCGCGCTGACCTCGATCGACAAGCTGGTGCAATGGACGCCGCAGACCGGGCGCAACCGGATTTTCTCGATGGTCGAGGGGCGGCCCGACTGGAACCTGTCGCGGCAACGGCTTTGGGGCGTGCCGCTAACCTGTTTCGTGCGGCGCGGGACCAAGCCGAGCGATGACAATTTCCTGCTGCGCGATGAACGGGTTAACGCCCGCATCATCGAGGCGTTCGAGGCGGGCGGCGCGGATGTCTGGTATGAGGACGGGTTCAAGGCGCGGATGCTGGACGGGATCGTGAACCCCGACGATTACGATCAGGTCATGGACGTGCTGGATGTATGGTTCGACAGCGGGTCCACCCATGCCTTTGTGCTGCGCGACCGCGAGGATGGCGCGGCAGATGGCATCGCCGATCTGTATCTGGAAGGCACCGACCAGCATCGTGGCTGGTTCCAATCCTCACTGTTGCAGGCCTGCGCCACGCGCGGGCGCGCGCCTTATCGGGCGGTGCTGACGCATGGCTTCACGCTGGACGAAAAGGGCATGAAAATGTCCAAATCGTTGGGCAATACCATCGTCCCGGCCGAGGTTATCAAGCAATACGGCGCCGACATTCTGCGGCTTTGGGTGGCGCAGGTGGATTACACCGCCGACAGCCGTATCGGCCCCGAAATCCTGAAAGGCACCGCTGACAGCTATCGCCGCTTGCGCAATACGCTGCGCTTCCTGCTTGGTTCGCTGGCCGGGTTTGATGATGGCGAGCGGGTCGCCCCCGACGACATGCCCGAGCTGGAACAATGGGTGCTGCACCGCCTTGCACAACTGGATCACGCGGTCCGGCGCGGTTATGACACCTATGATTTCCAAGGCGTTTTCCAGACGCTGTTCCAGTTTTGCACGCTGGATCTGTCGGCGTTTTACTTCGACATCCGCAAGGACGCGCTGTATTGCGACGCGCCCGACAGCACGCGCCGGCGGGCGGTGCGCACGGTCATGGACATTCTGTTCCACCGCCTTGTGACATGGCTGGCCCCGATCCTGCCCTTTACGATGGAAGACGTCTGGCTGGCGCGCTTCCCCTCGGATGATGACAGCGTTCATCTGCATGATTTCCCCGCCACACCCGCTGACTGGCTGAACGAACCCTTGGCCGCGAAATGGGATCTGGTGCGCCGCGCCCGCCGTGTGGTGACGGCGGCGTTGGAAATCAAGCGCAGCGATAAGGTCATCGGTGCCAGTCTTGAGGCCGCGCCGGTCGTGCATATTCGCGACGCAGACACCATGGCAGCGCTGAAATCGGTCAATTTCCACGATGTCTGCATCACCTCGGACATCAGCCTGACCGACGATCCGCTGCCGGATGAGGCATTCCGCCTGCCCGAAATCCCCGGCATCGGTGTAGTGTTCGAGACAGCCGAGGGGCAAAAATGCCAGCGTTGCTGGAAAATCCTGCCCGACGTTGGCACCCACCAACATCCGGGCACCTGCGCCCGCTGTAATGAGGTTCTGGGCTGATGAGCTGGCATCCTGCAACAGATCGCTACGACCGTATGACCTATCGCCGCTGCGGGCGGTCGGGGCTGAAACTGCCTGCGATCAGTCTCGGGCTGTGGCATAATTTCGGCGGCGATACCCCGCATGAAACCAAACGCGCCATCTGCCGCACCGCCTTTGATCTGGGCATCACCCATTTCGATCTGGCCAATAACTATGGCCCGCCGCCCGGCAGTGCCGAGACCGCCTTTGGCGAAATCATGCGCAGCGACTTTGCCGGTCTGCGCGATCAGATCGTGATTTCCAGCAAGGCGGGTTATGACATGTGGCCCGGCCCTTATGGCGAATGGGGCAGCCGCAAATCGCTGATTGCCTCCTGCGATCAGTCGCTGCGGCGGCTGGGGGTCGATTACGTCGATATCTTCTATTCGCACCGCTTTGACCCCGACACGCCGCTGGAAGAAACCATGGGCGCGCTGGATCATATCGTCCGGTCTGGCCGCGCGCTGTATGCCGGGATTTCCAGCTATGGCCCGCAGCGCACGGCCGAGGCGGCGGCGATCCTGCGCGATCTGGGCACGCCCTGCCTGATTCACCAGCCCAGCTATAACATGCTGAACCGCTGGATCGAGACCGAGGGGCTGCTGGATGTGCTGGGTGATGAGGGCATCGGCTGCATCGTCTTCACCCCGCTGGCACAGGGCTTGCTGACCAGCCGCTATCTGGACGGCATCCCGGATGGCAGCCGCGCCGCACAGGGCAAATCGCTGCGCCCCGACTGGCTGACCCCGCAGATGCAAGGCAGCTTGCGCGGGTTGAACGATCTGGCGGCGGCGCGCGGGCAGACGCTGGCGCAGATGGCGATTGCCTGGGCCTTGCGGGATGGCCGTGTGACCTCGGCGCTGATCGGTGCCTCGCGCCCCGAACAGGTCGCCGATTGCGCGGGCGCACTGACGCGGCTGGATTTCAGCGCGGATGAGTTAGCGCAGATCGACACCTTGGCCTTTGACGGCGAGTTGAACCTTTGGGCGCGGTCGTCTGACGCCTAATCAGACCATCCACCAGCCTGCCTTTTTGATCTGCTGGCGCAGCGGCTGTTCCCGCGACGGCAGCGGCGCGCCCGCGAACATCGGCCTGATCTTTTCGCGGCCTTTGCCCTGATAGATCAGCTTTTTCGCCGGCTCCCAATCGCGCAGCAGTTTTTTGATGCGGTTGGGCGCGGCGGCCTGCTCCAACGCATCAATCGCCGCGTCGCTTTCGCGGGCATACAGCAGCGGCAGGTTGCGGTAATGACAGGTGACATCGCCATCCAGCCCGGCCAGTTCCGGGCCGGGGCGACCACCGCCAAAGGAGTGAATCACCAGCGGCAGCACGATCTGATCCAGCCACGGGTCCAGCGCCTGACAGGCCAGCGCATCGCCCGGATCATCGCGCACCACCAATGCCCAATCCAGAAACCGCCGCCCGAACTCTGCCGGATTGGCACCAAAGAACCAGCCTGCGTTGAAATAAAGGAACCGTTCCCAGTGATCCGCCTGTTGACTGGTATCCAGCGAACTGTCGAAATCCAGCCCGAAGCGCTCATACAGAGACCGCCAGATCGCCGCATAATCCGGGCCATACAGCGGCGGTTCGGGCCAAGTGCCTTCGCGCCGCATCGAGGCAGCAGGGCGGGTGAAATCGAACGGCACCTGATCCAGCGCATCCAGAACCAGCGTGTCAGTATCCAGAAACAGGAACGGCTGATCGGGGGGCAGAACCGACAGCGCCTCGATCTTGTTGCCAAAGGGATAGGCGGCGCCGAAATGCTGCGCGGTAAAGGGCACGATCTCGGCCCCCATGGCGGTCAGCGCGGCACGGATCGGGTCGCTGATGGCGGTATCATGCCCGGCCCATGCGCCTTGGGCCAGCGGTTCGGCCAAAATCAGGCGGCCCTGCCAATCGGGGGCATTGGCACGCAGCGAAGCCGTCAAGATCAGCGATTCAAACGCCAGCCGCCCATGCTGCACCACCGCCAGAATGTTGAACATGCCCGCGTTCCTTTCTTTGCCGCGCCGGATACCCGTCCCCGGATTCCCCGCACCAATATCATTCTTCTTTGCTTGGATTTACCGCAGGCCCATGTCAACCTGCCGCCAAAGAATGAAAGCAACGGATGCGCGCCCAGTAAAACGCCTGCCTTGTGCCTGTCTGTTACCGCGCCACCGGGGGCTACATCCGCGCCAACCGCGAACCCCGCGCCACAGCCGCTGTTTTCTTGGGCCGAAATTGCCGCCGGGGTGCTGATGATCGGCGATCTTCGGATCAGCGTCACCGGCCTGTCGTTCTGGGGTGGGGAAAACATGCAGACGCGGGCGGATACCGCCGAGGTCAGCAGCGCCAACAATTGCTTTTGCCCGAACGCAATCATGATTGCCGCCTTTACCGGGCAAAGCCAGATCAGCCTTTCGCACCTGGCCGTCGATTTCGACTATCTGGCCTTGACCGTTCCTGCCCTGCTGCAAGAGCTTTGGGATGATCCATCCTTCCGCCGCGACAGGCTGCGATCTGCCTATTTGATGGTGCAGGATGACGGCCTGTGGCAACAGGTGCCGTCAATGCTGCCACCCGATACCTTTGCCCGCAGCACTGGACCAGATGGTGACAGCCCCACCCGGCAACGCCCTGCACGAGGTCGAACAGGGGCTTGTCACCGCGATCAGGCTTATCCGGACTCCGCTTTTCACAGGCGTTACCCTCTTATTGCGGGGGAGGAAGGTCACGAAATCGCGTTATCGCGAAGGAAAAGTATCTATTTTCACCGCGCAGGAATCCCATTTGGGGAAAATCACCTACAAAGACAAATAAATCCGTATCACCTGCATATCCGGTGAATGCAGCCGATCCGACTTTGCGCTATCCGGCTGAAATACGCAAAACGCCCGCAGCGGTGGCGGGCGGTTGTCATTGTGGCGCCTGGCTCAGAACATGGTGTTGTCGTTTGCCGCCTCGGTCGGAACGGGCTGGATCACGTCCCAATGCTCGACGATCATGCCGTCCTCGACGCGGAAGATATCCACGACGGCCTGACCGGGATCATCCGCGCCATTGGTCGAATGGATATGCAGCCAGACCAGATCACCATCAGCGGCAGAACGCACGATCCGTGCCTTCGATTCGGGGTTTTCAGCGAAAAAGCCGGTGAAATACCCGACGAACGGCTCTTTCCCGTCAGGAACCTCGGGGTTGTGCTGAATATAGTTATTCGCCACCACATCCGCCGCGCCTGCATCATGGCGGTTAAAGAATCCGTCATAGAATTCAAGAACAAGCTGGCGGTTGGCCTCTTCCTGCGCCGCATCCCGCTCTTGTGCGAGGGCGGCGTTCCCGCTCAGCACCAAAGCGGCACCAAGGACAAAGGGCTGCATCAATCGGATCATGGCTCTTCCTTTTCAAAAAAGGGACGCGAGCGACATAATGACGCGTATTATCCAGCATAGCCTTGAGCAGACCACCCACAAGCAAAAACGCCCGCAGCCTTCGGCCACGCGCGTTCCTTCAGGCATTCGCGTGGCCTGACGGTGCAGGCCGAGGCGCTGGATCAGCGAGGTATAGCGAGCCTCGTCCTTGGCAGTCAGACAGTCCAGCAACTTGCGGCGCTGAGCGACCATCATCAGCAGCCCGTGTCGGCTGTGAGTGTCTTTCTTGTGGCTTTTGAAATGCTCGGTCAGGGTGGCGAATTGGGCTTGGTCGCGCAATCGGGCCGGATCACAGCCAATATCTGCCAGTCAGCTTTAATACGACGCGCTGGCAGTCATCCGATCAGGTCATCGAGATATTTCACCCCCGCTTTTCCAACGCTGCCCCCGTGCCACCACTGGCCCTGCTGACCACGCCCGATGGCCGTGATGCGCGCGCCGCCGGGCTGGCACTGGCGCGGGACCGCCCTGATACCCTCTGCCGGGTCTTGATTGATTGATGCGGGCAACGGCCGTGAACTCATGCCACAGGCTCAAGGCCAGGCAATGCCCGCGACGATATCCGCGACCTTCTGGACATTATCGCCGCTGCCGCGAAGGCAACTTTACCCACGCGGCAGCGCAGCGTGACGTCTCGCAATCCGCGCTGTCGCATCGTATCCGCGATTTCGAGGAACGGCTGGGTGTAAGGCTGCTGAACCGCGCCACCCGCAGCGTTGCCCCGACCGAGGCAGATGCCCGGCTGTTGGCCGACATCACCCCACGGTTAGAGGCGGTAACATCCGCGTTAAACGCGCTGGCCGATATGCGCGACGCCTCGGTCGGGCTGATCCAGCTGTCGGTGTCCGCCCATGCGGCGGAAACGGTGCTGTGGCCGGTTTTGCCCACATTTCTGGCCCAATATCCCGATATTCAGATGGAACTGGCCGTCGATCACGGCTTGTGGACATCGTGAAAGAGGGTTTTGACGCGGGTATCCGTTTGGGCGAGGCGGTGGACCGCGACATGATCGCCCTACGCATCAGTCCCGATCTGCGCATGGCCACCATCGCAACGTCCGGCTATCTTGACCACCCCGGACGCCCGCATGATCCGCGCGATCTGATCAAGCATAATTGCGTTAACCTGCGCTATCCCTCGACCGGGGTCTATGCGTGGGAATTTCAGCAGGGCAGCCGTGAATTGCGGGTGCGGGTCGAGGGGCAGATCGTGGTCAACAACTCGGCCCAGGCGCTGACCACAGCGCGGGCCGGGGTCGGCATCGCCTATATCCCCGAAGATCTGGTGCAGGCGGATCTGGAATCGGGCCGGTTGGAACGGGTGCTGGAAGGCTGGTGCCCACCGTTTTCAGGCTTTCACCTCTACTATCCCAGCCGCCGCCAACATTCCCGCGCCTTTGCGCTGTTCCTGGATATGCTGCGCCAGAGCAGTCAGGAATGACGATCGCATAAAGCTTTTCCATTTCTGAAGCTATAATGACATCTTTAAACTCAAGTGCCGGGCTAGGCTCCAGACTTCGGTAACGGGGTCGTCTCAGTCAAGCGGTT
>NZ_JAUNTO010000007.1 GCF_030538655.1 Paracoccus sp. (in: a-proteobacteria)
GTCGATCTCGCATGCGCTATGGCATGGATCACTTAAATGAAGACGCCGCCTAGGCATCGACATGGATTTCGACTCAGGCATGAGGCTGGGGCGGCAATTTTCCCTCAGTCATGGCCTTGGTAGAGGCCGGGGCATCGGATTGTAGAGCGAAGAACTTTCCTATTTGCCGCCGTTTCTACGCCATAGCCCTACGCTGCCTAAATATCAGTTGCACAACGATAAATCACTGTTCTGTCTGGTCTCTGCAATCGTCAGAAACAACCAGCAGGAGGCAGCGTAGCCATGCGTCAACCAGACCGTATCATCCGTTTGAAGACCGTTCTCGCCCGCACAGGGCTGTCCCGGTCCACTATCTACCGCAAGATCGCCGAAGGCACCTTTCCACCCCAGATCAAGATCAGCACCAACGGCGCTGGCTGGAAGGAATCCGACATCAATCGCTGGGTCGCCAACCCGGTCGGATGGCGGCAGCGTTCGTTCAACGAATTTGATTTCCTCGATGACTTCTGATCGCAGTGACGCCCCCAAGCCCGTGACGGCATCCCGCTCTCGGCGCGCCAAACGACCGCCCACGGCGTCGGCGCAGCTTGAGGAATTGCTGGGCTATCCGTGGCCGTTCCCCGGCAGGCCGCCCAAGCACGACCTCACCACATGGACTGTCATCGACGACTGGCCCGACCCCGTTCCGGTCACACAAGCCGAGATTGACGTGTTCGAGCGATGGTTCGGCGACCTGTTCGATGAACTCTTTGACCCCGAGGCCGGATCGCCCGGCGCCGGGATCGCGATCGACCTTGAAGACGGTACCAAATAATGATACTGGATACTCCATGAAAAAGCGTCACAGAACCACGCTGGAACTGATCTTCGCCCGCCCGGTCAACGGCTCGATCCGCTGGGCCGACATAGAGGCGCTGTTTGTAAGCCTCGGGGCGGAAGTCAGCGAGCGGGAAGGGTCGCGCGTCGGCGTGTTCCTGTTTGGCGAAGTGCGCGTCTTTCATCGTCCGCATCCGTCACCGGATACGGACAAAGGTGCGGTTGCCAGCATCCGAAAATGGCTGGACGAACACGGAGTAAAGCCATGAACAATGTCGTTGAAATCAATGGCGAGAAGGCGGTTATCGCTTTCGATCCCGAGATTCAGATGCTGCGCGGTGAGTTTGTCGGCCTCAATGGCGGGGCCGACTTCTATGCCGAGAGCGTCCACGATCTGATCGAGGAAGGCCGCAAGTCGTTGGCCGTCTATCTCGAAATGTGCCGGGAGAAGGGCATTGAGCCGCGCCGGAAGTTCTCCGGCAAGTTCAATGTCCGCCTCACGCCTGACGACCATGCCGCCGCAGTCATTGCCGCAGCAGCATCGGGCAAGAGCCTGAATGAATGGATCGTCGGGACGATCAGGGAGGCCGCTGAATAGCGTCCTCGTTCGTTCGACCGGATTTGAAAGGAGACATCGCCATGACCGCTTCCACCGTGCCGCTACGCGCCGCCCTTTACCTGCGCGTTTCGACGGCGCGGCAGGCCGAGCATGACGTTTCCATTCCCGACCAGAAGCGGCAGGGCGAAGCCTATTGCGAGTCACGCGGGCTGCAACTGGTCGAAACCTTCATCGAGCCGGGCGCATCGGCGACCAATGACCGCCGCCCCGAGTTCCAGCGCATGATCGAGGCTGGCACGTCCAAACCCGCGCCATTTGATGTTGTGGTGGTCCATTCGTTCAGCCGGTTCTTCCGCGATCACTTCGAGCTTGAGTTCTACGTCCGCAAGTTGACGAAGAACGGCGTCAAGCTGGTTTCGATAACTCAGGAAATGGGCGACGATCCCATGCACGTCATGATGCGGCAGATCATGGCGCTGTTCGATGAATACCAGTCCAAGGAAAACGCCAAGCACGTCATGCGGGCCTTGAAGGAGAATGCGCGGCAAGGCTTCTGGAATGGTTCTCTTCCTCCTATCGGCTATCGCACTGTTGCCGCCGAGCAGCGCGGCGCGAAGGTCAAGAAGAAGCTGGAAATCGATCCGCTCCACGCCGACACGGTGCGGCTGATCTATCGCCTTGCCATGGAAGGCGATGGCACGACCGGCCAGATGGGCGTCAAGAACATCGTCTCCTATCTCAACAGCCGCCGCATCTTCACCCGCGATGGTGGACGCTGGGGCATCGGTCAAGTTCACCGCATCCTGACACGCCGCACCTATATGGGCGAGCATGAGTTCAACAAACGCAGCAAGACCAAGGAATTGAAGCCGGTCAGTGATATCGTGACGGTTCCGGTCCCGCCGATCATAGACAAAGAGACGTTCGAGGCGGTTCAGAAGCTGCTCAAGGCTCGTAATCCCAAGGTCGTGCCCGCCCGCGTCATCAGTGGCCCGACCATGTTGACCGGCCTGATCCATTGCGCCAAGTGCGGCGGGGCCATGACCATCCGCACCGGCAAGGGCGGGCGCTATCGCTATTATGCCTGCTCAATGAAGGCGCGGCAGGGGCCGACCGCCTGCGAAGGCATGGCCGTGCCGATGGAGAAGCTGGACGATCTGGTCGTCAATCACCTTGAAAAGCAACTTCTCCAGCCCGAGCGGCTGGAAAACGTTCTTGCCGCCGCACTCGACCGCAGGGAAGAACATGCCGAGCGCCGCCGCGAGCATATCGCCGAGTTGAACAAGCGCTCAGCCGAATCAGAATTGCGCCTCAAACGGCTTTATGACGCCATCGAGGCAGGTGTTGCCGATCTGGACGACCCGGCGCTGAAAGATCGTATCGACGGCCTCAAGGCCATCCGTGATCAAGCCAAGGCCGATGCAGAGCGGGCGCAGGCCATGCTCCAGAACACCGGCCAGAAGGCGGTGACGCCGCAGATGCTGCGAAAGTTCGCCACGACAGCCCGCGAGCGTATCCGGCTGGAAGGCGGCGGCTATCGCCGCGACCACCTGCGCGCGCTCGCCCAGCGTGTTGAGGTCGCAGAGGGCGAGGTTCGCATCATGGGATCGAAGTCCCGGCTGCTACAGACGCTTGTGGCGGGAAGTGGCGTAAATTCAGTGCCCACTCAGGGACTGAAATGGCGGAGGCGGTGGGATTCGAACCCACGGTGGATTTTCACCCACGTCGGTTTTCAAGACCGGTGCATTAAACCACTCTGCCACGCCTCCGTCGGCCTGCATTATCCCGGTGGGCGCGGGGGTGCAACAGGGTCAGCGGTTCAGTGTGACAGTATTCCCGGCACCCGAGATGACCACCTGGCGCAAGCGGGCCAGCGTCACGTTGGGAATAGCGACGGCGGCGGTGATGGTGTCCACGGCTGGGTTCGCGGGGGTCGCCGCGGCCGCAGTGCCGGGCTGAGGCGCATCGGCCACCATGCGCAGGCGCAGCACGCCATCCGCGTCGGGGCGAAGGCGGCCGGTCGGGTCGGGCGTTTCAGCAACCAGCGCCACGTTGGAATAGCCTTTGGTCGGGGTCATGCCGGTGACGACCAGCAGCCGCCCCTCGCTGATGGGTTGCCATGATACGCCGGTGATCTGGGCGATTCCCGGACGTGCGGGGGCTGTGGCGCGATAGCCGCCCTCGGGTTCCAGCGTGGCGGTGCGCGTGCCTGCGCCACTGCCCATCCAGCGCAGCGGGTTCAGCGACCCGGCGCTGTCGCCCAAACGGCCACATCCGGCAACGGCCAGCGTTACGATCAGCAAAGGTGCGGTCAGTTTCATCATCGCAATTCCCCGTCGTTCCGGCCCAAGTGTTAGGGGAAAGCGCGGCGGGGCGAAAGCCTCTTTGACCTTGGCGATGGCACGGTCTAATCCTTGGCGGCGAAAGGAAACCGCCATGGCTACCCCTGCCTTTGAAGATATTGCCGAAACCTTTGACTTTCTGGACAACTGGGAAGACCGCTACCGCCATGTCATCGAGCTGGGCAAGGCGATGCCGCCGATGGACCCGGCGCTGTGCGTGCCTGCGACCAAGGTGGACGGCTGTGCCAGTCAGGTCTGGATCATGCCGCGCATTGCGGATGGCGTGTTCGATTTTCAGGGCGAAAGCGATGCCATGATCGTGCGCGGGCTGATTGCGGTGCTGCACGCGCTGTATTCCGGCGTTCCGGTCGGGCAGGTGGCCGCCATTGATGCTCAGGCTGAACTGGCCCGGCTGGGGCTGGAGGAGAACCTGTCCTCGCAGCGGTCCAACGGGTTGCGGGCGATGATCGAACGGATCAGGTTGCTTTCCGCCGACGCAGGCTGATCCAGCCGCCACCCAGCACGCGCGACCCTTCGGGCGCATAGAAAACACAGGCCTGACCGGGGCTGACGCCTTCCTCCGGGGCCAGAAGTTCGACTTCGGCGCGGTCGGGGCCAGTGGCGCGCAGAATCGCCGGGCGCGGCGGACGGGTCGAGCGGATACGCACGCGCACCGGGATTTCGCCTTGAAACGGTGTGTCGCCCAGCCAGTTGACCTCGGTCACGGGCACGATGCTGGCCGACAGCGCCGATTTCGGGCCGACGACAACCTGCCGCGTTTCGGGGTCCAGCCGCACCACATACAGCGGATCGGCAAGGCCGCCGATGCCAAGGCCCCGGCGCTGACCGATGGTGTAATGGATCACGCCTTGATGCTGGCCCAGAACATTGCCCTGCATATCCACGATCTGCCCCGGTTCGGCCGCACCGGGGCGCAGCTTTTCGATAACGGCGGCGTAATCGCCGTTGGGCACAAAGCAGATGTCCTGCGAATCGGGCTTGTCCGCGACCGGCAGATCATATTGCGCCGCCAAGGCCCGTGTGTCGGCCTTGCTGGGCAGGTGCCCCAGTGGAAAGCGCAGGAAATCAAGTTGTTCCTGCGTGGTCGAAAACAGGAAATAGCTTTGGTCGCGGGCCGGGTCGGCGGCCATGTGCAATTCGGCCTGCTGCGGGCCTTCCTTGCGCTGGATGTAATGCCCGGTCGCCATGCAATCGGCGTCCAACTCGCGCGCGGTTTGCAGCAGATCGCGGAATTTGACCCGTTCGTTGCATCGAATGCAAGGAACCGGGGTTGCCCCCGCCAGATAGGCATCGGCGAATTCGTCGATCACCGATTCTCGGAACTTGTTTTCATAATCAAGAACATAGTGCGGAAAGCCCATCCGTTCCGCCACTCGACGGGCGTCGTGAATGTCCTGCCCCGCACAACATGCCCCTTTTTTCGCCAGGGCCGCGCCATGGTCATAAAGCTGCAAGGTCACGCCGATGACATCATAGCCCTGATCTTTCAGCAGTGCCGCCACGGCAGAACTGTCCACGCCGCCCGACATGGCCACGACCACCCGCGTTTCCGAGGGCGGTTTGGCAAAGCCAAGACTGTTCAATTCAGCGTCGCGCGCGGGGGCGCGTGGGTCGGTTGTCATGCTCATCGGGTGAACCTTTAGGGCCATCGGGCCGGGGTGAGGCAAAATATAGTCAAATGCTGTGCATTCTCAACCCGTGGCGGGGACGGATTCTGCTTTTGTTCAACCGGGATTTAACTGATTTCCGCGATGGTCCTTGGCAACAGTTCAAAGGACAGGCGAATGTTCGTGAAAAAAAGCTATGGCCCCCGCACCGTTACGCTGCCCGATGGCAGCATTCTGTCGATTGTCGATCTGCCTCCCGTCAATACGCGCTGGGTCGCCAGCCGCAAGGCTGTGGTGGTTCATGCCGTGGCCCACGGCCTGATTTCGCGGGATGAGGCGATTCGCCGTTATGACCTGTCAGAAGAGGAATTCGACAGTTGGGTCAGCGCCATCGAACGGCATGGGGCACGGGCGCTCAAGGTGACGGCGCTGCAAAAGTTCCGGCAACCATAAATTGCCGATTGCGCAAAAACTATCCGAAAGGTAACCAGATATTAACCATTTGTCTGCACCCTGACGGGGAAAGAACACCTTAAGGGAATCAAAATGCGCATCTTGCTCGTTGAGGACGAACACAGCACAGCCCGCGCGATCGAGCTGATGTTGTCTGCCGCCAACTATAATGTCTTCCGCACCGACATGGGGGAAGAAGGCATCGACCTGGCGAAACTGTATGACTACGACCTGATCCTGCTGGATCTGGACCTGCCCGACATGCACGGGATGGAGGTGCTGCGTCACCTGCGTATGTCGCGCATCGACACGCCGATCCTGATCCTCACCGGCTCGGACGATACCGAAAGCAAGCTGCGCGGATTTGGCTTTGGCGCCGACGATTACATGACCAAACCATTCGTGCGCGAAGAACTGGTGGCGCGGATTCAGGCGATCATCCGCCGGTCCAAAGGACACAGCCAGGCCATCATTCAGACCGGCGATCTGATCGTGAACCTTGACGCCCGCTCGGTCGAGGTGAATGGCCGTGCGGTCAACCTGACCGGCAAGGAATACCAGATCCTTGAACTGCTGAGCTTGCGCAAGGGCACGACGCTGACCAAGGAAATGTTCCTTAATCACCTGTATGGCGGCATGGATGAACCCGAACTCAAGATCATCGACGTGTTCATCTGCAAGCTGCGTAAAAAGCTGACCGAGGCATTGGGCGGGGCGAATCATATCGAAACCGTCTGGGGCCGGGGTTACGTTCTGCGCGATCCCTCGTCGGCAGACGAAGAGCGGCTGGCCATCGGTGCCTGAGATCGTGCCGACTCCGCTGATGCGGGCAGGCACTTGTTACTGACAGCGGCTGGCCGGGGATGGCTGGCCGCCACTCCCTGTGCCCGCCCGGCTCTGGTTTTTCAACAGACGGGTGCGGGGAGTTTTGCCGGATTCTGCGTGCATGGACCATTGTGCCCTGACGCAAAATGGCCGACCTAAAGGCGAACAGACAGAATCCGGACGACCAGATGAGCACTGATCTGACTGCCGCCGAGGCTGCGGCCCGCATAAAAGATCTGACCGCGCGGATCGCGCAGGCGAACGAGGATTACCATCGGCGCGACGCACCGACGATCAGCGATGCCGATTATGACGCACTGAAGCGCGAGCTTGCGGCGCTTGAGGTGGCGTTTCCCGATCTCAAGCAGGATAACAGCCCCAGCGATCAGGTTGGGGCGGCCCCGGCCGAAGGCTTTGGCAAGGTGATGCATCGCCAGCGGATGATGTCGCTGGAAAATGCCTTTTCCGACAGCGATGTCGCCGATTTCGCCACCCGTATCCGCAGTTTTCTGAACTTGCCCGCTGATGCGCCGCTGAATTTCACCGCTGAACCCAAGATCGACGGGCTGTCGCTGTCGCTGCGATATGAAGGCGGGCGGCTGGTGCAGGCGGCGACGCGGGGCGATGGCACGGTCGGGGAAAACGTCACCGCCAACGCCCGCACGATTGCCGATATTCCTGAAACTCTGCTGCCCGGCGCCCCTGATGTGCTTGAGGTGCGGGGCGAGGTTTACATGACCCACGCCGATTTCGCGCGTCTGAATGACACCGGCCCCCGCACCTTCGCCAATCCGCGTAACGCGGCGGCGGGGTCTTTGCGGCAGATTGATCCGGCGATCACGGCGGCGCGCCCGCTGCGCTTTTTCGCCTATGCCTGGGGCGAGCTGTCCGCGCCGCTGGCCGATACGCAGGCGGGGGCCGTGGCGCGCCTGGCGGAGTTTGGTTTTCAGACCAACCCCTTGATGCAGTTGTGCGACGGCACTGACGCCATGCTGGCCGTCTGGACCGGGATCGAGCAACAGCGCGCGACCTTGGGCTATGACATCGACGGCGTGGTTTATAAGGTGGACGACTTGTCCTATCAGGCACGGCTCGGGTTTCGATCCACGACGCCGCGTTGGGCCTTGGCGCATAAATTCCCCGCCGAACTGGCCTGGACGCGGCTGGAGGCCATCGACATTCAGGTTGGCCGCACCGGCGCGCTGTCGCCGGTGGCGCGGCTTCAGCCGGTGACGGTGGGCGGGGTCGTCGTGTCGAACGCTACCCTGCACAACGAAGATTACATCGCAGGGCGCGACAACACCGGCGCGCCGATCCGCGACACTGACATTCGCCCCGGCGATTGGGTGCAGGTGTATCGCGCGGGCGACGTGATCCCCAAGATTGCGGCGGTGGATCAGTCGCAGCGCACCAGCTCCGCGCCTTACCAGTTTCCCGACCATTGCCCCGCCTGCGGGTCCGAGGCGATCCGTGAGCCGGGCGATTCCGTCCGCCGGTGCACAGGTGGTTTGGCCTGTCCGGCGCAGGCGGTTGAAAAGCTGAAACATTTCGTCAGCCGTGCGGCCTTTGACATCGAAGGGCTGGGCGCCAAGCAGATCGAGATGTTCTTTGCCGATGACACGCTGCCGATCCGGGAACCGGCTGACATCTTTACGCTGGCGGCGCGCGACAAGGCGAACCTGTCGCGGTTGAAGAATCGCGATGGCTTTGGCGAAAGGTCAGCCGAAAAACTGTTCGCTGCAATCGAGGAACGACGTGCCATCCCCTTGACGCGGCTGATTTTTGCGCTTGGCATTCGCCATGTGGGCGAGGTTGCAGCAGCGACATTGGCGCGGCATTTCGGCGACCTGCCCACGTTGATCGCGGCAATGGACGCTGCTGCACCGGCGGCGGAACGCCACATTGCTGCGGATGAAGCCGTCGCCGCCGAACGGGCGCAGGCTGCCGCGCAGAACCGGCGCGCGCGGATTGCCGAAACGCGCGACCGGATCTGGTCTGATCCGCCACTGCCCGCCGCCGCGCGCGCCGCGTGGGACGATCTGACCGGCATTGACGGTCTGGGCGCGGTGCTGGCGCAATCGCTGGTCACGGCCTTTCATCAGCCCACCGAACGGGTGGTGATTGACCGGCTGATTGCGCAATTGAATGTGTTGCCAGCCGAAGCCCCCGCCGCGCAAGACAGTCCGGTGGCGGGGCAGACCATCGTGTTCACCGGCTCGCTGGAAAAGATGACGCGGGCTGAGGCCAAGGCGCGGGCCGAGGCTTTGGGGGCGAAGGTTGCCGGTTCGGTCAGCGCGAAAACCGATCTGGTTGTGGCCGGGCCGGGTGCCGGGTCCAAGGCGAAAAAGGCCGAAGATCTGGGCATCCGCATCATTGACGAGGACGAATGGCTGGCGATCGCGGCGACATAAGCGCGCCGCGCGGACGGCCTCCGGCGCTGTTTCCGCTGTTCGCGGCGGCGGAAACCTTGCCCGGTATCGGTCCCAAGGCGGCACAGGCCTTGGCGCAGATGGGGGTGGAGCGGCCGCGTGATCTGTTGCTGACGCTGCCGTCAGGCGGAGTGCAGCGGCGACGGCTGGATCGCCTGGCCGATGCGCGCCCGCCCGAAATGGTGACGGTGGCTGTCACCGTCACCCGCCACGCGCCGCCCACTGCACGCGGGCGACCGTTCCGGGTGGTGTGCAGCGATGGCGTGGCCGATGTGACGCTGGTTTTCTTTCACCCGCGCACCGACTGGATCACGGCGCAATTACCCATCGGTCAGCGGCGTATTGTCAGCGGTAAGATCGAACTGTTCGACGGCATGGCGCAGATGGTCCACCCTGACCATATCCTGCGCGATACCGACCCGCTGCCTGCGGATTTCGAGCCGGTTTACCCTTTGTCCGCCGGTCTGACGCAAAAGGTCATGGCGCGCGCGGCAGTGGCGGCGCTGGACCGCGCGCCCGCTCCGCCCGAGTGGATCGACCCGGCGGTGATCGCCGCGCAGGGCTGGCCGTCGTGGCGGGATGCTTTGGCGGCGGCCCATGCACCGGCGGGGATGGGCGATCTGTCGCCCACCGCTCCGGCCCGCGCGCGGCTGGCCTATGATGAATTGCTGGCGCATCAGATGACCCTTGCGCTGGTGCGGCGCGACAAGCGGCGCAGCAAAGGGCGCGCCAGTCCGGGCGATGGGCGGCTGCGGGCGCGCGTGATCGACAGCCTGCCATGGCCGATGACCGGCGCGCAAACCCGCGCCGTGGCCGAAATTGCCGCCGATATGGCCAGTGATCAGCGCATGAACCGGCTGCTGCAAGGCGATGTCGGGGCAGGGAAAACCCTGGTCGCGCTGCTGTCGGCGCTGGTTGCGATTGAATCGGGCGGGCAGGCGGTGCTGATGGCTCCGACCGAAATTCTGGCCCGCCAGCATGCCCGCGCGCTGGAACCCTTGGCCCGTGCAGCGGGGGTGCGCTTGGCTGCGTTGACTGGCCGTGACAAAGGCGAGGGGCGTGCGGCGATTCTGGAAGATCTGCGGCAGGGTCGGATCGGTATTCTGGTTGGCACCCATGCCGTGATCCAGCCCGAGGTTGAATTTCACGATCTGCGGCTGGCAATCATCGACGAACAGCACCGTTTCGGTGTGGCGCAGCGGCTGGAGCTGTCGGCCAAGGGCGTGGCCCCGCCTGATATGCTGGTGATGACGGCGACCCCGATTCCGCGCAGTCTGGCACTGTCGCAATATGGTGATCTGGACCTGTCGGTGCTGGATGAAAAGCCCGCCGGGCGGCAGCCGATCACGACGGTCATGATCTCGGATCAACGGCTGGATCAGGTGACGGCGCGGCTGCGCGCGGCGCTGGATGGCGGCGCGCGGGCCTATTGGGTCTGCCCGCTGGTCGAGGAAAGTGAGGTCAGCGATCTGACCGCCGCCGAGGCGCGGTTTCAGGCGCTGCGCGCGCAATTCGGCGATGTGGTGCGGCTGATTCACGGGCAGATGCCGGTCGAGGCGCGCGACACGGCGATGGCCGACTTTATCGCGGGCCGAGCGCGGCTGCTGGTCGCCACGACGGTGATCGAAGTTGGCGTGGACGTGCCCGAGGCAACGATCATGGTGATCGAGCGCGCCGAAAGTTTTGGGCTGGCGCAGTTGCATCAGTTGCGCGGACGAGTCGGGCGCGGGGCCGATGCTTCGACCTGCGTGCTGATCTATCATCCACCGCTGTCAGATATGGCAGCGCAACGTCTTGAAATTATGCGTGAAACCGAGGATGGGTTTCGGATTGCGCAGACTGATCTGGAAATGCGCGGGGCAGGGGACGTGATCGGCACGGCCCAGTCGGGGCTGCCTCGGTTCCGCGTGGCTGATCTGGAACGGCAGGCCGGATTGATGGCGATGGCGCGGCAGGATGCCCGCGCCCTGCTGGAGCGCGACCCGGCGCTGGACAGCGCACGCGGGCAGGCGGTGCGGATGCTGATGTGGCTGATGGAGCAGGATAAAGCGATCCGGCTGATCGGCGTAGGCTGAATGTTCCTAAAAAGTTCTTTACAAGCCGCCAGCGATGTGAGAACAATAACGGAACATCGACAAGGGAGCCACGCTATGACCCGTGAACTTATCTCCGATATTCTGGGTGCCGCCGCTTTGTCGGTGACGACTGTTGTTGTGTTCTGGTTGCCCGCTTTGTTCGGCGTTTGATTTCTGCCCCGCGTTACTCCGGTGCCATCGCCTGTGCGCCGTTTCTGTCCCCGTGACGCGCAACTTGACCGGCCCCGTCGTGGGCCGGTCTTTTCGTCAGGCGGCGCTGGCTTGTGCGCTGTCGAAGGCTGCCAGCGTGGCATCCCACGCCAGCAGGATCGAGGCATGGCGATTGGGGAAATCCCGCGCCGGTGACAGGGCTTCCAGCGCATCAAAGGGCGCGGCGGGCACGGGGCCGCCGTGTTTCAGCATCGCCTCTAACGCGTCGCGGGTGGCGGTGATTTCGTCGCGGCTGCGGCCAATGACGGCAGCCCCCAGAACGGCCGCCGATGCCTGCCCAAGCGCGCAGGCCCGCACCTCTTGCGCAAAATCGGTGATTATCTCGCCATTCAGCACGACGTCCACCGTGACCGACGATCCGCATTGCGGCGACCGGCGCATCGCACTGCCCTGCGGCGCGGGCAGGCGGCCCAGATGCGGAATCGCCGCCGTCAGCGCCAGAATGCGCCGCGAATAAAGCTGCATCAGGTCTTGATCCGGCATGGTGCCCCCTGTGATTGCGCTTTAGATAGGCATGCGCCCCGCGAAAGGAAAGCCGATGTTCGACCCTATGACGCTGAAGTATGATGCCTCTGGCCTGATTCCCGCCATCGCGCAGGACAAAACGGGCGATGTGCTGATGATGGCTTGGATGAACGCACAAGCCGTCGCGCGGACATTGGAAACCGGGCATGTCACCTATTGGTCGCGCTCGCGGCAGGCATTCTGGGTCAAGGGCGAAAGCAGCGGGCATGTGCAGCGGCTGGTTGAACTGCGGGTCGATTGCGACCGCGATTGCCTGTTGCTGATCGTCGAGCAGAGCGGGCCTGCCTGCCACACCAACCGGCGGTCGTGTTTCTATACCGCCATCCGCGAGGGGGCCGAGGTGGAAATTCTGACGCCCGTGGCCGACTAAGCATTCTTGACTTGAAAGGGCGAATCCGGCATATACACGTAACCGGCCGGGCATTTGCCCTTGGCCGGTGCGTTATTTTCAACACCACCCTTTGATCTGGGTGCGCTGTCCGTGGCAATGAACGCCTGCAATCGTCAGGGGCCAAAGGGCGCGGCAATGGAAGGATAAGCGGATGTTTGCGGTTCTGAAAACCGGCGGCAAGCAATACAAAGTGCAGGCGGGCGATGTGCTGCGCGTGGAAAAACTGGCGGCTGAGGCTGGCGACAAGGTCCAGTTCAACGACATTCTGATGGTCGGCAGCACGCTGGGCGCACCCTTGGTCGATGGTGCCTGTGTGCAGGCCGAGGTCGTTGATCAGATCAAGGCGGATAAGGTCATCACCTTTGTAAAGCGCCGCCGCAAGCACTCCAGCCAGCGGACCCGTGGTCACCGTCAGCAACTGACGCTGATCCGCGTCACCGATGTGCTGGACAAAGGCGCGGACAAGACCGGCGTCAAGGCCGCAGTTGGTGCGCGCACCCGCGACACCGCCACCGAAACCAAAGCCTAAGAAGGACCAGAAGATATGGCACATAAAAAAGCAGGCGGTTCCTCGCGCAACGGTCGCGATTCCGCGGGCCGCCGTCTGGGGGTCAAGCTGTTCGGCGGGCAGGAAGCCATCGCCGGTAACATCATCGTTCGTCAGCGCGGCACCAAATGGTGGCCGGGGGCCAACGTCGGCATGGGCAAGGATCACACCCTGTTCGCACTGGCCGACGGTCAGGTGACCTTCCGCAAGGGCCTGAAAGGCCGCACCTTTATTTCGGTGACTCCGGCCACGATTGAGGCTGCCGAGTAAGCCGGTCTTAACACATCAGTGTTACAGCAGGGGACCGGCACTGCCGGTCCTTTTTGCTTTTGCTCTGGTCGGTGAAGGGGACGTCGGCCTGAGCAACGAAAAAGGGAGATGCAGACGATGCTGGCCATCAAGGAACAGCAGACCATCCGCACGGAACGCTTTGTTCTGCGCCCGTTGCGCATTTCGGATGTGGGGCTGATTGCGCATTACACTGCTGACCGGCGTGTGGCTGAAGGGACGCGGGCGATTCCGCATCCGCTGCCGCCCGGTGCATCGGAAGCCTTTGTCAAACGCGCTATGTCGCCCGAGCGTAGTGAAGATGTCTGGGCCATCGACGGATCAGAACATAATCTGACCGAGGTTCTGGGCGTCGTTTCCCTGACCCGGATGGAGGGGGCGCAGTCCGAGCTGGGCTTTTGGATTGGTGCTGGTTTCTGGAATACCGGCTTTGCGACCGAGGCGGTGGCAGCTTTGGTCGAGCTCAACCCGCATGGCGCGCGCACCCTGTTTGCCGAGGCGTTTCAGGATAACCCCGGCTCGGCGCGTGTGTTAACGAATTGCGGCTTTGAGTATCTGGGCGATGCTGAAAGCTGGTCGGTTGCCCGTGCTGCGCGCGTGCCAACCTGGACCTATCTGCGCAAAATGAGTGGCGTCTAAGCAGGCAGGACGACCGGCGCGGTTCCTATTACGCGGGCTGTCCTATGGCCTGAATAAAACGCAGCCCTTCGGCATCCAGCCAGGCGGCTGTCAAAATACCGCTGCGCCACGCCCCGGTATCCACGGCAATCCGGCCCGATTCGGCAAATGGGTTGGGGCTGATAACGTGCCCGTGCCCGATCCAGCAGCCGTCGCCGCGCAGTTTGGCCGTAAAATCAGCCCGCCCCCACAGCAAATCATGATCTTTTTGCCGGTCTAGCCCGCGCGACGGATCTGCTGCGGCGTGAACTGCGGCAAGATCCGGTTCGCCGTGCCAGATCAACGGCAGGCTGTTCAGCCATTCATATTGTTCCACGGGCATATTGCGGCGCAGCTCTTGTGCGGCCAGCCGCGGTCTGTCCAGCAGGTCGGTGATGTGATACGATTTCAATGTGGCGGCTGCGCCATGGCGAAGCCAGCGGCGTCCCTGAACCGGGTCGGCCAGAAAATCCAGCAGCATCCGTTCGTGATTGCCCATAAGGCAGGTCCAGCGATCCGGCGCAGCGCGGGTTTTCGCCATCAGCCGGGCAATGATATGCGCACTGTCAGGCCCCCGGTCGATCATGTCACCCAGAACCACGATCCGCGCCAAATGATAGCCGGGCTGAGCAGCGATTTTGGCAAGCAAACTGTCCAGCAAATCCAGCCGCCCGTGAATATCCCCGATCAGGCAGACAGGCTGCCCAGGGCGGGGCAGGGGCACCGTCCAGATATCAGGTGCGGAACCTGCGCCCGATATCAGCCGGTTGAGCAGATTGCCGATCATGCTGCGGTGCGGGATGCCGTGGGTTCTTCCTTGGCATCCCCCGCTGATTTCAGGCGACCAAGGATCATTGCCCGGCTTCGCTGTCGGTTGCATCCGTTTCGGTCTGAGCACCGTCCGTGCCGTCGAGTACTGCAAGCGCCTCGCGCGCTTCGGCCATTTGTGGCAGGTCGCGGTCGCCGGCCAGTTCCAGCGCGGTGGTCAGGCTGGCCCGCGCGGCCTCGGTCTGGCCAAGCCGTGCCTGCGTCATGCCTAGATGAAAACGAACCAGCGGATCTTGCGGCAAACCCTCAACCGCACGTTCCAGATAGGGCAAGCCTTCTTCGGCGTTGTTGTTCAGATAGGCGATCCAGCCATAAGTATCCTGAAACGGTGGAACCGTCGTGCCACGCAACCGCTGTGCGGCAGCCGTCGCACGCGCCAGACTTTCGGGGTCGCGCCGCCATGTCGCCAGCAGGCTGGCGACATTATTGGCCAGAACCGTGTCGGCGGGATTGGCGGCATAAAGCCGTTCATAGATTGCCAGCGCGTCGTCAACCTGACCGTCACGTTCCAGAACCGAAGCGTGGATCATATTCAGGCGGGCATCTTCGGGCATCCGCGACAGTGCCTCGGTCAGCAGGCTGTTGGCATCGTCCGTGCGCCCTTGCGCGATCAACTGCCCATAAAGCAGTTGCACCGGGCCGGGGGCCTGCGGATTCGCCGCGATCACGTCGCGCAGAACCTGTTCTGCCTCGGCTGGCTTGCCCTCGGACAGAAGCAGGCCAGAGTTAATCAACTGAAGCTCGGCGTCGTCAGGTGTTTCCGCCAGCAGACCATCCAGATAGCTGCGTGCTTCGGTGGTTTGTCCGGCCATAACGCGCGCACGGATCAGTGACAGAACCGCTGCACGATTGCCCTGACCTTCATCGGCGCGCTGCTGCATCAGCGCCAGACCTTCGTCCACGCGTCCCTGCCGCAGCATGGCTTCGCTGCGCAGTGCGCTGGCGGCGGATTGTGCGGCGACATCGGCCTGAATCGCTTCAAGCTGGGCGGCGATCTCAGTCACCCGGGCCCATGCCTGATCCTCGACCGCCATGCGTCCGGCGGTTGTCAGCAGGGCAACGTTAGACGGGTTGTTGCGCAGCGCATCCTCGATCACGGTGCGTGCGGCGGCGCGACGGTTATCCTGAATCAAGAACGCGGCATAGCGCAGCGATGTTTCGGGCGCTGCCGTGGAAATATCCACGGCCGAGGCCAGTGTTTCACCCATAAGCTGGCGGTTTCCAGCGCGTTCATAGGCGGTTGCCAGCAGGTTCAGTGTGTCCAGATCGCGCGGAGCCTGATCCAGCGCGCGGCGCAATTCGGTGATCGCCTCGTTGGCGCGACCATTGTTCATCAAGGATTCGGCCTTGACGCGCAGGGCAAAGATATTGGTCGCGTCGGCTTCGAGCACCTCTTGCACCAGACGGTCGGCCTCTTCGGTCTGGCCCTGATTCAGCAACATTCCGGCCAACATGGCGCGCAGGCGGTTGCTTTGTGGCGAAGGCTGGGTGTTCGTCAGCGTGGTGCGCAGCAGTTCCGTTGCCTCGTCGCGTTGGCCCAGATTGAACATGTAATAGGCACGCATCGAATCATAAAGCTGGCGCGCGGTTTCGTCGGTTGCGTTGGAGGACAGGCGTTCAGCTTCGGTCAGTGCAGCCTGGGTGCCACGATAGCGTTCCATGAACTCAATCAGCCCCATGCTGGCGTCGGAACCGTCTTCGCCCTCGTCCGCCATGCGGCGCCAGACCTGTTCGGCCTGATCCAGCTGATTTTTGGATACATACCACGCCGCCTGAGTCGCCATGACTTGTGTGTTGTCGGGGAAATGTCCGATCATCCATTGCAGATGGGCTTCGGTCGCAACATCGTCATCACCACGGCTGAGCAGCCCCAGTTTGAGCATCGCCGGTTCAAGCGACTCGGGTTCGGCGGCGATCAGCGCGTCGGCCATTTCCAGCGCCTCGGCCTGCTGATCGTTTTCGACGTAATACGAGGCCAAAAGCCGCAGAAGCGTCAGATTGGCCGGATCGTCGGCCAGTTTGGCCCGCACACGCTCAACCACTTCGGCCAGTGCGGCATTGTCGCGGGCCAGCGCGGCCCGACGATAATCCAGCGCCAGAATGATTGTTTCCAGTTCGGGATTGCCTGGTTCCAGCCGCTCGGCCTCGCGGCCGTGGCGTTCGGCTTCGTCCCAATTGCCCAGAGTAATCGCCATATCCGCAAGCTGGCGGCGGATAACGGCGTCCTGCGGATACTGTTCAGCCAGCCGCAGCAGTTGCGAATACCCCCCGCGCGCATCTCCTCGTTGGATCAGCACATCGGCCAATTGTTTGCGTGCTGCGTAATGTGCACCATCATAGCGGAACACGTTCCGCAATTCGACGGCGGCCCGGTCAAGGTCGCCCGCCTCAAGCAGGGCCATGGCAGACTGATAGTAACGCTCGGCCTTGTCCTTTGAGCTTTCGCAGGCAGCAAGAGCCAACGTGGCGGTTAACGCAAGAACAAGACGAGAGGGGCGCATCGAAAACTCCTGAAGCGACTAAGCACGTCGTTTATATGGTGGTATTTCGCTTGTGTGTCACGTCAGGGGTGAACAAGACGTGAAAAAAGGCGGCTGTTCGTATGGGAACAGCCGCCTTTCACCAGATTGTGATTGCCTTAGTGGCCCGTTCCGCGCAGCACGACCCGGACGGTGGCAAACAGAATCGACAGATCGGTCATGAACGACAGATTGCGATCATATTCTTCGTCATACCACGCACGCTCGGAAAAGCGGGTTTCGTTGCGGTCGGACACCTGCCACAGGCCGGTGATGCCGGGGCGCAGGCGGTAATAGGCGCTGCCCGGATACATCTCTTTTTGCGACACCATCATCGGGCGCGGCCCGACCAGGCTCATATCGCCTTTGAACACGTTGAAAAGCTGCGGCAATTCGTCCAGAGAGGTTTTGCGCAGAATACGCCCGATCCGGGTGATGCGCGGGTCATCCAGCAGCTTTTGCTTGGTCAGCCACTGTTCGCGCAGGATCGGGTTTTCGCGCAGATAGGCGTCCAGCCGTGCGTCGGCGTCATGCACCATCGTCCGCAGTTTCCAGATCCGGTAAACCTTGCCGCCGCGTCCGATCCGGTCCTGACTGTAGAACGGCTTGCCGCCGTCACGGGCCACCAGCAGCGCCATAAAGGCAACCACCGGCAGAACAATCGGCAGCGACAGCAGAATCAGGAATACATCCAGCGCACGCTTGATCCCGCGGCGGTAGATGTTGCTTTGCGCGTCATCATCCTGCTGAGGACCGGCCGTAAAGGCCATCGCGCCGCCGCCAGCTCGCGACATCAGCGGGCGACCATGCAGGCCCGAATCCGGCAAGCGATTCGTGGCAGCAGAGCGGCGATCATCCGACGTGATCGAGATGAATGCCTCAGACCCTTGCTGACGCAAGGTTTTCTTCATGGGGTGGGTAATGCCAAATGTGGGCATGGGTACATCCGAACTTATTACAAACGACTTCGAACTGTTGTTCACAGCATACTCCCGCACCAAGCTACTCGTCACGTGGAATGTCAGTTCAGTCCAACTTGCTTCGACGCATGGTTAACACATTGATGGCGGATTGTAATGCACTTGCAGCATTGCGGGCCATGCATAGGCGGAAAACCACCGTTGCATAATTTGCGAATGCATGGGTGAACTCGTTCGCCATCAACATGTTGCGCGGAATGGCTGTTCATGGTAGCGCGCAACTCAACTTAAGGGTGATTTTGCACAAGCTGGTGATGTCGAAAGATTAAAGTTTACGGATATGATACTTGTCGGTGAACTGCCCAACGGGTATGAGGCGTGGGCGCGCGGCCCGGCATGGGCGGCGAATTGCACGGCAGGCAGTCATGTCCATAACCATGAACGGGCCGAGTTGATGAGTAATGAAATCGATATTTACACAACGCACTTCGGGCTGACTCACCGCCCGTTCAATCTGGTGCCCGACCCTGATTTTTTATTCTGGGGGCCGGCGCATCGCCGCGCCTTCTCTATTCTTGAGTATGGTATTCTGACCAAGGCACCGATCACGCTGTTGACCGGCGATGTCGGCGCGGGCAAGACCACGCTGCTGCGCCATCTGTTGCGGGTCATAGATCAGGATGTGCGCATCGGCCTCGTCTCGAACGCGCATGGCCAGCCTGACCAGTTGCTGCGTTGGGTGCTGCACGCGCTGGATGTGAACACCAGCGCGGAACAATCTTATGTCGATCTGTTCTCGCAGTTGCAGAATTTCATCATCGCCGAATACGCCGCCGGCCGCCGTGTCGTGCTGATCTTTGACGAGGCGCAGAACCTTGGCCGTGATGCCCTGGAAGAGCTGCGGATGCTAACCAATATCAACTCGGAAAAAGACGAGTTGCTGCAACTGATTCTGGTCGGCCAGCCCGAGTTGCGCGACATCGTGCGCCGCCCCGATATGACCCAGTTCGCACAGCGCGTCGCCGCCGGTTTCCATATCGGCCCCATGACCGAAAGCGTTGTGCGCGACTATATCGGCCACCGTCTGACGGTTGCGGGCGGGTCGCCCGATCTGTTCACGCCGGGCGCCTGCGCCGCGATCCATGCTCATACGGGCGGGGTGCCGCGTCTGGTCAACCAGTTGTGTGATCTGTCGCTTGTCTATGCCTTCACAGCCGAGGCTGCGACCGTTACTGAGGACACCGTAAACGAGGTTATCGACGACGGCGTGTTCTTTGGCGGCGGGCTTGCCAGTGGTGAACCGCTGCGTGTCATCAATCCTGTCCCCCGCTCGAGTATTGTCCAGTGATCCAGGAAGTCCGGTTCTATTTTTCGCTGTTTCTCCGGCGAATCCACTATTTTATTCTGCTGACGGTGCTTGGTGCGGCGATCGGGATAAGCTTTGCGATGGTCCTGCCGCCCGAATACATGGCGCGCGCCCGGCTGGTCGTCGAATCCGAACAGATCCCCGATGATCTGGCCGCCTCGACGGTCCACACCCGCGCGCTTGAGCAGTTGCAGATCATCCAGCAGCGCATTCTGTCGCGCGACAACATGCTGGATATGGCCAACCGGATGAACATCTATGCCGAACGTCAGCGCAATCCCGAAACGGCATTGCGCCCGGACGAGATCGTGCAGGATATGCGCGACCGTATTCAGATGACGATCAGCGGTGGTGCCCCGGCCGGGCGCAATGCCACCTCTCTCACGACGGTGCAGGTCGGCTTTGTCGCCCCAAGCGGGCAGATGGCCGCTGCCGTCACGAACGAAATCGTGACGTTGATTCTGGATGAAAACGTGCGGATGCGCACCGGCGTCAGCGGCCAGACGTTGCAATTTTTCGCTCAGGAAGTGCAGCGGCTCGACCGCGAACTGGCGGACCGCCGTTCCCGGATCGTGGCGTTCCAGGAACAGAACAAAGAGGCGATGCCCGACAGCCTGGAATTCCGGCGCACTCAGTATTCCAATGCGCAGGCACGCCTGCTGCAACTGGAAACGCAAGAGCAGGCGCTGGTGTCGCGTCGCGACAGCATCCGGGCGCTGTTTGATGCGACAGGACAGTATCAGACCACGGGGAATGCGGAAAACATGACGCCCGAGGCGCGCGAACTGGCCCGCCTGCGCGAACGCTATGCGGGCGCCACCGGGGGCACCAGCGTGGATAACCCGCGTGTGCGGGTGTTGCGTGAACGTATCGCGTCACTGGAAGAAATTGTCGCCCAGCAAGATGCCGATGCCGCCGCCGCTGCCGGTGCGGCGCTGCCAGAAGGCACGCCGATGACTCCGGTCGATATTCAGATTGCCGATCTGGACACGCAGATTCGCGGTATGCAGACAGAAAAGCAGCGCCTTGAAAGCGATATTGAGCGATTGGGCCAGACGATTGAGGCGACGCCGGCCAATGCGGTGGCGCTGGAAACGCTTCAGCGCGATTACGATAACGTGCGCACGCAATATGACCGCGCCGTATCGAACCGCGCCCGCGCCGAAACCGGCGACCTGATCGAGGCGCTGTCCAAGGGTGAACGGATTTCCATCGTGGAACAGGCCGTCCCGCCCGAACAGCCCTTCCGACCCAATCGCAAACGTCTGGTGGCGGCGGGTGTCGGTGGCGGCATGTTGCTGGGCTTTGCCCTGATCGCCCTGCTGGAACTGCTGAACAATTCGATCCGCCGCCCGGTTGACATCGTGAACCGGCTGGACATCGTGCCGCTGGCCTCGCTGTCCTATATACGCACGCGGGGCGAGATCGCGCGCCGCAAGATGATGTTCGCGGGCATTGCCGCGGTGATCGTCATCGGTATTCCGTTGGGATTGTGGCTGATTAACGAATATTTCACGCCGCTGGATATATTGCTGGAAAAAGTCATGGACAAACTGCCGTTCCGTTCGGCGCTGTCCGACCTGCCGGGCAACATCAAGGTCTAAGCGGAAAGGACCATATCATGGAACGACTTCAATCCGCGATCGCCAAGGCCCGTGCATCGCGTCAGGAACTGACCAGCGGTCCTGCAAGCCCCGCTGCCGCCCCTGTGGCCGTGTCCGAAACCGTGACCGAGGCGTGGGACGCATTGCGTGAAATTCCGATCAGCGATGAAATGCTGATCGACAACCGCATCGTTTCTGTCGGCAAGGGCAGCGAGGCGATCGAATTCGACAAGCTGCGCACCCGCGTTCTGCACAGGATGCAGGGCAAGGGCTGGACACGTCTGGCCATCACCTCGCCCGGCCCGTCCTGCGGCAAAAGCACCATCGCGCTGAACCTTGGCTTTGGCCTGGCCCGGCAAGAGGGTGCGCGCGTTATGGTCATCGAACTGGACATGCGCCGCCCGTCATTCCGCAAAATTCTGGGCATCCAGAACGGCTTTGATTTTTCGCGCGCTTTGGCCGGTGTCGCCGCGCCCGAAGATCATCTGTTCCGCCCGCGTCCCAACATGGCCATCGGCCTGACCGCGCGCGTATCCGAATCGGCAGAGTTGCTGCAATCCGGCGTTCTGGCTGATGCGATTGACCAGATTCAGGCGCGGTATCAGCCGACAATCATCATCTTTGACCTGCCGCCTTTCAAGGTCAGCGATGACACCATGAGCTTTATGGACAAGACGGATTCGGTAATGATTATCGCCGCCGCCGGTCAGACCTCGATTGAGGACCTGGACGAATGCGAACGCGAACTGGCCAGCCAGACCGAAGTTCTGGGCGTCGTGCTGAACAAATGCCGCCATCAGGGGGCGGACAGCCAATATTATTACTATGGATGATGCTGCGCCGCGCCGTTCTGGCGTGGCAGGCAATCCCGCCATCAACCACAAGATGCGCATCTAATTTGCTGATTGTCAGTGGTGGTTGGATTGCGGCTAAAATGTTGGAGCGGGTGATCGGGATCGAACCGACGACATTCAGCTTGGGAAGCTGACGTTCTACCACTGAACTACACCCGCAGCGGGGCAGGGAATAGCCCAAGCTATCGCCCTGTGCAAGATGTCAGGCGATCATTCCGTGCCGTTTGCGAACATGATGCCGTTTTATGCGCAAAGCTTGCGGATGAGTGACGGGGGATGCGAATGTGGGTGATCTACAGGTGAAAAGGGGGACAGCAAGCAGGCGTTGATGGGGACAGATGCGATGCAAATGGGGCTGACAGGGCAGATGGCGCACCCCATTCCAATATCCCCAGAATGCCGGCAATGGGCCGCGCCCCCGACACCCCGGCTTGTCCCCGCGTGTCCTCCGCCGGCCCTATGCTTAAAAATACGGCAAAATTTACTTCATCATGCGGCTGATCTTGCTGCCAATCGACATGGTGACACGTCCGCTCTAATTTGATCGGGTTGCGCACGGGGCGGTGTGGATGAACATGGAATATGTTGCCAAAGGCGTGGTTCATGTGCCCGTCCGACAGGACGGGCCGCCCGCGCGTGTCGTGTTTTTGTTGCTGCCCCGGTTCTCGCTGTTGGCGTTTTCGGCGGCGCATGAGGTGCTGCGGATCGCCAACCAACTGACGGCGCGGCAGTTGTTCGAATGGCAGATTTTGTCGGTTGATGGCGGGCCGGTTGCCTCGTCCGGTGGGTTGATCGTGCAGCCAACCGGCACGCTGGACGATCTGGCGCCTGGCGCGATGGTCTTTGTCTGCGGCGGGGTGCAGCCGGAATCGGCGGTCAGCCGCAAGGTCAGCGACTGGCTGCGCCGCCAATGGCGCAGTGGCGAGGTTGTGGGCGGGCTTTGCACCGGCGCTTATGCGCTGGCGCGTGCAGGGCTGTTGGCTGGACGGCGGTTTACGCTACATTGGGAAAACATCGCGCCCTTTCGCGCCAGCCATCCTGGGCTGGAGCCGGTCGAGCAATTATATTGCATGGACGGCCGCATCTGGACCTGTGCGGGCGGTGCAGCGGCTGCGGATCTGTTCATCACCATGCTGCGCCGCCGCCACGGTGACCGATTGGCCGATGCCGTTTTATCAATGAGTCTACACGGCCATCAGCGCGCCGGCGAACAGTTTCAGCGTCGCCCCCTGCCGCCCAGCCTGCGTCCCGGCGACCGCTTTACTGCCGTGATGAGCGATATTGAAGCCAACCTGGCCGATATAACCGAGGTGGGTGATCTGGCCGGTCGGCATGGGTTTTCGCGGCGACAGGTCGAGCGGCTGTTTCGACGCCATTTCAGCCAATCCCCGCGCGAGCATCTGACCGCGTTGCGATTGCAGCGGGCGCGGGCCTTGATGACGGAAACCGGACTAAGCCGGGCCGAAATTGCGCAAAGCTGCGGTTTTTCCTCAAGCAGCCAGATGATGCGCGCGATGCGCCGCAGCACCCCGCAGGAATAGCGGGGTCAGATCAGCCCGACATCGGCCAGCGCGGCGGCCAGTTTCGGTGGCAGCGGGCTTTCTGATCCGCGCCCGGTGGGCAGATCGGGCGGGGCCTCGGCACCGGGCAGATAGCGCCAGCCCTGAAAGGCGCGACGCGGGACGGCGACAGTGCGCATGATCTGCCGGTCAAGGATCAGCCCGCAACGGCGGATGCCGTCGGCACCGATCCGTTCCTCGAAACCCAGTAACCGTTGGCGGGCCAGCATTAACCCCTTGAAAACCCAATAGATCGATCCATCAGGCAGCAATTCGCTTTCGCGTTTGGGCCACATTCGGGTGACATGGCAGGCCGGGCCATCGCCCCAGCGACCGGCCTGCCATTGGGCCAGTTCTTCGGGGCTGTCGCAGCCAACACACAGCTTGGCGATGTTCAGGGGGGCGGTCATTGGGGCAAGATAGGGCCACCGAGGCGCAGCGGCAAGGTGCGGCTTAGCGTTCGGTCAGTTTCAGCTCAATCCGCCGGTTCAGGGCGCGGCCTTCGGCGGTATCCTCGGGCGCGACGGGGCGGGTGTCGGCAAAGCCGGTGGGGGCCAGACGATCCGCCGGAAAGCCCAGGCTGCCGGTCATGTAACGCACCACGGCGAGTGCCCGTGCCTGACTGAGTTCCCAGTTGTCGCGATACCGCCCCGTGCCAGACAGCGGCAGATTGTCGGTGTGTCCGTCCACCCGGATAATCCAGTCAATTTCCGGAGGAATATCCTGTGAAATGCTGGTCAGCATCTCGGCGACGTTGCGGATCTGCGCCTGCCCTTCGGATGACAAACTGGCCTCGCCTGTCTGAAACAGGACACTGGAATCAAAAACAAAACGGTCGCCGACGATGCGCACGCCCTGACGCCCCTCAAGGATTTGCGACAACCGGCCAAAGAACTCCGACCGATAGCGGGCCAGATCGCGGGCCTCGGTTTCGGCGCGGGTTCGCGCCTCGGTTTCAAGGGCAAGGCGGCGGTCCTTTTCTTCGGCAGCCAACAGCAGGGCGGCGTTCAGTTGGGTGCCCAGATCCTGCACCCGCAGTTCGGCGGCGCGCTGTTCGTCGCCGCTGGCGTCCAGCGCGGCCTGAAGTCGGCCCAGATCTGCGTTCAGAGCGGAAACCTGTTCATTCAGCAAGGCAACGCGGCGCTGCCCCTCGGCTGACAGGGTTTGTTCCTGTGCCAGTTGATCCTGTGCCGCGGCCAGCAGGGCGGCCCGCGTCTCTGCCTCGGTTGCGCGTTCGGCGGCGGCGCGGGCATCATCGGTCAATTGATCCTGCGCGGCGCGGGCGGCGGCCAGCAGAGTCAGCGTTTCTTCGGCTTGCTTGCGGCTTTCTTCCAGTGCCAGCGTCATTGCGGTCAGCTCGGCATCCGCCCCTTGCAATCGCTCGCGCAATGCCTGCGCTGCGGCGGTATCGGTCAGGCGTTCGGCCTCGGCCTGCGAAAGACGGGCCTGCATTTCATCCTGCGCCTGTTCGCCGCGCTGACGCAGATCGGCGATCAGCGCCAGCAGGGCATCATGGCGTGCGGCGGCCAGACGCGCCTGTTCGGCCTGCGCGTCAATTTCCGACCGCGCCGCAGCCACCGCCAGTTCAGCGGCCGAGGCGCGGCTGGTGGTTTCGTCCAACTGCCCCTGCAACTGCTGGCGGTCGCTGCGGTCCTGTTCGCGCGCGGCGATCAGCGCGGCGACCTCGGCTTCGAAATCGGTGAGGCGGCTGCGGCTGGTGGCCAGATCGTTGGTCAGTTGCGCCACCTCGGCGCTGTGGGCGCGCGCCTGATCCTGCGATAGCGACAGGGCCGCGCCCAGTTCCGACACCCGCGCGCCCAGCCGGGCAAGCTGCGTGTCGCGTTCGTCGATTTCCTGTTCCTGCGTGCTGATGGTGTTGTCCTGCACGGTGATCCGTTCGCGCAACAGGGACTGCACGACGATGAACACCGTCAGCAGAAAGATCAGCACCATCAGCAGCGCCGTCATCGCATCGACATAGCCGGGCCAGATCGTGCTGGCAAAACGGTTGCCGCTGTTGCGACCCAGTGCCATGTCATGCCCCGCCGCGATGATGTGGGCCGGGCGGCAGCAGGTCGTCGCGGAACGGATCGTTGAATCGCGCGGCCCGGACCGCCCGCGTCAGCACCAGCAGGTCGGATCGCAATTCGGACAGCATTTCCTCGCGTCCGTCGTTCAGGTCGATGACCAGCCGGTGCAGCGCAGCCTCGACGCCGGACAGGTCTGGCGGGGCAGGGCGCGCGGATTCGGTGGCAGCGATCAGCCTTTCCTGCAAAGCGGCCAACCGGTCCTGCCCGGCGATCAGACGGTCTTGCGCATCGGCCAGCCGGTTCAGCGTGTCGGCCAGTGCGGCGGCGCGGGCGATGGCGGCCTCGGCCTCGCTGCCACTGCGCCGGGCCAGCGCATCGACACCCTGCGCCACCAGCAATACCCGTTCATCAGCCTGCGCGGCACCTTCGTCGCGGATGGCGTCGCGTTCGATCTGGAATTCGGCCCAGCGTTCCATCTGGCTGCCAAGCTGTTCCAGAAAGCCGGTAATTTCGGCCTGATCGGGCGCTTCGCCTTCGGTCGCGGCAAGGCTGATGCGGGTAAAGCCCGACATCCATTCCTCTAGCTCGCGGTAAAAGCGGTTCTGGCCGTGGCTGGCGAACAGGTCCAGCAGGCCGACGACCAGCGACCCGGCCAGCCCCAGCAGCGATGATGAAAAGGCGGTCGCCATGCCGCCAAGCTGGCTTTCCAGCCCGCCCATCAGCTTGTCGAACAGGTCCATCGCGGTCTGCCCCTCTTGCGGGGCGAGGGCGCGGATGGTTTCGACGATGGCGGGCACGGTCGAGGCAAGGCCATAGAACGTGCCCAAAAGGCCAAGGAAAATCAGCAGGTTTGACAGATAACGGGTAATATCGCGCGATTCCTCGATCCGGGTGGCGACGGATTCAAGGATCGAGCGTGCCGCCACGGTCGAAATCGCCCCGCCCGCTGGCCCGCCCGCGCCCAGCAGTGCGGCCAGCGGTGCCAGCAGGCGCGGGGCCTGATCGGCGCTGCCATCGGGCCGGGTTGCGGTGCCCTTGTCACTGGCGGCGCGGCGTCGTGCGGCAAAGCGTTCGATCCAGCTGACCGATTGCACCAGTTGCGCGACCTGCCACAGACAGGCCAGCAGCCCCAGCACAAAGACCGACAGAATCAGCCCGTTCAGCCAGCGGTTTGCCAGAAAGATCGGCAGGATGCGCCCATAGGCGAACCAGCCGCCCACCGCGACCAGCGCCAGCACGATCAGCATCAGTACGATCTGCCGCACCGGCTGGGAAAACTGCGGGCGCATCGGAGTCATCGCAGCGGGGCGTTGTCCGGCGGTCAGGCGCAGGCGCGCCGCCGATCCTGCGGCGCCGCCGGGCGGCCGGGCGGAGGTGGGGTCGGTCACGGCAAGGCCCTTTGGTCTTGTGGCATTGGGGCAAGTGTGGCCCGGATCGGCGCAGATGCCAAGCGCGCTGAAAGGCCGGGTTAATATGACAGTCTGTCGCTGCCGGACAGCAATTGGCGCACGGCGTCGGATAGTTCATCCATGCTTTCGTCGGCCAGCCCGATCTGCGCCAGATGGCGGGCCGTGTTGAACAGGTAATCGGCGTTCGGCCCGCGTCGGCCATGGGCCAGTGCGATGATCTGTGCCTGTTCCGGCGCAGCCAGCCCGCCCGCATATTGCCAATGATCCCGTCGCATCACATAGGCCAGTGCCTGCACCTCTCTCCCGTCCTCCAGCGTCAGCGGCACCAGCGCCTCGGCATAGGCTTCTGTCACCAGTTCGCGGGCACGCAGGGCGGCGATGATGTCGTCATGCCCGCCTTCGGGGATGCGCAGCGCCAGCCCGGTGCAATGGGCCGACCGATCCGGGTCAAGCCCCAGCACAAGGCCGGGGCGGTCGGGTGTGCCGCGATGTTCGATCGAGCGCAGGCAAAAGCTGCGGGCATACCCTTCCAGCCGGGCGCGGACGGTTTCGGACGGATCGAAGCCGGGATCCCACATCAGCGAGCCGTAACCGAAAACCCATGAAATCCTGTGCATTTGCGCCGTCCTTTCCGCGCCGGCAGATTAGGGCAGCGCCGCGCCGGATAAAAGGCCCTGTCGGCGGGGGCGGCGCCCAAAGGTGGGTATCGGGTCAAGCAACAAGCGGCTGGTGGTTGACGTGGGGTTACAGCGCCTCGACCAGTTGTCGGCCTTTGCGGCCAAGGCGTTCGGCCAGTTTGCGACCCTCGCGTCCGTTCAGGATGTGCCGGGCGGGGGTGGGGCTGTGATCGGGGCGGGCCAGCTCCGGGAACAGCGTCACCACCTCGGCCCGGCCTGCTGCCCCTAGCCCTTTCAGTGCCTGTGGCCCGGTCAGCAGGCTTTCGGCCCATGCGGCATTGGCGCGCACGATTTCGTGGCGCGGAAACAGCAGGTGCCAGTATTCGACGCCCTGCGGCGGATTCAGCGCCGTAATGCCCGGCAGGCCCAGCAGATGCTTGGCGGCGACCAGCACTTCGGGCTGGCCGAACATGCGCTGCGCGATGACCGAGCGCACCAGAACCCGGTGCTGCGGCGAGACGATCAGGTCGCGGTTGGGGGTGCCTTGGCCCAATGCGCCGACGCTGATACGGATCGGACGCAGGTTTGGTTGCTGATCCAGCCGCGCGGCGTCAACCGGTGTGCCGCGCACCCATGACAGCGGTTGCAGCCCGTGATCGTAGGTGCGGATCAGATCGCCCGCGCGCAGTGTCTCGACCGGGCACGGGCCGGTGGCGGTGTCGATCAGCGTTCCGGCGGCAAAGCAATCGACGCTGGTCAGCGGTGCATAGGGCAGGCTGTAGTGCCCCGGCCCGAAGGTCGGTCGTTCCCTGATGGTAAACCCCGCCGTCGGGTCAAAGCTCGGGAAAGTGATGTTGCCGTCTGTATCTCTGTTCGCCAGCGGCAGAACCATAAGCGAATAGCGGTCCCCCACCAGCGTGCCGATAGAATCGTCACCGGGCAGATGCGGAAAACTGACCGCAAAGCGGTTGCCATTGTCGTCAACCAGAACCCGGTAAAAGCTGAAGGTCATCAGCGTTCCCTGCGGCAGTGTTTCTGCTGACGTTCCCGAACCCAGCGTCAGGGGCTTGCTGAGGTATTGCTCGGTTTCTGGCTGGGGCTGATACCGCTCGACCATCGCGGTATTTTCCAGCATCGGGTCGCTGTCATACAGATACATCGTGTCGATTCTGCTATCCGACAGGTCTGCCCGCTGACCTGTGTAACGATCCCCCCAAGGTGCATGACGGGTCACGACAGAGGTGTTTGTGATGGGAATTTGCCTGTCGAACGTCAGAATCGTGATGTGACGGATCATTCTGCCCCCCTGTCATTCATCGCGGATTTACCGCTGTTGACAGAGGATTAACGGGGCACGGTTAAGAGCAGGTTAACGCTGGTCTGAAAGCCGGCGCAGATGCGGTCAGTCGCCGCCCATGCCACGCTCACGATAGGGGGTGCTGCCATATTGTGCGCGGTAGCATTTCGAAAAATGCGACGGGCTGGAAAAGCCGCAGGCCAGTGCGACCTCGATGATGGTCAGATCGGTCTGCATCAGCAGGTTGCGCGCCCGTCCCAGCCGGGTTTCCATGTAATACCGCTTGGGGCTGCGGTTCAGATAGCGGCGGAACAGCCGCTCCAGTTGCCGCGTGGACATGCCTGCATCGGCGGCCAGATCAGCCGGGCTGATGGGTTCCTCAAGGTTTTCCTCCATCCGGGCGATAACAGCGGCAAGGCGCGGGTGGCGCACGCCGATGCGGGTGGGGATCGACAGGCGCTGACGGTCCTGCCCGGTGCGGATGCCGGTGTGCAGCAACTGGTCGGCCACATCGGCAGCCAGCGGGTCGCCGTGATCCTCGGCGATCAGATGCAGCATCAGATCTATGGACGAGGTGCCGCCCGCTGCCGTTACCCGGTTACCATCATGCACAAAGACCGAGCGGTAAAGATCAACCTTGGGGAAGGCTTCGGCAAATCCGTCGTGGTTTTCCCAGTGAATCGTCGCCCGCCGCCCGTCCAGCAGCCCCGCCCGCGCCAGCAGCCACGCGCCGGTGCAGACGGCCCCTATCTGCGCCCCGCCACGGGCCATGCGCCGCAAAAAGGCCAGTGTGGGTTTGTTGGCGGCCTGAGACACGTCAAGGCCGCCGCAGACGATGACCGTTTCATCGCGGGCGGGTTCGACGCTCAGATCCGTATCCAGCGCGATGCGGGCGCCGTTGGAGCAGGTGGCGTGATCGCCGCCCTCGCCCACCAGCCGCCAGTCATACAGTCGTCGCCCCGATGCGCGATTGGCCAGCCGCAACGGCTCGATCGCGGCAGCAAAGGGCATCATCGTAAAGCGGTTCAGCAGCAAAAAGGTAAAGCGGCGCGGTCGGTTGGCGTCCATGGCTCTCACGGGCAGGGATTTGTGACAGATCAGCAGGGAACAGCCGTATGCGCAAGAGGGGGCGAACCCTTTCCCTTGCTCGCGCCATGGCCTATATACGCCAAGATTTTATGATCGGAGGACGTATCATGACGCAGGACACCCGCACCGCCGCAACCAGCCAGAACTGGGACAAGGCCGGCTGGCGTGCCTATCCCCGCGTCCAGATGCCAGATTATACCGATGCGGCGGCGCTGAACGCGGTCGAGGCGCAACTGTCCAAATATCCGCCGCTGGTCTTCGCCGGAGAGGCGCGGCGTCTGCGCGCGCAACTGGCCGAGGTGGCGTCGGGCAAGGCGTTTCTGTTGCAGGGCGGCGATTGTGCCGAAAGCTTTGCCGAATTTTCCGCTGACAATATCCGCGACACTTTCAAGGTGATGCTGCAAATGGCTGTGGTGCTGACCTGGGGCGCGCAGCTGCCCGTGGTCAAGGTGGGCCGCATGGCCGGGCAGTTCGCCAAACCGCGTTCCGCGCCGACCGAAACCATGGATGGGGTAGAACTGCCCAGCTATCGTGGTGACATCATCAACGGTTTCGATTTTACCGAATCTGCGCGGGTGCCCGATCCCAACCGGATGCTGATGGCCTATACGCAGGCGGCGGCCAGCCTGAACCTGCTGCGCGCGTTTTCGACCGGCGGTTATGCGGATATACAGCGCGTCCAAAGCTGGATCAGTGATTTCGCCGGCGGCCCCGAGGCGGCCCGCTATGCCGAGGTGGCCGAGCGGATCGGCGATGCGATGGCCTTTATGGCGGCGGCAGGCGTCACCGCCGAAACCGCGCATGATCTGGGCACGGTCGATTTCTATACCAGCCACGAGGCGCTATTGCTGGAATATGAACAGGCGCTGGCGCGGGTTGATTCGACCACCGGCCTGCCTGTCGCCGGATCGGGGCATATGCTGTGGATCGGCGACCGCACCCGGCAGGTCGATGGCGCGCATGTCGAATTCGCGCGCGGCGTGCAGAACCCCATCGGTCTGAAATGCGGCCCCTCGATTTCCGAGGATGACCTCAAGGCGCTGATCTGGAAGCTGAACCCGGATAACGATCCGGGCCGTCTGACGCTGATCGCGCGCTTTGGCGCGGGCAAGGTGGGCGACAATCTGCCACGCCTGATCCGCGCCGTTCAGGCCGAGGGCGCGAATGTCGTCTGGTCCTGCGATCCGATGCACGGCAACACGATCAAATCGGCCTCGGGCTATAAAACGCGGCCGTTCGATTCGGTGCTGCGCGAGGTGCGCGAATTCTTTGCCATCCACGTGGCCGAGGGCACGATCCCCGGCGGTGTGCATTTCGAGATGACCGGGCAGGATGTCACCGAATGCACCGGCGGTGTGCGCGCGGTGACGGATGAAGACCTGTCCGACCGCTATCATACCGCCTGCGACCCGCGTCTGAATGCCAGCCAGTCGCTGGAACTGGCGTTTCTGGTGGCCGAGGAACTGCGCGCCCGGCGTCGTAACGGCGGCGCGGCACAGGTCATCAAGGCGGGTTAATCACGTCAGCCGGGGGGCGTCGCGTCCCCCGGTGCTACCGGCGGGGTGATCTGGCGTGCGGGCCGTTATTTCCAGCGCCGATGAATCCAGAACCACTGGTCCATATGCTGCCGGACCAGTTGTTCCAGATCATCGTTCAGCGCCTGCATCATCTGTTCCGGCGTATCCGCTGCAATGGCCGGACCGATCTGAATGCGGAAGGTCAGCCCATCGGGCTGGCGGATACCCGCAATCGGCACCAACAGCGCGTCATATTTCAGCGCCAGTTCCGCAGGCGTCAGCACGGTGCGGGTCGGCAGGCCGAAAAAGCGCAACTCGGGCGCGTCATAGGTGTATTGGTCAAACCCAAGCGCCAGCATCCCGCCGCCGCGCAGGAATTTCAGCATGGCCCCCATGCCCGCCCGGCTGCGCGGAAACAGCGGTTGGGCAATGGCATTCATTGCAGGGATGTAATGTTCGTTGAAGGCTTGATTGTTCATTGGCCGGAACAACCCGCCCACGGGCCAGCCCCGTGCGGCCAGCGCGGCGCGCATTGCGTCGTAATTGCCGAAATGCGCGCAGGCCAGAATAACCGGGCGACCGTCTTGGGCGGCCTGTTCCAGCAGCGGCAGGCCGGGGCCTTGAATTACGGCGGTATCGCGGATGTGGGCGGTGAATTCCTCGCCTGAATAGATCTCCGCCAGCGACCGGCCTGCGTTATTGGGCACGGCGCGGATCAGACGGCGCACCTCGGAGGCGGGCAGATCGGGCCGGGCCAGTGACAGATTGGCGCGGATACGCTTGCGCCAGCCGGCGACGGGGGCGATCACATGCGCCATCACCCAGCCCGCCGCCGCGATCCTTTGCGGATAGGGCAACAGACCCGCAACCCGCATCAGCGCGGCAAAGACCCCGCTGCTGAGCCTGTCGGCAAAACCGGGAGTGTCAGCCATGATGTGCCGCCTTTGCTTCGCGTGACCAGACATACAGCCCGGCACCGACGATGATCGCCGCGCCGGTCAGGCTGAACATATCGGGAATCTGACCAAAGAACAGCCAGCCCCAAAGCCCCGCCCAGATCAGCCCGGTATAACCAAAGGGCGCGATCACCCCGGCCTCGGCCAGTGCAAAGGCGCGGATCAGCATCGCCTGACTGATGGTGCCCAGAATACCGATCAGCACAAAGGCCCACAGATGTCCGGCATCGGGCGTCGTCCAGAAAAACGGCACTGCCAGCGATGATAGCACCGTTCCCATCACCGCAGACCAGAGAACCGATGTGGCGGTGGAATCGAACCGCACCACCCGCGTCAACAAGGCCCCCGCGGCATAGGTAAAGGCCCCGATCAGTGGCAGCAGCGCGGCGGGCTGGAACACGCCTGCGCCCGGCTTGATAATCAGCATCGCCCCGGCCATGGCCAGGGCGATCCCGGCCAACCGGCGCGGCCCGATCTTTTCACCCAGAAACAGCGCCGCGCCCAAGGTAATCAGCACCGGGTTCAGATCCATGATTGCCGTCGCCTCGGCCAGTCCGATGAACTGGATCGAGGTAAAGAACAGCATGACCGAAGCGATCTGCGTCAGTCCGCGCGCGAATTGCAGGCCCGGCTGTCGCGTCCGCATGGTGGCGGCCAGACGCGGGCCAAAGATCAGCGCCACCAGCACCATATTGCCGGCGAACCGCGCCCAGACCACCTGAACCGGATGATAGAACTGGGTCAGGTGCTTGGCCGTCGCATCCATCAGCGTAAAGGTAAAAATCGCGGCCAGCAGCAGCATGATCCCGGCGGTCTGTTCGCCGCCGGGCTGGCGCTTGCCGTCCTTTTCGCGCCCCATCAGGGCAAAGGCGCGCGGCAGCACAGGCATCAGGCGTTGCCCCCAAGGAGCGTATTCAGACAAACAGAAAGCGGCACCTTGTTTATCTGAATACCCCCGTCAGAGGCATCGGCCATCACAGCAATTCCCGTGCCAGTTCGACAACGGCTTCGGCCGTGATCCCGAATTCCTTGTAAAGTTCGGGGGCCGGGGCCGAAGCGCCGAATCCGGTCATGCCAACGAATCCCGCCTTTTTCTCGCGCCCGCGTTCGCCCAGCAGCAGCCAGTCCCACGGTTGGCGAATGGCGGCCTCGATGGCGATGCGGACCGGGCCTTTGGGCAGAATGTCCTTGCGGTAATCCTTGGGCTGATCGCGGAACAGCTCCATCGACGGGACCGAGACGACGCGGGTGGCGATGCCTTCGGCTTCCAGCTTCTCGCGGGCGGCGACGGCGATTTCCACCTCAGAGCCGGTGGCCATCAAGATGACTTCGGGTTCATCACTTGCTTCGCGCAGGATATAGGCGCCGCGTGCGGACAGGTTTTCCGCGCCCGCCTCCTCGCGCAGCAGGGGCAGGTTCTGCCGCGACAGGGCCAGCACCGAAGGGGTGCTGTCCTGCGACAGCGCGATGTCCCAGGCCTCAGCCGTTTCAATCTGGTCGCAGGGGCGCAGCACCAGCGTGTTCGGCGTGGCGCGGCTGATGGCCAGATGCTCGACCGGCTGGTGCGTCGGGCCGTCTTCGCCCAGACCGATGGAATCATGGGTCATCACATAGACCACCGGCAGACCCATCAACGCCGACAGGCGCATGGCCCCGCGCGCATAGTCGGTAAAGGCCATGAAGGTGCCGCCATAGGGGCGGAAGCCGCCGTGCAGCCAGATCCCGTTCATCGCCGCCGCCATGCCATGTTCACGGATGCCATAGTGGATATAGCGGCCCTTGCGGTTGTCGGGGCCGAACACGCCCATATCCGGCGTCTTGGTGTTGTTCGATCCGGTCAGGTCGGCCGAACCACCAAAATTTTCCGGCATTACCGGGTTCAGCGCCTCAAGCACGTTCTCGCTGGCCTTGCGGGTGGCGACCTTGGGCTTGGCCTCCAGCGACTGCTGTTTCACCGTCTGAATGGTCGGGGCCAGTTTCGGGTTCACGTCGCCGCTGATGCGGCGGGCGAATTCGTCGCGCTGATCGGTCGGCAGCGCATCGACGCGGCCTGCCCAGTCTTTGCGGGCATCCCCGCCGCGCGCACCGATTTTGCGCCATTCATCCAGCACGTCCTGCGGAATGACAAAGGCGTCGTGTTCCCAGCCATAGGCGCTGCGCGTCGCGGTGATTTCGTCTTTGCCCAGGGGCGAGCCATGCGCCTTGTAGCTGTCGGCCTTGGTCGGGGCGCCAAAGCCGATGATGGTTTTCGCGGCGATCAGCGTGGGGCGGCCATCGTCGTTTTTCGCCTCGGTCAACGCGCGGTCGATGTCGGCGGCGTCGTGGCCGTCGCATTCCAGCACACGCCAGCCGGCGGCGGCAAAGCGGGCCTTCTGGTCGGTTTTATCCGACAGCGATACGCGGCCGTCGATGGTGATGTCATTGTCGTCCCAGATGACGATCAGGCGGCCAAGCTGCTGGCGACCGGCCAGACCGATGGCTTCGTGGCTGATGCCTTCCATCAGGCAGCCGTCACCGGCGATGACCCAGGTGCGGTGGTCGCACAGATCCGCGCCGAACTCGGCCCGCATCGCCTCTTCGGCGATGGCCATGCCGACAGCGGTCGAGATGCCCTGACCCAAGGGGCCGGTGGTGGTTTCCACGCCCTCGACATGGCCGTATTCGGGATGGCCCGCCGTGATCGCGCCCAACTGGCGGAAATTCCTGATCTGATCCAGCGTCATCTGTTCGTAGCCGGTCAGATATAGCAGCGAATAGATCAGCATCGAGCCATGCCCGGCGGACAGCACGAAACGGTCGCGGTCAAACCAGTTCGGCGCCGAGGCGTCGAATTTCAGGTGGTTGCGAAACAGCACGGTCGCCACATCGGCCAGACCCATCGGCGCACCGGGGTGGCCCGAATTCGCGGCCTCGACCGCATCCATGGTCAGGGCACGGATGGCGGTGGCAAGGTTCCAGTGCAGCGGTTCGGCAGCCTTACGGCGGGCAGCGACATCCATTGGGCGTCCTTTCGGCGTTACAGTTGCAGGTGTGATATGCAGCCCGCGCCCCTGTTGCAAGCGCAAGCCGCGCCCGATAGCTTTGCGCCCGCCGCAACAGGAACCTGCCACATGACTGATCTTCCCGCCATCACCGGCTTTCGTCAGGATCGCGTCGGGGCGCGGATCGTTTGTCTGCTGAACGTGATCCGGCTGGGGCAGGAATTCGGTGTTCCGGCGCGGTTCATATGGCTTAGCGACCCCTCTGGTCCCTACCCGGAACTGGTTGATCCGGGGCATTTTCTGGATGCCGGTTTTGTGGCGCGGCATATCCGCATTGTGCCGCGCGGGCCTGATCTGGCCAGCCTGCGCAATCTGGGGGCGCTGGCCCCTACGATGGACTGCGATCTTTTGGCCAAGATGCTGGCGCGCGGCGACAGGTTTTTCTGTGACACCGCCTTTGGCGCGCTGTGCATGATCGACGAAGGCGAAAACGAGGTGCGCGCCCGTCTGGCCGCTATCGCCGCCGATCTACCCCTGTCGCCGCGTCTGCGTGACCAGCTGGCGCGCCTGCGCGACCGCCTGGCCCAAGGCGGCGAGGGCGCGGCCCCCATGGCCATTCATGTCCGGCGTGGCGATATTCTGGATGGCGATCCGTGGAGCCTGTCTTCATGGTCCGAAAAATACGTTCCCGACGAATTTTTCCGCGCGTGGATTGATCGCCAGCCGGGGCCGGTGGTGGCCTTTTCCGATACCCCCGCCGCCGTGCATCATCTGGCGCAGGGTGATCCGCGGGTAATGCTGATCGACGATCTGCTGCGCGATCAGGACCTGCTGCCTGCCGAACGGGATGTGCTGGAATTGCTGGTGATGGGCGATTTCGCGCGGATCGGTGCGCCCTCGAACAGCGCCTTTTCCCGTGCGGCGCAGCTGGTCGGTCGCGCGCGGGTCGAGCCGCTGCCGATGGCCTTGCCGCGCCCGACGCTGGTGGCGGCCTATGATGCGCTGCTGGATCGGGTTATCGACCGGCCTGACAGCTTTTTCGCCATGGGCGATCTGGCGCAGTCACTGCATTACGCGGGTGCCCATGCGCTGACGACCGGGCAGGGGGCGCGGCTGGCGCGGGCACGGGCGCAGGATCAGGCGCTGATGACGGCACATCCCTTTACGCGGCTGGTGCTGGCGCAGGCGGCGCTGGCGGGGGGGATGCGCGAACTGGCGAAAGATCTGCTGGCCGCCGCATTGGAGGACGGGCGCACCCGTCGCCGCGACCGGCTGCAATGCGAACAGATGCTGACACTGATCGAATCAGAACAAAGCGATTTCGACATCGACGAGGCACTGATCGAACATATTTTTATCGGCCGCAGTCTTGGTTCCGAGCTGGTCGTGCCGATCTTTGCCGCGCGGGCTTTGCTGGCGGACGGGCGCGCGGGCAAGGCGCTGATGTTTCCGCCCGAACTGGCCATCGGTTTAGTGCGCGGCACCGGCGATGGCGACGATCCGGCCATTGCCGCCCTGGGCGGCGGCACGCGGACGCGGGTGCTGCCCGGTTGGCTGTATCTGATGGACTGGGCCGAATTGCTGCCCGATGAAATCTCGCGTGAGCCGTTGCGGCGGTATCCGCCGCTGGCCGCCAAGCTGCGCATTATCGGTCCCGATGCCGCCGAGGTCGAGGCCCGGCTGGAGGCCGGCGAAAAGCCCCCGCCCCCCGAAACCGAAAAGCAGGCCTGGCGGATTGGCCTGTATGGCGCTGCGCTGGCCGCGCATGGCCGCTATCGCCGGGCGATGCAGGTGCAGTCATGGCTGCACGAACATCGGCCGAATGATCCGCTGACATGGAAACGGATCGCCGACATTCATTTTGCACATGGCAATGCGCATCGCGGGATGACGCATCTGGATCAGGCGCTGGCGCTGATGCGGAGCAATCCGTTGCTGCAACTGTCCAAGGCGCGGCGGATGGCGGCGGTCGGGCGGCGGCGCGGGGCGATATTCCATCTGGGCCGCGCCGAAGGCTTTTGGCCCGGCCTGAACCTGTGGGTGCAGCAGCGCATTCTGATCCAGCGCGCGCTGCGGCTGGCCGCGCAGCAAGCTGCACCGCAGAATGCCGAGGCATCCGCGCCCAAAGAATCGCCCTCAGCCGGGTAAGCCACCCTCGCCTTGTGCTGCGGCCTCATCCGCCTGTTTGCGCGACAGCGGGCGGATACGCAGCTTGGCGATGCGATTTTCGCGCCGTTGCAGCACCTCGAAGCGATAGCCGTGAAAGCTGAACACCTGCCCCTGTTCGGGAATCGACTGCGCCATATGGATGACCAGCCCGGCGACGGTGTTCGCCTCGTCGTCGGGCAGGTTCCAGTCCAGGGCGCGGTTCAGGTCGCGGATGGTCATGGTCCCATCGACAACGTAATCCCCCTGCGGGCCGGGGGTCAGCGTGCGCGAGGCTTCGGCGTCGTGTTCATCGGTGATCTCGCCGACGATTTCTTCCAGAATATCTTCCAGCGTAATCAGCCCGCGGATGCTGCCGTATTCATCCACCACCAGCGCGAAATGCGTGCGCCGTTTCAGGAATTCGCGCATCTGTTCATCCAGCGCGGTGGTGTCGGGCACGAAATAGGGCTTCATCGCCACGGCCATCACGTCGAAATCGCGCACCGCGTCGGCCGGGTCGCCCTCGCCGTCATAGGCACTGCGATGGACGGCGCGCAGCACGTCCTTGGCGTGCAGCACACCGACGACGTTTTCGCGTTCGTTGCGATACAACGGCAGGCGGGTGTGCGAGCTGTCCAGCACCGCCTGAAGGATTTCCGCAGGCGGCAGGCCCGCGTCGATCATCTCGATTTCGGAACGGTGGCGCATCACCTCTTCGACCGAGCGGTTGCCCAGATCCAGCGCGCCCAGCAGGCGGTCGCGGTCTTCTTTCTGGACGGCGCCGGTGGCCTGACCGATCGACAGCGCGCCGGCAATTTCTTCGTGCAGGCTGAACATCGCACCGGCGGGGTCGGTCTTGACGCCAAACAGCCGCAGGATGCCGCGCACGATCAGGCGCACAATCGCGACAATGGGCGACAGCGCCAGCGTGATCCAGCGGATCGGACGGGCGACACGGCGGGCCAGATCCTCGGGCGCGGAAATCGCATAGGTTTTCGGCATCACCTCGGAAAAGATCAACACCAGAACGGTGACAATCACCGTGGCAAAGGCCACGCCCTTGGGGCCGAACACGGCAGTCATCAGCGCCGTCGCCAGCGAGGCGGACAGGATATTCACCACGTTATTGCCCAGCAGGATCGCGCCGATCAGGCGTTCGCTGTCTTTGGTCACGGCCAGTGCAGCCTGCGATCCGGTGTCGCCCTTGTCAGCGCGGGCCTGCAACTTGCCCCGGCTGGCCGCCGTCAGCGCGGTTTCCGAACCGGAAAAGAACGCCGAGATCATCAGCAGCACGACAATCACCGCGCTTGTGCCCCAGAAAGCGGCGTCAAAGCGGCTGCCGGTCTGTGTTGCGGCTTCGGCGGTCTGCGCGAATGCGGCGGTGCCTAGGGCGGAAATCATCGTCTGGTCCCTGAACTGTGTAATGGGGCGGAAACAGTGGCATCAGCGGAATCGCGTGCCAGCGGGTGGTGATCCAGAACCAGCCGCCGCATCCGGTCGGCCAGCACATGGGTATAAATCTCGGTGGTGCCCAGATCGGCATGGCCCAGCAAGGTCTGGATCGCGCGCAGATCGGCACCGCCTTCCAGCAGATGCGTGGCGAAGGCGTGGCGGATGACATGCGGCGTTACCCGCGCCGGGGCGATCCCGGCCAGAACCGCCATCTGGTCCAGCAGCCGCCCGAACACCTGCCGGGGCATATGCCCGGCGGCCGAGGGCGCGGGAAACAGCCAGCGCGCCCCGCGTCCGGCCACCAACCGACCCAGCGGCGTGTTTTCGGGCGCGGTGTCGCGCAGCGCCAGCCAGTGCGTCAGCGCGTCCCGCGCCGGGCGCGACAGCGGCACCATGCGATCCTTGCTCCCCTTGCCCCGGATCAGCAGCACCTGCGGATCACCGCGCGTGGCCGCGACCGGCAGACCGACCAGTTCGCTGACACGCATCCCGGTGGCATACAGCAACTCGATCAGGCAGGCGTTGCGCGCCTGTTCGGCGGGATCGCGTCCCGCACGCGGGGCGGCGGCGATCAGCGATTCCACCTCGGCCATGGTCAGCGACCGGGGCAGGCGGGCCGCGCGGCCCGGCCCGGCGATGCGGATGGCCGGATCATCGGCACGCCAGCCCTCGGACAAGGCAAAGGCGCAGAACTGCCGGATCGAAGACAGCCGCCGCGCCCGCGTGGACCGTGCCAGACCAAGCGCATCGCAGGCGGCCAGATAGTCCTCGATCTGATCGCGGGTGGCGCTGGTCAGGTCGCCACCGCGCGCGGCCAGATGGGCGGCAAAGTCGATCAGGTCGCGACCATAGCCTTCCAGCGTGTTGCGTGCGGCCCCGCGTTCGGCGGCCATCGCATCCAGAAAGGCGGAAATGGCGCGATCGCCTTGCGGGGGTGGGGCTGTGCTCATCGGTTGCGGGCCGCCTGCTGGCGTTCCAGCGCGATCTGCGCGGCGACCAGCCGGGCGTCGCTGTCCAGCCCCAGCCCTGCCATGGCGGCCAGCCCGCGCGTGGCCCGCATGTCGTCGCCCTCGATCCCGGCGTCGATGTCGGCCATGGCGGCCAGCAATGCCTCGCCCTTGCGGGCATCGGGGGGCTGTGCCGGATCGGGCAGCGGCAGGGCTGTGACAGGGGCGTCGCCCTGACCCATCCAAGCGCGCAGCCGGGCCAGTGCCGCCTGCGCCTGCGGCGTGTCGGCGGTCAGTGATGGCAAGCGGGGGGCCAGCATCTGCGCCAGCACATCCTCGGCCCCGGCGCTGGCAAAGGTCGCGGCGGCCTCGGCCAGCTCTTGATCCGGTGCGGTATTTCCGGCGGCGATGGCGCGGTCCAGCGCCTGAACCGCCGCTGCCCGGTCCCACACCCCGCCCGAGGCCGCAGGCCGCTGTTCACTGTAGATCGCCAGCATTTCAGCAGGTGACAGAACGCCCGCTGCCGCCAGCCGTTCAGCCGCATCCAGCCGTGCCTTCCAGCCGCTGTTCGGGCGCAGGTCGGAATGGGCAAAGGCAATCGGCAGATGCGAGGTCGGCAGCGGCTGGCCGACCGCTTCGAGAATGCGCAGATCCAGCGGGGTCAGCGGGTCGGGCGGCACCAGAGCCTGACCGGAATCGACATAGGAATCGTCCAGAAACTGTAGCATCAGCCCATTGCGGGCCGGGTCCATCAGGCCCAGATCGCTGGCACCGTGGAATACGATGGCCGCCGCCGACCAGTCGCCCGACTGTGCCAGGCAAAAGATGCGCGCGGGAAAGCTGGGCGCAATGCCGGGGGTTGAATTCATCATCTGGCAGGCGCGTATTTCGTCCCCGTCCAGCAGGGCGATGTCAAACAGGCGGCGAAAGACCTCGGGTTTGCCGCTGCCTGCCTGCTGCATCAGCAACGCCCGCGCGGCATCCAGATCGCCCATGTCCAGCAGCCGGTCGGCGCGGGCCAGAAACAGCCGCCCGCGTGACGAATCACTGACAGGCGGGGCAAGCTGTGCGGTCAGCAGCCGCTGCATCAGCGCCGTCATCGCGGGCAGGCGCGCCGGGGTGCGGTCAATCAGCCGAGCCAGGTCATCCGCGGCGCTGCCGTTCCACAGATCGCCCGGCAGGCCCGCCGCAGCGGGTGTCACCGTGCCGGCGGTGTCGGGATCGTCACTATCCAGCCGCGAGACCGTCACCCGCCCGACCGAGCCGGTGCGCGCCACTGGCGTAATCGGTTCGCGCAGGGCGTCGGTGCCTGCGGCAGTCCCGTCCCGGTTGCGCATGGGCGGGCGGGCGTCACCGGGCCGCCAGCCCGATGCCTCTCGCGTCGGGGCCTGAACCGAGCCGGACAGCCAGTCGCTGGCGGACAAGGGCGTTTGCGCCGGAGCAGCCCCTGCTGCCGCCAGCCCGATCACCAGTGCCGCCGTCAGCCTGTGGATCACCCAAGCCCCTCCAGCGCGACGGGCTGTCTGATTTCCCGTTGCTGCGGCTCCATATCGCCCAGATAGGCATAGCCGATCAGCCCCAGAGCCGCCGCCACCAGCAGCACCGCCAGAAATTTCACCAGCCGCATGTTTCGTCCTTGCCTTGTCTTACCTTATTCCGCCAGTCGCGCTTATGCCCGACCGATGCCGGTCTGCGCCAGCCGGGGTGGACTATATAGGGCAATTCCGCAAAGATCACGCCATTCGGTGCAGATCGTGCCGGGATAACACAAGTCTTTGACGACGCGAGGCGAATCGGCGGTTTATGGGGCAGGGAACACGCGGGCGACTGGCACGGCATATCGTGCTGATCGGGATGATGGGGGCAGGAAAGACGGCGGTTGGTTCGGAAACAGCGCGCAGACTGGGCGTGCCCTTTACCGATTCCGATGCTGAAATCGAGGCCGCCGCCGCCATGTCCATCAGTGAGATTTTTGCCCGCGATGGTGAAACCTTTTTCCGTGACCGTGAAACACAGGTGCTGTCGCGTATCCTGAACGGGCCGCCGGGGATCGTTTCGACCGGCGGCGGGGCGTGGATGCGGCCGGAAAACCGTGCGCTGATTCGCAAACACGGGCTGGCGGTCTGGATCGACTGCGATCTGGAAACGCTGTGGCACCGGGTCCGGCAACGGCCCACGCGCCCCTTGCTGCAAACCGCTGACCCCAAGGGCACGCTGGCCGCCCTGATCGAGACCCGTGCGCCGGTTTATGCCAAGGCTGATCTGGTGTTCCAGTCGCGCGCGGGCGATACGATCGAGGCTGCCGCCATCCGCATGATCGACCAGATCTGCACAACCCGGCCCGACATGTGCGAAAGGATCACGCGATGACCAGCCCTGCCGACACCCGCGTTCACGTTGCCCTTGGGGATCGGGCTTATGATGTGGTGATCGGGGGCGGCCTGACCGGGCGCGCGGGTCCTCTGATCGCGCCGCTGCTGCACCGTCCCCGCGTGGCCATTGTCACCGATGAAACCGTGGCGGGGCTACATCTGGCCGCTTTGCAGGCGTCCTTGTCGGCGGCGGGGATCACCAGTTCCGCCCTGACCCTGCCTGCGGGTGAGGCCACCAAAAGCTGGGATCATCTGGGCCGCACGGTCAACTGGCTGCTGGCCGAAAAGATTGAACGGCGCGATGTCGTCATTGCCTTGGGCGGTGGGGTGATCGGCGATCTGACGGGCTTTGCCGCCGCAATTCTGCGGCGCGGCGTGCGTTTTGTGCAATTGCCCACATCGCTGCTGGCGCAGGTGGACAGCTCGGTCGGCGGCAAAACCGGCATCAACAGCGCGCATGGAAAAAACCTGATCGGGGCCTTTCATCAGCCCTCGCTGGTGTTGGCCGATATTGATGTGCTGGCCAGCCTGCCGCAGCGCGACTTTCTGGCCGGTTATGGCGAGGTGGTGAAATACGGTCTGCTGGGCGACGCCGGGTTCTTTGAATGGATCGAGGTGAACGGCCCGGCCTTGCGCGGCGATCCGGCGCTGTTGCAGCACGCGGTCGCCCATTCCGTCGCCATGAAGGCGGGCATCGTCGAACGTGACGAAACCGAGCAGGGCGAACGGGCGTTATTGAACCTTGGCCACACCTTTTGTCATGCGCTGGAATCTGCCACCGGCTATTCCGACCGGCTGTTGCATGGCGAAGGCGTGGCGATTGGTTGCGCGCTGGCCTTTGATCTGTCGGCGCGCATGGGGCTTTGCCCGCAGGAAGACCCCAGCCGGGTCGCGGCGCATCTGTCCGCCATGGGCATGAAGGCGCGGATCGCCGATATTGCGGGCGATCTGCCCGATGACACGGCGCTGATCGCGTTGATGGGGCAGGATAAAAAGGTCGTGGACGGGCGGCTGCGTTTTGTGCTGGCGCGTGGTATCGGTCAGGCTTTTGTCAGCGATGACGTGCAGACGGCTGATCTGGCCGCCACGCTGGCGGCGGCGCGATAGGCAGGTCAGGGATAAACCCGCACCAGCCGGTTCGAGGACAGCAGCGCGCCCGGCGTGATGATGGCGATGTTCTGCACGTCCTGCCAGCAATCGGTGATCGACAGCGCGGCCACGCAATAGGGATGCGCAGGCCAATCGGCCAAGATCGTCTTGACCAGCGGGCTGTTCATATCGGCCAGATCGCCAAGCCTTTGCGGCGCGGCGATGACGTGCCCTTCGCTCATCGCGGCCTCGAACGGCAGTTCCGCACCGTAAAAGCGGCCATTGCCGAACAGCAGAACCTGATCGAAGGGGCTGCCATAGGCGGACAGCAGAAGATAATTCGTCATCAGACCCAAGCCCGGCGTTTCCGCGTCTTTCAGCCGATACACCACGTATTCATCGCCTGATCGGGTATCGGTCAGTTCATAAAGAATACGCTCGGTCACGCCCTCATCTTCGTGGGCAAAGACCACGCGCGGATCGCCGCTTGATGGCCGCAGGATGCCGACCGATCCCCATTTGCCGCCTTCAGTCTGTCGAAGAAGTTCGTCGAACGAGTTCAGATCGTTCAGAAAGATCAGGTCACCCGGCCGCCAGTCCCATTCTGCCTCGGACAAAAGCGTCTGATAATAATCGGGCTGCGTGCCGTCGGGGCCGGGCGGCAGATCGCCCTGCGCCAACGCCGGCGCGCAAGCGGCGAAAATGGCCGCGGCGCCAAGATTATGGATAATCGTGCCGCCGCGCCTTTGCATCCTCAGAACGGGATTTCGTCGTCGTAATCGGCGCGGCTGCTGCCTCCGCCCTGTGATCCGCCCCGGCTGCCGCCCGAGGGGCCGTCGTCATAACCGCCGCCGCCATACCCGCCCCGGTCGCCGCCATAGCTGCCACCGCCACCACCGCCGCCAGCTGAACCGCCACGGCCGTCCAGCATGTGCAGTTCAGAGCGATAGGGGCGCAAGGCGACCTCGGTCGAATAGCGGTCGTTGCCGGACTGGTCCTGCCATTTGCGGGTTTCCAACTGACCCTCGACATAGACCTTGCTGCCCTTTTTCAAATACTGCTCGGCCACGCGGACCAGCGGTTCGGAATGGATGACGACGCTGTGCCATTCGGTCCGTTCGCGCCGTTCGCCGCTGTTACGGTCCTTCCACTGTTCGGATGTGGCGATACGCAGGTTGGCGATCTTGCCCCCGTTCTGGAAGGTGCGGATTTCCGGGTCTTGCCCCAGATTGCCGACCAGAATGACCTTGTTGACGCTGCCTGCCATGAGATGTCCTTCGTTATGCCTTTGGCGCCGGGATGCGCCGTTTGGAGGTGTTTACAACCTGCCGCAGCGGGGCGAAAGGCAAAGATCGTTAACGCAGGCTCAATGCGGGTTCGGCGGAAAATTGCCGACCGGCTGGCCGGGATTCTGCCCCGGAATTGTGATGCTGGTCTGGTTCGGGGATTTTGCTATAGTCCGTGTAACGAATAAGACAGACGAGGGCGGTGGCATGGGTTTGGGCAGGCATTTGCGTGCGACTGTGGTCGTGACCTTGGGGCTGGTGATGGCTGTGCCCGCCGGTGCGCAGGGGTTGTTGGTGCCGCAGGGGTCTGATCGGTCCCGCGCCGCGCAGTTTGACCGGCAGACACGTCTGATGGATTCGCGGCTGGCCAGCCAGTATCAGCAATCTGCCCGGCTGCGCCCCGATGGCGGCAATCGTTCCGAAGTGGTGATCGAGCTGTCGTCGAACAACATTCCCGCCTATCGCGGGCGGCGCAGCGAATATCTGCCACACGCCCGCGCCGCGGCCCGCAAGCATGGCATCCCCGAAGATCTGTTCCTGCGCCTTGTGCAGCAGGAATCGGGCTGGAACCCGCGCGCGCGGTCGCACAAGGGCGCGACCGGGCTGGCGCAGTTGATGCCGGGCACGGCGGCCAAGCTGGGTGTGAACCCGCATGATCCGGTGCAGAATCTGGATGGTGGGGCGCGCTATCTGCGGATGATGTATAACCAGTTCGGCAATTGGCGGCTGGCGCTGGCCGCCTATAACGCGGGGCCGGGCGCGGTGACCAAGCATGGCGGCATCCCGCCCTATCGCGAAACCATCAACTATGTGCGGATCATTTCCGGCAGTTAAGGGTTCAGCGCGCGCCCCCGTCTGACGATGGCGGGGCCTGACGTGCGCCCATGCGATTCAGCACCGGCTGCGGGATGGCATAAAGGCGGATAACGGCAGGCCAGTCGTGCAGGCCAGCCAGTTCGCGCAGAACCATGAATTCCCACGCAGCAGTCGCCGCCTGTGTCAGTTGCGCGTCAGCGGCAGGGTCGGTCAGCGCGCGTTCCAGCCGCCGCCCGGCGCGACCAAGCGCCGATGCGCGCTCGGCCTGCAATTCCACATCCAGCGGCGAATCGCCCAGCTTGTCGCGGATTGTCGCCCAGTCCATGCGCAGGCGGATGTCTGCCCTCATCAGCGTTCCTTTCGGGCGCGCGGTTGTCCCCCGAAAGGCGTATTTGGGTAAACAGAAAGCGGCAAGGCCGGGTTGGATGGTGGATCAGACCTCTTCGATGCGTAGTTCGACGGGTTCGCCCAGAATGACGCCGGTTTTCGGCAGTTGTTCGATGGCGAAGTCGATGGCGTCGGGGGTGGTTTTGTCGGTGACGATCAGCACCGGCACGCCGTCGCCGTCGTGATGGCTGTATTGGCGCATCCGGTCGATGGAAATGCCCGCATCACCCAAAACCGAGGCGACTTTCGCCAGCGCGCCGGGTTTGTCCAGCAATTCCATGCGCATGTAATAGGCGGCAGGCACCGCTGTGCGCGCGGGTTGCGCCGCTGTCAACGAGGCGGCAGGCTGGCCAAAGACCGGCAGGCGCACGCCACGGGCGATTTCCACGATGTCCGACATGACCGCGCTGGCGGTCGGACCTTCGCCTGCGCCGGCGCCACGCAGCACGATCTGCCCCACACTGTCGCCCTCGACCACCACCATATTGGTGCCGCCGACCAGTTGCCCCAGCGGGCTGTCGGCCGGGACAAGACAGGGTGACATACGCTGTTCCAGCCCGCGCGCGGTCATCTGTGCCACGCCCAGCAATTTGATGCGATAGCCCATGTCGCGGGCGCGGTTGATGTCGTCGATGCTGACCCGCTCGATCCCTTCGATTTCCACCGCATCGAAATCAACCTGCGTGCCAAAGGCGATGGCCGACAGGATCGCCAGCTTGTGCCCGGCGTCGATGCCGCCCACGTCCAGCGTCGGGTCCGCTTCGAGATAGCCAAGCTGACGCGCCTCTTCGAACACGGTTTCATAGGGCAGGCCCGCGCTTTCCATCCGGGTCAGGATATAATTGCAGGTGCCGTTCATCACCCCCATGACGCGGGTCATGCCGTTGCCCGCCAGCGATTCCGTCAGCGTCTTGATGACCGGAATGCCGCCTGCCACAGCCGCCTCGAACCGGATCACGCGGCCAAGAGATTCGGCCAGTTCGGCCAGTTCGTGCCCGTGAATCGCCAGCAGCGCCTTGTTCGCGGTGACGACATCCTTGCCGGTGCGCAGCGCGGCTTCGATGCTGTCTTTGGCGATGCCGGTATCACCGCCGATCAGTTCGACATAGACATCCACATCATCGCGCGTGGCCAGATCAAGAGGGGAGGTTTCCCATGCGAAATCTGACATGTCGAAATCGCGGTTCTTGTGACGGTCGCGTGCTGAAACGGCGCTGATCGCGACCGCGCGGCCCGAGCGGTTGGCCAGCAGATCGGCGTGGCGCTGAATGATCTTGACCACGCCGGTTCCCACGGTGCCAAGCCCGGCGATGCCAAGGCGGAGGGGGGCGCTGTCGGTCGTGGTCATGTCTGGCCTCTTGTCCTGAATTTGCCGGGTGTTAGCGCGCGCGGCGCGGCGCGGCAAGCCGCCAAACGTCACAGCCAGCGTCGGGTTCGGGCGCAATAGGCAGAAAATGCCGGGCCGAAGGCTGTGGCAAGGCGGGCTTCCTCGGTGCGGATAAAGCGGGTGGTGATAACCGCAACAAAGGCCGGGGTCAGCACCAGCGCGGCCAGTGGCGCGCCGAAGGCGGCGCAAAGCCCGGTCAGGATCAGCGCGTCGGCCAGATAGATCGGGTTGCGTGACAGCGCGAACAGGCCGTCCGTGACCAGGGCGCGCGGCAGGGCGTGCGGATCGGAAGGCGTGTCGGTGCGGCGCATCTGCAAGGCCGCTGCTGCCAGCAGCACCAGTCCGGCGAATGCCAGCAACCACCCGGCCCCGACCGGCCATGTCGGACCGTGAGGCAGGGTGCGCCCCGCCAGCCAAGCCAGTGCGATGCCGCCCAGCAGCCAAACCTTGGGATAATCGGCGGTCAGTTGCATGGAGGATCTCCCTCATGTCCGGCGATCTGTCCGGTGATGCCGGTGGCGCGCATGATCGCCAGACAATGACGCGCTGCGGCAAGGGTCTGATCGTGCAGGCGATTCACCTCGGTCGCCGTCATCGGGCCGGGCGCAGGCGCGCCTTTGGTGTTGATAAAGGTGGGCTGCCACAGCCCTGGCGCATGGGTCGGCCGCCACGAGGCATGGCAGATCAGGTTGCGCATCTTGCGGATTTCGCGCAGTTCGGCAATCAGCGGCTTGCGCCCCTCGGCCTCGCTGTTGCGGCTGGCGCTGGCAAAGGCGTCGATCAGGGTGCCCATGCTGTCATCGGCCAGATCCTCCATCCGCTCGATCCACGCCTGCAAGGCCGCGTCGCTGGCGCTGTCACCCAAGCCTTTCAGCGTCAGTGAATAGATCGCCCGTTTCAGCGATTCCTCGAGAAAGCCAAAAGCAGACACCGTGTGGCCGATGGCTTGTGCCATGTCAGGGTCCAGCCGGGAGCAGGGGCGGTCGGGGTGCGTGCGGGGCGTCGGGCACATATCAGGCCTTTCCGTGGTAAGTCAGGGGCGCTCGCGCCCCTCTGGCCTGCGGCCATTCACCCCGAGGATATTTGCAGACCAAAGATAGGCAAGGGCTGTGATGCAAATGGTGATTTTGATCCAGAAGGTCCAGTGCGCGATCAGGGATAGCCCCCAATGCGAGCGGGTCTCTGGTGCGGTGATTGCGGTATAAGACTGGTCGTTCAGCCGCCATGTCGTGCCCCGCGATCAGAGGCAGTGTTATGGCTGCGACCATTGCCTAGACCCCAGAGATATGCGGTAGAAACGATGGCGGTGGATGGTGTTGCCGCCAGCGTGCACCAGATCAGAGGTGCCCATACCAGACAGGCCGCCGCCATAGTCGGGCCGCGCGCTGAATACGCACGGCCCCAAAGATAGCCGCAGGCAGATACGCGATCAGCCGCGCGCCTCGCGGATCAGACGCAGAATGTCGGCGGCGGCGGCGGGGATGTTGGTGCCGGGGCCAAAGATCGCCTTGACGCCTGCGCGGCGCAGATAGTCGTAATCCTGCTGCGGAATGACGCCGCCGCAGATGACCAGAATATCCTTGGCACCTTGGGCCGCCAGCGCCTCGATCAGTTTTGGGGCCAGCGTCTTGTGACCGGCAGCCTGCGATGAAATCCCGACCACATGCACGTCGTTATCGACGGCATCCTGCGCCGCCTCTTCGGGCGTCTGGAACAGCGGCCCCACGTCCACGTCAAAGCCGATGTCGGCAAAGGCGGTGGCGATGACCTTGGCACCACGGTCGTGGCCGTCCTGCCCCATTTTCACCACCAGCATCCGCGGGCGACGGCCTTCGATTTCGGCAAAGGCTTCGACGTCGCGCTGAATTTGGGCGAAACCTTCGTCGCCCTCATAAGCCGCGCCGTAAACACCGGCCAGCGTTTTCACCTCGGCCCGGTGGCGGCCAAACACTTTCTCCATCGCCATGCTGATTTCCCCCACGGATGCGCGCGCGCGGGCGGCCTCGACGGCAGCCTCAAGCAGATTGCCGCCCTGTTCGGCGCGGCGGGTGATTTCGTCCAGCGCGGCCTGACAGGCGGCTTCGTCGCGGGTGGCGCGCATTTCGGTCAGGCGGGCGATCTGCGATTCGCGCACCTTCACATTGTCGATGTCCAGAATATCAATCGGGTCTTCTTTATCCTTGCGGTATTTGTTGACGCCGACGATCACTTCCTCGCCCCGGTCGATCATCGCCTGACGCCGCGCGGCAGTTTCTTCGATGCGCAGCTTGGGCATCCCCGAGGCGACGGCCTTGGTCATGCCACCCATCTCCTCGACCTCCTCAATCAGCTTCCACGCCTGATCGGCAAGCTGAGCGGTCAGGGTCTCGATATAATAAGACCCGGCCAGCGGATCGACGACATGGGTGATGCCGGTTTCCTCCTGCAAGATCAGCTGGGTGTTCCGTGCGATCCGGGCGCTGAAATCGGTGGGCAGGGCGATCGCCTCGTCCAGCGCATTGGTGTGCAAGGATTGTGTGCCGCCGAGCGCCGCCGACATCGCCTCGTATGCGGTGCGGATGACGTTGTTGTAAGGGTCCTGTTCCTGCAAGCTGACGCCCGAGGTCTGGCAATGTGTGCGCAGCATCTTGGACCCCGGCTTTTTCGCGTCAAATTCATCCATGATCCGATACCACAGCAGCCGCGCGGCGCGCAGTTTCGCAATTTCCATGAAAAAGTTCATGCCGATGGCGAAAAAGAACGACAGCCGCCCGGCGAAGGCATCCACATCCATACCCGCCGCGATGGCCGCGCGAACATATTCGCGCCCGTCGGCCAGCGTATAGGCCAGTTCCTGCACCAGATTGGCCCCGGCTTCCTGCATGTGATAGCCGGAAATCGAGATGCTGTTGAATTTCGGCATCTCGTTCGAGGTGTATTCGATAATGTCCGCGATGATCCGCATCGAAGGTTCAGGCGGATAGATATAGGTATTTCGCACCATGAATTCTTTCAGAATGTCATTCTGAATGGTGCCGGACAGGACGCTGCGGTCATGCCCCTGTTCCTCGCCCGTGACGATAAAGTTCGCCAGAATCGGGATCACCGCGCCGTTCATCGTCATGCTGACGGAAACTTTATCCAAGGGGATTCCGTCGAACAGGATCTTCATATCCTCGACCGAATCAATGGCGACACCGGCCTTGCCGACATCGCCGACGACGCGCGCATGGTCGCTGTCATAACCGCGATGAGTCGCCAGATCGAAGGCGACCGACACGCCCTGCTGACCGGCCGCCAAGGCGCGGCGGTAAAAGGCGTTCGATTCCTCGGCCGTGGAAAAACCTGCATATTGCCGGATCGTCCAGGGCCGGCCCGCATACATCGTTGCCCGCACCCCACGGGTAAAGGGCGCCAGCCCCGGCAGGGTGCCCATATGGTCCAGCCCCACCGTATCGTCCTGTGTATAAAGCGGCTTGACCTCGATCCCCTCCAGCGTCTGCCAGTTCAGGTCATCGGGGCTGCGGCCCTTGAGTTCCTTTTCCGCCAGCTTGCGCCAGTCATCCAACGTCGGTTTTGTCATGATCTGTCCTTTCCGATTGGACTGCCTGCCCTATATTCAGGGCAGAACGAGGTGCCGATGAAATTGAAACGATTGCCCGCGACGATGTTTCTAGCCGTAATGGCCGTGGCCGCGATGGGGCCGGGGCGATCCGATGCGCCGCCCGAATCCGTGGTGCCGCCAGTGCGCCCGTCGCAGCCGGCAAGCGGCGCGGCATGGCCCACCAGCCAGTCGCCCGAACCTGCCGCACCCGGTGCGGCGGCAGGCCAGCCCGCTGCGGTGGGCGATGCCACGCTGCACATTCTGCCCGCGTCCGAGGCCGCCCCGGCGACATTTCTGTGGCAGGCACGGCCCTTGGTGATCTTTGCCGATACCGCCGCCGACCCCGCCTTTATCGAGCAGTTGAAACGGCTGGAACGTGATCCGGCGGCGCTGATAACCCGCGATGTGGTGGTCATTACCGACACCGATCCGGCGGCAAACAGCGAATGGCGGCAGCAATTACACCCGCGCGGCTTTTCACTGGTGCTGCTGGACAAGGATGGACAGGTAAAACAGCGCAAGCCCAGCCCCTGGACCGTGCGCGAAATCAGCCGCGCCATCGACAAATTCCCACTGCGGCGGCAGGAAATCGGCCGGGCAGGGGTGCTGCCCTGATTGCAATTCACCGAAACCCCGCTCATATTCATAAGAACGAGTGAGGGCATCATGGACAAACCGAAATCCCTGCGCATTTTCCGGTCGCACCCGCGGACAGAACCCGTTTTGACCAGAAAGCCGCCGCGCACCGAACGCCCCGAAGCGCAGAGCACTGTTATGCGTCCGTCGTTGATTGCCGAAGCCGAACGGATCATGGGCGTCCAACCGATCCTGGGCCGGACGAAGCCGCGTCCGGGCTATTGACGGCGCGGCGTCCGGTTCCATCCATATTGCTGGCAATGGCGATCATCGCCTTTTCGCCCAGGTCCAGCGCTTCAAGTTCGAAGGCGATATAATCGCGATACATCGCCGCCGCGCGATCCGATCCGATCTTTTTCTTGTCCAGAACCCGCAGGTCGGCAATCATGGCAGAAATCGCATTCAATTGGCTGTAATACAGCACCAGCGGGTCGATGGTGTCGCGCGGCAGGATGTGGATATTCTCGATGATCGCGCGAAAAATCGCATCGTTGGATTCCGACGGGATGGTCGGGAAGTAATCCGGTTCGGTTTCGATCATGCGGGCGATGTTTTCACCGTATTCCGCCAGTTCCTCGCGCCGCAGCATGGCGACATTGGCGCGGATTTCTGCAAACAGCGCGCGTTGAACATCACGCACCCGCTCGGCCCGGTGGCGACGGTCGCGCCAGATATTCTGATAAGCGACAACCCACCAGCCCGCTGCCAGAAACAGCCCGGCGATGACTGCCTGTTGTGCCGGAGGGGACAGGATATGATCCAGCGGTGCCATCAGCGCGCACCCTGCCGCACGATCCAGTCACGCATCATCAGACCGGCTGCGAAATAGCCCGCCAGCGCCACGAAAGGCGCACCCGATGCAGGCATTGGTGTCAGAAAGGCCAGCGCGATAGCCAGTAAAGGCAGTGCGGTCATTGCCCCGCCTGCCGCCGTCAGCCGCCATAATCGAGGCCACCGCCCCGATGCCAGTGCGATTACCGCCCCATAAGCCAGCGTGCCAGTGGTGGCCAGAACGGCGAACTGCCCGGCCAGTTCGATCGCTTGATGCGACAGGCGCGAACTGTCCAGTCCGACAAGGGCCGAGGCGTGGTCATGCCACCATGCCGCCTGATCCGGGAACCGCCGCGCCAGCCCCAATAAAGCCGCCCCCGCCGCCAGCCCTGCAAACAAGGCCAGTGCGATAACCAGGCGGCTGAGGGGGCGGCGGGGCGCTGTCACCAGAACCTCCACCATGGGCGTGTTGTCAGGATCGGGCTGTCGGCAAAGGGATCAGCGCCGGATGCGCGGCTGTGTCGCCCGGCGATATGGCTGAGCCACCCACCGATCCGCGGTGCGGCGGTGGGTTCGGGCGTCAGAATATGTGGCTGACCGGGCAGGGGGGCCATGGGGTGCCAGCCGGTCAGCTTGGCCCACAAGAGCATCAGCCGGTCAACCGGCATCATCGGTTGCGTCATCAGATCCGACATTATTTCAGAGGCGCGCGGATCGCGGGTGACGTTAACCGGATGATACATCACATTGTTATGCGCCGTGACGCGAATATCTGCCCCGAACAGGCTGCTGATCCCGCTGGGAAACAGCGACAGCGACAGCGATCCTTCGGCAACCAGCCACGCCAGCGGACCACCCCGCAGATTGCTGCTGCGTTGCGTCAGCAATACGCGGTCATCCAGCATTGTTCGCAGCGGTGGACCATCCGTGGAAAAGTCCTCTGGCTGGGCAAGGCGACCGCCGCGATGGCCGATTTCTTCCAGCACGTCCCGTTCATCGCGCTGATGCAGGACGATGGCGTTCAACACGCCATCGCCCGAAAGCGTCTGCTCGGAAAGGGACGCGGCAGCCGTCATTCGAACTCCATGATGATGTCATCGACGCGCAGGCTTTGGCCCGGCTCGGCGTTGACGGATTTCACCACGGCTTTCTTTTCGGCGCGCAGGATGTTTTCCATCTTCATCGCTTCGATCGTGGCCAGTGCCTGACCTTCCTGCACCTCGTCGCCTTGGGCCACGTTGATCTTGACCACCAGTCCCGGCATCGGACACAGCAGGAATTTCGACGTATCCGGTGCCACCTTTTCAGGCATGAACCGCGCCAGTTCGGCGGTGCGCGGACGGCGGACATAGACCTTGAGATCGGCGCCGCGTGTGCGCATCCGATACCCGGCATGGATTTTGTCCACCTTGATGACCAAGGGTTCGCTGTCCACCGTCAGCCGCGCCAGCGACATGCCCGGCAGCCAGTCGCCTTCGACCCGCAGGGTCTGATCGCCGATGGTCACATCCGCGCCTTCGGGGTCGGCGACCATGCGCACCTTGATTTCGTGCTTGCCGATCAGCACCACCCAGTTCGACCCGACATGGCGTTCATGGTTGCCCAGACGGCCCGTGATCCGGGTGCGCCGGATTTCGGCCACGCGATGCATTGCCGCCGCTGTGGCCGCGATCCGGTGCAGATCCTCGGGCGAGGGTTCGACGCCCTGAAAACCATCCGGATATTCCTCGGCGATAAAGGCCGTGGTGATGTCACCGCTGACAAAGCGCGGGTGATCCATCACCGCCGACAGGAAGGGCAGGTTGTGGCCGATGCCCTCGACCTCGAACCCGTCCAGCGCCTCGCGCATGGCTTCGATCGCGCGGTCGCGTGTGGGCGCCCAAGTGCACAGTTTGGCGATCATCGGGTCGTAATACATGCTGATCTCGCCGCCTTCATAGACGCCGGTATCGTTGCGTACGGCGGTCGCGCCCTGCCGCACATCCCCGGCCAGCCATTTGCCGCTGCTGACCATTGGTCCGGCAGCGATTTCAGCCGGGGGGCGATAACGGGTCAGGCGGCCAATCGAGGGCAGAAAGTTGCGATACGGGTCTTCGGCGTAAAGGCGGCTTTCGATGGCCCAGCCATTGATTTTCAGATCCTCCTGCCGGAAGGGCAGAGGTTCACCGCTGGCGACACGGATCATCTGTTCGACCAGATCGACGCCGGTAATCAGTTCCGTGACCGGATGTTCCACCTGCAAGCGGGTATTCATTTCAAGGAAATAGAAATTCCGGTCGCCATCGACGATGAATTCCACCGTCCCCGCACTGGTATAGCCCACCGCCTTGGCCAGCGCGACAGCCTGTTCGCCCATGGCCTTGCGCGTGGCCTCGTCAAGAAAGGGCGAGGGGGCTTCTTCGATGACCTTCTGGTTGCGCCGCTGGATCGAACATTCGCGTTCGTGCAGGTAAACCGCATTGCCGTGCTTGTCGGCCAACACCTGAATTTCGATGTGGCGCGGCTGCGTCACGAATTTCTCGATGAAGATGCGGTCGTCGCCAAAGCTGTTGGCCGCTTCGTTTCTGGAACTTTCAAAGCCCTCACGCGCCTCGGTGTCGTTCCAGGCGATGCGCATCCCCTTGCCACCACCGCCGGCCGACGCCTTGATCATCACCGGATAGCCGATCTGCTGGCTGATCTTCACCGCCTCGTCCGCATCGGCGATCAGGCCCATATAGCCGGGCACGGTCGAAACCCCCGCCTCGGCGGCGATCTTTTTCGAGGTGATCTTGTCGCCCATCGCCTCGATCGCGCCGACCGGTGGGCCGATGAAGGCGACACCGGCGGCCTCAAGCGCCTCGGCGAATTTCATGTTCTCGGACAGAAAACCATAACCGGGGTGAACCGCCTCGGCCCCGGTCTGTCGGATGGCGTCCATGATCTTGTCGATCACGATATACGACTGGTTCGCCGGGGGCGGGCCGATGTGAACCGCCTCATCCGCCATTTCGACATGCAGCGCGTTACGGTCGGCGTCCGAATAGACGGCAACCGTCTGGATACCCATCTTGCGCGCGGTCTTGATAACGCGGCAGGCAATTTCACCGCGGTTGGCGATCAGGATTTTCTTGAACATGGCTGGTCCCCGGACATGAAAAAGCCGCCCCGGACACCAAAGGCCGGGACGGCGAAAGAATGATGTGTCGCGCCCGCAGCGGGGCGGATGGCCGCGGTCAGATTATTGACAAAGCCGCACGTCGTCGCACAGCGCGCCAGCAACAGCGCCGATGGCTGCGCCCTTGACGCGGTCCGAACCGCCCTTGCCGCGCACGGTTTGGACAGTATAGCCGCCTGCCGCACCGATGATGGCGCGATCCGCATCGGTTGGCCGTATGTTTTGCGTGCAGCCAGCCAGAAGGGCAAGCGAGATGCCCGAAGCAAGGATGATGGTCTTGCGCATGTCAGTTGTCTTTCGGTCAGGCCAAAGCCATCCGCGCGCGACAGGCGCGGATAAGCCGTGGCGATTGCGTTGAAATGACGCCGATCAGTAACCCGACGCCGGGGCGCAGACGCCCACATCGTCGCACAGCGCGCCTGCGGCACCGCCGATAAGCGCGCCGGTGCCAACGTTGCCGTCAACGGCTTTGGCGATGACGGCACCAGCCACGGCACCACCGGCAGCGCGCTGCACGTCGGGCGAAATGGCGGGTGCGCCATAGCCTTGCTGGCAAGCCGACAGGGTTGCCGCAACAAGAAGAGCGCCGGAAAGGCGAAGGATCGAAGTCGTCTGCATATCACTGTGCCTGTATCAAAGACCCGTTTTCGGGCCGGTTGTGTTGAACATACGCAGGTTATGCCATTTCTATTCCAACTGGCAAACTGAAATGGCCGTGAAAGGATGGTGATGGGCAAGGGTTTGCGCATGATTCAGCCGCGCCCCGCGTCGGAATTGTCGTCGTCTTCGTCCCAGTCATCATCCTCGGGCCAGTCTTCGTCGTTGTCCCAGCCTTCGCCATTGCCTTCCTTGGTAAAGATTTCCGGGAAGGATGCCTCGGCCCGCGCCAGATCGACAACGAAAAGCTGTTCATAATCGGTCGGGTTCAGCTTGCCCACGGGCATCACCTCGCGCCCGATCAGCCAGGACAGGCGGCCTGCGTCCAGATTGCCGCGCTCGAACGGTTCGTCGCCGAAATGTTCGATCAGAGCGGCAAGAAAGGCGGCATCGGCGCGGCGATCAGCGGGGCGGCGGTCCTTGAACCGTTCGCGCCGGGTGATCGGCGTGGCGCCTTTGGCATTGGCGCGGCGGATGACGAATTGGAAATCGGTGCCGGCCAGACGGCCCGGAAAGCCGCGATGCTTCAGCATGACACGCCCCTCCGGCAGTGGGCGATGCCTTGGCGCGGGCAGTCAGGCCGCCCGCGCCGCGTGGCGTCAGTTGGCGCCGTATTTGCCCTGATAGACAGGCTCGGGCTGGACCATGACCGGACCGGGGGTGACCGAAACCTGCGGCTGGGGCTGTTGCTGGCACGCGGCCAGAGCGGACAGCAGAACGAGGCCGAGAACGATTTTCTTCGACATTGGAAATTGCTCCTGTAATCCGGGGCGGTTGCGCCCCGGCTGCTCGGGTTTGATCCGGCGCGTTGGTGCGTCGGATGCAGCATTTTAGCCGCTGCCGCAGCGCCCCGACAGGTGGCGTAACGCAACCGGCCCACAAGTCCGGCGGAATGTGGCCATGCTGCATCATACACGCAGGCGTGAACGGTCATCACTATCAGGCCCTTACAGCGGGATGTTGTCGTGTTTCTTCCACGGATTCGACAGCTTTTTGTTGCGAAGGCTGGCGAAGGCGCGGGCGACGCGTTTGCGGGTGCCGTAGGGCTGAATCACCTCGTCGATGAAACCTTTTTCGGCGGCAACAAAGGGGTTGGCGAAACGGTCCTCATAATCGCGGGTGCGTTCAGCGATCTTGTCGGTGTCGCCCAGTTCGCTGCGATACAGGATCTCGACCGCGCCCTTGGCCCCCATCACGGCGATCTCGGCCGTGGGCCATGCATAGTTGAAATCGCCGCGCAGGTGTTTCGACGCCATCACGTCATAGGCCCCACCATAGGCTTTGCGTGTGATGACCGTGACTTTCGGCACCGTCGCCTCGCCATAGGCGAACAGCAGTTTCGCGCCGTGTTTGATAACGCCGCCATATTCCTGAGACGTGCCGGGCAGAAAGCCGGGGACATCCACCAGCGTCAGGATCGGAATTTCGAACGCATCGCAGAACCGCACAAAGCGCGCGGCCTTGCGGCTGCTGTCGATGTCCAGACAGCCCGCCAGCACCATCGGCTGATTGGCGACGACGCCCACGGTCTGCCCCTCCAGCCGGATAAAGCCGATGATGATGTTCCCGGCAAAATCCTTTTGAATTTCGTAGAAGTCGCCCTCATCGGCGATCTTCACGATCAGTTCCTTCATGTCGTAGGGCTGGTTCGGGTTGTCGGGGACCAGCGTGTTCAGCGAATGATCCAGACGGCCCGGATCATCAAAGAAAGGCCGCGTTGGCGCGCGGTCGCGGTTCGACAGCGGCAGAAAATCGAACAGCCGGCGAATTTCGACCAGGGCTTCGACATCATTGTCGAATGCGCCATCGGCCACGCTGGATTTCTTGGTATGGGTGCTGGCGCCGCCCAGTTCCTCGGCGGTGACAACCTCGTTCGTGACGGTTTTCACCACATCCGGGCCGGTCACGAACATATAAGAGGTGTCGCGCACCATAAAGATAAAGTCGGTCATCGCCGGGCTGTACACCGCGCCCCCCGCGCACGGCCCCATGATGACGCTGATCTGCGGGATCACGCCGGACGCCATGATGTTGCGCTGAAACACCTCGGCATAGCCGGCAAGGCTGGCGACGCCTTCCTGAATCCGCGCCCCGCCCGAATCGTTCAGCCCGATCACCGGCGCGCCGTTCTGCATCGCCATATCCATGATCTTGCAGATTTTCTGCGCATGGGTTTCCGACAGGCTGCCGCCGAACACGGTGAAATCCTGCGAAAACACATAGACCATGCGGCCATTGATCGTGCCCCAGCCCGTCACTACACCGTCGCCATAGGGGCGGTCTGCCTCCATACCGAAGTCGGTGCTGCGGTGGGCGACGAACATGTCGAATTCTTCGAAGCTGCCCTCGTCCAGCAGCACCTCAAGCCGTTCGCGGGCGGTCAGTTTGCCGCGCGCATGCTGAGCGTCGATCCGGCGCTGTCCGCCGCCCAGCCGGGCGACTTCGCGGCGGCGTTCAAGTTCGGTGTGGATGTCTTTCATGAAACGGCCCTCTTGCGACGGATTTGCGGCACTTTAGGCATCCATGCGTGCGGCGCAAAGCGGAATTGCGCAAGTTTGCAAAATATACGACGGGCTGCGGGTGCAAATTGCAAACTTGCGGCGGGGCTTGACGCAGCAGCGGCTTGGGCGCATCGACAGCGTATGGTTTTGCAGATTGATCTTGGGGCCGTTGCGGCCAATTGGAAGGCGTTGGCGGCCAAAGCCCCCGGTGCCCGCACCGGCGCGGTGGTCAAGGCCGACGCCTATGGTCTGGACGCCGCCCGCGTGGCGCCCGTTCTGTATGATTGCGGCGCGCGGGATTTCTTTGTCGCGCTGGCGTCCGAGGGGCAGGCGATCCGTCCGCATCTGCCGGGTGATGCGCGTATCTTTGTGCTGTCGGGGCATATGGCGGGCGCGTCTTTGGGCGGGCTGATTCCGGTGCTGAACAGTGCCGAGCAGTTTTTCCGCGACCGCGCCATGCGGCCGGGTCAGCCGTTCGGGATTCAACTGGACACCGGCATGAATCGGCTGGGGCTGGAACCGGCGGAATGGTCCGGTATCCGGGGTGAGGCTATGGCCGCCAATCAGGGCCAAGGTCCGGCGCTGGTCATGTCGCATCTGGCCTGCGCCGACGAGGACAGCCCGGAAAATGCCCGGCAACTGGCGGCTTTTGCCGAGATGACACAGGGCGTTACCGCGCCGCGCAGCCTGTCGGCAACGGGCGGTATTGTGCTGGGGACGGACTATCATTTCGATCTGACGCGGCCCGGCATTGGCCTGTATGGCGGCGCACCCTTTGTCGATGCCACGCCGGTGGTGCGGCTGTCGCTGCCGGTGATCCAGACCCGGGTCGTGCGTCCCGGCGAATTCGTCGGCTATGGCGCAAGCTGGCGGGCCGACCGGGTGACGCGGGTGGCCACGGTGGCCGCAGGCTATGCCGACGGGCTGCACCGTGCACTGGCGCGCGGCGCTGCGGTGCTGTGGGCGGGCGATGTGGCCTGTCCGATCATCGGGCGGGTGTCGATGGATCTGATAACCTGCGATGTGACCGCCCTGCATGACGTGCCGGATGCGCTGGATATTCTGAATGACCGTCAGGGCGTTGATGCACTGGCCGATTTCGCGGGAACCATCGGCTATGAGGTGCTGACCAGTCTGGGCGCGCGGTATCAGCGCAGCTATATCTGATTGCCGCCGCGCCCCAGGATGCGTATTCAGACAAACAGCAAGCGGCGGGGCGCGGCGGATTGGCCACATCTTGCCGAGGGGCGGGCGGTTCTGCCCTTGTGCGAATCCCTGCGAGTTGTCACTTTGAAAGCGGATTGATCTTTCGGAGAGACTTTTGGGCCTGAACCCTCTGCCCCCCGCACCATCCGGCAATGCCAGCCCGGCGGCTGAAACCTTGCTGGAGTTTCCCGACAACCGTCTGTTGATTGATCTGTGCGGTGCCAATGACCGACATCTGGCGCGGATCGAAGAAGGCCTTGGTGTGCATATCCTGCGGCGCGGCAATCTGCTGGCCGTGATCGGCCCGGCAGATGCGCAGGCCGAGGCGGCGCGGGTTCTGCGCGGCCTTTATGCGCGGCTGGAACAGGGCCGCACCGTCGAAATGGGTGAGGTCGAGGCCGCTTTGCGTATGGGCGATGTCCCTGCCGCTGAAACCACCCCCGCCGAGCAGCTGGAAATGTTCAGCGCCGGTAATTACGAGTTACGCACCCGCAAGAAATCGGTCGAACCCCGCACCGAGGCGCAAAAGGATTACGTCCGGTCGCTGTTTCAGAACGAACTGGCCTTTGGCATCGGCCCGGCGGGCACCGGCAAGACCTATCTTGCGGTGGCCGTTGGCGTCACCATGCTGATCGGTGGCCATGTGGACAAGATCATCCTGTCGCGCCCCGCCGTCGAGGCCGGGGAACGTCTGGGCTTTCTGCCCGGCGACATGAAGGAAAAGGTCGATCCTTACATGCAGCCTCTGTATGATGCGCTGAACGATTTTCTGCCGTCGAAACAGATGCAAAAGCTGATGGAGGAAAAGCGCATCGAAATCGCGCCCCTGGCCTTTATGCGCGGGCGGACGCTGGCCAGTGCCTTTGTCGTGCTGGACGAGGCGCAGAACGCCACCGCGATGCAGATGAAAATGTTCCTGACTCGTCTGGGTGAAGGGTCTCGCATGGTGATTACCGGCGACCGCAGCCAGATCGACCTGCCGCGCGGGATGCAGTCCGGTCTGGTCGAGGCCGAACGGATTCTCAAGGGCGTCAAGGGCATCAGCTTTTCCTATTTTACCGCGCAGGACGTGGTGCGGCACCCCTTGGTGGCGCGGATCATTCAGGCCTACGATGCCGAGGATGTCGCCGCATTGGCGCGCGGCGAAGGGGATGGCAACCGTGGCGATTATGCGCCGCGCCGGATGCCGCGATCCGATGCCTGAGCCGCTGACCGATACCGTCATCGAGGATGAGCGATGGCAAGCCGCCGGTCTGCCGGAACTGGCGGATCGTGCGGTGATCGCGACCTTGGGCTGGCTGGGGATCGGTGGCCAAGTCGTGGTGTTGGGCTGCGATGATGCCCGCATCGCGGCGCTGAACGCGGATTTTCGCGGCAAACCCAAGGCGACGAATGTGCTGTCATGGCCCTCGGTCGAACCGCTGCGCGCGGCCCCCGGTGCCGCCCCGGATCTGCCCGATGATGATGAGCTGGGCGATATTGCCATCGCCTATGACACCTGCATGGCCGAGGCTGCCGCGCAGGGCAAGGCACCGGCGGATCATGTCACGCATCTGCTGGTTCATGCCGTGCTGCATCTGGTCGGTTACGATCACGAAACCGACGCCGATGCCGAAACCATGGAAACGGCCGAGCGTTCCATTCTTGCGACGCTGAACATTGCCGACCCTTACGCAGCCGAATGCCCCGACAGTTGAGAGAGAAAGATGAGCGACGATCCCCGAAGTCCCGAGACACCGAAAACGCTGGAAGACCCCGCAGGCTGGGCCGATGGGGTCGGCGGCGAGGGGCGCGATCTGCCCGGATCGCGCGGGTTTCTGGGGCGTTTTTTCGGGGTCTTCACCGGGGACGAAGCGGCGGCGGCTGAACCTGTCGGCACGGCCTCGCAGCCCGCGCCGGGACTGGTCAATCTGCGGCGGTTGCGGGTTGATGACGTGGCGATCCCCAAGGCGGAAATCATCGCCGTGCCCGTTACCGTATCGCTGGATGATCTGGTCGAGATGTTTCGCGAACACGGCTTTTCGCGGATTCCAGTGTTTCGCGGCACGATGGACAGCCCCTTGGGGCTGATCCATCTCAAGGATCTGGCGCTGAAGCACGGCTTTGGCAAGGGCGGGCGGTTTACTCTGCGCCCGATGCTGCGGCCCTTGCTATATGTGCCGCCTTCGATGCCCATCGGGGTGCTGTTGCAGCAGATGCAGCAGAAACGCATCCATATGGCGCTGGTGATTGATGAATATGGCGGTGTGGATGGGCTGGTGACGATCGAAGACCTGATCGAACAGGTGATTGGTCAGATCGAGGATGAACATGACGAGGCCGAAGGTCGGCTGACCGCCTTGGTCAAACCGGGCGAGTGGTTGATTCAGGCCCGCGCGCCCTTGGCCGATGTCGAGGCTGAAACCGGGCTTCGTCTGGCAACCGGCGAGGAAGAAGAAGAAATCGACACGCTGGGTGGACTGGTCTTTATGCTGACGGGCCGCGTGCCGGTCCGGGGCGAGGTGATCGCGCTGGATTCGGGGGCCGAAATCGAGATCGTCGATGCCGACCCGCGCCGGATCAAGCGGGTGCGGTTGCGTGCCCCCAAGGATCGCCCGGCGGTCGAGGGTAAGGCCGGATAAACGCAAATCGCCGGGTTATCCATATAACGAAGGGGGCGCCTGCCCCTTTTCCTGATTGGCCTTGCCCCAAGAAGATAAAAAGCCCTTATAGCCGCGAAAAGGCGGCGGCGTGTGTTATGGGGCTGCTGGCGGGCAGTTTTGGCCCTGCCGTCATCAGATGTGGGCCTGCGTAGGGCGAGATCAGCTCGGCTGGCTGAAACCCGAAACGGTGGTAATAGGCCGGATCGCCCAGAACGATGATCGTGTGATCGGCAAAGCTGCTGATCGCGGTGCGGATCAGGGCGCTGCCAATGCCACGGCCATGCAGCGCAGGGTGGACCGCCACCGGGGCCAGTGCCAAGGCCGGACCCGCCGCCGACACCGGCGACAGGGCGACTTGGCCCAGAATGGTGCCCTGTGCCTCGGCCACCAGCGACAGGGCCAGATCGCCATCGGCGCGCAGGCTGGCCAGCAGATCAGCCTCGGCCGTGCTGTCAAAGGCCTGGCGCAGCAATTGCGCGATCCCGTCATGATCGGCACGGGTTTCCGGGCGCAGGCGCGGCAGGGTATCGGTCGCGGTAAAGTCGCGGCGGATCGCGGCGCTGTTTTGTCCCCATGTGCTGGCTTGGGTCCGGCTCTGGTGCGCGGCGAATGCCGTCGTGTCGGTGAACAGTTCGTTCAGGTGCCAGATCATCGGATCGTTGTCCTGCGCGATGTCAAAGCGCAGGCAACCCGGCTCGGCCCGGCTGGCGGTGATGTGATCGGGCAGCAGGCGCATCGCCAGCAGCATCTGATTCATGTCCGCGCAGATCAGCCGCCCGGTCAGCGCGCGCAGAGGTGGTGAGATTGCGATCTCGATGCCGGTTTCGGGCATGGGGTGGTGATGGGTGTGATGATGCCCGCAGGCGCAGCCGGTCATGTCTGGTTCCCCTCGCTTTGGGCCAGCCTACTGGCCCGCGCGCGATGCCGCCAGCCGTGCAAAGGTCTGGCAAGGGTCGTCAACGGATCAGGGCATGGAAATCAGGGTATTTGTCACGCGCTGGTTGGCCTGCCGTATAGCCCAGCATTGCGGGTGCGGTATAGGGATCGTCATCCGTGCCGGGGTGGCAGGCGTGCAGATACATCCGGGTGACGGATTCGGTTGCGCCAAAGACCTGTGGCAGAGGCAGCACGATCCAGCTTGCGCCGGTCGCAAACGCGGGCCGCAGCGGCGAGCAAAAGAATTGCACTGTTACCGGATCGGACCATTCCAGTCCGGCAGGCGGTGTGTCGGGATAGTTCGCGCCCGGATGCTGGCTATAGGCCAGCCGCTGCGTCACCTTGATCCTGCGCCCTGGAACCGCGATGCTGCCTTGCGCGATCTGATGGGGCGCGGACTGATCGACCCAGGAACAACCGTCCATGTGACAGCGCCCGGCAAAAGCGTCCGGTGGCGGCGGATGATCTGCACCGCGCACACAGATTGCGACGCTGTCGCCAAACCAGCAGGCCGGGTCGTCAGTATTCCGCTGCACCGCGCCCCAATCAGTGGTTTTGTCATCGGGACTGGTGCCGCCAAGTGTGCCTTGACCGGGGGCGGCGATGTGCAGCGATACCGATGCTGCTCCGGCGATCAGGCTGCCATCCTGCATTCGCACCGTAAAGCTGCCGCCGCGCTGGATGTGAAAATCGCAGGGACCAGTGGCGCTTTGATGCGCGCGGGCGATTTCGCATTGCGCGGGGGGCGCGGCTTGGACGGACAGGGCAGCCAGACCGATAAGCAGGGCGGACAAAATCAGGCGCATGGGCGATCTCGGGCGTGATGCTGCCATGATAAAGCACCCCTGCGTTTGGGGCAAATGTTGGATGACATGCGGTGAATAGGGGAAATGCCGTAACGCCGTGGTGGCAGGTTTGATTTTTGCCAAGGCTGCCCATCCCTTTTTCTGGTAAACTTTAGCCGTGACCGTAGCAGCAAAAGAGAAACCTGATGTCTGACCCATGGCTTGCGACCCTGATAACAGCCACTCCGCAAGAAGGATTCGAGCTTGCCGTGACGCTCAGCCGTCGCGGTGTCAAAACCACGCAGCCTGATGTCGAGGTGCTGCAAAAATTGCGCCCCGTTTATGCCAATGATGCCGATGCGCTGACGGCGGCGTCGCAGGTGGTGGCGATCAATTTTCAGACCATCGCCGCAGCAAACAACTATTGGCGCTGATATGACCGGACAAATCTATCGCTCGACCGAGGTGTTCACGCAGGACACCATTCCCGATGCGCTGTTGAAGGAACACAAGATCAAGGCTGGTTCGCGCGGTCTGCTGCGGGTTTTGTCAGGGCGCATCTGGCTGGTTTACGAGGACCGCGACGAACGCATCCTGCTGTCGCCCGACCACCCCGGCCTAATCGAGCCACTGGCCCCGCATCACGTCGAACTGGACGGCGCGGTCGCGTTTCAGATTGATTTCATGTATGACTGGCCTGAATGACGGCGTGAGATGAACGCACCGCCAAAGTGATCTTTGGCGGTGCTTTGCAGGTATATGCCTTGTTTGGTGCAATCCGGATCAGGTCAGCTCAGACTGGGCATAAAGCAGGTCTGTAATAAAAGCGCTGATAGCATATGCTAAAACGATGCCAAGCAGAAACCCGATCCAGACCATTAAACCCCACCACCGGCGTGTTGCACACAGATAGATCAGCAGTCCCAACGGTGTGAGCAAGATCGTCAGCAGCCGCGTGCCGCTTCCGACGGTCTGGCCGCGCTGATTTGCATCAGTAGATTGCCATAAAAGGCATAGCACGACGATCCCGACCATCTGAATGAAGTCATTCCAGGTATAGGGCGGCATTGCCTCTGGATCGGGCCAGAATATTGCGTCGATCACGGCGCCAATGGCGACATAAACGAGAAGCACCGCATAGATTTGCCGCGCTGTCATTCCCACTCGATCGTGCCCGGCGGTTTCGAGGTGATGTCATAGGTCACGCGATTGATGCCGCGCACCTCATTAATAATCCGGGTTGCCGTTTCGCCAAGGAAATCATGGCTGAACGGGTAATAATCCGCCGTCATCCCATCGACGGAAGTCACCGCCCGCAGCGCGCAGGCATAGTCATAGGTGCGCCCGTCGCCCATCACGCCCACGGTTTTCACCGGCAGAATGGCCACGAAAGCCTGCCAGATGTCGTCATACAGACCGTGCTTGCGGATCTGGTCGATGAACACTGCATCGGCCTTGCGCAGAATGTCCAGCTTGTCGCGGGTGATCTCGCCGGGGCAGCGGATGGCAAGGCCGGGGCCGGGGAAGGGGTGACGGCCGATGAATTGTTCCGGCAGGCCCAACTCGCGGCCAAGGGCGCGGACCTCATCCTTGAACAGCTCGCGCAGCGGTTCGACCAGCTTCAGGCCCATCTTTTCGGGCAGACCGCCGACGTTGTGGTGCGATTTGATCGTCACCGAAGGCCCGCCGCTGAAGGACACGCTTTCGATGACGTCAGGGTAAAGCGTCCCCTGCGCCAGAAACTCGGCCCCCTCGATCTTGCTGGCCTCGCGTTGGAACACGTCGATGAACAGCTTGCCGATGGTCTTGCGCTTGACCTCGGGGTCCGAGACACCCTCCAAAGCGCCGATGAACAGGTCGGATTCTTCGGCATGGATCAGCGGGATGTTGTAATGGTCGCGGAACATGCTGACCACTTCATCCGCCTCGTTCAGCCGCAGCAGCCCGTGATCGACGAAGACGCAGGTCAGTTGGTCGCCAATCGCTTCGTGGATCAGCACAGCGGCGACCGAACTATCGACCCCGCCCGACAGACCGCAGATCACCCGCTTATCGCCGACCTGTTCGCGGATTTTGCGGATCGCCTCGTCCTTATAGCTGGCCATTGTCCAGTCGCCGCTAAAGCCCGCCAGCCGCACGAAATTCTCATACAGCTTGGCGCCGCGCGGGGTGTGATGCACCTCGGGGTGGAATTGCACGGCAAAGAAGTTGCGCGCCGCATCGGCGGTGATCGCAAAAGGCGCGCCGGGTGAGGTGCCATAAACCTCAAAGCCGGGTGCCAGCCGCGACACGTGATCGCCGTGGCTCATCCAGACCTGTTCGCGCCCATCGTCAAACCATCCGTCCAGTAACGGCAGGCGGTCATCCGATGGGGTCACGAAAGCGCGGCCGAATTCGGCGGTGCCATCGCCGCTTTCGACCAGCCCGCCTAGTTCCTGCATCATCACCTGCTGGCCATAGCAGATGCCAAGGATCGGCACGCCCATCTCGAACGCCAGACGCGGCGGGCGCGGGCTGCCCTCGCGCGTTACGCTGTCAGGCCCGCCCGAAAAGATGATCGCGCGGGGGGCAAAGTCGCGCAGAAAATCCTCGGTCACGTTCTGATAGGGGTGGATTTCGCAATAGACGTTCAACTCGCGCAGACGCCGCGCAATAAGCTGCGTCACCTGAGAGCCAAAGTCGATGATAAGAAGGCGCTGATGCTGGGTCATATCCGCGCTTTAGGCCCGCCAGCCCGTTGACGCAAGAGGTCAGCGCAGCGCGGAACCCGCTGACCCCGGCGCGCGTTGCGAAAGCTGAATGGAAACAACCATCTGCCGAGGCCAGCCATGCTTTGCCGTTCTTTGATCGCCGTTGCTGCACTTGCAATGCTGTCCGCCTGCGAAAATGACGCTATGCCGATGGATGTCAGCGATGCGACCACAACCGCAGCGCAATGCCTGGCTGATCCGGTGCAGTCGCAAGAGATGGAAACTGCCCTGAACGCCGCCCGGCAGGTCGAGGGTAAAACCATCCTGCGCACTCACGCCAAGCTGGCCGGTATCGCTCAAAGCCACGCCTGCGATATGGCGCGGATGGGGCAGGCGACCGTTGCCGGATCAGACGGCTCGAATATCGTAGAGCGGGCACGGGCTGTCAGCTATCCGACCTGCGGCGTGGTGCAGCTTGTAACAACGGGCGGCACCCCGACCGAGGTCGTCAACCGCTGGCTGGCCTCGCAACCGCATCGTGAACAGGTGCTGGGGCAACTGTCAACCGACATCGGCGCGGGCGTCACGATTGGCCCCGATGGTCGCCGCTGGTGGAGCGTGGTGATGGGCTACGATTGCCGCTAGGTCCATCCGGGCACGCCCGCCCCGGCATCTTTGGTCCGCAAATATCCTCAGGGGGTCCGGGGGCAGAATGCCCCCGGCGTCGCGGGACGCAACTTTACCGTTCCGGCAACAACCCGCGCGGCGAGAACCGCAGCACCAGCAGTAGCACCAGTCCCATCGTGATAAACCGCATATGCGGCGCACTGCCCAGCAGTTGCTGTTTCACCGAGCCATCGGGCAGCAGCATGGTCAACAGGCCGATCAGTTGCGGCCCCCAGACCTCAACCTTGATCCAGATGAACCAGATCAGCACCGCGCCCAGAACCGATCCCCAGTTGTTGCCCGACCCGCCGACGATCACCATCACCCAGATCAGGAAGGTATAGCGCAACGGCACATAGCCGCCGGGCGCCATCAACCCGTCCAGCGTCACCATCATCGCCCCGGCCATGCCGATCACGGCCGACCCGATGATGAATACCTGCAAATGCCGGGCAGTGACGTTTTTGCCCATGGCGGCGGCTGCGGTTTCATTATCGCGGATGGCGCGCATCATGCGGCCCCAGGGCGATTTCAGCGCCAGTTCCGCCAGCAGGATCAGCAGCAGCAGCACAACAAGGAACAGCAGCATATAGCACAGCTTGACCCATATCCCCGAGGCCTCGGCCACGGTAAAGCCCCAGCTGGCGGCAAAATCCTGAAACTGCGGGTTGCGCTGAAGCTCGATCTCATAAGGCACCGGGCGTGGGATCGAGGAAATGTTCTTCACCCCGCGGGCCAGCCATTCTTCGTTACGCAGCACGGCGACGATGATTTCACCGATCCCCAGCGTGGCGATGGCCAGATAATCCGACCGCAGCCCCAGTGCGACCTTGCCCACCCCCCAGGCGGCGGCGGCGGCGAACAGCCCGCCGACCGGCCATGCCAGCAGCACCGGCAGACCCAATCCGCCGATATTGCCGAACCGCGCCGACTGATTGGCCTCGATCGCGGTCACGGCAGGGTCAAAGATCATGCGGAACAGGAAAAACCCGGCGATTAGCACAGCCACCAGCACCAGCCCGCGCAGCCTTCCCTTGGGCATCCGGTGCCAGACCTGTGCGGCCAGCACCATCGCGCCCAAGCCCACTGCCAAGGACAACAGTAAACGCGGCCCGCCAGCAGCCCATGCCCCTTCAACCGGCGGCAGCGAGATCAGCACCGGGGCCAGCCCGCCGATGGCCAGAAACCCGACCACGCCCGAGTTGAACAGCCCGGCATAGCCCCACTGCATGTTCACACCCAAGGCCATGATGGCCGAGATCAGCCCCATGTTCAAAATGGCCAGCGAGGTGTTCCACGATCCCGAAAACAGCCCGTTGCTCATCGTGCCTTCCAGCACGAACAGAATGGCGAGGACGGCGAACAGAACTGGCGCGCGGAATGGGCTGGAGGCCGTATCAGCTTGACGATTTCCCGACATGTTCAGCCCCCTTATACAGATTTGCCACGGAACAGCCCGGTCGGGCGGAACAGCAGAACGGCGATCAGGATGATAAAGCTGACCGCAAATTTATATTCGGTGGACAGCAGTTGCAGCAGCCCGCCCGGTTGCCAGTCGGGGAACAGGTATCCCGCGATTTTGACCCAAGGATAGGTGATCGCCACCTCGGAAAAGGCGACGATGAACCCGCCCGCGATGGCCCCCACCGGGCTGCCCAGACCTCCGACGATGGCGGCGGCAAAGATCGGCAGCAGGATCTGGAAATAGTTGAACGCCTTGAAGGACTTGTCCAGACCATACAGTGTGCCCGCAATGGTCATCAGCGCGGCGGCGATAAGCCACGTCTGGCGCACCACTCGTTCCGGGTCGATGCCCGACAGCAGCGCCAGATCCTCGTTATCGGAATAGGCGCGCATCGCCTTGCCCGACCGGGTGCGATTCAGAAACCAGAACAGCGCGGCGACGACCAGAAAGGCGACCACGACGGTCAACGCTTGTGTGCTGCGCAGCGCCAGACCCTCGCTCAGCCCGGTCAGTTCGCGGAATTCGCGCACACTGATGACGAACCGTGCACCGTCGTCAAAGCGGATTTCGTCCACGCCGATGACCAGACGGGTCAGGCCGTTCATGATGAACATCACCCCGACCGAGGCCATGACCAGAATGATCGGCGGCGATTTCTTGGCGCGATAGAACCGATAGACCGCGCGATCCGTCCCCAGCACCAGCAAAGCCGTCGCGGCGATACCCAAGGGCAGCGCCAGCAAGGCGGTGGGCAGCGGACCAAAGCTGATGCCCATGGATTGCAGCCACCATGTGAACAGGATCACCATAGCGGTGCCAAAGGCCATCGTGTCGCCATGAGCAAAGTTGGAAAATCGCAGGATGCCATAGATCAGCGTCACCCCAAGCGCCCCAAGCGCAAGCTGCGCGCCATAGGCAGCGGCGGGGATGAACACAAAGTTCAGAAAGGTGACAAAGGCGTTCAGAATGTCCATTATGCCGCCTCGCTGTATGTGCTGAAATGGGTCAATGATCCCGCCTGATCGTCGTTGTGAATGGCTGCGCCGTCCGGCGTGGCCGACAGCGGACAATAGCTGGTGTGCCAACCGCCGATCAGGTGGCTGGCATCGGTGTGCCGCGGGCCTTGCCGTGTGACGATGCTGGTCGGATCGGCGATGGTGGCGCTGAGCGGCCTTTCGTCGGTCGGGGGGGCGGGCAGATAGACCGTGACACGATGATCCGAGACGGTGCAATCGGCATCCCGGCATCGCGTCGCAAATTGGCAAAGCCATTGTGGCTTGATCGTCTGCTGGGCCAGCGCGGCGGGGGCAGGCGCCGGTATAAGAGTGGCGGCAAGTGGCATATGCATCGCTCAGCCCCCCAGAAAGGTGCGGCGCACCTCGTCATTGGCCATCAGTTCCTTGCCGGTGCCGGTGTGCGCGTTGGCCCCCTGCACCAGAACATAGGCTTTGTCGGCGATGGCCATAGCCTGCTGGGCGTTCTGTTCGACCATCAGCACGGGCAGGCCGGTGCGGGCGATTTCGATGATGCGGTCGAACAATTCGTCCATCACGATGGGCGACACGCCCGCCGTCGGCTCGTCCAGCATCAGCAGCTGCGGCTGCGTCATCAGCGCCCGGCCTACGGCGACCTGCTGGCGCTGACCGCCGGACAATTCACCCGCCGCCTGTCGCCGCTTGTCGCGCAGGATCGGAAACAGATCATAGACCTGTTCCATCGTGGGGCGGAAATCGTCGGTGCGGATAAACGCGCCCATTTCCAGATTTTCCTCGACCGACATGGACGGGAAGATATTGTTGACCTGCGGCACGAAGCCCATGCCCGCCTTGACCCGATCCTGCGGGTTCAACGCGGTAATATCCTGCCCGTTCAGCCGCACAGAGCCTTGCCGCAGGTCCAGCATTCCAAAGATCGCCTTCATCGCGGTGGATTTGCCCGCGCCGTTCGGGCCGACGATCACGGCGATTTCGCCTTTTTCCACGCTGATCGTGCAATCGTGCAGGATGTCCGGCCCCTTGCCATAGCCGCCGGTCATATTTTCACCGATCAGGAACGGATCACCCGTATGGCCCGGACCGACAGGGCCGCTGCGGCGCGTGCCGTCGATCGTGCCGATGCCCTGAGTATTGACGATCGAGGCGTCACGGTTGCCGCGCCCACCGAATACGTCGCTGCTGCTCATACGCCCACCATGTCCTTGTTCTTGAGGCCACGGCCCAGATAAGCCTCGATCACGGTCTCGTTCTGCATGATGTGATCGGCGGGGCCTTCGGCCAGCACCTTACCCTCGGCCATGACGATCACCGGGTCGCAGATCTTGCCGATGAAATCCATGTCATGTTCGATCACGCAAAAGGTATAGCCGCGTTCTCGGTTCAGGCGGATGATGGAATCGGCGATGGTCATCAGCAGGGTGCGGTTCACGCCTGCGCCCACCTCGTCCAAGAAAACGATCTTGGCATCGACCATCATGCAGCGGCCCAGTTCCAGCAGCTTTTTCTGCCCGCCCGACAGGTTTCCGGCCTTTTCATCGGCAACGTGGCTGATGGTCAGAAACTCCAGCACCTCGTCGGCCTTTTCGCGCAGGGCGCGTTCCTCGGCGGCGATGCGGCCGCGGCGGAACCATGTGTTCACCAGCGTTTCGCCGGTCTGGCCGCCGGGCACCATCATCAGGTTTTCCCGCACGGTCATCGACGAAAATTCATGTGCCAACTGGAATGTGCGCAGCAGCCCTTTGTGGAACAACTTGTGCGGGGGCAGGCCGGTGATGTCCTCGCCCGCCATGGTGACGGTGCCGGATGTTGGCGGCAGCACACCTGCAATGACGTTGAACAAGGTGGATTTGCCCGCCCCGTTCGGGCCGATCAGCCCGGTGATTGACCCTTTGGCAATGGTCAGGCTGGCGCCATCCACGGCGCGAAAGCCGCCAAAATGTCGGTGCAGGTTTTTGACCTGAATCATAAACTTCCCCTGTAACCTTCGTGTTGAATCCGAAGTGTTTGGTGGTCGGCGCTGTTTTTATGCGTGAACCGCCCGGCACAAACGCCGGGCGGTCTGTTGCGGTCAGTGGAAACCGACGGTTTCCAGCTTGCCGTCGGTGATGGTGGATTCGCGGAATGTGCCCGCGCTTTCACCCGGTTCGACCAGTTCCACGGACGAGGCGCCGACGTAATCGATGTCCTGACCGGCGGCCAGCAGTTCCAGACCCTTGGCCAGTTCGCCCGGCAGGATCTGTTCGCCCGGTGCGTTGGCGACGTCCATCACCTTATCCTTGAACACGGCGGGGTCAGACGATCCGGCGGCCTGCATCGCCAGCAGGATCAGGGCTGCGGCGTCATAGGCTTCGGCCGAATAGGCGCCTTCAGGCTCAAAACCGGCGGCGCGGCCCAGTTCGTTATAACGGTCGCGGCCCTCGCCCTCGGCGGCGGGGTTGATGCCGATCGAGCCGTCGATCTCGCTGCCAAAGCGTTGGACCAGCAGATCACCGATCATGCCATCCGGGAAGATGAACTTTTCGAACGATCCCGTATCCAGCGCCGCGCGGGTAACGCCCGAACCACCCTGATCGACGTAACCGACGACGACCAGAACATCGCCACCGGCAGCAGCCAGTGCCGCAACCTCGGCGGAATAGTCGGCCTTGCCGTCGTCATGTGCGGCGGTGATCGTCACGGTGCCACCCACTTCCTGGAAGGCGGCGGCAAAGCTGTCGGCCAGCCCTTTGCCGTAGTCGTTGTTGGTATAGGTGACGGCGGCGGATTCGATGCCTTTGTCGCGCGCGATCTGTGCCATCACCTCGCCCTGACGCGCGTCTGACGGCGCGGTGCGGAAGAACAGGCCGTTATCCTGAATGTCAGACAGCGCCGGCGAGGTGGCCGAGGGCGAGATCATCAGCACGCCGTTGGGCATCGCCACGCGTTCCAGCGTCGCGATGGTTTCGCCGGAACACTGGCCACCAACCATGGCGCGCACGCCTTCGGAAATCAGACGCTCTGCCGCCGAGACCGCGGCGGCGGCGTCGATACAGGTTGTGTCGCCACGCACCGCAGTCACCGTGGCACCACCCAGCAACAGGCCGGAATCGCTGACCTCTTTCATGGCCGCCTCGGCACCGGCGGCGATGTCGGGGGCCATGGATTCCAGCGGCCCGGTAAAGGCCAGTTGTGTGCCCAGCTTGATTTCTTCGGCGTGAATCAGGCCAGCGGTCATGACGCAGGCCGTGGTGGCGAGGAGTAGTTTTTTCATTTTATCCCGTCCTGTTGGTTATTGGATTACCGCGCAGCTTAGACGCCGCGCGGTCATTGGAAAAGCGGCATTTAAAGCGTATTTGCCGCTTGTGGCGATCAGCGATAGCCGACAACCTGCAATTCACCGTCGCGGAATTCGACCTCGCGGTAAATGCCTGCGGATTCGCCTGGCTCGACCAGTTCGACCGAGGTTGCGCCGACATAATCCACATCGCCCCCGGCATTGATGATTTCCAATGCCTTGGCCAATTCACCCGGCAGAATTTGTTCGCCCGGTGCGTTGGCCACATCCATCACGCTGTTTTTGTAAACATTGGGGTCCGAAGTGCCCGCCTTGGCCATCGCCAACAGAATCAGTGCCGCAGCGTCATAGGATTCGGCGGAAAACGCATTCGACCCGTCAAACCCGGCCTCGGACGCCAGCGCGATAAAACGGTCACGGCCTTCGCCCTCGGATGACGGGTTTTGACCAAAGCTGCCGTTGATTTCCGCGCCAAAGCGTTCTTGCAGCGCATTCGCCACCATGCCGTCCGCGAAAACGAAGGTGTCAAAAGCACCTGTGTCCAGCGATCCGCGCACGACGCCGGAACCGCCCTGATCGACGTAACCCGCAACGACCAGAGCTTCGCCTCCGGCGGCGGCCAGTGCCGCGACCTCGGCGGCATAGTCGGCCTTGCCGTCGTCATGGGCGGAACTGACGGTGACGGTGCCACCCTTGGCAGTGTAGGCGGCGGCAAAGCTGTCGGCCAGCCCCTTGCCATAGTCGTTGTTGGTATAGGTGACGGCGACGGTGTTGACGCCGCGATCCATCAGGATGTCGGCCATCACTTCGCCCTGACGCGCGTCGGACGGCGAGGTGCGGAAGAACAGCCCGTTATCCTCGATCGTGGACAGTGCGGGCGAGGTGGCGGATGGGGCGATCATGACGATGCCGTTGGGCATGGCGACACGTTCCAGTGTGGCGATGGTTTCGCCCGAACACATGCCGCCGACGATGCCCTTGACCCCATCGGCCACGATGCGTTCCGCGGCGGATACGGCTGCGGCGGCATCGGTGCAGGTGGAATCGGCGCGCACCCCGGTTACGGTCGAGCCATCCAGCAGCAACCCGGAATCGCTGACCTCTTTCATGGCCAGCAGCGCGCCTTTTTCCATTTCGGGCGACAGCGATTCCAGCGGGCCGGTAAAGCCGATGGAAATGCCCAGTTTGATGTCTTCGGCCGTTGCGGCCCCTGCCAGCAATGCCCCGGCAGCCGTGGCGATCAACAATTTTTTCATTTTTTCTTTTCCTCCCGTTTGGACAACAGTTCTGACGTAGAGGTTAGAGGCGGGTTTTCCAAAAAGAAAGCATTTCAGATGGAAAACCCGCCAGGTCGTGCCGTCATGCATGTGCAGGGGGTGGCGTTGCCTGTGGATCGTGCCGTGCAGGATGTCAGTGGCGCAGCGCAGGCGGCTGGCGCCTGATGTCGGCGCGGCGGCGGCGGAGCAGGGCGGCCAGAGCGGTCCACAGCCCCAACCCCAGCCCGAAACCGATGGCTGCGGCACCCAGACCAGCCGTGGTGACGGGCAGGGCGGGGCGGAAATCGCCCCATGTCGCGGCCAGAGTGGCGGGATCGCGCAGACGATGCGGCAGGGCGATGCGTTCCAGCGGCGCGGCGGCACGCAACAGGGCCAGATCGGCGCGCGCCTGCTCTAACCGGGTGAACACCCGGCCCATGTCGCGCTGATGCAGATCGCGGAAGGTGCTGCCTGACAGATCGGCCAGTGCCTGTTCACGGGTCAGCCCGGCGCGGGCGGCGCTGCTGTCGAAATCGGCGGCCACACGGGTCAGCGCATCGACCTGCCCGCCAAGCCGTTGAACATATTGATCCGAAAAGGCCGGAAACTGCGACAGGGCCGCGGCGCAGCAGGCCGCAAAGCCCAATCGCAGCAGCCCCGCCATCAGACCGGATAGCCTGCGGCGATGATCGGTTCATAGATCGCCTTGATCCGGGCCACGGCCTCGGACGGCGACATCTCTTCGGATTCGCCGCTGCGGCGGTTGGTCAGTTCAACCTTGTTGCTGGCCAGACCGCGCGGGCCGACGGTGATACGCCAGGGCAGGCCGATCAGGTCCATGCCGGCGAATTTTGCCCCGGCCCGTTCGTCGCGGTCGTCATACAGCGGATCAAGCCCCGCCGCGCGCAGATCGTCATAGATCGCCTGACAGGCGCTGTCGGTGCTGGCATCGCCCTGTTTCAGATTGACGATGCCCACGTGGAAGGGCGTCACGCCCTCGGGCCAGATGATGCCCTTGTCGTCGTGGCTGGCCTCGATGATGGCGCCCAGCAGACGGCTGACGCCGATGCCGTGCGATCCCATGTGAACCGGCACACGCCCGCCATCGGGTGTGACAACCGTCGCCCCCATCGCATCCGAGTATTTCGTGCCGAAATAGAAGATCTGCCCGACCTCGATCCCGCGGGCCGAGCGGCGGCGATCCTCGGGCACCTGCGCGAATACCGCCTCGTCATGGGTTTCGTCGGTGCGGGCATAGCGGCTGGTGAATTCGTCAAGAACCGCCTGACACTGTTCCACGCTGTCATAATCAATCACACGGTCGCCGAATTTCAGGTCGGTGATGGCGCTGTCATAAAACACTTCGGATTCGCCGGTTTCGGCCAGCACGAGAAATTCATGCGTATAGTCACCGCCAATCGGCCCGCCATCGGCGCGCATCGGGATGGCTTGCAGGCCCATGCGTTCATAGGTGCGCAGATAGCTGACCAGATGGCGGTTATAGGCGTGCAGCGCGTCCTCTTTCGTCAGGTCAAAGTTATAGCCGTCTTTCATCAGGAACTCGCGCCCGCGCATGACGCCGAACCGGGGGCGCACCTCGTCGCGGAACTTCCACTGGATCTGATACAGCGTCAGCGGCAGATCCTTGTAGCTGTTCACATGGGCGCGGAAGATGTCGGTAATCATCTCCTCGTTCGTGGGGCCGAACAGCATGTCGCGGTCGTGCCGGTCCTTGATGCGCAGCATTTCCTGACCGTAATCGTCATAGCGCCCGCTTTCGCGCCACAGATCGGCGGGCTGCATCGTGGGCATCAGCACCGGGATATGGCCGGCGCGCTGCTGTTCCTCATGCACGATCTGTTCGATGCGGCGCAGCACCTTCAGCCCCAGCGGCAACCAGGAATAGATGCCCGCCGATTGCTGTTTTATCATGCCCGCGCGCAGCATCAGCCGGTGGCTGACGATCTGCGCCTCTTTCGGGTCTTCTTTCAGGACGGGCAGGAAATAGCGCGACAGACGCATAGCGGGCACCTTTGTTCGTTTGGCCACGGTCTAGGGCAGGCGGGCAGGCGGGGCAAGATGGCGTGGCGTGGCCCGCTGCGCTTGCATCAGGGCCAACATCATAGCACAACGAGCGCGTAACGCGACGGAGATACCATGCAGGTCAGTGGGCGCAAACAGGTCTGGTATTGGGGCATCGCCGCCGCCGTGCTGATGCTGGTGCTGTGGCAACTGGGGTCAACGCTGACGCCGTTTCTGATCGGCGCGGCCATCGCCTATCTGCTGAACCCGATTGCCGACTGGCTGGAACGCCGCGGGCTGAGCCGTGTCTGGGCCACTGCGCTGATTACGCTGAGCGTGGCATTGTTGATCGTCGCGGCGCTGTTGGGCATCATCCCGCTGTTGTCGCGGCAGTTCGGGCAGCTGATCCAGACCGCGCCCGAGATATTCAACCGGCTTCAGTCCTTTCTGGGAGACAGGTTCCCCGAACTGCTGGATGATCAAAGCCCCGTGCGCGAGACGCTGGCCAATCTTGGCCACACCATTTCACAACGCGGCGGCGAACTGGCTGGCATTGTGTTGGGGTCGGTGATGAACGTCCTCAGCGTGGTGATGATTATCGTCATCGTGCCCGTGGTCGCCTTTTACCTGCTGCTGGACTGGAACAATATGCTGGACCGGGTGGACAGCCTGTTGCCGCGCGACCATGCCCCCACGATCCGCCGTCTGGCGCGGGAAATTGACGAAGCGCTTGGCGGGTTTCTGCGCGGCGAAGGTATGGTGATGACCATTCTTTCGGTCTTTTATGCCACCGGCCTGCTGCTGGTCGGGCTGCCCTTTGCGCTGCTGGTCGGTGTGGTCGCGGGGATGCTGACGTTCATCCCCTATGTCGGCACGATCATCGGTGGCGTGACATCAATCGGGCTGGCGCTGTTCGCTTTTTGGGGTGATCCGGTGATGATCGGGATCGTCGTAGCGATCTTTGTCGCGGGCCAGATGCTGGAAAGCAATTATCTGGTGCCGAAACTGGTCGGCCATCATGTCGGGCTGCATCCCGTCTGGCTGTTGCTGGCGCTGTCCGTGTTCGGATCGCTGTTCGGGTTTGCCGGGATGCTGGTTGCGGTGCCCGTGGCGGCGGCGCTTGGGGTTCTGGTGCGCTATGCGGCGGAACAATACAGGGAAAGCGGCCTCTATACCGGCCGCGAAATGCCCGCGCCGCCACAATGTCCGACACTGATCGAGATCGTCCCCCCCGGCACGGTCGAACGTGAAAGACGACAGGCCGAACGCGCCGCCGAACAGCGCATCAACGAGGTTCGCATCGACGAGATGATCGAGGAACGAGCCAAGCAAGACGAAACGTGACCCGGCAAATTCCCCTTGATCTGCGCACGCCTCCGGCACTGTCGCGCGGCGATTTCCTGCTGGCCACCGCGAACCGCGATGCGCTGGCGATGCTGGATGCTCCGGCGCTGTGGCCGCAGGGGCGGTTGCTGCTGATCGGGCCAGAGGGCGCGGGCAAAAGCCATATCGCGGCATTCTGGGCGGCTGAACGCGGTGCGCCCGTGGTCGCGGCGGACGCATTGGCCAATACCTCGCCCGATGCTTTGCTGAACGGCGGTGCGCTGGTGGTCGAGGATGCCGAGCGCGTGGCGGGCCGCGCGGCGGATCAGGCGATGTTGTTTCATCTGTGGAACCTTGCGCCCGCCCGTGGTGCGCTGCTGTTGCTGACCGCCCGCGCGGCGCCGCGTGACTGGGGACTGACGCTGCCTGACCTGCGTTCGCGCATGGATGCGATGACGCAGGTCAGGCTGGGTGCCCCCGACGAGGAATTGCTGGCCGCCGTTCTGGTCAAGCTGTGTGCGGACCGCCAGCTTGCCGTGCCGCCCGCGCTGATCGGCTGGCTGCTGCGGCGGATGGATCGTGATCTGGGGCTGGCCCGGCGTCTGGTTGCGGCGCTGGATGCTGCGGCCTTTGCGGCTGGTGGGCCTGTGACACGGCGGATGGCAGCAGATATACTGGACAAGATGCCCGCATCTGACGCATGATCGCGGACTAAAAAAGCAGGTAAGACCGATGACACAGGCCGATTATCTGAAAACGCCGTTCCCCGAACCTCAGGATTTGCCCGGCGGTGTGCCGACCGGCCCGGCGCGGTTCTTTAACCGGGAACTGTCGTGGCTGTCGTTTAACTGGCGGGTGCTGGATGAGGCGCGCAATCCGCGCGTGCCCCTGCTGGAGCGGCTGCGCTTTGTGTCGATCAGTGCCACCAACCTTGACGAATTCTATACCGTCCGCGTTGCCGGTCTGCGCGAATTGGTGCGCGAGGGGAATACGACCCCCAGTGACGACGGCCTGACCGCGGCGGAACAACTGGCTCTTATCAACGCGGATGCCCGCCGTCTGATGGGGGCGCAGCAGGCGGTCTGGAACCGTCTGCACCGCGAGATGGAACAAGAAGGCATCGCCATTCTGTCACGGTCGGGGATCACCCGCGCCGAGGAAGAATTCCTGAACCGATACTTCGCCGACCGTGTGTTTCCGGTTTTGTCGCCGCTGGCCATCGACCCGGCGCATCCGTTCCCCTTTATCCCCAACACCGGCTTTTGCCTTGCACTGGAACTGGCCCGCGAAAGCGATGGCCGCCAGATGCAGGCCTTGCTGCCGATCCCGGCGCAGTTGCAGCGGTTCATCCCGCTGCCGGGTGGTGAACGGTTCTTGCCGCTGGAAGATTTGCTGCTGATGCACCTGTCCAGCCTGTTCCCCGGCTATCGCGATGTGGGTCATTGCGCGTTCCGCGTGCTGCGCGACAGCGATCTTGAGGTCGAGGAAGAGGCCGAAGATCTGGTGCGCGAATTCGAAACCGCGCTGAAGCGCCGCCGCCGGGGCAGCGTGATCCGGCTGAAGATCACCGCAGGCGCGCCCGACCGGCTGCGCAGCGTCATCATGGAGGAACTGGCCGTCAGCCCCGATGAGGTGATCGAGGTCGAGGGTCTGCTGGGCGTCGCCGATCTGAAAGAACTGGTGCTGGACAGCCGCCGCGATCTGCTGTGGCCGTCCTTTGCGCCGCGTGTGCCTGAACGGGTGCAGGATCACCACGGCGATATGTTCGCCGCGATTCGGCAAAAGGACATGCTGCTGCATCACCCCTATGAAACCTTTGACATGGTGGTGCGGTTTCTGCATCAGGCGGCGCGCGACCCTGATGTTCTGGCGATCAAGCAGACACTGTATCGCACCAGCCGCGACAGCCCGATCGTCGATGCTCTGTGCGAGGCAGCCGAGGCGGGGAAATCCGTCACCGCGCTGGTCGAACTGAAAGCCCGCTTTGACGAGGCGGCCAACATCCGTCAGTCGCGCCGGCTGGAACGGGCCGGGGCGCATGTGGTTTACGGCTTCGTCAACTACAAGACCCATGCCAAGATCAGCAGCGTTGTCCGGCGCGAGGGTGACAGCCTTGTCACCTACACCCATTGGGGCACCGGCAACTATCACCCGATCACCGCGCGCATTTACACCGACCTGTCGCTGTTCACCTGCGATCCGGCCCTTGGGCGTGATGCAACCAAGGTTTTCAATTACTTATCTGGATATGTTCAGCCTGAGGGGCTGGAGAATCTGGCCATCAGCCCGATCAGCATGAAGCCGCGCCTGCTGGAACTGATCGCGCGCGAGGCCGAGATGGCCCGCCTTGGCCGCCCTGCCGCGATCTGGGCCAAGATGAACAGCCTGATCGAAAAAGACATCATCGAAGCTCTGTATAAGGCCAGCGCGGCGGGCGTCAAAATCAGCCTTGTGGTGCGTGGAATTTGCGGAATAAGGCCGGGCATCAAGGGGTTGTCGGAAAATATTCGTGTAAAATCCATTGTCGGGCGCTATCTGGAACATTCGCGCATCGTCTGTTTCGGTAATGGCCACGGCCTGCCCAGCAAAAAGGCGCGAGTGTTCTTTTCATCCGCCGACTGGATGGGGCGTAACCTGAACCGGCGCGTTGAAACACTGGTCGAGTGCCTGAACGATACCGTCAAGGCGCAGATCGTCAGTCAGATCATGGCCGCCAACATGGCGGACGAGGCGCAAAGCTGGCTGTTGATGCCTGACGGCAGGTTCTTGCGCTATCTGCCTGAGGGGCAAGAGGATTTGTTCAGTTGCCATCGCTTTTTCATGGAAAACCCCTCGCTGTCGGGGCGTGGCACGGCAGGCGCGCGCGATGTGCCGGCGCTGACCCATTCGGCGGACTGAACGCTATACACGCCGTATCCGCCCGCCCGATCGTTCGTATGTGGGCGGTTTCGGGTTGGGCGGGCTTGTGAAACCTGACCACTCTGTCAATCCGCTTCGTGCACAGGGAACGCAGCGATAGTTAGCAAAAACACGCCGACCCGCCGATTGACCTGATGGACAGGTCATTGCATTAAACTTTACGTTACTGCCCCAGCGGAAAGAGGCTCCTATGCACGGTGTGCGCACCACCAGCGGCAAGAAGATTGATCCGTTCGGGACGGAATCTCCGTTTGGCCAGCTTGCCGCGCGCGAACTGCGCCGGGTGGGTGTGGTGGACATTGGTTCGAACTCGGTTCGGCTGGTGATTTTTGACGGCGCGGCGCGTTCGCCCGCGTATTTCTATAATGAAAAGGTCATGGCCGGGCTGGGGCGCGATATGGCCGCCACCGGCAGCCTGAACCCCGAGGGCATGGAGCGCGCCCTGGCCGCGCTGAAACGCTTTGCGGCATTGTCGCGCGATATGGGCATCCGCCCGCCCGTTTGCGTCGCCACCGCCGCCATGCGCGAGGCCAGTAACGGGCCAGCGTTTCGCAAAAAGATCGAAAAGGCCACCGGCCTGAAAATTCATGTCATCGACGGTCAGGAAGAGGCGCGCCTGTCGGCACAGGGCGTGCTGCTTGGCTGGCCCGATGCGCGTGGGCTGGTCTGTGACATCGGCGGCAACTCGATGGAACTGGCCGAGGTGGCCGATGGCCGGATCGGACGCCGCGCGACCTCGGCGCTTGGGCCGTTCCGCTTGCAGCAGGTTAAATCGGGCCTGCGCAAGCACATCCGCGACATCATGGCCGGGCTGGTGCAAGAGGTCGGCACCGGGCATGAAAGGCTATATCTGGTTGGCGGATCGTGGCGTGCCATCGGGCGGTTGGATATGGAGCGGCGCGGCTATCCGATGACCGTGCTGCACGAATACCGCATGACCCCGACCGATGTGTCCGCGACATTGAAATGGATCGCCGACAGCGACTTGTCTGATCTGCGCGCCCGTGTGGGCGTTTCGTCGTCGCGGATGGATCTGGTGCCGCTTGCCGCACAGGTGCTGGACGAACTGGTTCAGATTTTTGCTCCCGCAGAGCTGGCGATCAGCAGCTACGGCATCCGCGAGGGGCTGTTATATGAGCAGATGTCCAACAGTCTGCGCAAGCGCGATCCGCTGATCGAGGCGGCGCGGTTCACCGAACGACAGATGGCGCGGATGCCCGGTGCGGGCAAGCTGTTGTATCAATTCCTGCGCCCGTTGTTTCCTGATGTGGCGCCCGAGCGTGACCGGCTGATCTATGCCGCCTGTCTGCTGCATGACACAAGCTGGCGCGCGCATCCCGATTATCGCGCCGAATCCTGTTTTGATAACGTCACCCGCGCCAATATGGCTGCGCTCAGCCACCCCGAGCGGGTGTTTATGGGCCTTGCGCTGCTATATCGTTACAAGAACAACCGCCAGAACAGCATGATGGCCGGGCTGTTCAATCTGCTGACCGATGCGGAACAGCGCGATGCGGAAATTCTGGGCAAGGCGATGCGCTTTGGTTCGATGTTCGCAGCCGGTGATCCCTCTGATGCGGGCATGCTGCGGATTTCGCCCAAAGGCGATGCGCTGGAACTGCGGCTGACTGACAAAGGGCGTGCCCTGATGGGCGAGGTGGCGCAATCCCGGTTCGAGTCGCTGTGCAAGGCAATGAATATCGCGTCGGTTGTTAAGGGGTAGGGCGCATTAACCCCATGGTTTAACTGGATTTTGGGTTCAGTTTTTCACCTTTACTCACGCGGGCGTTACTGTCACTTCGTTAACAGGTGTTAACGGAGGGGTGTTATGTTCCTGAAGGTTTTGGGCGCGGCGGCGGTCGCTTTGGGTTTGGCTGCACCGGCCAGTGCCGCGGTGGCGCAATATGAAGGTTGGTTCGACGACGGCTATATCTCTGGCTATTTCGTGGGCCTGGATGTGGACGGCAGTGGAACTGTAACCAAGGTGTCGGATTTCCATATCGCCTTTGACAACTACAACGGTAGTCCTGGCCAATATTATATTGAATCGGACACCGCTATTACGTTCAACTTTTTTGATCTTGGGCAAGGGTTGGGCAGATTGTATGGCACGGCCCTTGTCAGCTATTGGATAGCGCTCTGTGACGGCTGGAATACGCCGCCCTGTATGCCGGGCGATATGCCGGGATATGAACAGTTTGATTCCTGGTCTTTTCAGACAACTGCGGTGGACTTCATACGAACCGATCTTGCCCCCGCCCCTGTCCCCGTGCCCGGCACGTTGCCCTTGATCGCGGGTGGCATCGGTGCGCTGGCGGTGCTGCGACGTCGGCGCAAGGCGGCGGCCTGACCAATAAAAGGTTACGCGGCATATCACCGCGTAACCTTTCTTAAAATTTGGTTAAGATTCTTCTGGCCAGATGGCTTGCATTTTGTATGCTCAATTCACGAATCTGTGTTGAGGTGCGACATGCTGACTGTCTGGTTCAATAAATTTCCGCGTTGCTTGCCATTCGCGATTGCCTTGCTGGCGCTGCCTGCCACGGCATATGCTGCAACGTATAGTGGCCAATTTGATGAAGGCTATATCTGGGGCAGCTTTACCGGAATCGACCGTAACGGCGATTCCCGGATCACGCCTGATGAACTGACCAGCTTTTCCGCCACATTGGACAATATGAACGGTGGGCCGGGGCAGTATCGCGTCGAAAGCAAACGCATTTCAAATTTTCTGTTTGTGGATGCAGGGCAGGGGAAGGCCACCCTTAGCGGAACCGTTTCGTTTTGGTTCAAGCAGGCTGATTGTCATTACTGCTGGGATGATCCCGTCGGACCTTATGTCGGCTATGCCGCGACAGGCTTTGAGGCGATGATGGCGCGCAGCCTTTATTCCTATGGCTATGAGGTAAAGGAAACGCTGAATACCAGCAGCGTGACCTATAATCTTACCCCTGCCGCCGTGCCCCTGCCTGCGGGTGGGGCCTTGCTGGCTGGTGGATTGGCGCTGATGGGGGTAATTGCCACACACCGCCGGAAAAAGGTTGCGGCACAAATATGATAAGCGCGTGTGATAGGGCTGATCTATAGATCAGCACAGAAACCCACCCTTTGGGGTGGGCTTCCTTTTGCGATGCGTTATTCCGTGCCGTTATAGGTATAGGCCAGAATCGCCCCTGGATTGGCGGGCTGGTTCGATACGCCGCCTGCCACGGGTTCAAAGTTCCCGGCGCTGTCGGTGGCGATCCAGATCGTCTTGCCATCGGGCGAGATTTCCGTATCGCGCAGCCGGTTGTCGCTGTGGAAATGGCGGGTGAAGGGTTCGGTTACGCCACCCTGACCATCCAGCGGGATCACATAAAGCGAGCCGCGTTTCAGCGTCGGGATCAGCAGGCTGTTTGCGAATTGCGGGATCGCATCGCCCGCATAGACCTGAACCGAGGCGGGCGCGACGGTCGGCCAGCAGATATAGACCATATCGCCGCAAACCGAGGTGTCGGCGAAATCATAGCCGGTTTCTACCGTGAACATGGTGGCAATCGGGTCGTGATAGTTTTCCGGCTGGCGATAGGCCGATTCCGCGACTTGCGGCACCACATCCGGGATCTCCAGATCCGAGAAGGTCAGGTCCGCGCAAGGCGTGGTGGCATTGGCCCAGCTTGCCCAGACATAAGCCTTGTCATCCTGAAAGCCCGCCAGATCCGGCCAGCCGTAATTGCCGCCCGCTTGCAGCACGTTCAGCTCATCATCGGTTTTTGGCCCCTGTTCGGATGAATACAGCCTGCCATCGGGTGCGAAATCAATGCCTTGGGGGTTGCGGTGGCCATAGGTAAAGACATGGCTGCGCACGCCGCCCAGTTCGGGGTTGTCATCAGGGATTGCGCCATCGGGCGCGAAACGCAGCGATTTGCCGACATAGGCCGCGTAATCGCCCACCGCGATTTCCGAGGCCGAGGGCAGGCGCTGCGCCTCATTCTTGCGGCAGGCCATCGCCAGTTGGTTATGCCCCTGATCGCCCAGCGTCAGATGCAGCATCCCGTCAGGCGCGAACTTTAGCCGGCCCGCAACATGGTCGCTGTTGGCGGGCAGGCCGTCAAGGATCGTGGTCGGGTTTTCCAGCGCCTCGCCGGTCCAGTCGTAGCGCGCGACCTTCAGGAACACATGGCGCATCGCGTCGCCTTCTGGTGCGGTCAGATCGGTGCGGGTCGGGTCTTCGTAACTGTAAACGACGAAAATCTGCTCGCTGCCCTTGCCGAAATCGGGATGCAGCGCCAGGCCAAGGACGCCGGACTGGCCGAAATCTTCGCCATAGGCGGCGTCCTCGATGGTCAGAACCGGGGTCACGGTGCCATCTGCGGTGTTGACGCGGGTAATGCGTTTCGCGGTGCGTTCCGTCACCCACAGAAACCCGTCGGGGTCCAGCGTGATCTCGAACGGGTTTTCCAGCCCGCTGGCCAGCGTGGTCATGGTGAATGGGCTGTCGTCACCGGCCTGAACGCTGTCGGGGGCGGTTTGGGCGTTTGCAGGCAGGGCAAGCGCCAGCGCAGTGGTCAGGGCAAGCAGGGAGGTTCTGGTCTGCATGGGTGATTCCTTATGATAGAACAAGGACTAACGATGCCTGATGGCAAATAGTCCAGCACAACTAGCAGGGGCGCGATTGGTTCCGCAACAGCTTAACATTCAGCAAAAAGGCCACCCCAAAGCGGCGGCCTTTCCTGTGCCATAGCGGCGCGGCTGAGCCTATGCCGTCAGCCGGGGCGGTGGTTTGGGTCAGCTTGGCAACAAACAAAAGCCCGACGCAAGGTATCAGCTATCGCGATGCGCCCTTTTTCAGTGGGGGGCGCGTCGTTCATACGGCGGCTTTTCTGGCCTCGTCGTCGACAAGTTTCTGGAAATAGGCGATAAACTGTGCCTCATGCCCCTTTAGCAGTTCAGGCAGGTTCCGGGCGAAATCTTCGCGGCGGCACCAATCGCGCATATAGTTTTCCCACGACGCCCACCGCCGCGCATCGCGGACTGTCATGTCTGGATACCACGACAACAGCCAGGCGCGTTCGAACAAAGACACCAGCAGGCCGAATATCACTGTCAGCCGCTCTTGTTGTTCCGCGTTTAAGTTTTTGGTGCTGTCATGCGTCCAGATTTTCAGATCGGCATGGTCCAGCAGCAGGATAAGAAATTCGTTGTAGTCTGATGTAATTCTTTCATAAATCTCCCGCTCATCATTCTCGCGATCGCGCCTGCGGCCAAGCCAATAGACCAGAATGGCAAAGGGCAGACCAAGGGCGGTGACGATGTGGCTGAGCGTTTCGATCATCCGGCGCGACCTTTCCGTGACGTTTCCCCGGATATAGCCAAAGAAAAACCCGCCCGAAAAGGGCGGGTTTCCTGTGCCGCAGGGGCAAGAGGGGTGATTACATCATCCCGCCCATGCCGCCCATGCCCATGTCGCCGCCCATGCCGCCAGCAGGCGCCTTGGGTTCGGGCTTTTCAGCGACCATGGCTTCGGTGGTGATCAGCAGACCAGCAACCGAGGCCGCGTCTTCCAGCGCGGTGCGCACGACTTTGGCCGGGTCGATGACGCCGAATTTGAACATGTCGCCATATTCTTCGGTCTGGGCGTTGAAACCAAACGCCTTGTCCGAGGATTCGCGGACTTTGCCAGCCACGACCGCACCGTCAACACCAGCGTTTTCGGCGATCTGACGCATCGGCGCCTCAAGCGCGCGGCGCACGATGGCGATACCGGCTTCCTGATCGCTGTTGGCAGCGCTCAGCCCTTCCAGAGCCTTGCCGCCCTGAACCAGAGCCACGCCGCCGCCGACGACGACGCCTTCCTGAACGGCCGCACGGGTCGCGTTCAGCGCGTCATCCACGCGGTCCTTACGCTCTTTCACTTCGACTTCGGTCATGCCGCCGACGCGGATCACGGCAACGCCGCCAGCCAGTTTGGCCACACGCTCTTGCAGCTTTTCGCGGTCATAGTCCGAGGTAGTTTCCTCGATCTGCTGACGGATCTGCGCGACGCGGGCTTCGATCTCGGCCTTTTCACCGGCGCCATCGACGATGGTGGTGTTGTCTTTGTTGATCGAAACTTTCTTGGCGCGGCCCAGCATGTCGATGCCGACGTTTTCCAGCTTCATGCCCAGATCTTCGCTGATGACCTGACCGCCGGTCAGGATCGCGATGTCTTGCAGCATGGCCTTGCGGCGATCACCAAAGCCGGGGGCCTTGACGGCAGCGATCTTCAGACCGCCGCGCAGCTTGTTGACGACCAGCGTTGCCAGAGCCTCGCCCTCGACGTCTTCGGCCACGATCAGCAGCGGCTTGCCCGATTGGATCACGGCTTCCAGCAGCGGCACCATCGGTTGCAGCGACGACAGTTTCTTTTCGTGCAGCAGGATGTAGGCGTCTTCCAGATCGGCGACCATCTTGTCGGGGTTGGTCACGAAATAGGGCGACAGATAGCCGCGGTCGAACTGCATCCCTTCGACGACTTCGACTTCGGTTTCCATGCCTTTGTTTTCTTCGACGGTGATGACACCCTCGTTGCCGACCTTCTGCATCGCGTCAGCGATCTGCTGGCCGATAAAGGCTTCGCCGTTGGCCGAGATGGTGCCGACCTGCGCGACTTCGGCGCTGTCGTTCACCGGACGGGCGGCGGCTTTGATCGCCTCGACAACCTTGCCGGTCGCCAGGTCGATGCCACGTTTCAGATCCATCGGGTTCATGCCGGCGGCGACGGCTTTCATGCCTTCGCGGACGATGGCCTGCGCCAGAACGGTGGCGGTGGTGGTGCCGTCACCCGCTTCGTCATTGGTGCGGCTGGCCACTTCGCGGACCATCTGGGCACCCATGTTTTCGAACTTGTCGGCCAGTTCGATTTCCTTGGCGACCGACACACCGTCCTTGGTGATGCGGGGCGCGCCGAAGGATTTGTCGATCACGACGTTGCGGCCTTTCGGACCCAGCGTAACCTTGACCGCATCGGCCAGAATGTTGACGCCTTTCAGCATCCGGTCGCGGGCGTCGGTATTGAACTTGACTTCTTTCGCAGCCATTTGAATCTCCTGAATTTAGTTGGAAGGATCGACGATCAGGCCAGAATGCCCAGAATGTCGCTTTCCTTCATGATGAGCAGTTCCTCACCATCGACCGTCACTTCGGTTCCTGACCATTTGCCGAACAGCACGCGGTCACCCGCCTTGACCGCCGGAGCGATCAGTTCGCCCGAATCCTTGCGCGCACCTTCGCCCACGGCGATGATTTCGCCTTCAGCGGGCTTTTCTTTGGCGGAATCAGGGATAATCAGCCCGCCCTTGGTCTTTTCTTCCGATTCGACGCGGCGAACCAGCACGCGGTCGTGCAGCGGTTTGAATGCCATAGTGAACACTCCGTTTCAGGTTTCAGTGTTTCTGTTGGCACTCACATGGGGTGAGTGCCAGTAACGCTGATCTAGGGGGCATGACAGGCGCTGTCAACAGATGTCCCGCGATTTTGCATCAGCCCCAGATTGAGTGAAATTGATTATAATCCCTGTATTGACCTGCTGTGGCGTTTTTTACATAGTCTCAATATCTTAGGTTGTTGCTCTGGCGCGTGATATGTCTTCCCCCCCGGCGCGTATTGGTGATAGCTGAGGCTGCGAATCCCGAATGGGTATCGGTGCCGCTGGTCGGGTGGTCCATTGCAACTGCACTGCGCAATGTGGCGGACGTGCATCTGGTCACGCAGATCCGCAACCGCGAAGCCATCTTGCGCGCCGGTCTGGTCGAGGGGCGCGATTTTACCGCCATTGACAGCGAGGCGGTGGCCGCGCCGCTGCTGCGCGACGGGCGGATGCGGCTGGACATCATCGGTGACGGCCCGCAACGGCCCGAGCTTGAGGCGCTGGTCGCGCGTGAAGGGCTGGGCGAGGTTGTCACCTTCCACGGCTGGAGCACCGCGATGTGCAGCGGGTCGCGGCGGGCTGCCATCTGATGACCTTCCCTTCGATCCGTGAATTCGGTGGCGGCGCCGTGCTTGAGGCAATGGCGCTTGGCGTGGTGCCGATTGTGGTTGATTACGGTGGGCCGGGCGAATTGGTTACGGCTGAAACGGGGTTCAAGGTGGCGATTAATCCGCGCAACCAGATAATTACTGACCTGAGTGTCTTGCTGGAACGGATCGCGGCGGACCCCTCGGTTCTGCCAAGGATGGCGGCGGCGGCGCGGTCGCGGGTTCAGGCCGATTTCACCTGGTCGGCCAAGGCGCGCCAGATCGAGCAAGTCTGGCGCGCGGTCCTGACGGGCGCTGCCTCCTTGCCGCCGGTTGTTCGTTAGGCGATCAACCCAGTCGCTCGATCAACGATGTCAGCGTCGGGGCATTCAACCCCATCTGCGCCAGCACAGCCGACATTTCCGCGCCCAAGGCTGCACGGCGCGCGAACAATGTCGCCTGCGATTGCAGGATCGGTGGTTCCTGTAATATTTTCAAGTGATTGGCGCGCAGTGTCTCGCCGCTGCTGGTGATGTCGGCGATGGCCTCGGCGGTCTGGTTCGCCACCGTGCCTTCGGTCGCGCCCTGACTGTCAACCAGTTGATAGTCGGCCACTTCATGCGCGGCCAGCCATGCCCGGACAAGCCGATGATATTTCGTCGCAATACGCAGGCGGAACCCATGCGCGGCGCGGAAATCGCGGGCGATGGAGGCCAGATCGTCCAGCGTCTCGCAATCACGCCAGCAGGCGGGCACGGCCAAGATCAGATCGGCATGGCCAAAGCCCATCGGCGTGATCTCTACCACGTCCGAGGCCCAACCGGGCAGCTTTTCCCGCACCAGATCAGTGCCGGTTACGCCCAGCTCTATGCGCCCGGCGGTCAGTTCGCGCGGGATCTCGCCCGCCGACAGCAGCACCAGTGCCAGCCCCTCGACCCCTTCGACCCGGCCCGCATATTCGCGATCAGATCCGGCCCGCGACAGCCGCGCGCCGCGATCTGCGAACCAGTCGAAGGTCTGTTCCATCAGCCGCCCCTTGGACGGCACGCCAAGGCGGATCATGCGCGCTCCAATTCTGCGATCAGGCCGGGGCGGATGATGCCGCCGACGGCGGGGATCGCGCGGCCCTTGCCCAGAACGGTGGTCAGCGCGTCATAGCGCCCACCCGAGGCGACCGGCGGCCAGCCGTTGCGATCGGGGGCGGTGAAAGTAAAGGTGAAACCGTCGTAATATTCCATAGTGCTGCGCCCGTGACTGGCGTCAAAGATCAGGCTGGCCGGGTCGATGCCATGCGCGGCGATGGTATCCAGCCGCGCCGCCAGCCGGTCGGTGGCGGTGGCGATGGCGGGCATGTCGCGGGCCAGATCGCGCAGCGTCGCGAGGGCCTGCGGGGCCGGGGCGCGCAGGGCCATCAGACGGGCCAGCCGGTCTTGCCATTCGGGCGCCAGCGGGGCCTGCGTCATGTCGGCCTGCATCCGGGCGATGCGCGCCGCCATCTCATCCGGGCGGCGCAGCCCGTTCCATGGGGCATCGCTGGTGGGGAAATCGCGCGGCGTGGCGGGGGCGGAAAACCGCTCCAGCAACCGTTGAAACCGCCCCGGTCGCCAGATGTGATGCAGCAAGGCCGCCCGCCGCGCATCCGGCAAGGGCAAGCCGCCGACCGCATCCAGCACCAGCGCCATATCCCCGGTTTCCGCCGCCAGACCATAGGGCGCCAGCAGCCGGTGAAACAGCGCGAACACCTCGGCATCGGCCGCCGGATCGCGGCTGAACAGCTCGAACCCCGCCTGCAAATATTCGGAATCGCGTAGGGTTTCGGGGCGGGTGTCGCCCATGTCCTGCTTGCGGAACACCTCGCCCAAGTAACAATATCGCGCCGGTTCCGCGCCGTTTTCCATATGCGCCTGCACCACCGGCACGGTGAAATCGGGGCGCAGCATCATCTCGCCCCGGATCGGGTCGGCGGTGACATAGGCGCGGGCGCGGATGTCCTCGCCATAAAGGTCCAGCAGGGTTTCAGCAGGCAACAGGATGTCGGGCGCGATCTCCACTGCCCCCGCCGCGCGAAAGGCAGCCAGCAGGTGCTGCCCGACCGCCTGCTTGTCGCGTTTCGGGATCATCCGAGAATCCGGCGCACTTCGGCGACCAGATCGGCGCGCGGCACCTCGGTCTGGGCGGGCTGGGATTTCCATTCGTCATGCGTCGCCTCGGCGGCGATGCGGGCGCCAAGGATCAGGTCTTTCACCTGCACAACGCCCCGCGCCGCCTCGTCCGCGCCTTGGATGATTGCCACGGGAGAGGCGCGTTTGTCGGCATATTTCAATTGGTTGCCGAAATTTTTGGGATTGCCCAGATAAACCTCGGCCCGGATGCCGGCGGCGCGCAGTTCCGCCGCCATCGCCTGATAATCGCCCATCCGGTCGCGGTCCATGACCGTCACCACAACAGGACCAGCCGCCTCGACCCCACCCAGCCCCTTGGCGCGCAGGGCCGCCAGCAGCCGGTCAACGCCGATGGATACGCCCGTGGCAGGCACCTTTTGGCCGGTAAACCGTTCCACCAAGCCATCATAACGCCCGCCCCCCGCGACGGACCCAAACTGCCGCTTGCGCCCCTTTTCATCAAGGATTTCAAAGGTCAGTTCAGCCTCGAACACGGGGCCGGTGTAATAGCCAAGGCCACGCACGACCGAGGGGTCAACCGCCGCCCGATCTGCCCCGACGCCCATCGCATCCAGCATCGCGGCGATCTGTGCCAATTCGTCCACGCCCTCGGCCCCGATCACGGACCCGCCGACGGCGGCCCGCAGGTTCGCCAAAGTCGCCGCATTATCCGCGCCTTTGCTGGTCAGAAACGCCAGCACCGGCGCGGCCTGATCTGGCGACAGACCCACGCCGTCGATCATCGCGCCGCTGTCATCCTTGCGCCCCACGGTCAGCAGGGCCAGCACGCCATCCCGGCCCACCTTGTCGAATTTGTCGATCTGGCGCAGCACGTCATCGGCCTGATCCTCGCGCACCTCGGCCGCCTCCAGCACACCGTTCAGCACTTTGCGGTTGTTGATCCGCACGATGTAATCGCCGCGCGCGATCCCCACCGATTCCAGCGCATCCGCCAGCATGGCGCAGATTTCCGCATCCGCCGCCACCGAGGCCGACCCCACCGTATCCGCATCGCATTGATAAAACTGCCGGAAACGCCCCGGCCCCGGCTTTTCATTGCGCCAGACCGGACCCATCGCATAGCGCCGGTAGGGGGACGGCAGGTCGTTGCGGAACTGCGCCGCCACCCGCGCCAAGGGGGCCGTCAGGTCATAGCGCAGCGCCAGCCAGTCGCCCGCGCCGCCGCCCGGCACCTCGGCCTCTTGCCAGGCAAACACCCCGGCGTTCGGGCGGTCCACATCGGGCAGGAATTTTCCCAAAGCCTCGACCGTCTCGACCGCGCTGGTTTCCAAGGGGTCAAAGCCGTGGCGGTGGTAAACTTCGGCGATCCGGTCCAGCATCGCCTTGCGTTCCGTCACATCCGCGCCAAAATAGTCGCGAAAGCCCTTGGGCGTGTCTGCCTTGGGACGGGGCTGTTTCTTTTGATCTTTTGCCATGATCGCTGCCTTTCGGGCCGGTTGGGCGCGGTCTAACGGATGGGGATGGGATGGACAAGCGGCTGCACCAGCTTGAGGAAACCGTGGCGCATCTGACCCGTGTGGTCGATGATCTGTCCGAGGTCGCCGCCCGGCAGGACCGTGACATCACCCGCCTGACCGCCCGCGTCGAATCGCTGATGCGGGCCGAGGCGGAACGCATCGCCGACACCGGCGGCACGATCCCGCTGGCGGATCAGCGCCCGCCGCATTGGTGACGCTCAATCGTCGCGTATCTTTTGGGCGACGGGTTTCACCAGCACCCGCATCAGCCACAGCACGATCAGCGCCAGCGCGGTCGCCATGACAGCCAGCACGGCATCGCCCGTCCCGCAGGCCAGCCCGACCGCGCCAGCCAGCCACATCGACGCGCCGGTGGTGATTCCCTTGACGTTGCCGCCCTGCACGATGATTGATCCCGCCGCCAGAAAGGCCACGCCCGATGTCACGGCCTCGATCAGTCGCAGCGGGTCGATGCGGATGGCATCCGCTTGCGTGACATTGCCGTCAAAATAGGTCAGTTCCATCGCGATAACGGTGAACAGCGCGGCGGCCAGCGCGATCAGCATATGCGTGCGCAGCCCGGCGGGATGGGCGCCCACCTCTCGTTCCCAGCCGATCAGCGCGCCCAAAAACAGCGCCAGCGACATCCGCGCCAGCGCGGTGGCCAGCGACATCGACTGAAGCGGATCAAAGAACAGGGCGGTGATCTGGTCAAACATGGCTGTCTTGTGTCATTTTCATGACGCTATCAGCCGCTGCTTGTTGTCTCAATGTGATATAGTTTAGCCGCCCCGGCCAAAGTTGGGTGCGGCGGTATCTTGCCCGGCTTCGATGATCCCGCGGCGGATGGCGCGAGTGCGGGTGAAGTAATCGTGCAGCAACTGCCCGTCGCCCATGCGGATGGCGCGCTGCAATACGAACAGCTCCTCGGTAAAGCGGCCAAGAATGTCCAGCGTCGCCTCGCGGTTATGCAGAAAGACGTCGCGCCACATGGTCGGATCACTGGCGGCGATCCGGGTGAAATCACGGAAACCGGCGGCGGAATATTTGATGACCTCTTCATCCGTGACCCGCCGCAGGTGGTCGGCGACGCCCACCATCGTATAGGCGATCAGGTGCGGGGTGTGGCTGGTGACGGCCAGAACCAGATCGTGGTGAATCGGGTCCATATCCTCGACCAGCGCACCCATGCCCAGGATCAGGTCGGTCAGCCGCTGTTTCGCCGCCGCATCGGTGTCGGGCAGGGGGGTCAGCAGCCACCAGCGGTTCACGAACAGCGTGGCAAAGCCGGATCGCGGCCCCGATTGCTCGGTCCCGGCCAGCGGGTGGCCGGGAATGAAATGGACGCCTGCGGGCAGATGCGGGGCGACCGCCTCGATCACCGCCTGCTTGACGGAACCCACATCCGTCACCACCGCACCGGGTTTCAGATGCGGCGCGATTTCGGCGGCAATCGCGCCCATGGCACCGACCGGCACGGCCAGCACCACCAGATCGGCATCTGTCACCGCATCGGCGGCACTGCCATGCACACTGTCACACAGCCCGATTTCGGTGGCCACAGCCCGCGTTTCCGCGCTGCGGGCATAGCCGGTGATATGCCGCACCAGCCCACGATCACGCATGGCATGGGCCATGGACCCGGCGATCAGCCCCAGCCCGATCAGGGCCACACGGTCGAAAATCACGCTCATTCCGCGCCCCTTTCGTGGGCCATAAAGCCGCTGATGACGTCGATCAGGCGGCGGCAATCATCCTCGGTGCCGACGGTGATGCGCAGACAGTCGGGCAGGTGATAGCCATCGACGCGGCGCACCAGAATACCGGCGGCGCGCAGGACCGCATCACAGCCACGCGCCTGTTCCGGGCTGGCAAAGCGGGCCAGCACAAAGTTCGCGTGGCTTTCATCGCAGCCAATGCCCATCTGCACCAGCGACTGACGCAGGAAATCGCGCAACCGGGCGTTTTCATCCCGGCAAAAGGTGGTGAAGTCGCGGTCCAGAATGGCGGCCTGCGCCGTGTCCATCTGCGCATTCGACAGGTTGAAGGGCTGGCGGATGCGCGCCAGCACCTCGATCAGCGACCGCTGCGCATAGCCCCAGCCGATCCGCAGCCCGCCAAGACCGTAAATCTTGGAAAACGTCCGCGTGGCCAGCACGTTGGGGTAAGCGTCGGCCAAAGCGATGCCAGGATCATCGCAACCGGCGAACTCGATATAGGCGCCATCATGGATCAGCAGAACATGCGGCGGCAGCGCGGCCACCAGCCGCTCGATCTCGGCCGGGTCCAGCATGGTGCCGGTGGGGTTGCCGGGATTGGTGACGAACACCACCCGCGTGCGATCCGTGACAGCCGCCAGAATCGCGTCCACATCCACGTGCCGGTCACGTTCTTCCACGATCACCGGCACCGCCCCCACGGCGCGGGCCAAAATCGGATACATGGAAAAGCCATGGCGGGTGATGATCGCCTCATCCCCCACGCCGACAAAGGCCAGCATCGCGAATTGCAACACTTCGTCTGATCCGACGCCGCAGATGATCCGGTCGGGGTCCAGCCCGTGAACCTGCCCGATGGCACCGCGCAGTGGCGCATGATCGGTGGCCGGATAGCGGTTCAGCCCGCCCGCTGCCGCCTGAAAGGCCGCCCGTGCCGCCGGGCTGCACCCATACGGGTTTTCATTCGCCGACAGCTTCAGCACATGGCCATGCCCGGCAATCTTCGCCTCGCCGCTGATATACAGCGCGATGTCCATGATGCCGGGCTTGGGCACAAGGGCGGATTGTTCTGACATGAGACACGCCTTTCCTGACAGAATGCCCCCTTTAACGGCGCGCAGGGGGCAACCGCAAGCGCCGTCAGCCGGGCCGTATATAACGGATAAACGGCGTGCGCTGCCCCACCCGGTCATACAACATCCGCCCGGCGTAATTATCCTCGGCGGTCAGCCAATAGACCGTTGGAACCCCCGCTGCATCCGCGGCCCGATACACCGCCTCGATCAGCGCCCGCCCCACGCCCTTGCCGCGCGCATCCGGCGCAGTAAACAGGTCTTGCAGGTAACACACCCCCTCGGGGCGCCACAGGTTCGGGTGGTAAACGTAATGCACCAGACCCAGCAGATGCCCGGCCTCCTCGGCCACAAGCCCATGAAAATCGCCGCCCGTCAGACGCACAAACGCCTGATCGTAAAACGGCTTGGCCAAGCCCGCGCGCTGATAAAACGCGTGATAGCCCGCATACAGCCGCTGCCATGCCGCGCGATCCGCTGTCGCAATCGACCGAACCTGAACCATGCCGCCCCGTCTTTCGTTTGAAAATATCCCGGGGGTCCGGGGGCTGGCCCCCGGTCCGGCCTTGCCTTACCGCCCCTGACGCCGCGCCATGAACGCCAACCGTTCGAACAGCGCCACATCCTGTTCGTTCTTCAACAGCGCGCCATGCAGACGCGGTAATATTTGCGCCGGGTCGCGCTTCAGATCCTCGGGCGCCAGATCTTCGGCCAGAATCAGCTTGAGCCAATCCAGAAATTCGCTGGTCGAGGGCTTTTTCTTCAGCCCCGGCACCTCGCGCAGTTCGATGAACTGGCGCAGCGCCTCGTCCAGCAGGCGCGGCTTCAGGCCGGGATAATGCACCGCCACGATCTGTTTCAGCGTCTCGGGGTCGGGAAAGCGGATATAGTGGAAAAAGCACCGGCGCAGAAACGCATCGGGCAATTCCTTTTCATTGTTCGATGTGATGATGACCACGGGACGCTGGCGGGCGCGGATGGTTTCGCCGGTCTCGTAAACGTGAAACTCCATCCGGTCCAGTTCCTGCAACAGATCGTTCGGAAACTCGATATCGGCCTTGTCGATCTCGTCGATCAGCAGAACCACGCGACTTTCTGCCTCGAATGCCTGCCACAGCTTGCCGCGCCGGATATAGTTGGACACATCATGAACCCGAGCGTCGCCCAGCTGGCTGTCGCGCAGCCGCGATACGGCGTCGTATTCATACAGGCCCTGCTGCGCCTTGGTGGTTGATTTCACGTGCCATTCCAGAATCGGCAGCCCCATGGCGTCGGCCACCTGACGGGCCAGTTCGGTCTTGCCGGTGCCGGGTTCGCCCTTGACCAGCAGCGGGCGTTCCAATGTGACGGCGGCGTTCACCGCGACGGCAAGATCTGGCGGAGCAACGTAATTTTCGGTTCCTTCAAAGCGCACCAGCAGCCCCTTTCTTGCCTTGTGACGCGGCGAAACCTAGCCGGACGTTGCGCCCCCCGCAACCTTCGCGCAAAGGTCAGGGCAATTGACCCGTGACAAGCGGTGATCCATCCGTTAAGCGGGCGGCGGAAACGCGGACCAGTGCACGGCATCAGCCGGAGGTGTTATGAAAGCCCAGACCTTCCTGCCGCAGGATTACCGTCCCGCCGAGGACGAGCCGTTCATGAATGATCGGCAGCTTGAATATTTTCGTCGCAAGTTGCAGGCGTGGAAGCAGGAACTGCTGGATCAGTCCGCCGAGACGCTGGAAGGTTTGCAAGACAGCGCCCGCAATGTCCCCGACCTTGCTGACCGCGCGTCCGAGGAAACCGACCGCGCCATCGAGTTGCGCACCCGCGACCGTCAGCGCAAACTGGTGTCGAAAATCGACGCCGCCCTGCGCCGGATCGACAATGGCGAATACGGTTATTGTGAAATGACCGGGGAACCGATCAGCCTGAAACGCCTTGATGCGCGCCCCATCGCCACCATGACGCTTGAGGCGCAGGAACGTCACGAACGGCGCGAGCGGGTTCATCGCGACGACTGACAGCCATGGCAAATGGCTGCCAGTTTGGACGCTGCTGCCGCAGGCATCGGGCGGCCCCTGCAAAATACGCGCCCGCCGTTGACATGGCTCCGATAGAGGCAATCTTTGGGCTGTGCTGATGTGACGCAGGGGTGCTGCGATCATGGCGCAGTATTCTGCACCCGATTTTTTACAATAATCAGAGCAGCCGCGATTGCGCTGGCGACCTTGCGGCGCTGATCCCGGCTTTTCTGTTGACGTTGGCGGCATGGGCCGGATTGAATGTTCGCATCGCCATGCTTTTGGGCTGCGGCTAACAAAGGGGGCATGCAAAACCATGATTCACTCCGTTCTCATCATCCTGACGCAAGGCTATGCCGATTGGGAAACGCCGCTGATTTCGGCCATCGGGGGCAGCTTTTTTGATGTGCCGGTGCGCCACGCAACACCAGGAGGCGGTGCCGTTACCTCGATAGCCGGGCTGCACGTTACCGGACTGCCCGACATCGCCGCTGCGGATGACGACGTGATCGTGTTATGCGGCGGGCGGGCATGGACCAGCGACAATCCGCCTGCGGTCGAGGATATGCTACGCGCCGCCCATGCGCGCGGGCAGACGGTCGCCGGAATCTGCGCCGCCACGCTGGCTTTGGGGCGGGCAGGGCTGTTTGCGGGGGCCGCCCACACCTCGAACGGCCTGCCGTTCATAGATGAGCACCTGCCCGGCTATGTGGGCCGTGACCGTTATCGCGACGTGCCCCATGCTGTTGCGGACAATCGCGTCATCAGCGCCCCCGGCTCGGCTCCGCTCAGCTTTGCGGTTCAGGTGCTTCGTGCGGCAGGGGTGGGCGAGGATGACTTGTCGCAAATGCAGCAGATGCTGTTGCGAGAGCGGGCCGGATGACTGGTGCGCTGCGAAACCGCCCCGTCACCATCATCGGTGCAGGTGTGGCCGGGTTGACCGCAGCCACCGCCCTGGCCCAACGGGGCGCGCGGGTGACAGTGCTGGAACAGGCCGATGCCCTGCGCGAAGTCGGCGCGGGGCTGCAAATCTCGCCCAATGCCGGGCGGGGGCTGGCGGCGCTTGGGCTGGCCGATGCGGCGGACGCGGTTTCGCTGCGCAGCCACGGTGTGCGGATGCACAGCGCCGCCGGGCGGCTGCTGGCGCAGCTTGACCTGCCTGCACGCCAGCCTGACGCACCGTTCCGGCTGTTCTACCGCGCCCGGCTGGTCGAGGTGCTGGAACAAGGCGCGCGTGATGCAGGGGCCGAGATTCGGCTGAACACCCCCATCACTGACCTGCCCGATGCGCCGCTGCTGATCGGTGCCGACGGGCTGCGCAGCATGGTGCGGGCGGCGCTGAATGGCCCGGCGCGGCCCTATTACACCGGGCAGACGGCATGGCGTATGCTGATCCCCGACGATGGCAGCGCCCCATGGGCTGACCTGTTCATGGGGCCGGGCCGACATCTGGTCAGCTATCCCTTGGCCGGGGGCTTGCGCAATATCGTTGCCGTTCTGGCGCGCCCGCATTGGAAGGCCGAGGGCTGGTCCTATGCCGACAGCCCGGCCAACCTGCGCCGTGCGTTTGCGGGCTTTGGCGGGCCGGTGCCGGACTGGCTGGCGCAGGTGCAGGAAACCGGAGTCTGGGGTCTGTTCCGTCACGATGTCGCGCCGTTCTGGCACGACGACAGCCGCGTCATCATCGGCGACGCCGCCCATCCGACGCTGCCCTTCATGGCGCAAGGTGCGGCGATGGCGATCGAAGACGGCTGGCTGCTGGCCGCCTGTCTGGACGCCGACCCCGATCAGGCCGCCGCGCTGGCCCGGTTTCAGGCGTTGCGGCAGGACCGCTGCACCCGTATCGTCGCCACCGCCAGCCGCAACGCCACCGCCTATCACCTGCAAGGCCCCGCCGCGCTGGCCGCCCGCATCGGGTTGCGGGGCATCGGCGCCCTTGCCCCCGAACGCCTGACCGCGCAATTCGACTGGATCTACGGCTATGATCCGCGCGCGGCGGTCTGACGGCTTGCTGTTCGCGTAAATACGCAAAACTGGCCCGTGCCGCACGGTCCCTTGCCCGCGCCCTTTGCACAGGCTATCACCCCGAACCAATCCGACCCAAAGGCACGAACCCATGCGCGCAGAAACTCAGGCCACCATTGATGCGATCCGCAAATCGCTGACCCTGCTTGCCCAACGCATGGATTGGGACACGGCGCCGCACCGGCTGGAAGAAATGAACGCCATGATCGAGGATGGCGACCTGTGGTCCGACCCGGCCCGCGCGCAGAAACTGATGCGCGACCGGCAGGCGCTGTCGGATGCCGTCGAAACCTATCGTCGGTTAAGCCAAGACCTTGATGACAATGCCGAATTGATCGAACTGGGCGAGGCCGAGGGCGATGATGAAGTCGTGGCCGAGGCCGAAGCCGCGCTGAAATCCCTGCGTGAAACCGCCGCGCAGAAGGAACTGGAAGCCCTGCTGAATGGCGAGGCCGACGCCAACGACACTTTCCTTGAAATCAACGCAGGCGCGGGCGGCACGGAAAGCTGCGACTGGGCCTCGATGCTGGCGCGGATGTATGTCCGCTGGGCGGAAAAGCGCGGCTATCAGGTTGAATTGATTTCGGAAAGTGCCGGGGACGAAGCGGGTATCCGTTCGGCGGCCTATAAGATCAGCGGCCATAACGCCTATGGCTGGCTGAAATCCGAAAGCGGCGTGCACCGGCTGGTCCGCATCAGCCCCTATGACAGCGCGGCGCGGCGGCATACCTCGTTTTCGTCGGTCTGGGTCTATCCTGTGGTGGATGATAACATCGAAATCACCATTCCCGACAATGAGATACGGATCGACACCTATCGGTCGTCCGGTGCGGGCGGGCAGCACGTCAACACCACCGACTCGGCTGTGCGGATCACTCACCTGCCGACCGGGATCGTCGTGACATCCTCGATGAAATCGCAGCACCAGAACCGCGAGGCGGCGATGAACGCCCTGCGCTCGCGTCTGTATCAGGTCGAGCTGGACCGTCGCAACGCCGCCATCAACGCCCAGCACGACGCCAAGGGCGATGCCGGCTGGGGCAACCAGATCCGCAGCTATGTGCTGCACCCCTATCAGATGGTCAAAGACCTGCGCACCTCCGAGGAAACCAGCGATACGCAGGGCGTGCTGGACGGCGATCTGGACGCATTTATGGCGGCGACGCTGGCGATGGATGTAGCGGGCAAGAGCCGGGCCGAGGCGAACGCCGAAGATTGATTCTGCCCCGCACGGGACGTTTGACGTTCTGACAATGCGGATGCAAAAATGGTGCGCAACGGCTGCGGACGTTGCGTTGTGGCCGCCTGCGCAACATGGCACCGTTTCAGCCAGCATTTGCCGGGTTTTCGGCTGCACAACCCGTGCACCACCTGTGCACAGGCTGTACACAAGCTGTACACAGCCCCGCGCAACGTACGCTGCTTTTCAGCGCCGTTCCGCCGCCAGTTTCAGCGCCAGCGCGGCCAGCACGGTTCCCATCAGCCAGCGCTGCACCACCGCCCAGCCGGGGTGTCGGGTCAGAAACAGCGCCACCGATCCGGCGCCCAGTGCGATCATCGCGTTCACCGTTACGCTGATGGCGATCTGCACCCCGCCCAGAGCCAGCGACTGCGCCAGCACCGATCCATGCCCCGGTTGAATGAACTGCGGCAGCAGCGACAGATACATCACCGCGATTTTCGGGTTCAGCAGATTGGTGACAAAGCCCATCAGAAACAGCCGACGCGGGCTGTCATGCGGCAGATCTCGCGCCCGAAACGCGCCGCGTGCGCCGGGCCGCACCGCCTGCCATGCCAGCCACAGCAGATACCCCGCCCCGGCCAGCCGCAGCGCGTCATAGGCCCAGGGCACCATCATCACCAATGCCGTAATCCCAAAGGCCGCGCACAACATATAGAACACGAACCCCATGGCCACCCCGCCCAGCGAGATCAGCCCCGCGCGCGGCCCCTGCGTGATCGAGCGCGACACCAGATAGATCATGTTCGGCCCCGGCGTCAGCACCATGCCAAGCGAGATCAGGGCAAAAGCCATCAGATGGGCGGAATCGGGCATCGGGCACCTCTGACCCATCTGTCATGAATTCCGAATGCCGCCGCAAGTCTCGTCTTTCGTTTGAAAATATCCCACGGGGTCCGGGGTGTGAAACCCCGGCTTTGGGCGTGTCGGTGTCTCTGGTTGCGGCACCTGTCATTGACCAGACAGCAGGCGCTCCGGCGGGCGTGCCGCCATTTCCGGCTGCGCTGCGATGCAGCATATGATATTCTGCAAAGGAAAATCACCGGAGACCGCCCGTGAAAGACAAATATATCAATCTGGCATTGCAGGGTGGCGGGGCGCATGGGGCCTTTACCTGGGGTGTGATCGACCGCCTGCTGGATGAGGACTGGTTGCATATCGAGGGAATCACCGGCACTTCGGCGGGGGCGATGAATGGCGCCGCGCTCAAGGCCGGGCTGGTGGCGGGGTCCGGGGCAGGGCGGCGGGCGGCGCGGGTCAATCTTGCGCATCTGTGGTCCGAGGTCGGGCAGGCCAGTGACAACCGGGTGGTGCGCTGGATTCATTCGATGTTTCCGGTTCCACGGCAGTTCGAACGCCTGGCCGAGATGTTTTCGCCCTTTGCCTGGATGGACAATCTGACGCGGGTCATCAGCCCCTATGATTACGGGCCGTTCTATGTAAACCCGCTGGGGTCGATCCTGAAAACGCTGCCTTACCCGGATTTCAGCAGCAACAAGGGGCCGCGGTTTTTTGTGACGGCCACCAATGTCCGCACGGGCCGCGTCAAGATTTTCACCGGCGATCAGGCGACGCCTGAGGCGGTGATGGCATCGGCCTGTCTACCGACGCTGTTTCGCGCGGTTGAAATCACCGACCCCAAAACCGGCATTTCTGAAGCCTATTGGGACGGTGGCTATTCCGGCAACCCGGCGCTGTTTCCCTTGTATACGCCGGATCTGCCGCGTGACATCGTGATCGTGAACATCAACCCGATGCGACGCGACAGCCTGCCCAAGACACCGGCGGCGATTCATGACCGGCTGAACGAGGTCAGCTTTAACGCTGCGCTGTTGTCGGAACTGCGGGCGATCAGCTTTGTCAAACGGCTGTTCGAGGAACGGCGCACGGCCAGCCGCCGGATTGACGAGCTGAAGCTGTTCGAGATGCTGAACGGTCTGTTTGACGAAAAGCGGCTGGCAAACCAGCAGATGAAAGACGTTCTGGTTCACATGATTCTGGACGACGAGTTGATGACGAACCTGACTGCGCGCACCAAGATCATGCCCGCCCCCGGCCTGTTGGAGCAGATGATGTCCTGCGGCCAGGATGCCGCCGACCGCTGGCTGGATCAAAACGCTGATGCGCTGAATCACCGCGATACGGTTGATTTGCGGGCGCTGTTTTCCTGAACCGGCGGGGGCGCTTGGCGGGGTCGGGATCATCGGCTTGGCCGTGTCCTTGCTGCTTGTGTCCCGAAACGCATGTTGCTGGCGGGAACATTCGCAGAAAGAGGGTGGCCGGGTTTGGGGTAGTCGGCATGACCGGCGCCAGCATCGGTTGATTGTCCGGCGCGGTGATGTCGCCTTTGGCTGGGTCTGACAAGGGCCAGATTCCTCCCTTTGTGCGGATATTCGACCACGCCGGCGCGGTCAAAACGTGCCTAGGATGGGGCTGAATGGTTTCCGCGATCTGCGTTCACCCGCATAGACGGATCGCAGGATGGGCATCCGGTCCACGATCCGCCTGCCGGTGCGGCTCAGGTTGCGCCCGGCCTTGGCCAGCCAGCGGATCAGCATGGCAAAGGCGCAGCACGCCGACGCCGCGCAGCGGGATGCCGCTGTCATGTTCGGGCCGTCAGCGGTTGGGGCAGCAGTCGTCGATTTCAGGGGCCAGATGCTGATGCCGGTGGGGGCGAGCACGCTCCGCCCGGCCAGAAAGGACGCCTTGCCCTTTTGCTGCGGGCGCATGGGACGGCGGCGGAGGGGTCGCTGTCGCGCACCGCGGGTCTTTGGGGGCCAAGGCTGGGGCGTCGTCGCGGGGCAGGGGGCAACGAAAAACGGCGGCCTTTTCGGGCCGCCGTTGCGTCAGGTCAGCGCCGCGTTCAGCGCCTCGGCCTTGTCGGTGCGTTCCCAACTGAAGGCAGTCGCCCCGTTCAGCGCATAGGGCTGGCGCCCGAAATGGCCATAGCTGGCGGTGGGGCGATAGATCGGGTGCAGCAGGTCCAGATCGCGGATGATCGCAAAGGGGCGCAGGTCGAACACTTCGCGCACGGCGGCCACGATGCGGCTATCCGCCACGCGGCCGGTGCCAAAGCTGTTGAGCGAAATCGAGGTCGGCTGCGCCTCGCCGATGGCATAGCTGACCTGAATTTCACAGCGCTTCGCCAGACCGGCGGCGACGATGTTCTTGGCGATCCAGCGCCCGGCATAGGCGGCGGAACGGTCCACCTTGGACGGGTCTTTGCCGGAAAACGCCCCGCCACCGTGGCGGGCCATGCCGCCATAGCTGTCCACGATGATCTTGCGCCCGGTCAGCCCGCAGTCCCCCACCGGGCCGCCGATGACAAAGGTGCCGGTCGGGTTGATGAAATACTTGGTCCGATCCGACAGCCACTCGGCGGGCAGCACGGGGCGGATGATATGTTCCATCACCGCCTCGCGCAGATCGGCCAGGGTGATGTCGGGGTTGTGCTGAGTGGACAGCACCACGGCATCCACGCCAGCGGGACGGCCCTGATCGTCATAGTGGAACGTCACCTGCGATTTCGCATCCGGGCGCAGCCAGGGCAGGGTGCCGTCGCGGCGCGCCTGTGACTGACGCTCGACCAGGCGGTGGGCATAGGTGATCGGGGCGGGCATCAGCACATCGGTTTCGTCCGAGGCATAGCCGAACATCAGCCCCTGATCGCCCGCGCCCTGTTCTTCAAGGCTGGCGCGGTCCACGCCCTGATTGATGTCGGGCGACTGTTTGCCGATGATGTTGATGACGGAACAGGTATTGCCGTCGAACCCCACATCCGACGAGGTATAGCCGATGTCGTTGATGACGCCGCGCACGATGCTTTCCAGATCGACCCATGCGGATGTGGTGATTTCGCCCGAGATGATCGCGACCCCGGTTTTCACCATGGTTTCGCAGGCGACACGCGCGCGCGGGTCTTCGGCGATGATGGCATCCAGAACGGCGTCGCTGATCTGATCGGCGATCTTGTCGGGATGACCTTCCGAGACGGATTCGGATGTGAACAGGGAATATTCGGTCATGTCAGTAACGATAATGGTCTGATTTGAAGGGGCCTTGCGGCGTGACGCCGATATAGTCGGCCTGTTCGGGCGACAGTTCGGTCAGCTTGACGCCGATGCGGTCCAGATGCAGGCGCGCGACCTTTTCGTCCAGCGCCTTGGGCAGAATATAGACGCCGGGGGCGTAGTCGTCGCCCTTGGTCCACAGCTCGATCTGCGCCAGCACCTGGTTCGTAAACGACGCCGACATCACAAAGGACGGGTGGCCGGTCGCATTGCCAAGGTTCAGCAGGCGGCCCTGGGACAGCAGAATGATGCGGTTGCCCGAGGGCATTTCGATCATGTCCACCTGATCCTTGATATTGGTCCATTTGTGGTTTCGCAGGCTGGCGACCTGAATTTCGTTGTCGAAATGGCCGATGTTGCCGACGATGGCCATGTCTTTCATCTGCCGCATATGTTCGATGCGGATCACGTCGCGGTTGCCGGTGGTGGTGACGAAAATGTCGGCGGTGGCGGCGACGTCTTCCAGCAGCACGACCTCGAACCCGTCCATCGCGGCTTGCAGGGCGCAGATCGGGTCAACCTCGGTCACTTTGACCCGCGCGCCCGCGCCTGCGAGGCTGGCGGCGCTGCCCTTGCCGACGTCGCCATAGCCGCAGACGACGGCGACCTTGCCTGCCATCATCACGTCGGTCGCGCGGCGGATGCCATCGACCAGCGATTCCTTGCAGCCGTATTTGTTGTCGAATTTCGACTTGGTTACGCTGTCGTTAACGTTAATGGCCGGGAAGGGCAGCAGGCCGCGCTTGTGCAGGTCATACAGGCGATGCACCCCGGTTGTGGTTTCCTCGGACACGCCCTGAATGGCGTCGCGCTGTGCGGTGAACCAGCCGGGGCTGGTGGCAAGGCGGCGTTTGATCTGCGCGAACAGGGCCTCTTCTTCCTCGGAGGTGGGCGTTTCGATCAGGCCGGTTTCGCCCGCCTCGACCCGCGCGCCCAGCAGAATATACATGGTCGCATCGCCGCCATCGTCCAGAATCATGTTGGCATGGCCGTCGAACTGGAAAATCTGGTCGGTATAGGACCAGTATTCCGCCAGCGTTTCGCCCTTGATCGCAAAGACCGGCACGCCCGAGGCCGCAATCGCCGCCGCCGCGTGATCTTGGGTCGAATAAATATTGCACGACGCCCAACGCACCTGCGCCCCAAGGGCCACCAGCGTTTCGATCAGCACGGCGGTCTGGATCGTCATATGCAGGCTGCCCGCGATCCGCGCGCCCTTGAGCGGCTGTGCGTCACCGTATTCCGCCCGCAACGCCATCAGGCCCGGCATCTCGGTTTCCGCAATGTCCAGTTCCTTGCGGCCAAACTCGGCCAGGCTGATGTCGCGGATAATATGGTCGGTCACAGAAGGCTCCTGTCCTGTCGGATCATTCGCGCAGGGCATAGCCCAACAGGCCCGCAACCGAAAGAGGTAATGGCCAGCCGCCCCTTTTGTGCAGTGTAATCTGCGCGAAATGCAATATATGTCCAATTGGACAGGTTGGACGGTGTAAGATTTCTCGTTATACGGGCGATGTGACGGGGAATAAGCGCAGTATCTGCTAACGTCAGCCCCACGAATACCGGCGTTTGCCCAGATTCGTTTTCAAGTTCTCAAAATTTTTGCTTGTTTTCCCGTCACATAACAACATTTTTGCGCATAGCGCAAATGACAGCCCAAAACATCCTGTATTGTGCGCACTTATGGCTGCGCAGGGCGATCAAAGCGTGACTGGCCGAGAATCTCGCCCACATCGTTGACCGTCAGCCGACATACGCGCGATCCATACTGAAACAGCAATCGCCAGCGACCGACATCCGCCCCCTCGCCGCGTTCGCAACGTGTGGCAATTTGTCCGGCGCGCATCAGATCGCGGAATTCGGTTTGCGTCAGGTCAAAGGCGGCGGCGGGAATGGCCGCGTCTACGGTAAAGGGGGGCAGGTCAGGTTGCGTCGTCATCGTTTTCGTCCTTGCCACGGCCGCGGAATCCGGTGGCGACCACGAATTTTTCGCTGGAATCGCTGCGGCTGGCCGGGGGTTTGACGTTGGCAACCTTGTCAAAGTTGCGTTTCAGAATGGCCTGCATCTCGGTTTCCGCCCCGCCTGACAGCACCTTGGCGATAAAGGTGCCGCCCGGTTCCAGCACGTCAAAGGCCAGTTGTGCCGCCGCCTCGACCAAGGCCACGATGCGCAGATGGTCGGTGCCCTTGTGCCCGGAACTGGCCGCCGCCATGTCGGACATGACCACATCGGCGCGCCCGCCCAGCCACGCCTTGACCTTATCGTCGGCGCCATCTTCCAGAAAATCGAGTTGGTGAATCTCGGCCCCGGCGATCGGGTCCACCTCTTGCAGATCGACGCCCAGAACGGTGCCGCGCGGCTTGCCGGATTTTTCGCCCAGGGCATTCACGCGGGCCACGGCCACCTGACACCAGCCGCCGGGCGCGCAGCCCAGATCGACCACCCGCGCGCCGGGTTTCAGAAAGCCGTATTTGTCATCCAGTTCCAGTATCTTGAAGGCCGCGCGTCCGCGATAGCCCTCGCGCTTTGCCCGCACCACATAGGGGTCGTTCAACTGCCGTTCCAGCCACAGTTTCGACGACAGCTTGCGCCCCTTGGCGGTTTTTACCCGCACCCGCAGGTCACGCTGCCCGCGCCCGGATGATTTGCCCGTGCGGCTGCCCTTGCCGGTTGTCGTCATCAGCCTGTTCCCTCTATTCCGTCCGTTGTCAGCACGCCATCATGTGCCATCTGGGCGTAAAGCAACCCTTCGCGCAGGCCGCGGTCGGCGACCGACAGCCGCGTGGTGGGCCAGATGCGCATCAGGGTTTGCAGGATCGCCGCGCCCGACATAATCAGCGCGTGACGTTCGCGCCCGATGCGCGGGTCCGTGCGGCGGCCTTCTGGGCCAAGCGTCAGGTAAGAGCGGATCACCTTGTCGATCTGATCGCTGGTCATGCTGAGACCATCCACCTTGTTGCGGTCATAGCGGCGCAGGCCCAGATGGCTGGCGGCCACCGTCGTCACCGTGCCGGATGTGCCGATGATCTGAAACGCGGGCGACGGGGTGTCATAGGCATAGGGCGCAAAGCCGGACAGCATTTCCTCGAAATACCAGCTCATCAGGGCAAAGCGGCCCTGATCGTCCTCGACATCGGCGAACTGGTCGCGCAGCGTCGCCACGCCCAAGGGCACGCTGATCCAGTCCACCACCCGCGCGCCGCCGGGCTGCGGCTTGTCGAACCCGTCGGCCAGCGCCAGAATGGCGCGGGATCGGCGCACCGGGTCCACGTCTTCAAGGTCGATCCAGACCAGTTCGGTTGACCCGCCGCCAATATCCACGACCAGCAGTTGTTCCGTCTGACGGCTGACCAGCGGCGCGCAGGAAATGACGGCCAGCCGCGCCTCTTCCTCGGCCTCGATGATTTCGACCGGCAGGCCGGTTTCGCGGCGGATCATGCGCAGAAAGTCGCGGCTGTTATGGGCGCGGCGACAGGCCTCGGTCGCGACCAGCCGCATCTTTCTGACGCCATGGGTTTCCAGCTTGCGGCGGCAGACCTGAAGTGCGTGAACGGTGCGCGCCATCGAACTGCGGGACAGACGCCCCGAAGCCTCCAGCCCATGACCAAGCTGCACGGGCTTGGAAAAGCTGTCCACAACCTGAAACTGATTGCCACGCGGTCGCGCAATCAGCATCCGGCACGAATTTGTTCCAAGGTCCAGCGCAGCATAAAGCTGCCCGTCCTCGGGGTTGCGGGTGCCAGAAGGCTCGACCGTGGATTTCGGGAACGCGTCCGCACCCGCGGGACGCCTGGGCGCCATCGCAACGCCCTCCGATCTCAAGTTGATGAAAACGTAGCGGCTGGCGGGGCGGCCTTCAAGGGCGTGCGGTTCAACAAAGTGATGAAAAGGTTTCATGGCCGGGGCGGTTGCGGGTCTGCGGCAAAAACGTCAGAACGGCGGCGCAGGTCGCAAATTCCCCGCCATGGTCGCAACTGACACGCAGGGCCGCGCGGCAGCCGATTAGGTGGGGGGCACAAGGGGGAACCGCATGTCCGAACTGACGCTGGTATTTTGGCGCGACATTCCTGCTCAGGTCACTCTGGGCAAAGGGCGGTCGGCGCAGCGCGTCATTCTGGCCGAACGGTTCGAAAAGGCCATCGACCGCGCGGCCATGAAGGCGGGTCTGTCCGGCAGCGACGCGTATCTGAACGAATGGCGTCGCGTGACTGTGCCGGGCGACGACCCGCAGGCCGAAGCCGCCCGGATCGAGGCAGATTACGACGATGACCGTCTGCGGGCGCTGATTGCCCGCGACGGATTTGCCACCTGATCCGAAAGGCCCGTTAAGGATGTCGCTGATGCCATTCCGAGTAACTTCCCGCGCCGATGTGCCGCTGGCTGATTTTCTGCAAGGTGCCTCGATCGAGGTGATGCCGCGCACGGCTGCCGGCGTGGCTGATTTCCGCGCCATCCTGCCCGCAGGCACGCAGGTGTTCGTCGCGCATATCGATGGCACCGCCCCGGCGGATATGCAGGCCACCGTGGCCCGGCTGGCGGCCGAGGGCATGGCCCCGGTGCCGCATATCCCGGCGCGGATCGTGCCGGATCGCCCCGCGCTGGCCGATTGGGTCGCCGCCTATCGCGATGCCGGGGCCGATCAGGTGCTGTTGCTGGGCGGCGGTCTGGGTGCCCCGCGCGGCGCATTCGCCGATTCGATGCAATTGCTGGACACCGGCCTGTTTGGCGACTTCAAGACGCTGTTCGTCGCCGGCCACCCCGAGGGCAACCGCGACATCGACCCCGCTGGCGGCGAGGCCGAGGTGATGCGCGCCCTGCGCTGGAAGGCCGATTTCGCCGAACGCACCGGCGCGGATATGCAGATCGTCACGCAATTCTGTTTCGAGGCGCAGCCGGTGATCGACTGGGCCGCACGGTTGCAGGCCGCGGGGCTGAACATGCCGATCCGCATCGGCGTCGCTGGCCCGGCCAAGCTGCAAACCATGCTGAAATTCGCCATCATGTGCGGTGTCGGCCCGTCTTTGCGGGTGTTGCAACGCCGCGCCCGCGACGTGACCAAGCTGCTGACCCCTTATGAGCCGACCGATTTCGTCACCGCGCTGGCCCGGCACAAGGCCGCGAACCCGGATTTCCCGGTGATCGCCGCGCATATCTTCCCCTTGGGCGGGATTACCGCCAGCACCGACTGGCTGGCCCGCGCCAGCGCCGATTGAAAGGAGCATCATGACCCGCACCGTTTTGGAATCCGCCACGAAAACCGTCACCATCGGCTTTGACGAGCCGTTCTGCGTTATCGGCGAACGCATCAACCCCACGGGCCGCAAAAAGCTGGCGGCCGAGTTGGAGGCCGGGGATTTTTCCACCGTCGAAAAGGACGCGCTGGAACAGGTCGCCTGCGGCGCGGCGGTGCTGGATATAAACGCGGGCGTCGTTTACAACAGCAACCCCAATCCGAACGAAACCGAACCGCCGCTGATGCGCCAGATGATCGAACTGGTGCAGGGGTTGGTCGATGTGCCTTTGTGCATCGATTCCAGTGTGCCCGGCGCGCTTGAGGCCGGGCTGGCCGTCGCCAGGGGCCGTCCGCTGGTCAACAGCGTCACCGGCGAGGAGGACCGGCTGGAACTGGTTCTGCCGCTGATCAAGAAATACAATGTGCCGGTGGTGGCGATTTCCAACGATGACACCGGCATCAGCGAAGACCCGGACGTGCGCTTTGCCGTGGCGAAAAAGATCGTCGAACGCGCCGCTGACTTTGGTATCCCGGCGCATGACATCGTGGTTGATCCGCTGGTGATGCCGGTGGGCGCGATGGCGACGGCGGGGCAGCAGGTGTTCGCGCTGGTGCGCCGCCTGCGCGACGAACTGGGCGTGAACACCACCTGCGGCGCGTCGAACATCAGCTTTGGCCTGCCCAATCGGCACGGGATCAACGCCGCCTTTCTGCCGATGGCCATTGGCGCGGGCATGACCAGCGCCATCATGAACCCGGTCCGCCCCGCCGAGATGGAGGCGATCAAGGCCGCCAACATGCTGATGAACCACGACCCGAACGGCGGCGACTGGATCAGATTCTCGCGCGTGATCGAGGCGGTCCACGCTGGCACCCCCTTTGCCGAGGCCGCGCAGGCGGCATCCCCCGCCAGTGCGGGCCGTCGCGGCGGGCGTCGTCGGGGCTGAGTGATGGGGGGCTGACCCGTTGAGCCGATATGCTGGGGGCGGTCATCCTTGGGTGGCCGCCCTTTTTGCGGGGCGCGCGGTTTGGGTGCCGGGTTAGCCCGCGCTGTCCGGTTCCGCGTCGGGCCTGCGGAAACTGTGGGGCAGGCGCCCTGTGCGCGCGACAAAAGCGCGGGTGAAATGGGCCAGTCCGGTATAGCCCAGATCCCTGGAAATTTCTGTCAGAGGTTGGCGCGTGTCGCGCAGCAGGTGAACGGCGGTTTCGTGGCGCAGATCGTGGATCAGCTCGATCGCCCGCCGCCCGCGTGTCTGACGGCAGGCGCGATCCAGCGTGGCAGTGCTGACGCCAAGGGCATCGGCCAGCTCCCCGATGGTTCGCCCGCCGCCCAGTTCACCGGCGGCCAGTTGCATAAAACGATCCACCAGCGGCAAATTCGGCAGGCTGTGTGTCAGTGCCGCAGGCTGACGGGCAGGCGGGTCCAGCCGTGACAGCCGCACCGCCAGCAGGCCCAGATGGCAGGTCACGGCGGCACGGGCATCCGCCGTGTCGCGGGCCGTTTCCACCGCCAGATCCGACAGCGTGACCTGCAAGGCATGGGCTTCGTCACCAATGCTGCCCAGAACCGGGTGGCTTGGCAGGGCAGGTGTCAGGTCGGTGCACAGATCAGCCCCGAACAACAGCACATGGCCCCGCGCCTGACCCAAGGGCAGCGTGGCAAAGCCGGTGCCGGCCGGCAGAAACTGCACCGAGCCGGGACCAAGGATCAGGCGGCGGCGCGGGAAATCCAGTTGCAGCGCGCCGCCCGTCACCCAGATCAGCACATGATCGACACGGGTGCGCGGCTGCGGCGGCGTGCTGCGCGCGCCCCAGATGAACCCCTCAAGCGGCAGCAGGCGCAGCCCGTTCAGGCGTGGCACCGGATGCTGCGCAAGGGGGCGGTCCTGCACCGGCAAAACCGCCGCCATGCTGTCGTGATCGGCGTTTGTTTCGGGCGGCACCACGGCGGCAGGCACGGCGCGCGGATAGAGCGCCCGCCCCTCGGGGATGTAACCGGCGGTAATGTTGGCACGTGCAAGCCTGCCACTGCCGACCTGTTCGGCGGGCAGGCTGACACCGGATTGGGTCAGCCCTTTGAACCGGCTGGGGGTAAAGGGCCACCCACCGCCGGAAAAGATGCGACCTGCGCCGGGTGTATGCATGGCCATTGACAACCTGTGATTGCACCGTCTTCGGCGGATTATTGCCGATCAAATGCGGATCACAAAGTATTAGTTGCAGAAAATGTCAATGATTTTGGGGCTGTTGCCTTCCTGACGCAGTGGGAACCTTGCGTCATCCGACCGGCCAGTCCTGCCAACCCTTCATTCGCGCCCGAAACCAGCTTCGCTGCGATTTGGCGTATTGACGGGTGGCGATGATCGCGCGCTCGGTTGCTTGGGGCAGCGTCAGTTCGCCACGCAGATGCGCGATCAGCTCGGGCGCGCCGATGGCCCGCGCCCATTGCGCGCGCTGATCCCAAAGCGGCAGCATGGCCCGCGCTTCGTCCAGCGCGCCAGTGGCCATCATGGTGTGGAACCGCCGCTCGATCCGATCCGCCAGCCAGTCGCGATCCGCCTGCAAGACAAGGCGCGTGGCGGCATCCGGCCCGATCAGCGGCGGCGGCGTGTCGGCCTGCCATTCCGCCAGACCGCGCCCGGTGGCCTGCAATACCTCCCACGCGCGCTGGACGCGGGCCGGGTTCAGGCAGTCGATCCGCCCGCGCGTCAGCGGGTCCAGCGCGGCGACCATGGCGGCCAGCCCGCCGTCGCCCGCCAGCAGGGCATCACCTGCCGCGCGAATCTGGGGCGGCACCGGCGGCACCCAGGCCAGCCCCTCGGTCAGCGCGGTCAGATACAGGCCGGTGCCGCCGACCACGATCAGCCGCTGCCCGTCCGCGACCAGCGCACGCACATCGGCCAGCCAGTCGCCCACCGAATAGGCCCGCCCCGGCGCGACATGCCCATACAGCCGATGCGGCGCCTGCATTTCCTCGGCAGGCGAGGGGCGCGCGGTCAGCACCCGCCAGCAGGCCCAGATCTGCAAGGCGTCGGCATTCACGATCACCCCGCCCTGCGCCTGCGCGACCGCCAGGGCCAGCGCCGACTTGCCGCTGGCCGTCGGACCGGCGATCAGCAGGTGCCTGTCGGACGGGATTTGGGGAAACTGTTGCGTCATGTCACCTTGCGCCCGGTTGAACCCGCGCCGGTTTTGCGACATTTTCCCGCCCAAGGAAACACAGGGGGCCAGAAAGATGACAGATTCCAACGGGGCACGGCCCACCAGCTATAACCGCGTCATGCTGAAGATTTCCGGCGAGGCGCTGATGGGCGATCAGGGCTTTGGCCTGCATCCGCCCACCGTCGCCCGCATCGCCAACGAGGTCGAATCGGTCGCCAAGATGGGGGTCGAGGTGTGTATGGTCATCGGCGGCGGCAACATCTTCCGCGGCCTTCAGGGCAGCGCGCAGGGGATGGAGCGCACCACCGCCGACTATATGGGGATGCTGGCTACCGTCATGAACGCGCTGGCCATGCAATCCGCGCTAGAGGCCAAGGGCCTGCACTGCCGGGTGATTTCCGCCATCCGCATGGATGAGGTCTGCGAACCCTACATCCGCCGCCGCGCCGTCCGGCATCTGGAAAAGAAACGGATCATCATCTTTGCCGCCGGCACCGGCAACCCATATTTTACCACCGACACCGCCGCCACGCTGCGCGCCAATGAAATGGGCTGCGAGGCGATCTTCAAGGGCACCAAGGTCGATGGCGTTTATGACAAAGACCCCAAGAAATTCCCCGATGCCAAACGCTATGACGACGTGACCTATGACGAGGTGCTGCAAAAGCATCTGGGGGTGATGGACGCATCCGCCATCGCGCTGGCCCGCGACAACCGCCTGCCGATCATCGTGTTTTCGCTGGACGAACCGGGCGGCTTCCGCTCGATCCTGTCGGGGCAGGGCACCTATACCCGCGTGCATATCTGACAGATGGGCTTGCGCGACCGTATCGGCCAGATCATTTATGGCAAAGCTGCGCAGATGTTCATCACCTGCGTAATCCTGTTCAACGCGCTGGTGCTGGGGCTGGAAACCTCGGGCACGATCATGGCACAGGCGGGGCCGCTGATTCTGGCGCTGGATATGCTGTGCCTGACGATCTTTGTGGCTGAAATCGCAGCCAAGATGTTCGCCAGCGGCTGGCGCTTTTTCCGCGATGGCTGGAACCTGTTCGATTTCGTCGTGGTCGGCATTGCCCTGATGCCTGCCACGCAGGGCTTGTCTGTCCTGCGCGCCTTGCGGGTGCTGCGATTGTTGCGGGTCGTTTCGGTCACACCGCGCCTGCGCCGCGTGGTCGAAGGCTTTCTGGCCGCGCTGCCCGGCATGGCTAGCGTTTTCCTGCTGATGGGGATCATTTTCTACGTCGGCGCCGTCATCGCGACCAAGCTGTTTGCCACCGCCTTTCCTGAATGGTTCGGCGATCTGGGCAATTCAGCCTATACGCTGTTTCAGGTCATGACGCTGGAAAGCTGGTCGATGGGCATCGTCCGTCCGGTGATGGAAAGCTATCCCTATGCCTGGCTGTTCTTTGTGCCCTTCATCCTTGTGACCACCTTCGCGGTGATGAACCTTGTCGTGGGTCTTATCGTGAACTCCATGCAAGAGGCGCATCAGGAAGAAGAAAGCGAAGCGACCGAAGCTTATCGCGATCAGGTTCTGGCCCGGCTGACCGCGATCGAAAAACAGCTTGCCCGGCGCGATCAATCACCCGACTGACGGTCCCGGTTTCTTGTCTGGGGTAAGACCCTTCGGTGATCGTCTGGTGATCTGCCCGGCGCATGGAGCCGTCGCCGGGCTTGCCCCCGGATGCGGGCGGCGTGTAATCAGGGGCGAAACGCCATTAACAAAGGTCACCCCACCATGCGCATCTGTCAGGATCTTGCCGCCGCCATCGGAAACACGCCGCTGATCCGGCTGAAACGCGCCAGCGAGGAAACCGGGTGCGAGATTTTGGGCAAGGCCGAATTCATGAACCCCGGCCAGTCGATCAAGGACCGCGCCGCATTGTATATCATCCGCGACGCGGTGGCGCGCGGTGCGCTGAAGCCCGGTGGCACCATTGTCGAGGGCACGGCGGGTAACACCGGCATCGGGCTGGCGCTGGTGGGGGCCTCGATGGGGTTCAAATCGGTGATCGTCATTCCTGAAACCCAAAGTCAGGAAAAGAAAGACATGCTGCGGCTGGCGGGGGCAATCCTGGTCGAAGTGCCTGCCGCGCCTTATAAAAACCCGAACAATTATGTCCGCTATTCCGGCCGCTTGGCCGAGGCGCTGGCGAAAACCGAACCTAATGGCGTTATCTGGGCCAATCAGTTCGACAATGTGGCCAACCGTCAGGCGCATCTGGAAACCACCGGGCCAGAGATCTGGGAACAGACCGGCGGCAAGGTGGATGGTTTCGTCTGCGCCGTCGGCTCGGGCGGGACGCTGGCCGGGGTTGGGATGGCCTTGCAGCCCAAGGGGGTGAAGATCGGCCTTGCCGACCCCGAGGGCGCGGCGCTGTATTCCTTTTATACCACGGGCGCATTTGACGCGCCGGGCACCTCGATCACCGAAGGCATCGGCCAGTCGCGCATCACCGCCAATCTTGAAGGCTTTACCCCTGATTTCAACTGGCGGATCAGCGATGCCGAGGCGCTGCCAATCCTGTTTGATATGGCCGAACACGAAGGGCTGAACCTTGGCGGATCGTCGGGCATCAACGTCGCTGGTGCGATCCGCATGGCGCGCGAGATGGGGCCGGGCCACACCATCGTGACGGTGCTGTGCGATTCCGGCTCACGCTATCAGAGCAAGCTGTATAACCCGGAATTTCTGCGCGCCAAAGGATTGCCGGTGCCGGAATGGCTGGTCGCTGAAAAGCCCGTGATGCCCGAAGTTTACGAGGACTGATCCCGCATGTTCCGCCACGCCTTTTCCGTCTTTCTGACGGTTCTTTTGCTTTGGTCCGGTGCGGCGCTGGCGCAGCAGGCGCCCGAGACGCCTCAGATCGACTATAACGCGTGGAACCAGTTTGCCGAACAGGCCGAAGATACGGTTGCGGCGGGCACGGCGACCAACGCGGAACTGGCCGATCTGCGGGCGCGTCTTGTCGAATGGCGCGAACAGTTCGCCGCGGGCCAGAACCTCAATGCCAGCCGCATCGCGACGGTGCGCGACCAGATCGAGGCGCTTGGCCCCGCCCCCGCCGAAGGCGCAACCGAAGACGAAGAGATTGCCACCCGCCGCACCACACTGAACACACAACTGTCGGAATTGCAGGCCCCGCGCGTGGCCGCCAACGAAGCCTACAGCCGGGCCGATGCCATCGTGCGCTCGATCGACACGCTCAGCGCGCTGCGGCAGGCAGGCGAACTGGCCCGCGCCTCGCCCAGCCCACTGAACCCGGTAAACTGGCCGGATGCGTGGTCGGAAACAGTCCGGCTGGTCACGACCATTGCGTCGGACATGCAGGCGCGGGCGCAGGCGCGCGGCGGCTGGGGTAATTTTCAGGGAAATCTGCCCAATGTGCTGGGTTATCTGATTGCGGCGGTCATTCTGCTGGGGGCGGGGCGGCGCTGGATCGATTCCCTGCCGTCGCGGTTGTCCGCACAAACCTCGGTGCATTCGCGGGCGGTGATCGGGTTTGTGGTTTCGCTGGGGCAGATCGCCATCCCGCTGATCGGCATCGTGCTGGGCATTGCGGCGCTGAATGCCACTGGAATATTCGGTGATTATACCACGCCGATTCTGCAAAGCGTGCCAATGGCCGGGATGATCCTGTTTGGCGGGCGCTGGATCGTGAGGCAGGCATTTTCGCACACACCCATCGCCTATGCCACGCTGACCCTGCCCGACAAGGAACGCGACGCCGTGCGCGTTACGGCCACGATCCTTGCCACGCTGACGGCACTGCACCATATCGCGGCATCGTCTATTCTGCCGCTGTCGGGCTTTAATGACGGAAGCGAAGCATCCGGTCGCATTCCCTTTGAGATCGACGAATCCGCTGCGGGTGTCCTGCATTTCATCCTGATCCTTCCGGCGGCGCTGCTGTTGTTCCGGCTGGGCAATATCCTGCGCAATCTGGTCATGTGGGACGGAACCGAGCAACCGCCCTATCGCGCGCGCATCCTGACGATGGCCGGGGGGCTGTCGCGGCTGATCGCGGTGGTTGCGGTGGTCGCTGCGGCGGCGGGACTGATCACCGGGGCCAATGCGCTGCTGTGGCCGTGGATCATATCGCTGGCGCTGATCTGCCTGCTGATTCTGTTGCAGGATTTCAGCGCCGACCTGTTCGAGATGTTCACCCGCGGACGCGAGGGCGCGCGCGACGGGCTTGGCCCGGTGCTGATCGGCTTTGCGCTGATCCTGCTGTCCACGCCCATCTTTGCGCTGATCTGGGGCGCGCGCCGCTCTGATCTGTCCGAGTGGTGGACGCGCATCGGGCAGGGGGTGTCGCTGGGCGGTATATCACTGTCGCCGGGCGCGGTGCTGACCTTTTTAATCGTCTTTGCCATCGGCTATTCCGGCACCCGGTTTGTTCAGGGCGTGTTTCGCAATACGATCCTGCCCAAAACGCGGCTGGATGCCGGCGGACAGAATGCGATGGTGTCGGGTATCGGCTATATCGGGATATTTCTGGCAGCACTGCTGGCGATCACCTCGGCCGGGATTGACCTGTCATCGCTGGCCATCGTGGCCGGGGCGCTGTCGGTCGGTGTCGGTTTCGGGATGCAGAACATCGTGTCGAACTTTGTGTCCGGCATCATTCTGCTGATCGAACGGCCGATCAGCGTCGGCGACTGGATCAGCGTTGGCAACGATCAAGGCATCGTGCGGCGTATCTCGGTGCGGTCAACCGAGGTGGAAACCTTTGATCGCACGCAGGTCATCGTTCCCAACAGCAACCTTATCAGCCAGCCGGTTACGAACTGGACGCGGGGCAGTCAGGCCGGGCGGATCATCATTCCTATCGGCGTCGGCTATAACAGCGATACCCGCAAGGTCGCGGCGATTTTGCGCGAAATTATCGAGGATCAGCCGACAGTTACCATCGACCCGCCGCCTGCCGTGGTGCTGCGCAGTCTGGGGGCGGACAGCCTGAATTTCGAAATCCGCGCGATCCTGTCAGATGTCAGCGGGGGTGTCGGCGTCACGTCAGAGGTGCTGCATCAGGTGGTCGCGCGTTTTGCCAAGGAAGGGATCGAGATCCCCTTTGCGCAGCGCGACATCTGGCTGCGCAACCCGGAAACGCTGACCGGGGCGATCACAGGGACAGGGCAGGCCGCCGCCACGCCAGAGGCGCCAAAACCGCCGCCCGCGCCAGAAGATGCGCCCGCCGCCGAACCGCAGGTCATCGACCCGAGGCTGGACGATCCGCCGTTGACGGGGGACGGTGAGTCCGCCGGTGACGGGAGCGAGGGGCGCTAGATCCAAGAGCGACGGTGGCACCTGCACAAAGGCAGGTGCCACGACACCCGACAGGCCGCCCGTTGCGCGCAACGGGGGCGTGCGTTGCGCTGTGATCCGGGCAACGGAGGGATCGCGAAACGGCCAACTTTTGCTGGGAAATCGGCTGCACCACCTGTGCACAACCCGTGCACAGGCCGTACACAACCTGTACACAGGCCGCGCGCGTTGCGGCCTGTCTTTGGTCAGGTGGGCTGGCGGGGTTGGTCAGCGTCAGCTTGGGGTGGGGTGTCGTTGGCGGTTTCCTCGGGCAGACCTTCGCGTGACAACAGGATGGCCAACGGGCGCAGCCAGTCGATATGGGCGCAGATAATCATTAGCGCCACCATGATCGGCACTGCCAGAAACATCCCCGGAATCCCCCAGAGCGACCCCCAGAAGGCCAGCGAAATGATGATGCCGAAACTGGACAGGCGCAGCGTCTGGCCCAGCAGCATCGGGTCGAGGATGTTGCCGATGACGAATTGCAGCCCGGTGCAGGCCGCCCCGACGATCAGCGCCAGCGCGATGTCGCCTGACAAGACGAAGGCCAGCAGAAAGGCGATGACCGTCGCCACGATGGACCCGACCGAAGGAATGAAGTTGAACACAAAGGTCAGGATCGCAATCGGCATGGCCAGATCGAGGCCCGCCATTTTGAACACGCCCCAGATGGCAAAGCCGGTCACGGCGCTGACGGCGGTTTTCACCACCAGATAGCGGTTCACCTTGTGCATGATCGTGGAAATGATCTTGCCCACCTGCCGCGCCTGCACCGGATCGCCGGTCAGCCGTTCCAGCTTGGTCTGGAAAAACATCCGTTCCGCGAACATAAAGCCGACGAACAGGATAATCAGGATACTGCCCGACAACAGATCGCCCGCCTGACCGGCCATGGTGCGCATCCAGCCGGCGATGTTGATGCCCCGGATGGCGGACAGCAGGGAATCCTGCATCCCCACACCCAGCCATTCGGTGAGATCAGGCAGGGCGGCCTGCGCGCGTTCCGTATAGGAGACCGCGATCTGAACCACCGCATTCACCTGCGCCACGATACTGGTGGAAATGCCGATCAGCAGCGCGGCGATCAGGGTAAAGGCCAGGGTCGTCGCCAGCCAACGCGCCACCCCCTGCCGGGCGATGGCGTTGATCGCGTCGGTGGTCAGCGAAAACAGGATGATCGCTATCGCCAGCGAAATCAGCATGAACCGCGCCTGCACCATCATGAACAGCAGGATCGCAAAGGCGATGATCCCCAGAAAGCCGGTTTGCAGCCGTTGCCGCAGGATGGTTGCGCGCGCTTCTTCCAATGTTTCCCCCTGAAATGTGGTGGGCCGGGATGATCCCGGCCCTTATCCCTCAGTTTTCGGTTCCGGTTCCGGCATCCTCGCCCTGCTCGGCGATCCGCGCAACAGAAACGACCACCTCGCCCGGTGCGGTGTTGAAGACCCGCACCCCGCCCGCGCTGCGCGAACGGAAGCTGATGCCATCGACCGGCACCCGGATCGACTGCCCGGTCGAGGTCGCCAGCATGATCTGATCATCCACCTCCACCGGGAAGCTGGCCACCAGCGCGCCGCCGCGCATCGCCTTGTCCATCGCCATCACGCCCTGACCGCCGCGCCCGCGCACCGGGTAGCCGTGGCTGGACGAAATCTTGCCCGCGCCTGCGGCGGTGATGGTCAGGATCAGATCCTCGGCGGCCGACATTTCGGCATAGCGTTCCTGGGTGATGCTGCCTTCAACGGTGTCGTCATCCTCGTCGGGTTCGGCCCCGTCATCCAGCGCACCCGCAACCGCGCGGCGCATTTTCAGATAGGCGGCGCGTTCGGCCGGGTCGGCCTCGAAATGGCGGATGACGGACATGCTGACCACGGTATCGCCAGCGGCCAGACGGATGCCGCGCACCCCGGTCGAATCGCGGCCCTTGAACACCCGCACATCGGTCGAGGGGAAGCGGATCGCCCGGCCCATCGCCGTCACTAGCATCACGTCATCATCGGCGGTGGCCATGCGCACGCCGATCAGCGAGGTGCCGTCGGGCAGTTTCATCGCGATCTTGCCGTTCGATTTCACCTGCGCAAAGTCGGACAGTGCGTTGCGGCGCACATCGCCGTCAGAGGTGGCGAACACGACCTGATAGCTGTCCCATTCGGTTTCAGGGGCATCCACCGGCATCAGCGCGGCGATGGAAACGCCGGGCTGAATCGGCAGGATATTGACGATCGCCTTGCCCTTGGCCGTGCGTCCGCCCACCGGCAAGCGCCATGTTTTCAGCCGGTAAGCCATGCCGTCGGTGGTAAAGAACAACAGCTCGGTATGGGTGTTGGCGACGAACAGGGTCGTCACCACGTCGTCTTCTTTGGTGGCCATGCCCGACAGACCCTTGCCGCCGCGCCGCTGGCTGCGAAATTCGGCCAGCGCGGTGCGCTTGATATAGCCGCCCGAGGTGATGGTGACGACCATATCCTCGCGCTCGATCAGGTCTTCGTCGTCCATATCGCCGGACCACTCGGTGATCTCGGTGCGGCGGGGGACGGCATAGGCGTCGCGCACCTCGCGCAGTTCGTCGCTGATGATCGCCATGATGCGGTCGCGACTGGCGAGGATGGCCAGATAGTCGCGGATGGAATCGGCCAGTTGTTTCAGCTCGTCCGTGACCTCTTGCACACCCAGTTGGGTCAGGCGTTGCAGGCGCAGATCCAGAATGGCGCGGGCCTGCGTTTCCGACAGGTTATAGGTGCCGTCGTCATTGACCGGATGCAGCGGATCGTCGATCAGTTTCAGATATTCGAGGATGTCATGCGCGGGCCAGCGGCGTTCCATCAGCCGTTCACGCGCCTCGGCGGCGTCGGCGCTGGCGCGGATGGTGGCGACGACCTCATCGACATTGCTGACCGCGACGGCCAGACCGCAGAGGATATGGCTGCGTTCGCGCGCCTTGCGCAGTTCAAAGGCGGTGCGGCGGGCGACCACCTCTTCGCGGAAGCTGATGAAATAGGTCAGGAAGTCGCGCAGCGCCAGTTGTTCGGGGCGACCGCCGTTCAGCGCCAGCATGTTGCAGGCAAAGTTGGTCTGCATGGCGGTGAAACGGAACAATTGGTTCAGCACCACATCGGGGGTGGCGTCGCGTTTCAGCTCGATCACCACGCGGACACCCTGACGGTCGGATTCGTCCTGCACGTTGGCGATGCCCTCGACCCGCTTTTCCTTGGCCAGATCGGCGATGCGTTCCTGAAGGCTGGCCTTGTTCACCTGATAGGGGATTTCGTCGATGACGATGGCCCAACGGTCCTTGCGGATTTCCTCGAAATGGGTTTTCGCGCGGATGATGACGCTGCCGCGCCCCTCAAGATAGGCCTTGCGCGCGCCGGATCGGCCAAGGATCAGCGCGCCGGTGGGGAAGTCGGGGCCGGGGATGATTTCCAGCAACCGTTCGGTCGGCAGGTCGGGGTTGGCGATCAGTTCCAGCGTGGCATCAACGACTTCGCCCAGGTTATGCGGCGGAATGTTGGTCGCCATGCCGACAGCGATGCCGCCCGCGCCATTGACCAGCATATTCGGGAAACGCGCGGGCAGGACGGTTGGTTCGCGGTCCTTGCCGTCGTAGTTATCCTGAAAATCAACGGTATCCTTGTCGATGTCCATCAGCAGGAAATCGGCGGGCTTGGCCATGCGCACTTCGGTATAGCGCATCGCCGCGGGCGGGTCGCCGTCCATGGACCCAAAGTTGCCCTGCCCGTCCAGCAAGGGCAGCGACATGGAAAAATCCTGCGCCATCCGCACCAGCGCGTCATAGATCGCGGCGTCGCCGTGCGGGTGATACTTACCCATCACATCGCCAACCGGGCGGGCCGATTTGCGGTAGGGTTTATCGTGCGTGTTGCCGGATTCATCCATCGCATAGAGGATGCGGCGATGCACGGGTTTCAGCCCGTCGCGCAGATCGGGGATGGCGCGGCTGACGATGACCGACATGGCATAGTCAAGATACGATGTCCGCATCTCGGCCGCGATGTCGATGACCGGGCCATCATGTGCCATGACAGCGCGGGCGGGACGGTCGTTTTCCTCGCCTTCCGGCAGGTCGTTATCGGGGGTGTCAGCCACGGAATTTCCTCAAGATATTGTTGCCCACGGGTCTATCCCATACCGGCCTTGGGTGCAATCTTGCGCGGGCAGGATTATGCGTATTTGGGCAAACAGGAAGCTGTCAGAGGCCCCAATATGCGCCGCAATCGGGCAAAGGCGCGTCGGGGCTATAGCTGGCGGTCGCGACGTCCCAGTGGAACGTGCGGGTGAAGGTGCAGGTCGGGTCTGTGGCGGGTTCCGCGTCTGAAGGGACGGGCAGGGCGGAGTTATCCTCGTCCAGCCGGATGCCGGGCGGGAAGGTGGTGGCGCGGGCGTTATAGCGCAGGCTGGGCGGTGTGCCGGTATCGGGCAGTGGGGTCAGTTCGGCGTCGTAATCATAAAGGTCGGCGCAATGTTGGTTGCGATCGGCGATGTCTGCCTCGGAAAAGCAGGCGCGGATGGTTTTGGATGCGCCAAGGGGCAAGGACAGCACCACCCTCAGCCCATCCGGGCCAATGTGCAGCAGGATCATGTGATCGACCAAAGCGCCGCCGCCTGAATAGCCGGTCGTTTCGGTCCGGGTCAGGGCGATCAGGCGGTGGTCATGCCACCAACGCGGCGCGTCTTGGGCGAGGGTCAGCAGTGGGTCCGGGTGGTCGGTTTCGGGCAGTTCCGGCAGGTCCATAAGCCACGGGCCTTGCGTCGAGGGCAGTTGCACCTGCGTTTGCCCCACCAGCGACAGACAGCGCGGATGGCCGGGGCAGTGGATCAGCGGCAGCGGATCGGCGCAGGCAGTCCCCGCGACCCCGGCGAGCGCCAGCGCGAGCGCCCTCATGCCCGGATGCGGTTGCGGGCCGAGGCCAGCCAGATGCCGGTCAGCATGGCCGAGAAGATCGCGTTCCAGCCAGCCATCGAGATGCCCAGCAGGCTCCACGCCACTTCGTCGCAGCGCACGACGGGGGCGGCTTGCAGGCGGTTCATCAGGTCGGCGGCGGACAGGGCGGCCAGATCGCCAACGCCGCCGGTGCAGGCGGTGACGCCCTGAAAGATGCCCAGCTCGATCCCGGCGTGCCAGATGGCCAGACCCGTCGCCACCGCAGCGGCCAGAACCCCCAGCCACGCCAGCCCGCGCGACCAGCCGCGCCGCCAGATCACCACGCCGATGACGATGGCGGCGGCATGGGGCCAGCGTTGCCAGATGCACATCTCGCAGGGCGCGTAACCGGCAAGCTGAAAGCCGAAGGCCCCCAGCAATAGCGCGGCGGAACCGGCAGCGGCCAGCAGGGCAAGGGTGGTTCTGTCCCGCATCACAGATACCTGACTGCGACAAAGCCGCCGATCAGGCAGACCATGAACACGGTGAACACCAGCCCCAGCCGACGTTCGATAAAGTCGCGGATCGGCTCGCCGAATTTCCACAGCAGGCCGCAGACGATGAAGAACCGTCCAGCGCGCCCGATGATCGAGGTCAGGATGAACAGCGGCAGCGACAGCCCCACCGCCCCGGCAAAGATGGTGATGACCTTGAACGGAAACGGCGTCAGCGCCGCGAACAGCACGGCCCAGCCGCCGTATTCGGCAAAGCGGGCGGCCAGATCCTGATAGGCCTGTTCCTTGCCATAGACGGTCAGCACCCATTGGCCGACCGAATCCATCAGCACCGCGCCGATGACATAGCCCAACAGCGCCCCCAATACCGATCCGGCGGTGGCGATCGTGGCGATCAGCCATGCCTTGGTCCGCTGTGCCAGCACCATCGGGATCATCAGCACATCGGGCGGAATCGGGAAAAAGCTGCTTTCGACAAAGCTGACCCCGAACAGGGCCGCCATCGAGTGCCGGTGCGCCGCCAGCCCCATCGTCCAGTCGTAAAGCCGTCTTATCATCGTAACCCTCATCACGCGTGCTGCTGGTCTGTTGCCCGTCTGCGCCGTCGCGTCAAGCGGCGAACGCATCGGTCGCGCGGGCGTGATGGGGCTTGGCAGAGGGGCGGATTTCGCCGATGCTGTCGGACAAAGGCGCCCGGAACCACAGGCGTTGTCAGGGCGTTACAGCGGGCCGGGTGACGGCGGGATCACGAAAGGAATGCCAGCATGGAATGGCGTGGACGGCGGGGCAGCCGCAATATCGAGGATCGGCGCGGCATGGGCGCCACTGGCGCGGGCGGCATTGGCGTTGTCGGGATGCTGGCCGTTCTGGCCTTTGGCTATTTCTTTGGTATCGACATCAGCCCGGTGGTGCAGGGGATCGAGGGGCAGGGCCAGTCTCAGCCGCGCGAACTGACCGAACGCGACCGCCAGTATGGCGAGTTTCTGTCGGTGGTTCTGGCCGATACCGAAGAGGTCTGGGGCCAGGTTCTGCCCGAACAGGCGAATACGGCCTATCGCGATCCGACCCTGGTTCTGTTCAGCGGGGCGGTGCAATCGGCCTGCGGCGGCGCGACGGCCGCGATGGGGCCGTTTTACTGCCCCGGCGATCAAAGGCTGTATCTGGACACCGATTTCTTTGACGTGATGGCGCAGCGCATGGGGGCGAGCGGGGATTTCGCCGCTGCCTATGTCGTCGCGCACGAGGTGGGCCATCACGTGCAGAATCTGCTGGGCATTTTGCCGCAGGTCACGCGGATGCGGCAGCAGGTTTCCTCGGCTGATTCGAATTATCTGTCGGTGCTGACCGAATTGCAGGCCGATTGCTTTGCCGGCATCTGGGCGCGGCAGGCCAGCGAGCAGTTCGGCACCATCGACCAGCAAGATCTGCGCGAAGCACAAAACGCCGCCCGTGCGGTGGGGGACGATGTGTTGCAGGCCAACGCCGGGCGCACGCCGATGCCCGACAGCTTTACCCATGGCAGCGCCGAACAGCGTCAGGAATGGCTGATGCGCGGGTTCAACTCGGGTCAGGTGGCGCAGTGCAACACCTTTGCCGAGGCGGGGCTGTAACGGTCAGCGCGGGATGCGGATGCCGCCCGGCTGCATCCGCGCCCAATCGGGCCACAGCCCCAGCCATTCGGCCAGCACGATGGCGATGCAGATGGCGATGACGCTTAGCACCAGCACGACCTGACGGGTCGAGGGGGGACGCTGCGCCCATTTCCGTGCGCGCATCAGCCAGACAAGCAGGTTCATCGCAACAGACCTTTCACACCGCAGCCGCCAACGATATAGGCAGGGCGCAGCAAAAGTCACGGGGTTCCCTTGCCGCATCATCAGGACAGCCGCGTTCTGCCATATTCGGCGCAGCAGATGTTCGATCTGGTCGCCGATGTGGCGCGTTACCCCGAATTCCTGCCGTGGAACAGCGCCGCGCGCATCCGGTCGCGCAGGCCGCAGCCCGACGGGGCCGAGGTGATCGAGGCGGATCTGGTCATCAGCTTCAAGGTGTTCCGCGAACGCTTTGGCAGCCGGGTGGTGCTGCATCCCGCCGATGAACAGGGTGTGCTGCGAATCGACACCGATTATCTGGACGGCCCGTTCCGGCATCTGCATTCCGGCTGGCGTTTTCAGGATGTGCCGGGGCAGGCTGCGCGGCAGTGCCGGGTCGAGTTCTTTGTGGATTTCGAATTCCGCAACGCCATCCTGCAAAAGCTGATCGGCGTGGTGTTCGGCGAGGCGATGGCCCGGATCGTTCGCGCCTTTGAAGATCGCGCGAAAGTGCTGTATGGGGCTGGCGCCTGACGCGCGACCGTTCTACAAGGCGCGCCGGGGGCGGTTAGCTCAGTTGGTAGAGCGTCTCGTTTACACCGAGAATGTCGGGGGTTCGAGTCCCTCACCGCCCACCATTTCCCCATCCGTTCAGGGTTGCCCAAGGGCGCAAAATCGCGTGATGCTTATCCCTGAAAAATGCCCTGCGCCACGGCGGTCAGGGTCAGCATGATTGCCAGAACACCCATCGCCCGCCGATACAGGCGCAAGCCGCGCCACAGGTCGCGCGCATCCGGGTCGGGCGCGGCGGCGTTCAGCCATGGCTCATCCGCGATCCGGTCGGCATAGACGCGCGGGCCGGACAGGCGCACGTTCAGCGCCCCGGCCATGGCTGATTCCGGCCAGCCGGCATTAGGTGAGCGGTGGTGCCGCGCGTCGGTGCGGGCGCAAGCCAGCGCCGCCCTGCCGCGCCGCCATCCCGCCGCCAGCGCGATCAACAGCGCGCTCAGACGGGCGGCGGGCCAGTTGGCCGCGTCATCCAGCCGGGCGGCGAATTTGCCAAAAGCCTCGTGGCGCGGGGTGCGGTGGCCGATCATGGAATCCAGCGTGTTGATGGCCTTGTAAGCCGCAATGCCGGGTAAACCCGCGACCGCCAGCCAGAACACCGGGGCTACCACGCCGTCGCTGGCATTTTCGGCAAGGCTTTCCAGCGCCGCGCGCGACAGCGCCGGGGCGTCGGCGGTGGTCACGTCGCGGCCCACGATCATCGCGGTGGCCTGCCGCGCGCCCGGCAGATCGCCTGCCACCAGAGGGCGCGCCACCGCCGCGACATGATCCCATAACGACCGCGAGGCGATCAGCGGCCAGCCCAGCAGCACGGACCACGGACCGAGAAGCCACACCAGAATGCAGGCGGGCAGGGTGGCGGCGGCGATCACCAGCAGGCTGGCCAATGTGCCGCGTGCGACACGGGCGCGGCCCCGATTCATGCGCCGGTCCAGCAGGGAAATCAGCCCCCCCAACCATGTGACCGGATGGCCGATGCGCCGAAACAGCGCGTCGGGCCAGCCAATCAGCGCATCCAGCGCCATCGCACATACGGTCAGCAGTGCGGTCATGGCTGACGGTTCACATAGCTGACGGCCCAATGACGGCCCGCATGGGTAATCTCGGTCAGCGACAGCGGTTCTATTGCAAAGGACAGCGCCGCATCGCCCACCACCAAAGACAGCGCCGCGCGAACGGTTCCGGCATGGGCGATGATCACCACCTCATCGCGGGCCAGTTGCAGAACCGGGTGAACGCGCGCGGCCATATCGGCAAAGCTTTCACCGCCAGGGGGGCGCAGCGCGGCCAGTTGCCCTGTATCAAGATCGCCGGGATCGGGCAGGTCGGTGTAGGGTTCACCTTCCCACGCGCCGAAATCCTGCTCCCACAACGCGGGCCGGGTTTCGCCGGTCAGACCAAGCGCCACTGCCGTTTGCTGACAGCGCAGCGCCGGGCTGATCCAGACTGTCGCGGCTGCCGGAAGGGCGGCCCTGACCCGCGCCAGTGCCGCGCCATTGCTGCAATCGGCGGGCACATCGCGCCGCCCGGCCAGCCGACCGCCGGTGATCGCGGGGGCATGACGGATCAGCAGCAGGCGGGTCATCGCGGCTCCTTTGAGGATATGGGGCGCGCCTGTTTCGCCGCAAACCGCCGCCAAAGGCAAGATACGGGTTGAGTCGATCACTTTGCCGCAGTGCAGCGTCGGTTTGTGATCACGCGACCGGGAAATGTGATCACGAAGCCGCCAAATTGTTAGAATTGCAGCGAAGGGCTGGCAAAGTGCGGTGACAGATGGCAGAAGGATGACGAAAAGCAAGCGATAACGCCAGCCCGGACGGCCCGTCACGCCATGACCGCCGCCCGGCCACGATGGAGGGCCGATACATGGCAGCAGACGTAAACCGGGGCAACCGGCCGCTTTCCCCCCATATTCAGGTCTACAAGCTGCCGATAGCAGCCAAGACCTCGATCCTGAACCGTGCCACGGGTCATGCGATGGTGGCGGGTATCCTGCTGCTGGCATGGTGGCTGGTCGCCGCCGCCACGGGGCCGGGTGCATTCGCCTGCGCCGATTGGGTGGTGCGGTCGTGGATCGGCTTTATCGTGCTGACCGGCGCGGCATGGTCGCTGTGGTTCCATGCGCTGGCTGGCGTGCGGCACATGTTCTATGACGCCGGGATGCTGATGGAAATCGACCAGGCCAGGCAATCCAGCTGGTGGATCATCATCGGTTCGGTCGCGCTGACAGTGATGTCGCTGCTGCTGTTCTTTATCGCGTAAGGAGGCTAGGGATGCGTTTCATCACCCCGCTGAAGGCCGCCAACGGTCTGGGTGCCAGCCATACGGGCACCGAAAATCACTGGCAGCTGACCGTGACATCGGTTGCGTTGCTGATTCTGACGCCGGCTTTCCTGCTGGTTGTGGGCAGCGCCATCGGCCTGCCGCGCGAAGCCCTGATCGCCTATTTCGGGCGTCCCTATCCGGCGCTGGTGACGGCGCTGTTCGTGTCGGTCGGCATGGTGCATTTCATGCGCGGCACGCGGATCATGATCGACGACTATTTTCAGCATACCGCCCGCAAAGTGGCGCTGATCGTTTCGGTCATCTTTGGCTGGGGCGTGATCGCGGCGACGCTGTTCGCGCTGGCAAAAATGGCTCTCGCGGGCTGAGAAGGGACAAGGCAGACGATCATGGCAGCTTATGAATATCAGACGCATGATTACGATGTGGTCGTGGTGGGGGCCGGTGGCGCCGGTCTGCGCGCCACTTTGGGCATGGCTGAACAGGGCCTGCGCACGGCCTGCGTGACCAAGGTTTTCCCGACCCGTTCGCACACTGTTGCGGCGCAGGGCGGCATCGCCGCCAGCCTGTCGAACATGGGGCCGGACAACTGGCAGTGGCATATGTATGACACCGTGAAGGGGTCCGACTGGCTGGGCGACACCGACGCGATGGAATACCTTGCGCGCGAGGCGCCAAAGGCGGTTTACGAACTGGAACATTACGGCGTTCCGTTCAGCCGGACCGAGGAAGGCAAGATCTATCAGCGCCCGTTTGGCGGCCATACGACCGAGTTCGGCGAAGGCCCGCCGGTGCAGCGCACCTGCGCCGCCGCCGACCGCACGGGCCATGCGATCCTGCACACGCTTTACGGCCAGTCGCTGAAGGAAAAAGCCGAATTCTTCATCGAATATTTCGCGCTGGATCTGATTATCACCGATGGCCGTTGCACCGGCGTCGTCTGCTGGAAGCTGGATGACGGCACGATCCATGTGTTCAACGCGAAAATGGTCGTTCTGGCGACCGGCGGCTATGGCCGCGCCTATTTCAGCGCGACTTCGGCCCACACCTGCACCGGCGACGGCGGCGGCATGGTGGCCCGCGCGGGTCTGCCCTTGCAGGATATGGAGTTCGTGCAGTTCCACCCGACCGGCATCTATGGCTCGGGCTGTCTGATTACCGAAGGCGCGCGGGGCGAGGGCGGTTATCTGACGAATAGTGAGGGCGAGCGGTTCATGGAGCGCTATGCCCCCACCTACAAGGATCTGGCGTCGCGCGACGTGGTGTCGCGCTGCATCACCATCGAGATCCGCGAAGGCCGTGGCGTAGGCGAACATAAAGACCATATGTTCCTGAATTTGCAGCATCTTCCGCCCGAGGCGCTGCATGAACGTCTGCCTGGCATTTCGGAATCGGCCAAGATTTTCGCCGGCGTCGATGTCACCAAGGAGCCGATCCCGATCCTGCCGACGGTTCACTATAACATGGGTGGTATTCCGACCAATTACTGGGGCGAGGTGCTGAACCCGTCCGAGGATAACCCCGACCGCATTTTCCCCGGCCTGATGGCTGTGGGCGAGGCAGGTTGTGCCTCGGTTCATGGTGCGAACCGGCTTGGCTCGAACTCGCTGATTGACCTTGTGGTCTTTGGTCGGGCTGCCGCGATCCGTGCGGGGCAGGTGGTGGAACGCGGCACTCCGATTCCGCCGACCAATGTGGAACAGGTCGAAAAGGCGCTGGACCGCTTTGACGCGCTGCGCAACGCCGACGGCTCGATCTCGACTGCCGATCTGCGGCTGGAGATGCAAAAGACCATGCAGGCCGATGCGGCGGTGTTCCGCACCGACAAAACGCTGGCCGAGGGTGTCGAGAAAATGCAGGCCATCGCGGCCAAGATGGGCGACCTGAAGGTGACGGATCGCAGTCTGATCTGGAACAGCGACCTGATGGAGACGCTGGAACTGGCCAACCTGATGCCCAACGCGATGGCAACCATCGTCGCGGCCGAGGCGCGCAAGGAAAGCCGTGGCGCCCACGCCCACGAAGACTGGCCCGAGCGGGATGATGCCAACTGGCGCAAACACTCTCTTGCATGGGTGAACGGCCCGGATGTTAAACTGGCCTATCGCCCCGTGCATCTTGAGCCGCTGACCAAGGCTGAAGACGGCGGGATCGACCTGAAAAAGATCGCACCCAAAGCGAGGGTTTATTGATGCGTCTCTCCTCTCCCTTGATCCTGGGCGCTGCGGCGCTGGCCCTGTCGGGCTGTGTCGTCGCAACGCCGTTTCCGGCACCCGTGCCGACCGCGCCGGTGACGACAGCTCCGACGGCGCCTGTCGCCACCACGCCGACAACGCTGGATGCGGCCTCGCGCGCGGCGGCGCAGGCTGCCATCACCACGGCCATGCAGGCCAGCCTGCCGGGCACCAACGCGACGCCCTACACCAATTGCGTCATGCAAAACGCCACCACGGCCGAACTGATCGACATCGCCCAGATGTCGCGGGCGAATGTGCCCGGCGTGGCGGACAGTGTGGCGGCGATCGTGCGTCGTCCGGCGACGACCGCGTGCATTTCCGCTGCGGCGCGGACCGCATAAGATGCGGCACGGGGCAGCATATGTCCTGAAAATCGCGGCGCCGCTGGCTTTTGTGCTGGCGGCGGCTGCCTGTGCGCCGGTGACGGTCGATCAGGCCGAACAAAGCTGCCTGCGCGATGCGCAGCTGGCGCAACGCCCACGCAGTGAAGTGTCGGTTGGGATCGGCGCCTCGCGCGGCGACATCCGGCCCTATGCCTCGGTGCGGATGGATGTTTCGGCCGATTACATCCGGGGGCGCGATCCGGCTGACGCCTATAACCGCTGCGTCCTGAACCGCTCGGGCCAGTTTCCGACCCGATCGCTTTACGATCAGCCCGGCTGGCGGGGCTGACAGTGCGGCAGATGACCACATCCGGGCCGCGCCGTCCGTTGACGATCCATATCGGGCTGCAAAAGACCGGCTCGACATCGTTACACCATCATCTGCAACTGAACGCTGATGTGCTGGAACGGCGCATGGTTTTGCGGATGCCGGTTGAGGGCACGCCGATGCGTCCTCTGGGGCGTGCGGCGGTGGAATTCAGCCTCAATCCCGATGATATGCGCCGCGCGACACTGGATCAGGCGATCCGCGTGGTGCGCGAGGGTTTGCCGGATAACGGCCTGCCGGTTCTGATAAGCCATGAAAATCTGGCTGGTGCCATGCCCGGAACGGGGGATGAGCGGCGGCTCTATCCTCTGCTGCCTCGGATCATGGCGTCGCTGGATGCAGGATTTCATGACTTTTCAGTTGATTATGTGATATATCTGCGAAGTCAGGTGAACTGGCTACCCTCGGTCTGGGCGCAGGCGGTGCGCACCGATGGCTATACCGGCACATGGGCCGATTATGATGCCGAGGCTGTCAACCTGCCCGAATGGCCCGACTTGATTGGGCGGCTGACCGATGCGATTGGCGCTGATCGGCTGACCGTGTTTCACCTTGAAGACGAAACTGACCCGGCCCATCCCGGTAGCCAGCTTTTGAGCCATATGGGGCTGAGCGATCAGGACATCGCCGCCCTGCGCCCGCTTGAACGGCGTGCGATGGAGCGGTTGTCGCCTGCCTCTACCGAATTCATGCGTCGGCTGAATGGCTTGTCGCTGAATCCTCATGCCCGCACCCGTGTCGCCGATCTGGTCGCGCGGACGCAGCACCTGTTTAACGCTGATTATCGGCCAAGTATCAATTATGTTTCCGCCGAAGGAAAAAGGTAATGAGTAACTCGTCGGCTTTGCATTCAGAACCGGCACGCCGCAGATTGACGCCGGCGCAATATTATCACAAGCCCGCACGCTTGACCCGGTTGCTGATGCGGACCGGCCTGTTGGAACGTGATCAGATGTTCTGGTGGTGGCCAGACCAGAAAATAAACTTTGGTGATTGGGTCGGACCGCTTATTTATGAATGGCGCACGGGGCGCCGTCCTCTTTATTGCAACAGCGCGGGCAGCGCGCGGGGGCAATATTATCTGACTGCGGGCAGTATCCTGTCATTCAACCATCAGCCTGATCGGGCGGTTGTCTGGGGCAGCGGCGTTATTTCGGATCAGGTTCCGATTTCGCGGCCCAAACAGATTCATGCAGTGCGCGGCCCGATGACACGACAGCGTTATCTGGATGAAGGGTTTGATTGCCCCGATGTTTACGGCGATCCAGGCATTCTGGTGCCCCATGTTTTGGAACTGGATGGTATTTCGCCGAATTTCCGTCTGGGAATCATCCCGCATTTTTCCGAGGCGCATATGGTGCCGGAATTGGTGCGTGCAAACCCGGATATAAAGATTATTGATGTTCTGTCCGATGTCGAGACTGTATCCCGACAAATTGCGGATTGTGCGCATATTTGTTCCAGCTCACTGCATGGTTTGATTATCACTCATGCTTTGAACCGCCCTGCTGCATGGATCCGTTTTTCCGAGGGCACGCATATAGATGGCTGGAAATTTCAGGATTATTATCGTTCGGGCCGGATTGAAGATCTGTCTGGCCCAAGCTGGATTAATGCAGAGGTGACGCCTGATGATTTGATTGATCTGGCCCGCCGCGCACCGCGACCTGATACCGAGAGACTTATGAACCCGCTTCTCCAAGCGTGTCCCTTCTAGGCAAAAAGAGTAGGAAATCCCGATGGTCCAGTTCACCCTGCCCAAGAACAGCCAGATCCGCGTCGGCAAGACCTGGCCCAAGCCCGAGGGCGCAACAAACCTCCGCAAATTCAAGATCTACCGCTGGGACCCCGATACTGGCGAAAACCCGCGCCTGGACACTTACTTCGTCGATCTGGACAAATGCGGCCCGATGATTCTGGACGCGCTTATCAAGATCAAGAACGAAATCGACCCGACGCTGACATTCCGCCGTTCCTGCCGCGAGGGGATTTGCGGTTCCTGCGCCATGAATATTGATGGCGGTAACCATTTGGCCTGCATCTATGGTATGGATGAGGTGGATGGCGACATCAGCATTTACCCGCTGCCGCATATGGCGGTGGTCAAGGATCTGGTGCCGGACCTGACGCATTTCTATGCGCAGCATGCCAGCGTGAACCCTTATCTGATTACCAAATCGCCAACGCCGGGCAAGGAATGGAAGCAGTCCATCGAAGACCGTAAAAAACTGGACGGCTTGTATGAGTGCATTCTGTGCGCGTCCTGTTCTACCTCGTGCCCGTCGTATTGGTGGAACGGCGACCGCTATCTTGGCCCGGCCGCGCTGCTGCATGCTTATCGCTGGATCATCGATTCACGCGACGAAGCTACGGGTGAGCGTCTGGACGAGTTGGAAGATCCGTTCAAGCTGTATCGCTGCCACACCATTATGAACTGCACCAACACCTGCCCCAAGGGGCTGAACCCGGCCAAGGCGATTGCGTCGATCAAGCATATGATGGTGGATCGGATCGTCTGATCTTGGTCGCATTACATTGCAATAAAAAACCCGGCTTTTGCTGGGTTTTTTTATGTGTGCGGCGGGATTGAAACGGTTGTCAGGATTGCTGCGCCGACCTGAAAATGTATTTAGCCAAAAAAGAAACCCGGCCGTTGTTTCCCGCCGCCGGGTTTTCTGTTTGTCTCAATGCGCAGGCCAAAGGCGTCCGGCGGTGAAGCCGGATCAGCCCTCGACCTTGCTGAAATCGGCGATGCCGGCACCTGCGGCACGGATACGGTGCAGCAAGTTCAGGCGGTTGCGGCGCACGATGCTGTTGTCAGTATTCACCTGAACGGCGGTGAAAAAAGCGTCGATGGGCGTGCGCAGGGCGGCGATAGCGGCCATGGCCGCCGGGAAATCCTCGACCTTGATGGCAGATTGGATCGCTGGTTCGGCGGTGTCGAGCGCGGCAAACAGCGCGCGTTCGGCATTGGTTTCGGCGAATTTCGGGTCGGCGCCGAAGGAATATTCGACGCCATCCGCCGCCTCGGCCTGACCGAGAATATTGGCGGCGCGTTTCAGCCCTTGCAGCAGGTTTTCGCCATCGGGGGTTTTCAGCATGTCGTTCAACGCCGTGGCACGGCGGGTGACAAGCGTCAGGTCGTCATTGCCGGGCAGGGCGAGGACGGCGTCGATGACGTCATGGCGGATGCCCTGTTCGCGCAGGTGGACCTTGAGGCGGTCGTGGAGGAAGGTGAGGAGGTCGGAGGTGGTGGTGAATGCCTTCTGCCGATCCTTTTGCGATATAATAGGAGTAACGGGTTTTTCATCCTGAGCAGCTTGGCCAAGTTCTATCCAGTCAGACCTGAAGCTCTCTTTTATCAAGCTATAGTTTCCAGCGACATTGAGTCGGCCATCAAGCCTTGCCTGATGGAGTGCGACTTCCAGCGCCAGGATAGGCAAGAGTCCAACCCGCACCCCATTCGCCAACACCAGCCGAATAACCCCCAACGCCGCTCGCCGCAGCGCATAGGGATCCTTGCTCCCGGTTGGCTTCTCATCAATCGCCCAGAAGCCCGTCAGCGTGTCGATCTTATCCGCCAACGCCACTGCCACCGAAACCGGGGCGCTTGGCACCGCATCGCTTGGCCCCAAGGGCGAATAATGGTCGCGGGCGGCATCGGCGACCGCCTCGGGCAGCCCCGCCTCAAGCGCATAATACCTCCCCATCACGCCTTGCAGTTCGGGGAATTCGCCGACCATCGCAGAACGCAAATCCAGCTTGGCCACCTTTGCCGCCTGTTCGGCCTGGTCCGCGTCGGCCCCGACCATCGGGGCGATCTCGCGCGCCAGTGCGGCCACGCGGGCCACGCGGTCGGCTTGCGAACCCAGCTTGGCGTGGAAGGTCACGGCCTTTAGCCCGTTGGCCCAATCGTCCATCCCGGCCTTGGCCACGCGCAGGTCGTTTTCCCAAAAGAACGCTGCATCCGACAGGCGCGCCGCCAGAACCCGTTGATTTCCAGCCAGAATTGCCGCGCCGTCATCTGCCGTTTCGATGTTGGCGACGGTGACATAACCCTCGATCCGGCCGGTTTTCGGGTTGCGGGCCGAAAAGAACTTCTGATGTTCCTTCATCGAGGTTTGCAGCACCTCGGGCGGCAGGGACAGGAAGCGATCCTCGATCACGCCCATCAGCGGCACCGGCCATTCGACAAGGCCCGCGACCTCGGTCAGCAAACCGTCATCTGCCACAATCTCCCAGCCACGTGCGAAGGCCAGATTTTCCGCGCCGGTGCGGATCGCCTGCGCGCGCTCATCAGCGTCCAGCATCACGCGGGCGCGGCGCAGCTTGGCGGCATAATCGTCAAAGCCGGTGACGGAGAACGTATTGGGGGCCATAAAGCGATGCCCGCGCGTCGTGTCGCTGGCCGTGATGCCATCCACGTCCAGCGGCACGACCTGCCCGCCGGATTCGTCGGTCAACAGGCAGATGATCGAATGCAGCGGGCGCACCCAACGCAAGCTGCCCGCCCCCCAGCGCATTGATTTCGGCCATGGAAAATTGCGGATTACGGATTCCAGCACCTCGGCCACAATGGCAGCGGCAGGGCGCCCCTCAACCGTCAGGGTGGCGAACCAGACCTGACCTTTCTTGTCGTCCCGCGCCTCTAGCTGGTCGCGGGTCAGGCCGGTGCTGCGCAGGAACCCCTCCAGCGCCTTTTCGGGGGCGTCTGTGCGCGGGCCTTTGCGTTCCTCGCGCGTGGTGGGGCTGTGGGCGGACAGGCCCTCGACCGTCAGAGTCAGGCGGCGCGGGGTCGAAAACGCGCCGGCGCTGGCATAGGTCAGGCCGGCGTTGACCAGCCCGTCCGTGACCAGACGGCGCAGATCCTCGCGCGCGCGGGGCTGCATCCGGGCGGGGATTTCTTCGGAAAAGAGTTCGATCAGCAGGTCGGGCATTATTCGATAAGCCTTTGTTCTTCGGCCTCGTCATTCAGCTGATGCCAGCCAAAGGCACGTCCGTCGGGATAGATGGCGATAACCCGGTCAATGCCGGTGCGGATATTGTGCTGCGACAGAACCGCGCGCACCGCGCCCGATTCCAGATCGCCGGTGATGCCGCGCGCGGAATAGCAGCGGAACCAGTTTGGCCCGACCAGCGGCGTCGGGTTCGGATAGGGCTGCGCATTGGCGGGCGCGGCGTCCAGCGTAAAGCAGGCGCGCCAGCCCAGCGGTGAACTGTCCTTGTCGATGCCGTGAAAGTCGCTGACCGACAGCGGTTGCAGGTTGCCATCGGTGGTTGTCACGACCAGCGATTCGGTGCCCAGCGTCTGATCCACCTCGTCGTAATAGCCGAACATCTGCATGTAATAGACCAGCGCCCCGGTCAGGACGGCGGCACCCAGCAGCATGATAACGGCGATTTTTCCGGCGTTCATGGCTGCGCGGCCTCGGTGGTGACGAACAGATCGGCGCAGGATTTCGCCAACGCGCGGACGCGACCGATATAAGCCTGCCGTTCGGTGACGGAAATCACGCCGCGCGCGTCCAGCAGGTTGAACAGGTGGCTGGCCTTGATCGCCTGATCGTAGGCCGGATGCGCCATCGGGATACGGCGGCCCGCGCTGTCGGTGTCGTCAGCGGCAAGGATGCGGGCGCATTCTGCCTCGGCGTCCTTGAAATGCTGGAACAGCATATCGGTATCGGCCTGCTCAAAATTCCAGCGGCTGTATTCGCGTTCTGTCTGGCGAAACACGTCGCCATAGGTCAGCGGGATCGGGCTGTCCGGGTCGTTGAAGGGCATATCCATGACATGTTCGACGCCCAGCACATACATGGCCAGCCGCTCTAACCCATAGGTCAGCTCGCCCGAAACGGGGCGGCAGTCATGCCCGCCGACCTGCTGGAAATAGGTGAACTGGCTGACCTCCATCCCGTCGCACCAGACCTCCCAGCCCAGCCCCCACGCGCCAAGGGTCGGCGATTCCCAGTCGTCTTCGACAAAGCGCACGTCATGGGCCAGCGGGTCCAGACCGATGGCGCGCAGGCTGCCAAGATACAGGTCTTGCAGGTCCGGCGGGCTGGGTTTGATGATGACCTGATATTGATAATAATGCTGCAAGCGGTTCGGGTTTTCCCCGTAGCGCCCATCGGTCGGACGGCGCGACGGTTGAACATAGGCTGCCGCCCAGGGGCGCGACCCCAGCGAACGCAGGGTGGTGGCTGGATGGAATGTGCCTGCCCCCACCTCCATATCATAGGGTTGCAGCACGGCGCAGCCTTTGGCGGCCCAATAGTTTTGCAGCCTCAGGATTACCTCTTGAAAGGAGCGGGGCTTGTCGGGGCTGGTCATCGGGGCGTCCTTTTGCCAAAAAGCGGGATGGCGATTGCGCGCGTGTTTAGGCGCGGGCGGTGGCAGGGTCAATTGCGAGGGCAAGGAATGCGGCGCTTTGGATGGGTCATCGTGGCGGGTCTGGCAATGCCGGGGACGGCTTGGGCGGAACAGGTGGTGATCCGTATCGAGGCCAAACGCGGCCAGACAGCAGCGGCGCAGGCGGCGCAAGGCTGGGGTGCGCAGTTCGGCGATGTGGTGACGTTTCCGGTGCCGGGCGGCTGGACCGCCATCGGCCTTGGCCCGATGGAGCGGGCCGCCGCCGAAGCGCGGCTGACCGAACTGAAAGCGGCGCGGCAGGTGCCCGCCGACAGCTTTATCGCACCCGCGCCTGCCGGGGTTGCGGTGGCGGAACCTGTCGTCGTGACAGAACCGGCTGATGTGGCAGAAGTGGCTTCGCAGCCCGAGGCTGAGCCTGCTGCCCCCGCCGATCCCTATACCCATGTCATCCGGCTGGAAACCGTGACCGACCGGGCCGAGGCGGATGCCGCGCTGACCCGCTGGCGCGAAACCTTCCCCGAGGCGGGAATGTGGGAACTGTCCAACGGTCGCTTTGCGATCGCCACCGGGCCGCTGGAACCTGCCGTGGCAGGCGCGTGGCTGGACGCCTTCAAGGCTGCGGGGCAGGCCCCGCGCGATGCGTTTCTGAGCGATGTGGCCGAAATGGGGCAGGTGGCGGTTGCGGGCACCCGGCCCGATCTGCCGGCCCCGCCGGCCGCTGCCGCAGACCTGCCGCCGGTCGAGGATATTCAGCGCGCGCTGCGGTGGGCCGGGCATTATGATGGCCCGATTGACGGCCAAAGCGGCCCCAAAACGCGCGAGGCGATCACCCGCGAAATGGCGGCGCAGCGCCTGTCGCCTGATCCCGGCACCGCGATGCAGATGCTGATCGCCCGGCGCGCGGAATGGCGCAATCAGGTCGGGTTGGCGGAACTGGCTGATGCCCATACCGGGCTGGCCGTGATCGCGCCGCTGGACCGGCTGGCCTTTGACCGCAGCGAACGGGCGCTGTCAATCTATGGTCCCAAGGACGGATCTGGCGCGGCGCTGATCCTGTTCAGCCAACCGGGTGGCCAGCAAGAGATGCTTGATCTGGGTGGGCTGGTGACGGCGCTTGGCTGGGTTCCGGCACCGGCGCGTGACATCTCGTCCGGGCGGATGGTTCTGGATGGGCGCAATGATACCCATATCGGCTATGCTGAAGGCCGGGTCCGTGATGGCCGGGCCGAAGGCTATGTGCTGATCTGGCCACTGGCGGACGAGGATGACCAGCGCCGGATCATGGCCGAGATTTCCGATTCCTTCACGCGCACCGGGCCAGGCCAGAACGAAGGCACGCCGCCGCAACCGCAACTGACCGAAACGCCCGGCAGCGATAGCGTGAATGATCCGCTGCCAAGGGAATAGGCGGGGCAGCAGGCCGCGTCGTATAATCAGGTTAATCATTCATGGAAGGACGGCATAATGAAAGCGACCACCACCACTGCCATTCTGGCCATGGCCATGCTGATGGGCTGTGATTCCGCCGATGATAAGGCCCCGGCTGTCGGTATGGCCAACCCCGCATCGGAATATTGCGTCAGTATCGGCGGGCGGCTGGAAATCCGCCGTGGTCCTGATGGTGAGGCGGGCTATTGCCACCTGCCGGACGGGCGTGCTGTCGAGGAATGGGAATTATTCCGCGCGCAGGCCAAATAAGGCCGGGTGCTGGATCGGTGTTCTGCGCGGTATATAGGCCTGTCATCTGCGGCGGCTGCGCCTATCCCCGCCAGAACCGCGGCAGCAGCAGCACCAGAACCGAGATCAGTTCCAGCCGCCCCAGATACATCCCCAGAATCATCAGCCATTTCGCGCTGTCCGGAAAGTCGCTGACGGCCCCGGTGCGGCTGACCTCTGGCCCCCAGACCGGGCCGATATTGGCGATCGAGCTCCAGGCGGCGGTCAGCGCGGTTTTCGGATGCAGCCCGGTCAGCGCCAGCCCGACGATCAGCAGGCCAAAGGTCAGCATGAACAGGGTAAAGAACGCCATGACCGAATCGACCACCTCTTGCGACAGCGGCTGACCGCCAAGGCGCAGCGGATAGACCCGATGCGGCGAATGCATCCGCCGGATCTGCGCCTTGACCGCGCGGATCAGCACCAGATAGCGGAACACCTTGACCGAACAGGCCGTCGATCCGGTGCATCCGCCGATCAGCCCGATCACGATCAGCATCGTAAACGGCAGATGCCCCCAAGCCGTCACATCGGTCGAGGCAAAGCCGGTGCCGGAACTGATCGTGGTGACGTTGAACAGCGTTTCGCGCAGCATATCCAGCGGGTGCGCTTCTTGCCCCGGTTGCAGCAGGCGCCAGGCCATGATGATGGCGCAGGTATAGCCGATCCAGCGCAGATAGGCGCGCACCTGCACATCCTGCCACAACGGCTGCACGTTCCCGCGCGTCGCCTGAATCATGCGGATGAACGGCACCGAGGCCAGCACCATGAACACCGACGCCGCCCATTGCGGCGCACCCAGATAGACGCCGAAACTGGCGTCAAAGTTGGAAAACCCGCCGGTGGAACAGGTGGTCAGTGCGTGAACCAGCGCGTCGAATCCGTTCATGCCCAGCATGATATAGGCCACCATGCAGGCCAGGGTGATGAAGATATACACCATGGTCATCTCGGCCGCGATCTCGCCCGCGCGGGGCAGGATCTTGCCCATGGTGTCGAACCCTTCCGAGCGGAAAAACTGCATCCCGCCGACTTTCATCACCGGCAGAAACACCATGGCGACCACGACGATCCCCAGCCCGCCAGCCCATTGCGTGATCGCGCGCCACAGATGCGTGCCGTGCGGCAATTCGTCCAGATGCGGAAAAACCGTGGTGCCAGTGGTGGTAAAACCTGACATCGCCTCGAAATAGGCATCGGTCAGGCTGGCGCCGGGCTGCCCCAGCACGAAAGGAATCGCGCTGACGACAGGCAGAATTGCCCACAGGCCAGAGGTCAGAATAAACGCCTGCTGGATTGTCAGGCTGTGAATGGGGCGATGCGTGGCTACTGTGGTCAACACCCCCAGCAGGATGGCGATAGCCGCTGATTCCAGAAAGACCTGCCAGTGCGGGTCGCCGTGCCACCAGTCCACCAGCATCGGAAACAGCATTGCCACCCCGATGACGGTCACGATCTTGCCGATGGCATGGGCGACCGGCCCGATCTCGGGCAGCGAGCCGCCGCGTCGCCGCACATTCAGCGCCGCCGTCATGGCCAGCGATAGCCGCTCGGTGTGGGGGGCGACCAGTCGGCGGGCGGGGCATCCGGTGCATAGATCTGCACCAGCAGCGGATAACAGGCCGCCACATCAGACGAATGCTGCGCCCCGCAATCGCCGCCGGGGCAGGCCGACAGCCCGCCGATCAGGTCGATTTCGGCAAAAAACTCCAGCCTGTCGCCGGGGCGCACGGGGCTGGCTTTCATGAAATACTGCCCGGTGTCGCGGGTGAAGCCGGTGCACATGAAGACGTTCAGCACGTCATGGACCAAGGGTTCGGCCTCGGACTTTGGGATGTTCAGGTGGTCCGCCAGCGCGCGGGTCAGGTTGGAATGGCAGCAGTGATGATAATCGCCGCCCGACAACAGCCGGTGTGTGTAGGGATCGCAGCGCGTGCCGATCACATCATGGACCGAGCCGCCGTAGTCGTCTTTGCCATACCAGCCAAGGCTGTCGTGGATGATTGTCGCCATCGGGCGCAGATAGGGAAAGCCGGACCACATGCAATGCCCGGTGGTCAGATGCGTGCCGTGCAGGGCGCGGGTCTTGCCGGAATAGAACCTCTCGCGCGGGTCCGCCGCCGACCACAGGTTCAGATCACCGACCTGCGGCCCCTCGACGCTGACAATGCTGAAGAAATGCCCGGCCGGCACGGTAAAGCACCGTCCTTCACGCGGTGGGACCAGCGTTTCCGACACCAGCCGCGCCCCATCCCGCGCCTGGCGCAATGCCGCCAGCCCCGGATCGGGTAACGTGGCCGGATCATAGCAGATCACCGGACGGATGGCGCGGCGATCATTGGCATCGGGCGGGGCGTTGTGTTCGGTGCTCATACCTCGGACAACAGCATGACCGACCGCCAAAGGAAAGAGGGGAGACTCGGCTTGTTCGATGCTGGCTGTGTTCGCTGCTGATCTGTTGGAAATAGTGTGACGGTGCGGGACGCTATGTGCGCCCCGCCCGTGAGGATCGGTTAATTTTAACCGATCTGCACCATCCGATGTTTTTTCTTGCCGACCGAGACCTTCAGCCCCTCGCCGATCAGCGCCTGATCCACCGTCATCTGCGGGTCGGATACGGGATCGTTGTTCAGCCGCAGCCCGCCTTCGGCAACCAGACGCTTGGCCTCTTTGCCCGAAGAGACGATGCCGGTCTGCACCAGCAATTGCGCGACCGGCAGGGGCAGCGCATTGCCCGGCACCGTCACCACCTCAAGATCGCCGCCCGCGCCGCCTTGTTCAAAGACCTCACGCGCGGTGGTTTCGGCGGATGCCGCCGCATCGGCACCGTGCAGCAGCGTGGTGACGTGGTTGGCCAGAATGACCTTGGCTTCGTTGATTTCCGACCCGGCCAGTGCGCCCAGACGGTCGCATTCCTCGACCGGCAGTTCGGTATACAGTTTCAGGAACCGGCCCACATCGGCGTCGGTGGTATTGCGCCAGAACTGCCAGAATTCGTAGGGCGACAGCATCTCGGCGTTCAGCCAGGTCGCCCCGCCCGCCGATTTGCCCATCTTGCGTCCGTCCGAGGTGGTCAGCAGCGGCGTGGTCAGGCCCCAGACCTCGCGGTCAAGGACGCGGCGTGTCAGGTCGATGCCGTTGACGATATTACCCCATTGATCCGACCCGCCCATTTGCAGCGTCACGCCGTGACGGCGGTAAAGCTCCATAAAGTCATAGGCTTGCAGGATCATATAGTTGAATTCAAGGAAAGACAGTGACTGTTCCCGGTCCAGCCGCGATTTCACCGATTCAAACGACAGCATCCGGTTGACGCTGAAATGCCGCCCGATGTCGCGCAGGAAATCGAGGTAGTTCAGTCCGACCAGCCAGTCGGCGTTGTTCAGCATCTGCGCGCGGCCGTCCCCATAATCGAGAAAGCGCGCGAACACCTGCTGCATCCCGTCGATATTGCGCTGAATGGCGGCATCGTCCAGCAAGGGGCGCTCGTCGCTGCGGAACGACGGATCGCCCACCTTGGTCGTCCCGCCCCCCATCAGCGTCACCGGCTTGTGTCCGGTTTTCTGGAACCAGCGCAGCAGCATAATATTCAGCAGGTGGCCGACATGCAGCGACGCCGCCGTGGCGTCATAGCCAATATATGCCGTCACCGGCCCTTGCGTCAGGGTTTCATCCAGCGCCTGAAGATCGGTGCAGTCAGCCAGAAAGCCGCGCTGCATGATGACGTTCAGGAAATCCGATTTGGCACGATATGTCATGTCTGTTTCCTTTCCAGTATGGCGCGTATACCGGCGCAAAGAACAAAGGAAAAGCGATGATCCGGGCTTTGGGGATGATGTCGGGCACCTCGCTGGACGGGGTGGATGCGGCGCTGATCGACACGGATGGGGTGCGAATCGGCGGTTTTGGCCGGTCGGATTATCGCGCCTATTCCGGGAACGAGGCGGGCGCGCTGCACGCGGCGCTTGGGCAATGGCCTGGCGACGAGGGGGTAACGGATGCCGCAGAGATCACGCTGGCCAGTCATGCCGATCTGGCGGCGAATTTTACCGAAGCGCAGGTGATCGGCTTTCACGGCCAAACGCTGGCGCATGATCCGGGCGGTCGCGGCACCCATCAGGCCGGTGATGGTGCGGCGCTGGCCCGTGCCACAGGGCGCCCGATCGTCTGGGATTTCCGCAGCGAAGACGTGCGTCAAGGCGGGCAGGGCGCGCCGCTGGCGCCGTTCTTTCACTGGGCCTGCGCCGATTGGGCGGCGGGGCAGGGGCTGATTGACCGCGCGCCGGTCGCCTTTCTGAACCTCGGCGGGGTGGGCAATGTCACATGGGTTGATCCCACGGCAGACACGCCTGAATCGCAGGGGGCCTGCCTTGCCTTTGACACCGGCCCGGCCAATGCGCCGCTGAACGATCTGATGCGCGCGCGCGGTCTTGGCACGCGGGATGAGGGTGGGCGACTGGCCGCATCAGGCCGGGCGGATGCGGGCGTTGTGGCCGATTTCCTGCGCCACCCGTTTTTTGACGCACCGCCGCCCAAATCGCTGGACCGTGACGCCTTTACCGGGCTGGCGGCGTCGGTGGCAGGGCTGACGGATGCCGACGCGGCGGCCACTCTGGTCGCGGCGCTGGCGGGCGCGGTGGCCGCAGGCTGGCGCTGGATGCCGCAGCCCCCCGCGCAGATGCTGATCTGCGGCGGCGGCCGTCATAACGCGGCAATCATGGCGGCGCTGTCGGCGGCGCTGCCCTGCACTGTGGCCCCGGTCGAAGCCGCCGGGCTGGATGGTGACATGCTGGAGGCGCAGGCGTTCGGCTGGCTGGCTGTGCGGGTGTTGCGCGGTTTGCCGACATCCGGCCCCGGCACCACCGGCGCGCCCGGCCCGGTCTGCGGCGGACGTATCAGCCACCCGCACGTTCATTCCCCCAAGGGGTGTTAATAAAGATCAAAGGAACGGCGATCCAGGCCACACGTTGAGGCTGTGATGCAGATGAAGCTGCTGACAACAAGCTTTGAGAATGAGGAGTCTCAGATGAAAAAGCTCATGATCGCCGCCGCAACCGTTGCCCTGACCGCCCCGGCCTTTGCGCAGGACCAGCCCGACGCCACGACCACCGATCCGGCCGCTGTGCCGACCGAGGAAACCACCACCGCGCCGGGGCTGGAGCCGACCGGCGTTCTCGATCCGGCTGCCCAGCCTGCGACTGATCCGGTCATGACCACACCGACTGCTGATCCTGCCATGACCGTAACCGACCATGCCTCGGCGACAGTGACTGCGGCCCAGCCGGGCGTCACCGCATCGTGGCTGACCAGCCGTTCGATCTGGACCACCAATCAGCCGTCAAGCACAGCCTGGGTTGATGTGACCGTGAGCGAACGTCCGTCGGAATGGGAACAGATCGCCGACGTGTCGGATCTGGTGCTGACCGACGATGGCCATCTGGTCGGCTATACCGCTGACATCGGTGGTTTCTTGGGGATGGGCGTCCATACCGTCTTGCTGGACCGCGACACGCTGCACGTCGTCCGCTTTGGCGACGATGCCTATCTGGTGACGAACTACACCAGAGAAGAGCTTGAGGCGATGCCCGAATTCGACACCGAATTGGTGCATGATTAAGGTGTTATCCGGTGTTCCCGGGGAAAGGGGCGCAACTGCGCCCCTTTTTCTTTGCGGATTTGGCAAACCCGCCCTTGACGTGCCCGGCGGGTTTCCGTAAATCCCCATCCACCCCGGCGGGCGATCAGCCGGGGATGAGTGGGCGGTTGTAGCTCAGTTGGTTAGAGTACCGGCCTGTCACGCCGGGGGTCGCGGGT
>NZ_JAUNTO010000044.1 GCF_030538655.1 Paracoccus sp. (in: a-proteobacteria)
AATACAAAAATAACCGAAAACACAAACACAACCATGAAGGAAATCAAAAAAGCAGGGTGAAAAAAAGGGGCGTGGGGGGGTTAACCGGGGACCATGTTAACCAAAGCAGGCCCGCATATAAGTATCCAGATCACCCCCGCCGATCTGACCATCGCCCCGCCGAGTGTTAGGGCTGCCTAGCCTTTGTTGATGGTCTTAGGCTCCGCCGTTGGCGCATGTGGTGAGTTCGTGGAACGGATCGACGTCCACGACATATTGTTGGCGGGATTAAGTCTGATCGTGGTGGAAACAGATAATATCGCTAACAGCATGATCGAGGCCCGGTTGGATTTTATGGCGGAACATGTGATCGGAGATAGTGGCTTTTCTTGATCGCCAATGTGTTGGCGCAAACGAGCTATGGCGTCACGGCCAGTGTTATCTTTATCGAAAATTCCAGCTATACCATCACGCTGGTGGCGACCGCCGACCTCAGCCGCAATCGGGTGATCGGCGCGGAAACCGTCACTGATGCGATTGGTGTCAGTGATGGCGAGGGGCCGGAGTATGTCTATTTTAACGCCCCCCTCGTCGGGCCGGATGGTGTGTTCCTGCCTGCCGGGGTGATCCGTGTTTACGGGATGGCGTTTCGACCGGGGATGCGTCGGATTTCACCTTTGCCGACTTCAATAATCCGCGCGTGGGCACGCTGTGCCGCAGATCCCGTTGTCTATCGGTATGTAAAGCTCCATGTCGCGCAGGGTTCAACTGATCTGGCCGATGATATGCCGGGCGGCGTGGTCGGTGCCGGCGATGAAAGTCTGATGCCGAACGAACAGGTTCGCGTGCAGGTCATCATCACACAGATGCTGTCCGGTCTGGGCGGCTTTTATATTCAGGAAACGATCACGACGCCGACGGCGATCCCTCTTTGCCGGAAGCTGTGTTAATCGCGTCATTCACGCCGGTGGCGGATCTGGTGACGGTTGGGGGCTGCGTGGTCGGGGGGCGGCGAAACCCGCATTAACGCTATGATGTAACGGTCGAAGCCAGCGGTCACGGCCCGTCCGAGGCGGTCGAGATCAGCTTTGACGGCACGGGCGATCGGCTGATCTTTGACGCCCCGGCCACGGGGGTGGATTTCGGCTATACCGGCGAGCTGTTCGTCAATCTGGCGCTTGGTTTCGCGCAGGATGCCCCCTATTCCGATGTGGACGGCGTTTTCACCTTGCTGGATGGCACGGATCATCTAAGCCTTGGTTTTGGCGGTATGACTGGCCCGCTGACGACGAAATTCCTGAACGGGCTGACCATCGAGATGTTCTTCTTTGACCCGATGGGCACTGATCCGCTGAGCGCGCTGACGGCGGGCAACAGCTATGATGTGGCGATGATGGCGGTTCCCGTGACCATGCATTGCCTGCCGGTGGTCTGCTGCTGTCGTGACGACCCTGCGCCGCCGCCTGAGTGCTTGCACAACAGCGGTGCGCCCGGCATCAGGGGGGAAACCTGCCGGGGACGTCGATGACACCGTTTACCTTTATGACCGCGACCGAGATTGCTTTTGGTCGCGGTTCGTCCTTGACCGCCGCCGACCGTATCCGCGCCATGGCAGGCGGGGCGCGGGTGTTGCTGGTGCATGGTGCGGACGGGCGGCGGGCCGACTGGCTGGCCGCTGCGCTGGACGCACCGCTGCGGCTGGCGGTGCCGGGTGAGCCAGACCTGCCGCTGATCCGGTCCGCCACCGAAACCGCCCGTGCGGCAGGGGTGGGGGCGGTGGTCGCATTGGGCGGCGGGTCGGCCATTGATGCGGGCAAGGCGATTGCGGCGCTGATCCCCGCCACCCGACCGATCACCGATCATCTCGAGGTCGTCGGTGCGGGCCTGCCACTGGATCGCCCGCCGCTGCCCTTTGTCGCCATCCCGACCACCGCCGGCACCGGGGCCGAGGTGACGCGTAACGCCGTCATCACCGTGCCTGACCATCGCCGCAAGGTCAGCCTGCGCGACCCCGCCATGCTGCCGCGTCTGGCCATCGTCGATCCGGGGCTGACTGATGACTGCCCGCGCGCGATCACGCTGGCGTCGGGGCTGGATGCCATCACCCAGGTGATCGAGCCGTTCTGCTGCACCCGCGCCAACCCGCTGACCGATGCGCTGTGCCGCGATGCGATCCCGCGCGGGCTGGCGGCACTGATCCGGCTGATGCAGGCCGAGGATGCCCGTGCCCGCGACGAACTGGCTTGGGTCAGCCTGTGTGGCGGTCTGGCGCTGGCCAATGCCGGGCTGGGGGCGGTGCATGGGCTGGCCGGGCCGCTGGGCGGGTTGATCGGCGTGGCGCATGGCGCGATCTGCGGCGCGCTGCTGGCCCCGGTGCTGACCGCCAACCGCGCGGCCGTGACCGACCCGGCGCTGGCTGCGCGACTGGATCAGGTGGGGGCATGGATTGCGGCGGCCTTTGGCCTGCCGGGCGACACTATGCTGGCCGATGCGGCGGCCTATCTGGCACAATGGGCACACAGCCACGTCCTGCCGCCTTTGCGGCTGGACGATGCCACGCGGCAGGCGGCGGCACAGGCAGCGGTGACGTCATCCTCGATGGCGGCCAATCCGGCGGCACTGGATGCCGCTACGCTGGAACGGGTGATGGCGGCGGCGGGATAGCCGGCATGGACAGGCGACCAAGCTCTGACTTGACAGGCGGCTGATCTATGTGGACGCTTGCGGGGTGTCTGCGCCTGGCGCGGGCGCGGCGTCATCGTTCGGGGAGGGACGGATGGGGCTGAATATCACCAAGCGCGACTGGGAGGATTTTGTCGGGCTGGGCAAGGTGCCGTCGCGGATTCGCGAGGATGTTCTGGCCAGTTGGCGGCGCTCGGATCAGGCAGGTGTCGCGAACCCGTCCCGCGCGCCTTTGCGCAGCGAGGCGGAATTGCTGACCGCGCGGGCCGTGGCACGGCGATTGCGCAAGGGGGCGGACAATGCGCTGGCGCGGGCGAATTACCTGCTGGCGCATACGGGCAATATCGTGCTGCTGTGTGATCGCTCGGGTGTGGTGCTGGATGCGGGTGGGGATTCCGGCATTCTGGCGATGGGGCGCGAAAACCATCTCCATCTGGGCGGTGACTGGACCGAACAGGCCATCGGCACCAATGCTATCGGCACGGCGCTGCATCTGCGCCGCCCGGTCACGATCCACTCGGTCGAGCATTTCTGCGAGGCGATCCAGCGTTGGAATTGTGCCGCGACGCCGATCACCGATCCCGGCACCGGGGCGCTGTTGGGGGTCGTGGATATTTCCTGGCTTGACCATCTGGCACAGCCGAATGCCGCCGCGCTGTCCGCCGCATTGGCCGCACAGGTGGAATCCGACCTGACCCGGATGCTGGCGCAGGAACATGAAACCCTGATCGAACGTCTGCACCTGCGCCGTCTGCGGCGCGGGAACGAACCGATGCTGATGATGGATCGGGCCGGAAATGATGTCTTTGCGACCGAGGGGTTTCAGCGGTTTTGCGATGACGACACGGCGCTGAGTGCTCTGCGTGCGCGCATCCCGGACCTGATCGACCAGCCATCCGACACCATCGCCGAGGCATTGGGCGAATGTATGCCCGGCACCGATCTTGAGGTGATCGGATCGCCCGATGAGGCCATCGGCGTGATGATTTCGCTGCGTCGCAGGCGGGCGGCCAGACCTGATCCGGGGGCGGAACTGATCCGTATCGGGCAGGCAGGCCCGGTTTCGGCGGCGCTGTGCGCGCAGGCCGAGCGGCTGGCCCGCACGGCAATTCCCCTGCTGATCGAGGGCGAATCGGGCGTAGGCAAAACTTTTCTGGCGCAGGCCATCCACCGGGCCAGCCCGCAGGCACAAGGCCCGTTCGAGATGATCGACTGTTCGATCCTGACCGCCGCTACCCTGCGCGAAGATCTGGCGCATGGTGCGCGGCTGACATGCGACGGCGCGGGCGGTGTTTTATGTCTGAACGGTCCGGGTTCTGTCAGCGACGAGGTTCAGAAACTGCTGCTGAGTCTGGTGGAAATGACGATTCAGGGGGGCAGCCGGATCATCGCCTTGTCCAGCCGCCCGCTTTATGCCGCCATGCAGGCGGGCGAGTTTCGCAGCGATCTGTATCACCGCATCGCCGCGGCACGGCTGAATATACCGCCCCTGCACGAACGGCCCGAGGAAATCGCCGCCACGTTGAAGATGATGACCCGCCATCACGCCGATACCACTGGCGGGCGGAACCTGAACTTTACCTCGGGCGCGATGGCGGCGCTGCAAGCCTATCGCTGGCCGGGCAACCTGCGCGAGATGGCGAACCTGATCGCCGCGCTGGATGCGCTGTCATCTACCGGGCTGATCGACGTGCAGACATTGCCGCCCGAGATCCGGACACCTGTCCGACAGCGCCCGGTCGATACGCTGCGCGACGGCGAGCGGTTGCGCATCCTTGAGGCGATGGATGCAGAGGGCGGAAATTTATCCCGCACAGCCAAGCGGTTGGGCATCGCCCGTTCTACGCTTTATATGAAACTGGACAGTTACGACATCCCGCGCCACCAGCGCGATTGACTTTGCGTCCGCAGCGTGACCGTCGGATCGTTCGATAATCGGACAACCACCGGCTGACGAAAAAACCAACCTGAACAGACGCGCCGCGCCATCGCTGCGCGTGATGTGAAGGGAGGACGTCACATTGCCACTCGACAAGAAAAACGACCGGACCGTGCAGGTGCTTGGCATCGACGCGGGCGGAACCATGACCGATACGTTCTTTGTGGACAGCGACGGTGATTTCGTCGTCGGCAAGGCGCAATCGACCCCGCAGAACGAGGCGCTTGGCCTGATCGAATCCTCACGCGAGGGGTTGGAGCACTGGGGCCTGTCGCTGGAGGATGCGCTGGGTTCGATCCAGACCGGGGTTTATTCCGGCACCGCGATGCTGAACCGTGTGGTGCAGCGCAAGGGGCTGAAATGCGGCTTGATCGTCAATGCGGG
>NZ_JAUNTO010000026.1 GCF_030538655.1 Paracoccus sp. (in: a-proteobacteria)
ATTTGCTGACCCGGCTTTTGTCTGAACGCGACTGGCTGCTGGCCGATGGCGCGACAGGGACCAACCTGTTCAACATGGGCCTGTCGGCGGGCGATCCGCCGGAACTGTGGAACACCGACCAGCCCGACAATATCCGTCAGCTGTATCGCGGCGCTGTTGATGCCGGGTCTGACCTGTTCCTGACCAACAGCTTTGGCGGCAACGCCAGCCGTCTGAAATTGCATAATGCCCAGAACCGCGTGCGCGAGCTGAACCGCGTCGCCGCCGAACTGGCGCGCGAGGTGGCCGATGCCGCTGGCCGCCCGGTCGTGGTGGCGGGCAGCATGGGGCCGACGGGCGAAATCATGGTGCCGATGGGTAGCCTGACCCACGAAGCCGCCGTCGAGATGTTCCACGAACAGGCCGAGGGTCTGAAAGAGGGCGGGGCCGATGTGCTGTGGGTCGAAACCATCAGCGCCCCCGAGGAATACCGCGCCGCCGCCGAAGCCGCCAAGCTGGCCGGGATGCCCTGGGTCGGCACCATGAGCTTTGACACCGCCGGGCGCACGATGATGGGCGTCACCTCGGCCCAGCTTGCCGCGCTGGTCGAAAAGCTGCCGCTGCCGCCGGTGGCCTTTGGCGCGAATTGCGGCGTTGGCGCGTCGGACCTGCTGCGCACGGTGAATGGTTTTGTCGCCACCGGCACGGAACGCCCGATCATCGCCAAGGGCAACGCCGGGATTCCGCGCTATGAGCACGGGCATATCCACTATGACGGCACGCCCGAACTGATGGCCGATTACGCCGTTCTGGCGCGCGATCTGGGCGTGCGGATCATCGGCGGTTGTTGCGGCACCATGCCCGAACATCTGCGCGCGATGCGCGAGGCGCTGGAAACCCGCCCGCGCGGCGACAAGCCGACGCTGGATGAAATCGCCGCAAAGCTGGGCAGTTTCAGCAGCGCCAGTGACGGCACCGATGGCAGCGGCCCAACGCGCGAGCGGACCAGCCGCCGCAGGGGGTAAGGCGCGGCTAGAACAGCGACAACTGATCGCCCGCCCGTGGCGGCGGGCCAAAGCGGTTGCAATCCAGCGGCACCGATTCGTTGCTATACCCCAACCGCCGCCGCGCTATCTTGAAGCGCTGGTGCATCAGGTCAGCCTCGATCCCTTGCCCCCGCATCCGGTGGCCAAAGCGCGGGTCATTGTCGCGCCCGCCGCGCATCGACTGCACCCGGCGCATGATATACGCGGCCTTGCCGGGGTGGTGACGATCCAGCCAATCGCGGAACAGTGGCGCCACCTCATACGGCAGGCGCAGCGGGATCATGCTGGCATTCGTGGCCCCCGCCTCGCGCGCGGCGGTCAGGATCGCTTCCATATCGGGTTCGGTCAGCACCGGGATCACCGGCGCCACCATCACCCGCACCGGCACCCCGGCAGCGGCCAATTCGCGAATCATCCGCAGCCGTATGGCAGGCGGCGGGGCGCGCGGTTCCAGCGCGCGGGCCAGCGGCGCGTCCAGCGTCGTGATCGAGACACCGACAAAGGCCATCCGCTTTGCCGCCAGTTCGGCCCACAAGTCAACATCGCGCAGCACCGTATGGCCGCGTGTCACCAGCGTGACCGGATGGTTCCAGTCCGACAGCACCCGCAGAATGCCGGGCATGATCGCCAGCCGTGATTCGGCGGGCTGATAGGGGTCGGTATTCGTCCCCATCGCAATCGGCGCGCATTTGTAAGAAGGCCGCGCCAGTTCACGTTCCAGCACCACTGCCGCATCAGGTTTGGCGGTGATTTTCGTTTCAAAATCAAGGCCAGGCGACAGGCCAAGATAGCTGTGCGAGGGGCGGGCAAAACAATAGATGCAACCATGTTCACAGCCGCGATAAGGGTTGATCGACCGATCAAAGGGCACATCGGGCGAGGTATTGCGGTTGATGATACTACGCGGACGCTCGACGGCGATTTCGGTGCGCAGCAGGCGCTGATCTTCCGGGATGTCCCAGCCATCGGATTCGCGCTCGGCCCGCAGCGGCTCGAACCGGCCGGGCGGGCGGGTGTCGGCCCCACGGGCCTTTAGCTCTTCATCGGGGTTGCGGGGCGGCAGCATTCCTCTACGCTAGAACAATACGGGAACAAACACCAGCCCATTGCCATGAAGGTCGCCGAAGGATGGTCGCATGTCGTAATCCGGCTTTTCAAATCGGCAAAACCACGCCAAATCCATGTCATAGCGCGACGGAGCAAGCCATGTCTGACGACGAGATCATCCTTTCCGAACTGAACGACGACGACCTGGTTCAGCAGATGATGGACGACCTTTACGACGGTCTTAAGGACGAGATCGAAGAAGGCGTGAACATCCTGCTGGAACGCGGCTGGACCCCCTATGACGTGCTGACCAAGGCGCTGGTCGCCGGTATGACCATCGTGGGCCACGATTTCCGCGACGGCATCCTGTTCGTGCCCGAGGTTCTGCTGGCCGCCAATGCGATGAAGGGCGGCATGGCGATTCTGAAACCGCTGCTGGCCGAAACCGGCGCGCCGCGCGTTGGTAAAATGGTCATCGGCACGGTCAAGGGCGACATCCACGACATCGGCAAGAACCTTGTGGCGATGATGATGGAGGGCGCGGGCTTTGAGGTGGTCGATCTGGGTATCAACAACCCGGTTGAAAACTATATCGACGCCGCCAAGCGTGAAGACGCCGACATCATCGGCATGTCCGCCCTGTTGACCACGACCATGCCCTATATGAAAGTCGTGATCGACACGATGAAGGAACAGGGCATCCGCGAAGATTACATCGTGCTGGTCGGCGGCGCGCCGCTGAACGAGGAATTCGGACGGGCCATCGGCGCTGACGCCTATTGCCGCGATGCTGCGGTGGCGGTGGAAACGGCGAAAGAATTCATCGCCCGCAAGCACAACAGTCTGGCAGCGGGCTAAGGCGCATACGAATCAACCTCGGGCCGGTGGGGCTGTTGGCCGCCGCCGGCCAGCGGTTCGGCATTGTTGTTGGTGCAAGATAACGCCGACGCGTCGAACACCAAGGCAAGACCGCAACCGATCCAGCAGGAGCAGGGCACCCTTGTGCCCCCAGGATCAGAAGCTGGTGGTGATCGCACCTCCCTTTGGCCAGCACACAGACATCTGATCCGGGCAAGACTGTGCCGATAGTCGCATCCGGGACGCCAATGTCGCGCATGACGAGGCCAACCGACCGCGACACAGCCCCGGCAGGCAGGCTGAACCGACTTAACCGCCAGCCATATCCTCAGCCATTAAAGGAAGGTCGGTGTCATCCGGCCTCGCACCGGCAGCCGTCAGCATCGCATGGATCTGGCCGCGATGGTGGGTTTGGTGATTGAACAGGTGCAGCACACAGACCGCGCGGGGTCGGGTCAGTTCGCGGCCCAAGGCCCCTGAAAACCACGTCATATCTTTGGCAAGCCAATCGCCATCCACCGCCGCCGCCCAGTCGATGATCGCGGCATCCTGCGCCGCTCGATCTTTCAGGAAACTGTCCCAATCCGTGATGTCAGCGGCTGATGCCGCGATCCCGCCTTTGGGCATCGGCCCATCGGTGAACCGTGCCAGCCATGTTCCGTCCGCCCAAAGCAGATGGGCAAAGGTCCGCTCGATCGAGCCGAAAAAGGCGCCGCGATCCTGCCGCCGCGCCGTCTGACCGATCTCGCTTGCCGCTGCCGTCAGGCTGCCGTTCTGCCATCTGTTGTAACGCGCCATAATCAGCGCCCTGTTGCGATCCAGCATCCGCGCCCTGCCCCCGACCAAAGACCATCACGCGGTCGATTTTAAGCAAATTGGCCTTTTAAACCGCGCCCGGTCGGACCATATTTCAGGCAAGTGAAGGAGTCACCATGCCGCTGCCACATTTCCTGTTGATGATCGCCATTGTCATTCTGCTTGCTGCTGTGACGCTGTGGGCCTCGGTTGCGGCGGGTATTCCCTTGGCAGCCCTGGCCATCGTCGCACTGATGGGGGCGGCTGTGCTGCACCTGTCGATGCGCGACCATGAAGGCTGACGCCCCCACGCTGCCCCGCATCCTGCTGTTGGCCTGCGGCGCCCTCGCACGCGAGGTGATCGCCATCCGCGATGCAAATGGCTGGGCGCATATGGATCTGCACTGCCTGCCCGCCGATCTGCACCTGTGGCCCGACCGCATTCCCGATGCGGTCGAGGGTGCCATCCGGCAGCGTGGCGGCGATTATGACAGGGTGATCGTGGTTTACGCCGATTGCGGCACTGGCGGGCTGTTGCAGGCACGCTGCGATGCTTTGGGGGTCGAGATGATCCCCGGCCCGCATTGCTATGCTTTTTTCGACGGTCTGACCCGGCATGAGGCGCGGCGCGATGACGAATTCACCGCCTTTTATCTGACCGACTTTCTGGTGCGTCAGTTCGACGCCTTTGTATGGCGGGCCATGGGCTTTGACCGCCACCCCGAACTGATCCCGATGATGTTCGGCAATTACGAAAAGCTGATCTATCTGGCCCAGACCGACGACCCCTCGCTGGACCGCGCCGCGCAGCGGGCCGCCAACCGTCTGGGCCTGCCGTATGAGCGGCGCGCAACCGGCTATGGCGATCTGCCCGGCGTCTTGGCCCGTCTGGGCGGTGCGTTGTGATCCGCTGGGCCGGGCCGCAGGATGCCGAAGCTTTGGGGCGGGTGATGTTCGACGCGATCCACCGCGGTCGCAGCCCCTATACCCCGGCGCAGCAGAATGCGTGGTTGCCAGAACCGAATTCGGGCCGGGCCTGGGCCGGGCGATTGGCGCGGCAGCGCGTCGCAATGGCCGAGCAAAACGAAAAGGCCATCGGTTTCATGACACTGGCCGAGGATGGCTGTATCGACCTGGCCTATCTGTTGCCCGAATATCGCGGCCACGGCCTGTTCCGTCAGCTTTACGAACAGCTCGAGGCAGACGCCCGGCAGCGCGGTCTGGATTCGCTTTACACCCATGCCAGTCTGATGGCCGAAGGTCCGTTCATGGCCGCCGGCTTCGTCACCGAACAGGCGGAACATGTCGAACGCGGCGGTCAGGTTCTGGCACGGTTTTTGATGCGGAAATGGCTGATCTGATCGGTCAGCTTTCCAGTTCGGCATCCCAATACAGAAAATCCATCCAGCTTTCATGCAGATGGTTCGGCGGAAAGCGCCGCCCGACCGCATGCATTTCCTCGGCCGAGGGGCGGCGGGGCGCGCGGCGCAGGGTCAGGCCGGAATGGCGCAGGCTGCGGTTGGCCTTGCGCAGATTGCAGGGCGAACAAGCGGCAACAACGTTTTCCCAGCTTGTCACCCCGCCACGCGACCGGGGCACGACATGATCAAAGGTCAGATCGCCCTTTGCCCCGCAGTATTGGCAGCAGAATTCATCCCGCAGAAAAAGATTAAAGCGCGTGAAGGCCACGCGCTTTTGGGGTTTGACGAAATCTTTCAGCACTACGACCGAAGGTATGCGGAACGCCTGCCGCTGACTTCGCACGCATTCGTCATATTCGGCCAGAATAGTGACGCGCTCCAGAAACACCGCCTTGATCGCCTCTTGCCAGGGCCACAGCGACAGCGGGTAATAGGATAGGGGCCTGAAATCGGCGTTCAGCACCAAAGCAGGATAATAGCGCAGGCTCGCCGGCTCGCGCACAAAATGGGTTCTGAAGTCGCGTTGCTCGTCCAGCATGTGCCCTTTCCACCTTGGCCCAAAAAGGGCAGGCGCGGATCAAATCATGAACCGACTATATCTCGCGGTTCATGTCTGACAAGCCCCCGCATCTATCCCTTTCAGCCGCATAATACGGGGCTGTGACGCAGGTGTGACAATGGCCGTGATTTATGGCATCTTGCTGCAATGACACCGCCAGTTCTGGGCACATTGGAGTCCGCGCTTTACGCCGACGATCTAAAGACCGCCCTTGCCTTTTGGCAGGGGGTGATCGGGCTGACCCCGTTTCAACAGGTGCCTGATCGCCACATCTTTTTCCGTGTCGCGCCCGGTCAGGTGTTGCTGGTCTTTCGCGCCCAGGCGACAGAGCGGCCCCCTGCCCCCGATGCCCGCCTGCCAGTGCCGCCACATGGCGCACGCGGGCCGGGGCATTATTGCATGGCCGTTGCCCCGAACCGGCTGGATGACTGGCGCGCCCATCTGGAACAACGAGGCATCGAGATCGAGGCCGATTTTCACTGGCCAAACGGCGCGCGGTCGATCTATTTCCGCGACCCGGCAGGCAATTCCATCGAACTGGCCGACCCCGCGATCTGGGACGGTTAAAACTCGACCCCGCGCTGTGCCTTGACACCCTGCGATTTGAACGGATGTTTGATCTCGGTCATCTCGGTGACAAGATCGGCGGCCTCGATCAGCAGATCAGGCGCATTGCGGCCCGTCAGCACGACATGGGTCATTGGCGGCTTTTCGTCCAGCAGAAATTCCACCACATCCCCCGCATCCAGATAGCCATAGCGCAGCGCGATGTTGATTTCGTCCAGCAGCACCATCTGAACCGAGGGGTCGCGGATCAGTTCCTTGGCCTTGTCCCATGCCGCCTGCGCCGCCGCCGTATCGCGGTCCTTATCCTGCGTATCCCAGGTAAACCCCTCGCCCATGACGTGTATCTGGCACAGACCAGCCAACGGCCCCTCCAGCGCGCGCCGCTCGCCCGTGTCCCACGCCCCCTTGATGAACTGCACCACGGCACAGGGCATCCCCCAACCGATAGCGCGCAGGATCATCCCAAAGCCCGAGGATGACTTGCCCTTTCCCTTACCGGTATGAACGATAATCAAGCCCTTTTCAGCAGTCTTATCCGCCATCATCCGCCCGCGCGCGGCCTTGATCTTCGCCATCTTCTCGCGGTGGCGATCAGTGTCATCCTGCATCTTCTGTCCCTAAATATCCCACGGGGGTCCGGGGGTGTGAAACCCCCGGTGCTACAGATAATCCCCGCGCGACAGCCCGTATTTGGCCATCTTTTCGTTCAGGGTCCGGCGCGGCAGGCACAATTCGTCCATCACCGACGCGATCGAACCCTTGTGCCGCCGCATCGTGTTGTCGATCAGCATTTTTTCAAAGCTCTCGACATATTCCTTCAGCGGCTTGCCCTCGGTTGTGGTGGCCTGCTGCGTTTCCTCGCCATCCGCCATCAGCAGCGACGCGATCGAGCCTGACCCGCGCCGGTTCTGCAACACCGCCCGTTCAGCGACGTTAATCAACTGCCGGATGTTGCCGGGCCACGGGGCCTGCAATAGCTGCGCGGCCTCTTGCGCCGTAACCTGCGGCGGCTCGCAGCCATATTCTTCGGCGAATTGTTCGGTCATCCGGGTGAATAGCGCCAGAATATCCTCGCCGCGGGCGCGCAGCGGCGGCAAGGTGATCTGCAAGGCCGACAGACGATAGAACAGATCGGGGCGCAGGCTGTCCTCGGCCCGGCGACCTTCGCCTCGGGCGTTAGAGATGGCGATGATCCGGGTTTCGGCCGGGGCGCCCTGATCGGCGATAAAGGCCAGCAGCCGCGCTTGCAAAGGTTCGGTCAGCGCCTCGATGTCCTCAAGGCACAACGTCCCGCCGCGCGCCTCCTCGACAGCGGGCAAGCCGTCCTCGACCGGGCCGAACAGGCGTTCAGCCAAGGTATCGGGCGCATAGGCAGCACAGCTGATCGGCACGAACTTGCGCGAGGCGCGCGGTCCAACAGCATGCAGCGCATGGGCGACCAGCGTCTTGCCAGTGCCGGTTTCGCCGTCGATCAGGACGTGACCATCAGCCTGCCCCAGATCCAGAATATCTTCGCGCAGGCGTTCCATCACCGGGCTGGCCCCGATCAGTTTCGACATGACCTGCTGCCCTTCGGACAGATCGCGTCGCAAGGCGCGGTTGTCCAGCGTCATCCGGCGCGACTGCGTGGCCTTTTTCGCCAGTTCGGTCATCCGGTCGGGGTTGAAGGGCTTTTCCATAAAGTCCATCGCACCAAGGCGCATCGCCTCGACCGCCATCGGCACATCGCCATGGCCGGTAATCATGATGACCGGCAGCCCGGAATCCAGTGCCATCAGCTTTTTCAGGAATGCCATGCCGTCCATGCCCGGCATCCGAATGTCGGTCACGACAACGCCCGGCCAGTCGGCCCCGATCACCTTCAGCGCGTCTTCGGCGCTTGGATAGGTTTCCGTTTCGAACCCCGACAGGACCAGCCACTGGCTGATCGATTCCCGCATATCGGGTTCGTCATCGACGATTGCAATTTTCAACTTGCGCGCCATGCGGCGTCGTTCCTTTCACTTGTGCCCCTGTGCCGTCCGTTCAGTGAACGTCCGACCCCCACCCGTTATTCCGCCGCCATCGGGCGGCCCGGTCCGACGCCTTCGGCGCCGTGCAGGGGCAGTTCCATCGTAAATACAGCGCCGCCTGTAACTTCGTTATGCGCGGTCAGCCGCCCCCCCAGATCGGCAACGATCCCCGACGAAATGGCCAGCCCAAGGCCAGTCCCCTCGCCGGGCTTTTTGGTTGTCCAGAAGGGTTCAAACAGTTTTTCCAGATCAGAAACACCCGGCCCGTTGTCGCGGACGGACACATATGCGTGCGCGCCCTCGCTCACCTCGATTTCCACCAAAGGATCGCGGGCGTCCCTGACGGCATCGACGGCATTGCGCAGCAGGTTGATGATGACCTGTTCCAGACGGATGCGGTCAGCCATGACCATGATCCGACGGCGCGGCAATTTATGAGTAATCCGCACCATGCGTTCGCGCAACTGCGGCTCCATCATGGTCAGCGCGGACGATACCGCAGCGCGCAGATCGACCGGTTCGAACGCCTCGCCCCCTTTGCGGGCATAGGATTTCAGCTGTCGGGTAATCGCGCCCATCCGCTCGATCAGATTATCGATGCGGTGGAACGAGGCCAGCGCCTCTTCGGGGCGGCCGCGTTGCAGCAGCAGGCGCGCACCGGCCAGATAGGTCTTCATCGCCGCCAGCGGCTGGTTCAGTTCGTGGCTGACCCCCGCCGACATTTCACCCAAAGCCGCCAGCTTGCTGGATTGCTGCACGGTTTGTTCAGCGACACGCAGTTCCTTTTGCACCCGCTCGCGTTCGGCGATCTCGCGCGTCAGCCGGGCGTTGAGGGCACGCAGGTCGGCAGATTCACGCATGAACGCCTCGGACTGCGCGCGGGCACGGTGCGACAGCAGATAGAAGGTCGCGGCCAGCAGAATGGCCAACCCCATGATTTCCAGCGCCAGAACGGCATTCACTCGTTCACGCACGGAATCATAGGCGGTGAAGGTAATCATCCGCCAGCCGCGAAAGCTGATCCGGCTTTCGGTCTGCATCACCGCGCGACCTTTCACATAGGCATCAACCGGCGCGCTGCTCCAGTCGGTGGTCAGTTGAAATGCCCGCTGAATGGCCGAAGGCGCCGAGCGCACCTCAAGCGCTTGCGGCAGGGTCAGGCCCCGCCAGCGCGCTTCGGTGGACAAGATGATGTTGCCTTCGCTGTCGGTGACGGCAACGGCATCGGACACGCTGGACCATGACCGTTCCAGCCGCGTCAGATCGGCACCGACCACGATCACGCCCAAGGTCTTGCCATCGGCGATCACGGCACGGGAATAGGCGAATTCGAACCCGCCCTCATCGCGCGGCGAGACGGTGAACACGGTGTCACGCGACCGCAGCGCCTCGACGAAAAAGGGCTGCTGGCTGTTGTTTGTGCCGATCTCGAACCTGTTCGTCGCCCCCACGGTGCGCCCTGTCGAATCAAGCAAGGTGATCGAGGCCGCACCGATTTCCTTTTGCGCCCCGATCAGCCGGGCCGAGGTAGAGGAAAACTCATTGCTTCGAAGCGACCCGATCAGGGTCGGATCACGTGCCAGCAAAAGCGGCACGACCGAGGTGCGCTGAAGTTCCGAAATCAGGTTGCCGGTAAACAGCGTCGCACGCATTTCGGCGCGAACGCGGGTATTTTCGGAAAACCGTTCCGTCAGCCAGGCATTGGTGATCCAGACCAGCGCCATCCCGGCCAGCAGGATCGCAGCCACCACCGCGCGCAGCCACCACGGGTTGCGCAGCTTGCCGCCATCAATGGCGGGTTGGTCATCCTTGATCTGCTCGCGCTGGTTCACCCGGCGATCCGTCCTTCCTGACTGATCCGCGTAATTTATGCCTGCGCGGTGTTTCGCTCAAGTCACGCAGATTGCAGCGTTTGCACCAGACCGGCAAAAAGTGGCGCACCGTCCGTGCCGCCAAGCGCCGGATCAGCCGCGCGTTCGGGGTGTGGCATCATCCCCAGAACCCGGCGATTTTCCGACAGCACCCCGGCAATATCCGCGACCGAGCCATTGATCCCAGGCGCATAGGTAAAGGCGATACGATCCTGATCGCGCAGGGCAGCCAGCCCCTCGGCATCGATCTGATAGTTGCCGTCGTGATGCGCCACCGGCACGGTGATCTGCTGGCCAGCGTCATAGCCGCAGGTGAAATCACTGTTCGCTGTGGTCACGGTCAGGACAACAGGTTTGCACAGAAAGGTCAGCCCGGCATTGCGCATCAGCGCCCCCGGCAGCAGGCCCAGTTCGGTCAGCACCTGAAACCCGTTGCAGATGCCCAGCACATAACCGCCGCGCGCGGCGTGATTGCGCAAGGCCCGGGCAATGGGCGACTGCGCCGCGATGGCACCGCAACGCAGATAATCGCCAAAGCTGAACCCGCCCGGCACGGCAACCAGATCAGTGCCATCAGGCAGGCTGTCGTCCTTGTGCCAGACGCGGGTAACGCGCGCGCCCGCGCGGTCGAGCGCAACGGCCAGATCACGGTCGCAATTCGATCCGGGAAAGGTGATGACGGCGGCTTTCATCGGTTACTCCTGCCCTTGGATGGTTTGCTGTAGCGCATGGTTGGGGGCGGGGGAAGGGGGGCCAGCCCCCCATCCGGCATTCGCCGGATTCCCCCCGGGATATTTGCGGACAAAAGATGCATTCAGGCCGGGTCAGTGGTCAGGCGCAGGTCGCGCATCAGGGCGGGGTCGAGGATGTTGATGTCTTCGGGTGGTGTGCGCAGCGCGTAGGACATGATGCGCAGGTCAACGCCCATATCTGAGAGAAAGTCGATCACGCTGGCCTGCGCCCGTTGCAGGTCGTTGATCGCCATGAAGGCGGGCAGGATCGTATTCTTGCCAAAGTAATGCTGATGCACGCCGACGATTCCGCCCGCGTCCACCTGACGTTCGGTGCCCGCGGCCAGCAGGTAGGGGCAGGCCGACAGGCAGACGGCTCCATCGCCCACCCGCGTCGCCATATTGGCCGCGCGGATCGTGCGCCCGATGGCCAGTGCGTCCGAAACGGAGCCGCCGGAACTGTCCAGACTGACCCGGCTGGCCTGCGAGCGGATTTCATCCATCCATGCGGCAAAGCGGTCGGCGTCGCCGGGGGCGATCTGGCCGGTGAGGCTGATCGTGCCCTCGGATTCGGTGAACTCCAGCCGTTCCGGCATGGGACGCATGGCGGGTGCGCCGGGGGTTCCGGGCTGGCCAGGGCGCAGGTCGGGGCGATAGGGGCGCACGCTGGGGCCTTGGGCGGGCGGCGCAAACAGCCCCGGCGCAGCGGCGCCGGGCGCGCGGATCAGGTCGGCACCGATGATGATTGCCGCCATCGCCATCTGCGCGATCAGCACCGCCCGGATCACCTGCCGGGGTGAGGACAGAAGGCGCATTTTATGCCTCGGGTCGCGGCGGCGGCATGGAGCCGGGGGCGGCGGACTGCGCCTCGGCTTCGCGCAGCGTCTCGGCAGCGGCCAGCGCGGCGCGGAGTTCGCGCACCGTCATGCGGTCATCCAGATGGCCATGGCCGCGCCCCGACCGGATCGCCGCCTGCACCACCATAATGATGAACACCAGCACTGCCGGTAAAAGGTCGATCGAAATCGCGCCCGCCCAGGCCGGAACGAAGTTCCCGGCATAGACGATCACCGCATCCGCCGCTGACATGGGGGTATACAGCGCCTCATCCGGCTGCGGCAGCACCATCACATCGGCGGCGGCCTGACCCAATGTCTGCGCCCGCTGCTGCACCAGCGACAGCACCGAAGCGATGGTGCTGGATTGCCCGGCCCGGATGTCCGCCGAAGTGCCGTCCAGTTCCGGCAGCACCACGGCATCGGCCAGATCCTGCGCCGCGCGCGACACCAGCGGCGCGGGGTTCAGCTGACGCAACTGGGTAATCAACCCCGCAAGCTGCACAGCGTCTTCGGAAAAGCGCACGGTGCGATCCTCAAGCCCGCCGGGCTCGACCGAGATCGACCGCATTCGCGACAGGATGGTGTTGCCCTGTGCGAAGGTCGCCTCGATCGGGTCGGCGACGGCGGCAAGCTGATCCTCCAGCGCCTGCAACTCGGCCTGTTTCTGGGTCAGCACCCGGAACACCGCACCGCGCCCGGCCCAGCCCGACAGAGTGCCGCCCGCCTCTTGCTCTGACAGGTCGCCGAAACTTTGCCGCACACGCGCCACGTCGCGGGTCAGCGATTGGCCGGCAACCGTATTGGCATGCGCACGCTCCAGCGCCGTCTGATAATGCTGCACAGTGGTTGCCATATGCGTTTCCACCGCCGCACCACCCGCCAGCGCCGCCGCGTTCAGCCAGGACGACATCGCCACAATCGCCAGGCAGCCCAACCCCATGGCCAGAAACAGACCCACGCGCGACGCCGCGCTGCGCACCGCAGGCAGCAAGCGCAGCATATAGGACCAGAACACGAAAATCCCCACCGACACCGCAACCGAATAGGCCAGCGCGGCAAACGTCGTCCAAACCCCCGGTTCCGTCAGCAGGGTGCGCACGCCCAGATAGGTGTAAATCCCGGAGGCCGAGGCCAGAACGCCAAGCGCGGTGGGGGTAAATGTATCCAGCCAATCCAGATGCTGTTCCAGTTCGCGGGCATAACGCGCACCGCCGCGTTCGAGCGTTGGTCCCTGATCGTCCATGAAATATCCGCTGCATTGATCCAAAGCCGAGACATAGGGCAGATTTACCCGCATCTCATCCCCTGCTCAGGCCGGGCGGCTTCACGCTTGCGGCATCAGCGCAGGGCGACCAGCATCGCCCCGCCCGCGATCATCGCCACCCCGGCCCAGTTCACGGCGCTGAGCTTTTCACCCAAGAATGCCACGCCGAACAGCGCGACCAGAACCACGCTCAACTTGTCCACCGGGGCCACGCGCGCAGCGTCGCCCAATTGCAGCGCGCGGTAATAGCACACCCAGCTTGCCCCGGTAGCCAGCCCTGACAGCACCAGAAACACCCAGCTTTTGCCGGAAATCGCGCCAAGGGGCTGGCGCTGCCCGGTGGCGCTGACGATCAGCAGCAGCGCGGCAAGGATCACCACCGTGCGGATCAGCGTGGCAAAATCGGCATTGACCCCGGCCACGCCGACCTTGCCGAAAATGGCCGTCAGCGCGGCGAAAACCGCCGCCAGCAGCGCCCAAAAAATCCAACTTTCGGCCATGGGAATCCTCCATGCAAAAGGCCGGGGTTTCCCCCGGCCTGTGCGATCAACCCTTAAGGGCTTTGTTCAGGTATTCATCGACCTTTTCCAGATAACCCATGGTGGTCAGCCATTTTTGATCCGGCCCGACCAGCAGGGCGAGGTCTTTGGTCATGTAACCATCCTCGACCGCCTGAACCGTCACCTTTTCCAGCGTTTCGGCAAAGGTCTTCAGCGCCTCGTTGCCGTCCAGTTTGGCGCGATGCTTCAACCCACCAGTCCAGGCAAAGATCGACGCGATCGAGTTGGTCGAGGTTTCCTTGCCCGCCTGATGCTGGCGGTAATGGCGGGTCACTGTGCCATGCGCAGCCTCGGATTCGACGGTTTTCCCATCGGGCGTCATCAGCACCGAGGTCATCAGACCGAGCGAGCCAAAGCCCTGCGCGACGGTATCAGACTGCACGTCACCGTCATAGTTTTTGCAGGCCCAGACATAGCCGCCCGACCATTTCATCGCCGAGGCGACCATATCGTCGATCAGACGGTGTTCATAGGTGATGCCCGCCGCCTTGAATTTATCAGCGAATTCAGCGTCGAACACCTCTTGGAACAGATCCTTGAAGCGGCCGTCATAGGCTTTCAGGATGGTGTTCTTGGTGGACAGATAGACCGGATAGCCGCGCGACAGGCCATAGTTCATCGAGGCGCGGGCAAAATCGCGGATCGAATCGTCAAGGTTATACATCGCCATCGCCACGCCCGAGGACGGGGCGTCGAACACTTCATGCTCGATGGTCTCGCCATCTTCGCCGACGAATTTGATCGTCAGCTTGCCCTTGCCGGGGAAGCGGAAATCGGTGGCTTTATACTGGTCGCCAAATGCGTGACGACCGACGATGATCGGCTGGGTCCAGCCGGGGACCAGACGCGGCACGTTCTTGCAGATGATCGGCTCGCGGAAGATCACGCCGCCCAGGATGTTACGGATGGTGCCGTTCGGCGATTTCCACATCTTTTTCAGGCCGAATTCCTCGACCCGCGCTTCGTCCGGGGTAATGGTGGCGCATTTCACGCCCACGCCATATTGCTTGATCGCATTGGCGGCATCCACGGTGATCTGGTCGTCGGTGCGGTCACGCTCCTCGATGCCGAGGTCGTAATATTTCAGGTCGATGTCCAGATAGGGGACGATCAGTTTCTGTTTGATAAAGTCCCAGATGATCCGGGTCATCTCATCGCCGTCAAGTTCGACGACGGGGTTTTCTACCTTGATCTTCGACATGAATGCCCCCTTCGGCTCAGGATTCTCTGGCGCGGCTATAGCTGATCCCGCCACGGAAGAAAAGCGTTGTATGCTATGGTATGCAGCCGATGCGCCAACCCAAGGATGGCCAGATCCGATGCAGCGCCAGTCCAACCAGCGTCCCCGGCAGCGCAATCAGCAGAAAATCGGCGCTGAACCCTTCACCGATCCCAAAAGCAGACCGACCTGTCGTCAACGCCATATCCAACAGCACGATTATCCCCGCGTCATTGCGGCGGATGCCCTGCGGTCGCAACAGGCCCAAAGCCGCCCACACCATCAGGCCGATCCCGACGATCTCGATACCGGGTTTTATCCACGGGTGCGGCAGCGGGCGGATGTGCACAAGCTGCGGTGCCGCGCCGGGTTGAGCGACGTCCACAAAATAAGGGCGAAACAGGTCCAGCACCTGATCCAATGCGCCCATCCCCAGAATACAGATCGCCGCCGCAGCAAGGATGCGGCCCATATCACACGCCGAAGTATCCACGCGCCCTGCCCTGCAACCAATCCCACAGCAGCGGCGCACCGCGCGCAATCCTGTCGCCCACGCGGCTTTGCAACTGATCCCAGGTGACGCCAAATTCCGCCCATGTCCCACCTTCGGCCGCAATGTTCAGCCAAACCGGCTGCGCCCGGTCCAGTGCCTTGGCGAATCGGGCATCCGGGGTTTCGCCAGACTCGAATTCATCCCACAGGCTGCGGAACTCGGCCCCCTGCGCGGCGGGCAGCACCCCGAACAAGCGATCCGCCGCCGCCTGTTCCGCCGCCACACGCGCGGCGCTGCCATGGGCCAGCCCATCAGCGGAATGGATCGGCACGTCCCCGGTGTCGATTTCAACCAGATCATGCAGGATCAACATGCGGATCACCCGGTCAACATCCGTTCCCGCCGGCGCAATCGCGGCCAGAACCAGCGCATACAGCGCCAGATGCCAGCTATGTTCGGCGCTGTTCTCGCGGCGACCGGAATGGATCACCCCCGCCCGCAGCACCGATTTCAACTGGTCCGCTTCCGCCAGAAATGTCAGCCGTCGCCCCAAATCCCCCGGCACGTCGTCGCCCTGCAACAGAGCATCCGCCGCCGCCATCGCCTGGGGCCATTCATCGCGAAGCCGGGCAGCACGGCCAAAGGCCATGTTGTCACGCACGATCTGCACATGGTCAGGGCGCGGGGCAACAGATTGAAGCACCTGAAACATCGGCTGCACATGATCCATCCGTCGCGCGGCGCGGGCATCATCCGTTTCCCCCGCCTCGAATTCCTGCCACAGCCGCAACAGGCGATCCCCGCCCGGAAGGTCCGCAAACAGACGCTGCGCCGCCGCCTGTTCCGCCACGGCCAAGGCCGCCAGATCATGATCCAGATGGATCGGATGATCGCCCACCTCTATCTCGACCAGATCGTGCAGCAAGATCATGGCAATGGACCTGGCCCCCGCACCAAACACCATCGCATAAAGCGCGACATGCCAACTGTGTTCGGCACTGTTTTCCGCGCGCGAGCCATCCATCAGCACATTCGCGCGGGTGACGGATTTCAGCCGGTCAGCAGCAGACAGAAAATCAAAGATCCGATCAAGCTCCATCACCGGCTACCGTGTTTCCCGCACCATCCGACATGGCACACCACAATCGCCTCCCTATCGCATTCCCCCGAACCGGCACAAGCAGCCGCTTGCCGTTTGGGCAAATACGCAGTTTGGGGCGCAACGACTGGCCCCAAAACAAACGTCACTCCTGCACAACAGCGCCGGGCGGACCATCAGCCACCCGGTCAGCGCCCGGTAGCCCCCAGAACCGAGGCCAGACCCAGCGTTGAAAAGCCAGCCTGCAACGCCCCTCCATCCGGGGCCGACCAGATCAGCATCCCCCGCCCGGCCTCAGCCAGCGCCGGAACATAGCCATCAGGCATCACCAGCCGCGCCACGCAGCGGGTTGCATCGCAATAGGCGAACGGCGCCGTTATCGCAGGGCCGTCTGTCACAACCAGAGTCACCCCGGAAACAATCCCGACGGGCGGCGGCACGACGACTTCGATAAGGCCATGTGGCTGCCAGACCCCTTCACGTGCCGGTCCGTGGATCAACAGCACGGCAACGATAGTGGTGCTGTCGGCCAGAACCAGATCGCGCTTGACGGTGCACTCCCCCAATTGCTGAGGGTTCGGACTGATGCAGTCGAATGACCAGTCACCATCGCTGACACTGTGACGAAACTGTGGCACGCCATCCATCTGACGGATCGGATAGCTAACGCCAGCCGCAACGGCGCCCTGCGGCAAGGGCGCATCAGATAAATGCTGCGGCACAGGCGGTGAGGGCAGCGGAGCGGCCGCCGCTTCAGATAGTTGCAAGGTATCATGCGGCGTTACCCTATCGGGCAGGGGCGTCACCTGCGGCGCGGTCAGGTCGGGTGCCGGGGCGGGCCGCGGGGAATCGGCAGATACCGGGAACGCGGCAGCCATCCACAACAACGCAGCCGTCAAAAAACAACGCATCTCAATCAAACGTGTAGCTGGCCCCAAAGGCCGCCCCCAGATCGCTGCTGCCGCCATAGGTCATCCCCCCTGAAAACCGCCATTTTTCGTCGCGGCTGATATAGCCCGCGCCCAATGCCATGCTGGTCGCGCCCCTGTAATTGCCCAAGCCAAAGCCAATCGACAGCTTTGCCGGGTGGTCGTCGTATCGGAGCATCGACAGCGCCATGGCCGAAGCAATACCGCGATTGGCCTCGCGGCGGTTGCGGGCAATCTGGTCGCCCTGCGCAGTGACCTGAACCGACAGATCGTAAAGCTGCCCGCCCGTCACCGCATCGGTGGACCCGGCCGCGATCCGGCCCCGGCCAAGATTGCTGATCATCACGGGCGCGGCATCCGTTTCCGACCGGCGCAGCATATAGGTGCCCGAATCATCCTCGGACCAGCGCCCCGGCAATTGCGCGCGGGTTTCACCAATACTGGCGGTGTTGGCGGTGGTCTTGTCCTGCAACGCCGCAAGTTCCGAATTGGTGGCGTGCAGTTGCGCCCCGTTCACCGCATCGGCCGAGGTGGCGGCAACGTCGCCCGCCGCCACATTGGTCATCACCACCGGACCACTGGCCGCGCCGGCCTGATCCAGCGCATACGCCCCCTCGGCAGTCCAATCACCGGCAAGCCGCGCACGAGTATCAGCAAGATCCGACACAATAGCCGCCGCCCCGGCCTTGAGCGCGGCCAGTTCCTGATCGGTCGCGTGTAATTGTGCCCCGTTCACGGCATCGGTCGAAGTCTCGCTCAACTCACCCGCGGCAAGGTTGGTCATCACGACAGTGTTACTGCCCGCACCCGACTGGCCCAGCGCATAGATGTCTGCCCCGCTCCACCCGCCGGGCAGATCCGTGCGGACGGCGGCCAGTTCGGTGTTCGTGGCGTGAAGCTGTGATCCGTTGACTGCATCGGTCGAATCCGCCGCAACGCGTCCCGCCGCCACATTCTGCACCTGCCGTTCCGATCCCGGTGCCCCAACAGACACCACATCACCCGCAGCATCGGCCACACCGGCATAGCTGTGCGTCACCCCCGCCACAGTGCCATTGGCGACCGGAACCGCCGCCGCCACAGTCGAGCCGTTCCCCAGCGCCACCGCACCATCCAGCCCCGACGCCACTGTGACGTCATTACCCATCACAAAGCTGTTCCCCGAAGCGATGGTGTTATTGTTCCCGAGAACATAAGATCCGCTGCCGGACACGATATTGGGATCACCGATGGCCCCGGCATGATTGCCCGTCACCTGATTGCCGGTGCCGATGGCAATCGACTGTTCGCCGGTGGCCTGCGCGCCGCTGCCCATTGCAATCGAATCAGTGCCCGCCAGCGCAGCCTGGCCAATGGCGATGGAACGGCTTACCATCAAAGGCATGGTCGAGGTGCCTCTGCCCGCCTTGTGACCCAATGCGACATTGCCGACACCCGTCACATAGGAACCGGCCCCCGTGCCACCAGCATAGTTATAGTCGCCAATGACATTCCGCCCGGCCCAGTCACCACCTATGGCGACATTGCCGCTGCCAACGATACTCCGCCCCGCGCCAGTGCCCAGCGCGACGTTCTGGTTGCCCTGCACGTTCACCCCGGCAGACCAGCCGATGGCATTGTTTTGCATCCCTCTGGTGCCGGTCCCCGCATTGGTGCCGATGGCATTGTTGGCTGCACCGTCACCGCCGCCCGCCAGGCTCTGACACCACCAACCATGCCCCCAGACACAGGTAATATCTGTCCTTTCGACCCCGAGGCCCCCGACATTTCTGCCCGCAGATGCACCGATTGCCACGTTTTCGCTGGCCGCCACCCCCTGCCCTGCATTGCTGCCAATCGCAATGCTAGAGGTCGCATTTGCATCCTTCCCCGCAAACTGGCCGATGGCGATATAGTTTTCTGTCCTGCTTGTGCTGTTTTGGCCCGCATAATAACCGATCACAACAGAACGATTGCCAACCGCCGTAGCATAGTGACCCACGGCCACCGAAGCCGCCCCCGTGGCAATTGCGGCATCACCGCAAACCGTCTGATTTCCGGTCGCGCCATCCACCATCGTTTTTTGCGTAGCATCAATCGTGCCGTCAGCCTTGGGGCAAACAACATCGGCCTGCGCCTGATCTGCGCCGACCATGATTGCAGTGGCGAACACAAAAGCGCCGTGCATTATCAGCAATCGCATAAACCTGCCTCCTGCCACCGCTTGAATAAACGAGTCGCAATCCAGCATCCGGGGCATCCCGACTGCTGAACTAGACCTGACCGATGAACAATTGTTTTACGGGAGGGGCTATAGTGAATTTTTCACTTCACGGACAATATATTGTCCGCAGCATTTTATTCAAATTCCATGCAGAAGGCCGGGGGACAGCCCCCGGCCCAATTTTCAGCGCGAGGTTTCTGTCAGCCGCCGCCGCACATAGGTCTGAACCTTGTCAATCATCGGCTTCATATGCGCTTCGTCGTCGCGGAAGAAATGGTCCGCGCCCTCGATTTCTTCGTGGGTGATGGTGATACCCTTTTGTTCGCGCAGCTTGCCGACCAGCGCGTGGGTATCTTTGGGCGGGGCCACCCGGTCCGCCGTACCGTTGATAATCAGCCCCGACGACGGGCATGGCGCCAGAAAGCTGAAATCATACATATTCGCAGGCGGCGCGACGCTGATAAAGCCGGTGATCTCGGGGCGGCGCATCAGCAACTGCATCCCGATCCATGCCCCAAAGCTGAAGCCAGCCACCCAGCAATGTTTCGAATTGGGGTTCATCGCCTGCAAATAATCCAGCGCCGAGGCCGCGTCCGACAGCTCGCCAATGCCCTGATCGTATTCGCCCTGACTGCGACCCACCCCGCGGAAGTTGAACCGCATCACCGTGAACCCCATGCCGTGAAAGGCATAGTGCAGGTTATACACGACCCGATTGTTCATCGTGCCGCCGTATTGCGGATGCGGGTGAAGGACGATAGCTATGGGGGCATCAGGCTTGCCGGGCTGAGGGTGATAGCGGCCTTCCAACCGGCCTTCGGGACCGGGAAAAATCAGTTCTGGCATCAGAGACCTTTTGCGGATGTGGATTTCTTGACGCCTTCGCGCCCGGACTTTATCTGGTGAGCCTGCGGAACAAGTGCAAGAAACTGCTTGGGCGGCATAGCGCAGCACAGCGCCATGCGTCAAGGAAACCCGCCAGGGAGGCTGCGATGAAACTGTCAACCAAGGGCCGTTACGCCATCATCGCGCTGGTCGATCTGGCCATCGCGCGCGGCGATGACCTGACCTCGCTGGCGGAAATTTCCAAACGTCAGGATATTTCGCTGCCCTATCTGGAACAGTTGTTCGTCAAGCTGCGCCGCGCCGGTCTGGTTGATTCGGTGCGCGGGCCGGGCGGCGGCTATCGTCTGGCGCGGACGCCTGAAACCATCCGCGTGGCCGATGTATTGGGCGCGGTGGATGAAACCGTCAGCGCCATGCATGTGGGCGCGGGTGCTTCGGGCGGGGTGTCGGGATCGCGGGCGCAAACCCTATCGAACCGACTGTGGGAAAGCCTGTCGGCGCATGTCTATGTGTTTTTGCACAACACCACGCTGGCGGATGTGGCAAAAAACCAGATGCTGCCCTGCCCGGCGCTGCCACAAATGCTACACATCGAGGATGAATGATCTTTGGGGATCAGCCATTTAGCGTAGACTATTAAGGCTATTTCCAGCCCGCAAGAATGTCTGACAACGCCGCATCCAGCACATCCAGTTCCGCCTGCGGTCCGCAGGATATGCGGATGCAGCGGTCCAGCGGTGCCACGCCCGGCATACGGATGAACACCCCCTGATCCGCCAGCCCGGCCACCAGCGCCCGCGCGAAATCGCCATCGCGCCCGGTATCCACCGCAACGAAATTCGTGGCCGAGGGCAGCGCCACCATCCCGTGCCGCGCGGCAATCTGGCCGATCCGATCCCGCGCGGCGGCGACCTGCGCGATCACCTGATGCAGCCAGCCCTGATCGGCCAGCGCCGCCAAAGCCCCCGCCTGCGCGATCCGGCCCACGCCGAAATGATTGCGGATCCGGTCAAACCCCGCCACCAGTTCAGGCGCCCCGATGGCATAGCCGACACGCACCCCGGCCATGCCATAAGCCTTGGAAAAGGTCCGCATACGGATCACCCTCGGGTCATCCGCCACGATCTGCGGTGCGGCATCGGCGGGGGCGAACTCGGCATAAGCTTCGTCCAGAATCAGCAGGCAGTCGGGCGGCAGACGATCCAGAATCGCCGCGACATCTGCCCCGCTGTTCCAACTGCCCATCGGATTATCGGGGTTGGCCAGATAGACCAGCCGCGCTCCGACTTGCCCGGCCCGCTCGATCAGCGCGTCAATATCCTCGCGGTCGTCGCGATAGGGCACCTTGTGCAGCACGCCACCAAAGCCCGTGACGTGATAGTTAAAGGTGGGATAGGCCCCCTCGGAGGTCACAACCACATCGCCGGGCGCGATCAGCAACCGCACCAGATTGCCCAGCAGCCCGTCGATCCCCTCGCCCACGGTCAGATGCGCCGTGGTCACGCCGCAATGCGTCGCCAGCGCGTTTTTCAGATCGAACAGGTCCGGGTCGCCATATTGCCAGCTTTCGCCCGCCGCCGCCGCCATCGCAGCAACCGCGCGCGGGCTGGGACCAAAGCCGTTCTCATTTGCCCCCAGCCGCGCACGAAAGCGGCGACCCGCGCGGCGTTCTAGCGTTTCAGGGCCGGTAAAGGGCACGGTCGCGGGCAGACTGGCAGGAATGGGGGCAAAGCGCATCGGTTATCCTCGTCCGACCAAGGGCATATTCGTCGCCATCACCGTCATCGACAGCACATTGCTGCCTGGCGGAAGGCTGACCATGTGCAGAACGGCGCGCGCCGCCTGATCCACTGGCATCATCGGTTCGGGGTTGTCCTGTCCCGCCGCGATTCCGGCCAGCAGCTCGGTGGCGGCATTGCCGATGTCGATCTGCCCGGCGGCAATGCCAAAGGCCCGCCCGTCCAGCGCAAGCTGCCGCGTCAGCCCGGTCAGTGCATGTTTCGCCACCGTATAGGCCAGCGCGCGGGGCCGGGGCGCATGGGCGCTGACCGATCCATTCAGAATGATACGACCGCCCTGCGGGTCTTGCCGCCGCATTTGCGCGAATGCGGCACGACAGGCAAAGAACATGCCGTCAAGGTTCACCGACATCGCCTGTCGCCATTCCTCATCAGTGATCCCGTCAATGGTATCCGCGCGCGGAAAGGCACCGGCGTTGGCAAACAACACGTCCACCCTGCCCCAATCCGCCGCGATCCGCTCGAACGCGGCACCAACCGCCGCGCTGTCGGTCACATCGCAGGCCACAGCGCGCACGCCATCCGGTGCGATCGCACGCCGCGACAGGCCCGCCACCTGCCAGCCCTGCGCCACAGCCAAAGCCGCCACCGCCGCACCGATCCCCGACGAAGCACCCGTCACCACCAGAACCGGCATCAGAACGCCTTGAAGGTCATGGTGGTCAGGGTGCGGCTGATGCCGGGAATGTCGAACAGACGTTCGGCCAGAAAGCGGCCCACGTCCTCATCCTCGGGGATATAGATCTTGGCCAGCAGGTCGAAATCGCCCGAGGTCGAATAAAGCTCGCTGACCACCTCGCGGTCATAGATGGCATCGGCAACCTCGTAGGTTTTACCGGGGTCGCAACGGAACTGCACAAAGACGGGGCGCATCGGGGACTCCTTTTCGCGGGATGTTAGGCTGCGGGGGCGGCGCTGGTCCAGTCCCCGCGCGACAGCCCGGCCCAGAAACGCCGCATCAGCAAGATGGCTGCGACGGTCAAGCCAACGCACAGGCCCAGCCACAGCCCGCCCGGCCCCATGCCAAAGCGAAAGGCCAGCAGCCAGGCCACCGGCATTCCCACCACCCAGTAACTGAAGGCCGCGATCCACATCGGCACCCGCGTGTCCTGCACCCCGCGCAGGCAACCAAGGGCGATCACCTGCATCGCGTCCGTCAACTGAAACAGCGCCGCATACATCAGCAGATAGGCCCCCAGCGCCACGATCAGCGAGGCCTGCGGATCGGTCGGGTCCAGAAACAGCCGCACCATCGGCGCGGCGAACAACAGATAAACGGTAATCGCCACCACGGCAAAGGCCAGCGACAGCGCAATCACCGTCACCGCAGCATCCCGCATCCAGATGCCATCGCCGCGCCCACGCGCCTGCCCGACCCGCACCGTCGCCGCATTCGACAGCCCCAGATGCGCCATGAAGGTGATCGAGGTGATTTGCAGCGCGATCCCATGCGCCGCCAGTTCCTGCGTGCCGATCCAGCCCATCATGATGTTCGAGGCAACAAACAACCCGCCCTCGGCCACCATGGTCAGACCGATGGGCAGACCGATCACCGCCACCTGCCGCATCGCAGGCCAGTCGGGCCGCCAGAACCGCTGAAACAGGTTGTATTTCCGCGCATAAGGCAGCCACGCCGCATAGGCCATCAGCGCCAGCAGTTGCGCGACCTGCACGATCAGCGTGGCGATCGCCGCACCGCGCACACCCAGTTCGGGCACCCCCAGATTGCCAAAGATGAGCACCCAGTTCAGCGCCAGATTGACGGGCAAGCCGATCAGCGTCACCCACATCACGACCTGCGCCCTCTCCATCGCGGCCAGATAAGAGGACAGCACCACCTGCCACAACAGCACCGCCAGCCCCCAGCCCGCGATCCGCAGATAGGACTGTGCCAACGATGATATCTCGGGGGTCTGGCCCAGCGCCAGCAGCACCGGCTCGGACCACCACATCAGCGGCATGACCAACAGACCAAAGCCCGCCGACAGCCACAGCGCCATGCGTGTGCCGCGCCGCACCTCGGTTTCATGGCCCGCCGCAATATCCGAGGCAATCACCCCCATCAGCCCGATGCCAAAACCCATGCCCAGAAACATCAGGATGTGGATGACCGATGTGGCAATCACCAGCGCCGCCAGCGGCGTGACACCATACCAGCCGATCATGACCGTATCGCCCACGCCAATCGCCATCCGCGCCAGATGGCTGGCAATCAGAGGCAATCCCAGTGCCAGAGTGGCCGTGATATGAGGACGATAGCGCGCAAATTCCATACCGCCGCCATAACCGCGCCCCGCCCCAGCGGCAAGCCCGCCGCTTGCTGTTTGCCTAAATACGCGGCATGGCACGGAACGACACCCTAGGAAACCAGTGCCTCTAACGGATCGTAAAGCGCCGCAGAATCACCCCAAACCGCATCGGCCAGCAGGTCCGGCTTGTGCCGCAGCCCCGCCAGTTCAGCGCGCGTCACCCAGCGCAGCCGGTTCACCACACCTGCGGGGTCGCCCAGACGCTCGGCACCGCCGGTCAACGCGCATCGAAATACCAGGTCCACCTGATGAAAGCCGCTGGCCGGGTCGTGGAATTCGTTCACCAGAACCGGCGGGCCGACCGTGATCGTCAGGCCGGTTTCTTCGGCGACCTCGCGGATAAGATTTCCGGGCAGCGACGCGCCGGGTTCCACACCGCCGCCCGGCAGGCACCACAGGTCGGATTGCGCACCAGGATAAGCGTTGACGATCAGCAGCCGGTCGCCCTTCAGGATCGCGGCGCGCACCGCCAGCCGGGGGCCCGCCAATTTCATCGGGCGATCCGGTTGATATGCCCCATCTTGCGACCGGGCCGCGCCTCGCCCTTGCCATACAGATGCACCTGCACCCCCGGCGTTGCCAGCAGCGTGGGCACCCGGTCCAAATCGTCGCCGATCAGGTTTTCCATCACCACATCGGCATAGCGCGACCCGTCGCCCAGCGGCAGACCGGCGACGGCACGGATATGCTGTTCGAACTGATCCACGGCACAGCCCGCCTGCGTCCAGTGACCGCTGTTGTGAACACGCGGGGCAATCTCGTTCACGATCAGCCCGTCCGGCGTCACGAACAGTTCGACCCCCATCACGCCGATGTAATTCAGCGCCGTGGCGATACGCCCGGCCAGCAGCACGGCATCAGTGGTAACACGCGCCGGCAGACCGCAGGGAACGGTCGTCGTCCGCAGGATACCACCCTGATGAACGTTCAGCCCCGGATCATAGGCGGCCACCTGACCATCCGCGCCGCGCGCCACGATCACGCTGATTTCCGCACTGAAATCAACAAACCGCTCTAGCACCGAGGGCGCACCAGTCCATTCTGTCGCACTGGCATCAGTGATCCGCACCTGCCCCTTGCCGTCATAGCCCATGCGGCGGGTTTTCAGGATCGCGGGCATGCCGATTTCCGCGATGGCGGCGGGCAGGTTGGATTCGGTATCAACGGCGGCAAAGGGCGCGACGCGCAGGCCCAGATCGCGCAGAAAGGTCTTTTCCGTCTGCCGGTCCTGACTGACCGCCAGCGCCCGGCGGTTCGGGCGGATTGGCACGATGCTTTCGATCAGGTCCAGCGCCGAAGTCGGCACGTTTTCAAATTCATAGGTGACGACATCCACCGATTCCGCAAAGCGGCGCAGGGCCGCCTCATCCTCGTAAGGGGCGGTTGTCACGGCATGGGCGACATCGCCCGCAGGTGCGGCGCCGGGTTCGTAGATGTGGCAGCGCAAGCCCAGCCGACTGGCCGCGACCGACAACATCCGTCCCAGCTGACCGCCGCCCAGAATACCGATGCTGCGCATATCAGTCATCGGACGGCTCCTGCGGGATGGAATCAGACAACGCCGCGCGCCATGCGTCCAGTCGCCGGGCCAGCGCCGGATCGCTGATCGCCAAAATCCCCGCCGCCATCAGCCCGGCATTCGCGGCCCCTGCGGCACCGATGGCCATGGTGGCAACAGGGTAGCCCTTGGGCATCTGCACAATGGAATAGAGCGAATCGACCCCGGACAGCGCCTTGGTCTGCACCGGCACACCGATCACCGGCACCCGCGTTTTCGAGGCCATCATGCCCGGCAGATGCGCCGCCCCGCCCGCGCCCGCGATGATGACGCGCAAGCCACGGTCCACCGCCGATCTGCCGTAATCCCACAGCCGGTCCGGGGTTCGGTGGGCGCTGACGATCCGCGCCTCGTATCCGATGCCCAGTTCGTCAAGGATGGCCGCCGCCTCGCGCATCGTCGGCCAGTCAGACTGGCTGCCCATGATGATTCCGACCGGCTTGTCCATGCTGCCCCTCGTCACTGATGATTTATCCGCAATAACGTGGGGTTCGCGCAGACGCAACGCGGGCCGGGGCGTGCTCCCGTCCAAAGCCGCGCATTTAAGGGCCGTGCCGTTGGTCGGCGTTGCAGGCCTAGAAGGCCGGTTCAGCGCGACCCGAGGGATTTGTTCGGCCCGTTCGTCACTGGCAGGCCCCACATAGACTGCACCTGCCCGATGGTCAGGTTTTGCCGTTTCGGCAACGGTGCGGGCACAACCGTTCGGCCCGCAAGGCGCAGCACGTCGCCGTCGATGATTTCATCCCGATACATCAGGTAATCGGTCAGAAAACCGCATTCCCAGTTCGAACCGTGTGATCCCGTCGCCGGATTGTAAGTGTTGGGACCATAGCGGAAACACATCTCGGCGTTGATTTCACCACTGCCCCTGATCTGCCATTCACCGGGCACGATCCGCGCATTGCCGGGATACAGCAGATGGCTGCGCCCGTCAGCGGCAAGATATTCGATTTGCGTGCCATGCGGACCGGAATAGGATCGGACGGTGGTGTCTGACAGAAACGCCCGGACCTGCGTCGGGTTATCGGTCATCCGGGCCGCCGCCTGGTATTCGGGGCTGTTGGTGCAAGCTGCCAGCAGCAGGGAAAAGGCGATCAGGGCGATACGCATCGGTTCCTCATGAAAAAAGCCGCAACCTGATGGTTGCGGCTTTCCGGTCTGCGCGTCAATCGCGGATCACAGCGTGTCCAGCGCCTCGACGGCTTTTTCCAGATCTTCCTTGCTGACCTCTTTTTCCTTGACCTTGGCGGTTTCGGCGATGTGGTCAACAACCTTGTCTTCAAAGATCGGCGCGCGCAGTTGCTGCTGCATCTGCGGGTTTTGCTGCACGAATTCAAAGAACTGGCGTTCCTGACCCGGATACTGACGTGCCTGACGGATCACGGCCTGAGTCATTTCCTGATCGGTCACGGTGACTTCGGCTTTCTGGCCGATTTCGGCCAGCAACAGGCCCAGACGCACGCGGCGTTCAGCCAGTTTCTTGTGCTCGTCAGTCGGTTCGATACTGCCGTGGTTGTGGTCGTGAACCTCGGGGTTTTCTTCGTGCCACAGCTGGTGTGCGATCTGATGCGCCTCGGCATCGACCAGAACTTCGGGCAGGTCGAATTTTACCAGATCATCCAGTTGATCCAGCAAGGCGCGTTTCATCACCGCGCGGCTGGCACCGGCATATTCTTCTTCAAGCCGCTGACCGATCTGCTCTTTCAGCTTGTCCAGAGATTCCGCGCCGAATTTCTTGGCCAGTTCGTCGTCGATTTCAGCCGGTTTAGGTTCCTTGACGGCCTTGACGGTGCATTCGAACACCGCGTCTTTGCCCTTCAGCGTCGGGTGGCCGTAATCGTCGGGGAATTTGACGTTGACGGTCACGTCCTCGCCCGCCTTGGCGCCGACAAGCTGTTCTTCAAAGCCGGGAATGAAGCTGCCCGAACCCAGAACCAGCGGGTAATCCTCGGCGGTGCCGCCTTCGAAGGCTTCGCCATCGACCATACCTTTGAAGTCGATCACGACCTGATCGCCGTCCTTGGCCTTGCTGCCCTTACGGCGGTCGGCAAAATTCTGGGCGTTCTTGGCCAGATTTTCCAGCGCCTCGGTGACCTGAGCTTCGTCGGCCTTGACCTTGAGGCGTTCCAGTTTCACGCCGGACAGGTCAACCTCGGGAATGGCGGGCAGCGCCTCGTATTCGACGTTGACGATAACGTCGTCACCCTCTTTCCAGGTCTCGCCGTTTTTCATCTCGATCTTTGGCTGAACGGCGGGGCGGTCGCCGGTTTTTTCCAGCTGTTCGCGCACGGCGTTATCGACGGCGGATTGCATCGCCTCGCCCATGATGCGCTGGCCGAACTGCTTTTTCAGCAGTGCCATCGGCACCTTGCCCTTGCGAAAGCCCTTCATCTCGACCTCGGGCTGGGCTTCTTTCAGCTTGGCGTCCACCTCGGCGGCCAGATCGGCGGCGGGCAGGGTCATCTCATAGCCGCGCTTGAGACCTTCGTTCAGGGTTTCCTTGACCTGCATGTGCGTTCCTTCATCTCGTTCTTATGGTGCGGGTGGAGGGACTTGAACCCCCACGCCTTGCGGCGCCAGAACCTAAATCTGGTGCGTCTGCCAATTTCGCCACACCCGCAATACCGAACCGGGCAAGCCGAGGCCCGCCGGAAAATCCGCCACGTCATAGCAGGCGCGCGCGCGGGGTGCGAGGGGGATTTTGCAGATTCATGCCGCGCCACAAACCAAGGCATGTCCGGGCGGGGTCGGTCAGCCAGACCCCGCCCCCGTATCAAACCTTTTTTCTGCGCCAGGGCGCGTTTTTTTCGACATCACCCGCCATGATGCAGCCATAGGGCATGATCCGGTCCTGAACGGCGGCCAGATTGAACTGCTGCATGTCGGCCTGAACCCGCGCCGCGTCCTTGTAGGCGCTTGGCAGCTCGCTGGCATCAGCTTCGCCGCAATAAAAACGGACATCCAGCCCCTCGGTTTCCGCACGCACCGCCTGTTCCAGCGTCATGTCCAGCGCCTGCAAATGCGCGGTGCGGCTGACCATACGCCCTGCCCCATGCGGGGCAAAGTCGCACCCGGCGCGGCTGACGATCAGCACCGGCTGCCCCATATTCATCGGGATCGCCATCAAGCCATCGCTGTCAGGCATGAATTTGGGGTTCATCGGCGTGGCCCCCTTGGCGTGCCAGAAATCATCGCCGTCGCGGAACACAAAGTTATGTTCGTTCCACAGCCGGTCCGAACAGCCGAATCTGTCCACCAGAACCTGATGCAAAACCGTGTGATTATGTTTGGTCCACGCCCGGATGATTTGCAGCGCATTCCAATAATCCTGCCCTTGGGGCGAATCAAAGGGAATCCATGCATTCTGTTTCAGCGTATCGGATGACAATTTCCGGCGGAAATCCTCGGCCACCTTCATCCCCGCCTTATACAGCAGCGCCCCCGGCTTGCGAGAGCCGTGATGCGTGACCAGAGCCGCCTCGCCCGTCTTTTCCGACACGCCGACATAGGCGAAATGGTTGCCATCGCCCTGTGTGCCAAGGTGATAATGCGCCGCGTCAAGGATTCGCGGATCGGACAGAAACGGATTGTCCGCCATCGCACGGCGCAGATCATCGGGCAGCGAAAACCGCCCGTCCTTGCGCCCGCCATAGCCGAAATGCGTCGCCTCATGGATCGTGTCCAACACGTCGCGCGGATCGGCCGCGCCAAAGCGCGTCACCATCATCGAGCAGCAAATATCGGCCGAGTGCATTCCCGGATGGATGGCACCATTGGCCCGCGCCACACCGCCCACCGTAATCGTACCCTGCACCCCCGCCGGACAAGCATCAGGCATCAGATAGGCAGCGCGGATCGTGGGCGTTTTCGCCATTTCCAGCAATGACGCATAAGAGGCATCGAAATTACGGCCGGTTTCTGTCGAATAAACCGTGACCGGGCTTTCTGTCAGCGGCATGTAAACCGGCAGCAGCGCGTCGCAAATCGCCCGGATCGCTTCGTTCGAGGTGACGCCCTGAGCGTTGATTTCCTCAAGTGCCGTTTTAAACCATGCGTCGGGTTTATAGCCAAGCGCGGTCAGATGTTTTCCGGTAATGTCCATCGCGCGATACCTTTTAATAACAGAGCCGGGCTTTTACCGACAAAAAATCATCGCGTCGAATGTCGATTTCGACAGGTGCGATTAGCCCATATCACGAAACACGCCGGGAATCTGTTCGGGCAGATCATCCGCGATCAGGCCGGGGCCGTGGCGGCGCGCGGCCTGCGCATGGATCAGCGCGCCGGTGGCCGCGGCGGACAGCGGATCAAGCCCGCGCGCCAGCAGCCCGGCGATGATTCCGGCCAGCACATCGCCCGCGCCAGCGGTCGCCAGCCACGGGATGTCAAAGGCGGAATGGATCACGGCGCGACCATTGGGGGCGGCGATGACAGTATCGGGGCCTTTCAGCAGGATGGTCGCGCCGCAGCGGGCGGCGGCGTCAAGCCCGGCGTCGAGTTTGGAATAGGCAGGGCCGGTTTCCGCCTCAATCGCCGCCCGATATTGCTGTGCCTGAGCCAGCCGCGCGGCCCATTGCGACGGGTCGGCGTTATAGGCCATTGGTTTGGGCACAGGTGGGCCGCTCAGCCGTTCGGCAAGATCGGGGAACAGGCGCGCGAATTCACCCAGATGCGGGGTCAGCACGCAATCACGATGCAATGGCTGCGGATTTTGCGCCCATGCCGTCAGCGCATCGGCATCCAGAACGCAGGAACGCTTGCTGGCCAGCACAGCAGGTAACAACGCAGCCGCACGATCCACGCCACAGCCGGGACCGATAGCTATGGCGCTGATGCGGTTATCCGTCAGCAGATCGGTCAGCACGGCGGCATCATCCACCCCGCGCCGCATCAGCGCATCGGGCGGGCCACTGTGGCCGATCAAGGCGGATCGCGGCGGCGCAATCGTTACCAGCCCCGCGCCGATCCGCAGGGCGGCGCGCGCCGCCAGCCGGGCAGCGCCACCCTGACCGCCCCCGCCCGCGACGATGAGAGCGTGGCCGTGCGTGAATTTATGGCCGGGCGCATCACGTTTGGTTAACCACGCCGCACGCCTGGCGTCCGTCAGAGCAAACCGGCGACGGTCAGATATGACGAAGCGCGGCCATTCCGCCGTAACCTTGGGGAAACGCAAGGCGCCGCGACCATCTGTGCTCCGCCACGGTTCCAGCCCAATATCGGCAATCACCAGCTCGCCGCAGACCTCTGGTCCGCGCGCCAGCAAATGGCCGGGCTTGGGACTGTCAAAGGCAACGGTCAGGCGGGCGCACAGATCGTGATCCCCCGGCGCACGCCCCCGGCCCAGAAACACGCCGCTGTCCAGGCACAGCCCGCTGGGGCAATCCACCGCAACGATGCGCGAGCGGTAATAGCCCCAGTCGCCCCCGCTGCCACCCATGTGCAGCAATATCTCGGCGATCTCGCCCTCGGCGGCACGGGTCAGGCCGGTGCCAAAGATCGCATCGACGTAAACATCGGCATCTTCGCGGCGCAGTTCCCCCTCGGTCAGCGGCAAAATCGGCCCCATGGCGGACCAGCGCCGCCGCATTTCGGCTGCATCCGGGCCGGGCGTGTTGTCCAGCCCCAGCACACGCAAATCCCAGCCCGCCCGCGCCAGATACCGCGCGATCACATAGCCATCGCCGCCATTATTGCCCGGCCCGCACAGAACGGTGGCGCGTCCCGCTTTGGGCCAGCGCAGGCGGATATGCCCTGCAACCGCCGCCCCCGCCCGCTCCATCAGCTCCAGCCCTGTTACCTGACCACTGGCCATTGCGGCGGATTCGGTGCCGCGCATTTGGGCGGTGGTCAGAATTTCGGTGCCCTGCAACATGATTCTGCCTATTTTTAAGGCTGTCCGCATAAATTACAGGCAGACACGCCGGGTTCCGGCGGGTCGCACCACGATTGCCACAGCGCCGCATTTACCCCTCGCATGAAACCCGCCAATCAAGGCTCAGGCAAGCCGCGAAAAAGGGATCAGAGCCGATGAAAAAGATCGAGGCGATCATCAAGCCGTTCAAACTGGACGACGTGAAGGAAGCCCTGCAAGAAGTGGGCGTTCAGGGCCTGTCCGTCACCGAAGTCAAAGGCTTCGGTCGACAGAAGGGGCACACCGAACTGTATCGCGGTGCAGAATATGTCGTTGACTTCCTGCCCAAAGTTAAAATCGAAATGGTGTTGCCTGACGATCAGGTTGACGCCGCCATCGAGGCCATCGTGGCCGCCGCACGCACCGAAAAAATCGGTGACGGCAAGATTTTCGTGATGCCGGTCGAACAGGCCATCCGCATCCGCACTGGCGAAACCGGCGACGACGCCGTTTGATCCGCCGCAAACCGAACATCTCGCGCCTGCCGCTGAGCGGCGGGCCGCTTATGAAGGAAGGAATGAGATGAAAGCGCAAGACGTTCTGGATCTGATGAAAGAGGAGGAGGTCGAGTATGTCGATATCCGCTTCACCGATCCCAAAGGCAAATTGCAGCATGTGACGCTGGTCGCTGATCTGGTCGATGAGGATTTCTTTGAAGAAGGCTTCATGTTCGACGGCTCCAGCATCGCCGGTTGGAAATCCATCGACCAGTCCGACATGAAGCTGATCGCCGACCCGGCCAGTGTCTATATCGACCCGTTCTACGCTGAAAAAACCCTGTGCGTGCATTGCAACGTCGCCGAACCCGACACCGGCGAGCCTTATTCCCGTGACCCGCGCGGCACGGCCGTCAAGGCCGAAGCCTATCTGAAATCCACCGGCATCGGCGATGTGGCCTATTTCGGCCCCGAGGCCGAATTTTTCCTGTTTGACGACGTGCGTTATTCGGTCACGCCGCAAAAAGTCGGCTATGAAATCGACGCCGCCGACGCAGCGTGGAACACCGACAGCGAATATGAAATGGGCAACCAGGGCCACCGCGCCCAGCACAAGGGTGGCTATTTCCCGGTGAACCCGATCGACGCCGGTCAGGACATCCGCGGCGAGATGCTGTCCACGATGAAGCGCATGGGCATCAAGGTGGACAAACACCACCACGAAGTCGCCACCGCGCAGCACGAACTGGGCATGATTTTCGGCGGGTTGGTCGAACAGGCCGACAACATCCAGAAATACAAATACGTCATCCACAACGTCGCCCATGCCTATGGCAAATCGGCGACCTTCATGCCCAAGCCGATGAAAGGCGACAACGGGTCGGGGATGCATGTGAACATGTCGATCTGGAAAGGCGGCAAGCCGCTGTTTGCAGGCGACAAATACGCCGATCTCAGCCAGGAAGCCCTGTGGTTCATCGGCGGCATCCTGAAACACGCCAAGGCGCTGAACGCGCTGACCAACCCTTCGACCAACAGCTACAAACGGCTGATTCCGGGCTTTGAAGCGCCGGTGCTACGTGCCTATTCCGCGCGCAACCGCTCGGGCTGCGTGCGTATTCCGTGGACCGAAAGCC
>NZ_JAUNTO010000027.1 GCF_030538655.1 Paracoccus sp. (in: a-proteobacteria)
GAGAGCCAGAAAGATTCACTGTTGATCCAACCCATCACATGCTGGGACTAAACAGAAAAAGGGGGATGGAGACGATGGCTGCATGGGACGTTCCCGCGGCGGGCTGACCAGCAAGATCCATGCGCTGGTCGATGCCGAAGGCCGCCCTGTCACTCTGCGCCTGACGGCCGGTCAGGTTGCCGACTGCAAGGAGGCCGAAGCCCTGATCGACACTCTCGGTGAGGGCGGCATCCTGCTGGCCGACAAGGGCTACGACAGCGATGCGATCCGCGCCAGGGCCAAGCAGCGAAAGGCTTGGGCCAACATTCCGCCCAAGGCAAATCGCAGGGGAACATTCGCCTTCTCGGCCTGGCTCTATCGCCAACGAAATCTGGTCGAGAGATTCTTTAACCGTATCAAGCACTTCCGGGGCGTCGCAACCCGATACGACAAGGGCCCCGCAAACTATCTCGCCGCCGTCAAATTCGGCGCAGCCCACCTATGGTGTAAGCCGTAATGAGTCTATGTGCTAGAAGCAAGCGCATGCGATGCTTGTGCCTCCGATTGTGAACGCATCCATCCGTGGCGATTGTCTTTGACCGCTATTCCCCGTCATCTGCCGGGTGATCCCCATTGATAACGCAGGCTGCTTTTGTTGACCGTGCGGAGAAGCCTTTTGGTTTTGCAGGGGGGCTGTTCGGTCGTTTTTATGGCCACGCACCTGACGCCCCAAAAGGAAAGGGCCGCCCAATCGGACGGCCCCTGTTTCATCTGAAGCGATCTCAGATCAGCTTGCCCATCGCCACGGCGGTGTCGGACATGCGGTTCGAGAAGCCCCATTCATTGTCATACCAGGTCAGGATGCGAACCAGCTTGCCCTCCATCACTTTGGTCTGGTCCATGTGGAAGACCGACGAATGCGGGTCGTGGTTAAAGTCGGTCGAGACCAGCGGTTCTTCGGTATAGCCCAGGATGCCCTTCATCGGGCCATCCGCAGCAGCCTTGATCGCGGCGTTGATTTCTTCGACCGAAGTGTCGCGGCTGGCTTCGAAGACCAGATCGACGACCGAGACATTCGGCGTCGGCACACGGATGGCCACGCCGTCCAGCTTGCCCTTGAGTTCCGGCAGCACCAGACCCACGGCCTTGGCCGCGCCGGTCGAGGTCGGGATCATCGACAGCGCGGCGGCGCGGGCGCGATACAGATCCTTGTGCATGGTGTCCAGCGTCGGCTGATCGCCGGTATAGCTGTGGATCGTGGTCATAAAGCCACGGGTGATGCCAACGGTGTCGTTCAGCACCTTGGCCACCGGCGACAGGCAGTTGGTGGTGCAGGATGCGTTCGACACCACGATGTCGTCAGCGGTTAGCGTATTGTCATTGACGCCAAAGACGATGGTCTTGTCCGCGCCATCGCCGGGGGCCGAAATCAGCACACGTTTTGCGCCGCTTTTCAGATGTGCCGAGGCTTTTTCCTTGCTGGTAAAGATGCCGGTGCATTCCATCACCACATCCACGTCGCCCCAGGGCAGGTCGGCGGGGTTGCGTTCAGCCGAAACCTTGATCGGGCCGCGGCCCACGTCGATCGTGTCACCCGACACCGTGACCTTGGCCGGAAAGCGGCCATGAACGCTGTCATAGCGCAGCAGATGCGCGTTGGTTTCGACCGGACCCAGATCGTTGATCGCGACGACCTCGATATCGGTGCGGCCCGATTCGATGATCGCGCGCAGCACGTTCCGACCGATGCGACCGAAGCCGTTGATTGCAACCTTGACTGCCATGACTGAACTCCCACCCAGATGATGCTGGCTTCAGATAGCCGCCTTCGCGGCAGGATGCAAATGCCAGCGTATTGCCTGATCCAAAACTTGCCCGCCTGGTTAACCCGGCGGGCGGTCAGTTCCAGAACGTGATCCAATCTACCAGAGCCGCCATCTGCCGCACAAGGTAAACGGGAAGCGTGCCATCCAGCCAGATCCGGTCGGCCAGCAGCACGGCGGCGAAAATGCAGACGAGGAAGGCGGCGATCTTGGTGCTCATGAGGCGATGTGTCGCGGTTCGTCGCTACGGATGCAAGGTCGCAATGTCCGGTCAGCCTTCGTCATCGGGCACCACCATGATCAGTTCGCCCGCTGCCTCAAGATCGCGGATGGCGGCGACGACCACGCTCATCGCGTCTTCGATGTCTTTCTGTTTTTGTTTGCCGACGCCGCCTATTTCGTCGCGCAACCCCTCGGCCATGCGCTGCGAGATGTTCGACAGGATGAATTCCGCCGATGCCGCGTTGTTTTCGGTTGCTCCGGCCAGTGCGCGCAGCAGCACCGGCGTTTCGATCTCGCGCACGATGCGCGGCACGTCGCGCGGCTGGATGCGGGTGGGGATATGGGCAAAGGTAAAGATCGCCTTGCGCACGTCAACGGCGAAATCGGCGTCGTCATCATCCAGCCCTTGCAGCACCGAATCGCGGATTTCGGCACTGGCAAAGTTCAGGATCGCGCCCACACGGTCAACGGCGGGCTTTTCGATGGCCGGGCGGGGCAGGGCATCAGCGGCGCGCAGCAGCACCTGTCCCACGCGATGCAGTGCCTCGATCGTGACGCCGCCGGTCATCGACATGGCATGAGCCACGGCCCGCGCCCGCGCGGGGCCAAGCGCGGTGAACGCCTCGGACGCCTTGGAGACCGGCAGTTTGGAAAACATCAGTGCCGCGACTTCGACCGATTCCTGATTGGCGAGGGTAATGATCCTGTCCACCGGCAGCGCGGCGATGCGTTCCCACGGATCGCCCTTGCCGGTCAGCGCGGCGATGCGGCGCAACTGGTTGGCCGTATCATCCGACAGCGATCCACCCAGCATATCCAGCGTGCCGTCCAGCCCACCGGGAAAGGTGACGCCCACCGATTCCAGCGAATCGCAGAATTCGGAAATCACCGCATCGCGGGTGGCCCGGTCGATCAGATCCATGCCCGCCATTTCCTGCGCCAGCGCGGCCTGATGATCCTTGTCCAGCGCCGACAGGTTCATGTCGTCGTTGCCATTCATCAAAAGCCGCACGATCACCGCTGCCTTTTGTCGCGGGCTAAGCGCCGTATGTGCCATCATTCCCCTGTCCGTCCGAATCTATGCCGACAGGGGAACAATCGCAGAACTTTGCTAACGAGGGGTTAGCGCCGTTCCGAAAAATCACATCGCATTTTCATCAAATACGCGGCGGAAGATCGTATCGACATGCTTGGTGTGATAGCCCAGATCGAATTTTTCCTCGATCTCGGCCGGGGAAAGCGCCGCCGTCACCTCGGCATCGGCCAGCAATTCGGATTTGAAATCAGCGCCCTGTTCCCAAACCTTCATGGCGTTCCGCTGCACCAGACGATAGGCATCCTCGCGCGATACCCCGGCTTGAGTCAGCGCCAGCAAGACGCGCTGGCTCATCACCAGACCCTTGAACTTGTTCATATTCCGCAGCATGTTTTCGGGATAGACGACCAGCTTGTCGATCACCCCGGCCAGCCGGTTCAGGGCAAAATCCAGCGTGATCGTCGCATCCGGCGCGATGCCGCGTTCGACGGAAGAATGCGAAATATCGCGCTCGTGCCACAGCGCGACGTTTTCCATCGCGGGGACTACGGCCATGCGCACCAGCCGCGCAAGGCCGGTCAGGTTTTCGGTCAAGACCGGGTTGCGTTTATGCGGCATGGCCGACGACCCTTTTTGGCCGGGGCTGAAATATTCTTCGGCTTCAAGCACTTCGGTGCGCTGCATGTGGCGAATTTCGATGGCGATATTTTCGATCGACGACGCAATCACCCCCAGCGTGGCAAAGAACATCGCGTGACGGTCGCGCGGAATGACCTGCGTTGAAATCGGTTCGGGGCGCAGGCCCATTTGGGCGCAGACATGTTCTTCGACCGCCGGGTCAATGTTGGCGAACGTCCCGACAGCGCCGGAAATCGCGCCGGTCGCCACCTCGGCACGCGCGGCCTGCAATCGCGCCTTGCTGCGCGCCATTTCGGCGTAGAACCGGGCGAAGGTCAGGCCCATCGTGGTCGGTTCGGCGTGAATGCCGTGGCTGCGCCCGATGCGCACGGTGTCCTTGTGTTCATAGGCGCGGCGTTTCAGCGCCTCCAGCACACGGTCCATGTCGGCCAGCAGAATATCGGCGGCGCGCACCAGCTGCACATTCAGGGTGGTGTCCAGCACGTCGGAACTGGTCATCCCCTGATGCACGAACCGGGCCTGTTCTGAACCGACATGTTCGGCCAGATGCGTCAGAAAGGCGATCACGTCATGCTTGGTCACGGCCTCGATTTCGTCGATCCGGGCCACGTCGAATTCGACATCCTTTGCCTGCCACACGGCCTGGGCATTTTCGCGCGGGATCACGCCCAGATCGGCCTGCGCATCGCAGGCGTGGGCCTCGATCTCGAACCAGATGCGGAACTTGGTTTCCGGCGACCAGATCGCGGTCATCTCGGGGCGGGCATAGCGCGGGATCATCAGAGCCTCCTGTCCTTGGGTCAGGGCGGGGATAGACCCGGCACGGCACGGGGGCAAGATTTGTTACATCGGCGGAACGCTTTGCGGCCTTGCGGGGTTAATGCTGAAACCCAACCCAAAGGGAAAGCCATGAGCGACCGCGATCACGATACCCCCGGCCAAGAGGCGCATGAAATCAGCTACACCCGCTTTGGGCCGCGTCCGCCCATCGGCAAAGCCGCGCGTGGTGCGCATCGGCTGGAATCGCGGCGGATTCCGCCTTCGGGGGATGTGTCGCCCGACGGCGACCGAGAATGGCCGCAGCCCGGCTTGACCTCGCGGGTGGTGGTTTACGGCGGCGCGGCGATTATGGCGGCGGCGGCCACGGCAGGCGTGGTTCTGGCGGCACGAAAGGTGGTGGATCTTATCGGCGGGCCGGATGAGGCCGACCGTTACAGCCGCCCGCGCACCGCCCCCGGCTTTGCCGATCTGGATGACGACGAGCGCGAGGCGATTCGCCGTCGTGTGCGCGAACAGGCCCGTGCCGATGCGCGGGAGGTGGCGCGGATGCGGGCACAGGCGTCGCGCGACCGCTTTGGCCCGCGTCCCAATGCGGCGCAAAGCCTGACACAGCGCGCGGATCAGGTTGCGGGCAGTCTGAACGGCCTGCTGGCCGCTTTTGCCGGGTTCCGCAGCGTGGCCGCGCAGGCAGGTGGCATCATGCGCGAGTTTTCCGATGCGGCGCAGGTTGTGCGGTCGTTTCTGGATCGCGAGGGGCAGGACCGCGACCGCGCCGATCCGCATCGCGCCGACCCGCATCGCCGCGCCGATAACGACCGCCGCACCCATAACCTGTAACATGAGCAGGGGCCGTTCCGATTGGTCCGATGTCACCGCCGCGCTGTTTGGTGATCTGGATGACGCCACGCGGCACCGCTTTGGCATCGGCAAGGGGCAACAGGCGCGCGCCGAAACCAAGGCCCGCACAGCCGAGGAGCGCGCGACCCGCAGTGACAAGCTGCCACGAGAGGTGGTCGCCCCGCCCCGGCCAGATGCGCCGCAGACCCCGTGGCAGCTCACGCGCGGCGATTGGTGGCAGGTGGCCAAGCGCAGTTTCGCCCAGATCAGCGAAGATCGCGTGATGTCGGTCGCGGGCGGCGTGACCTTTTTCGGGCTGCTGGCGCTGTTTCCGGCGATCACGGCGCTGGTGTCGCTGTTCGGCCTGTTCGCCGATCCGGTAAAGATCGAGCAGAACCTCGACTATCTGTCCGACTTTCTGCCCGAGGAGGCAGTCGAGATTATCTCGGGGCAGGTGCAGACCATCGTGAATGCCCCCGCCGTTTCGCTGTCGATCGCCAGCCTTCTGGCGCTTGGCATGGCGTTCTATTCCGCCAACGGCGGCATGAAGGCGCTGATCGAGGCGCTGAACGTCGCCTTTTTCAAGGTCGAGACGCGCAATTTCCTGATACTGAACCTGACGGCGATGGCCTTTACCCTGGGCGGCATGTTCATGATTATCATGATGATCGGCGTCATCGCGGTGATCCCCGCGGTGCTGGCATGGGTGCCGATGTCGGGGGCGGTCGAATGGTTGCTGTGGGTCGTGCGCTGGCCGGTGATGCTGGCCCTGCTGATGCTGGCCCTGTCGGCCCTGTATCGCTGGGGACCGAACAAAGCGGATTCCCGCTGGCAATGGATCTCGCCCGGTGCAATCTTTGCGGCCCTGGGGCTGATGACAGCCTCGATGCTGTTTTCGTGGTATGCGACGAATTTTGCCGATTACAACGAAACCTACGGTTCGCTTGGGGCTGTCATTCTGCTGATGATGTGGCTGTGGATCGCCAGCATGGTGGTGATGATGGGTGCCGAGATCAATTCCGAGGTCGAGCGTCAGTTGCGCATCCTGAACGGCAAGCCCGTGCCGGTGAACCCGATGACGCAGACGGTTGATTAACGATTCGCCCCAATATTTGCCGGATTTTTGTCCCCTGACAGAAAAAATGCTGCATTGCAGCAAATGTTATCGCCATCAGGGGGTGCATGAACATTGCGCCAACGCCATACGCCCCGTAACAAAAGCAGAGTAGAGGGGGAATATCATGGCATACAAAGACGTTTACGAAAGCTGGAAGGCCAGCCCGGAAGATTTCTGGATGCAGGCGGCCGGGGGAATCGACTGGATCAAGCCGCCCAGCAAAGCGTTCTTCGATCAGGGACCGGCGGGCGAATGGTTTGCCGATGCCATGGTGAATACCTGCTGGAACGCGGTGGACCGCCATGTCGAGGCGGGGCGCGGCGATCAACTGGCCATCATCCACGACAGCCCGATCACCCATTCCTATCGCGGCATCACCTATCGCGAATTGCGTGACCGCGTTGCCAGCCTTGCCGGTGCGCTGCGGGCCAAGGGCATCGAAAAGGGTGATCGCGTCATCATCTATATGCCGATGATCCCCGAGGCGCTTGAGGCGATGCTGGCCTGTGCCCGGCTTGGCGCGATCCACTCGGTCGTGTTCGGCGGTTTTGCGGCGAACGAACTGGCGGTGCGGATTGACGATGCCAAGCCCAAGGCGCTGATCGCCGCGTCCTGCGGATTGGAACCGGGGCGCGTCGTCCACTATAAACCGCTGCTGGACAAGGCGATTGATCTGGCCGCGCACAAGCCGGATTTCTGCGTCGTCTTTCAGCGTGAACAAGAGGTTGCCGAACTGATCGAGGGGCGCGATGTCGCCTGGCACTCGTTCCAATATGGCGTTGAGCCGGCCGAATGTGTCCCGGTCGAGGGGAACCATCCGGCCTATGTGCTGTATACCTCGGGGACGACGGGCCAGCCCAAGGGCGTGGTGCGTCATACGGCGGGGCAGTTGGTTGCGCTGAACTGGACCATGCCCAACATCTACGGCATCAACGCTGGTGATGTGTTCTGGGCCGCGTCTGATGTGGGCTGGGTCGTGGGGCACAGCTATATCTGCTATGGTCCGCTGATCGCCGGGGCCACGACCATCGTGTTCGAGGGCAAGCCGGTCGGCACGCCCGACGCGGGCACCTATTGGCGGGTCTGTCAGAACCACAAGGTCAAGTCGTTCTTTACCGCCCCCACCGCTATCCGCGCCGTCAAGCGCGAAGACCCGAACGGCGAGCTTATCAAGGACTATAACCTGAGAAACCTTCAGGCGATCTTCCTTGCCGGCGAGCGTGCCGACCCCGACACCATCCAGTGGCTGGAAGACAAGCTGAAGCTGCCGGTCATCGACCACTGGTGGCAGACCGAAACCGGCTGGGCGATTGCGGCCAATCCGTTCGGCATCGAACTGATGCCGGTGAAGAAAGGCAGCCCCTCGGTGCCGATGCCCGGTCATGATGTGCAGGTGCTGGATGAAGGCGGCAATCCGGTCGAAGCCGGGGTTCTGGGCGCCATCGCGATCAAGATGCCGCTGCCGCCCGGCACCTTGCCGACGCTGTGGAATGCCGAGGATCGGTTCAAGAAATCCTACCTGTCGCATTTCCCCGGTTATTACGAAACCGGCGATGCGGGCTATATCGACGAAGACGGCTATCTTTACATCATGGCGCGCACCGATGACGTCATCAACGTCGCGGGCCACCGCCTGTCCACCGGCGCGATGGAAGAAGTGTTGTCCAGCCACCCCGCCGTGGCGGAATGCGCGGTGATCGGCGTGGCCGACACGCTGAAAGGGCAGATGCCGCTGGGCTTCCTTTGCCTGAAAAAAGGCGTCGAAACGCCCGAAGATCAGGTCATCAAAGAGGTGGTCAAGATGGTGCGTGACCGCATCGGCCCGGTTGCCGCCTTCAAATCCGCGCTGGTCGTGGATCGCCTGCCGAAAACCCGCTCGGGCAAGATCCTGCGTGCGACCATGGCCAAGATTGCCGATGGTGAAGAGTTCAAGATGCCTGCTACCATCGACGATCCGGTGATCCTGGACGAAATCGCCGGGGTGCTCAAGGGCGCGGGCTACGGCACGGACTGACAGGCACCGCATCCGTATCGACGCCGCCGGTTTTCCGGCGGCGTTTTCATGCGTCATCTTCGGTCAGGCTGTAATTCTGGATGCAGCGTTTCAGAACATGCGTGGCGGCCGAAACTCGCGCCGTGCGATGGGTTTCGCGATGCGTCAGCAGCCACATTGGCAGGGCCCATTCCCGGCGCGGCGGTGCAAGCTGGATCAGCGTGCCAAGCCGTTCCGCTGTCCTGACCGGCAGAAAGCCGCAGCCCGCCCCGCGCACCAGAATTTGCAGCCGTGTCGCCGGATCGGCGCTGACCGCCACGATCTGTCTGGGGGCCACCTTGGCCGACATCCAGCGGTAATGTTCGGCCCGCAATTCGTCGCCTTCGGTGCCGATGTAATGCTGTGCTTTCAGCGGGCGGTGGGCCAACCCCGGATGCCGTTCAGGATAAAGGCGCGAGGCATACAGCGCAAAGGCCACCATTGGCATGGGGCTGACCACGTAATCGGGTTCCTCGGGTCGGGGGCCGGGGCGCAGGGCTATATCGGCCTCGCCCATTTCCAGCCGCAGCAGCCGCGTTTCCGCAATTACCCGCACGGATAAGCCGGGGTGGTCGCGCAACAGATAATCCGTTGCATCCGCGACGATCCCGCTGAGGATCGGCACCGTCGTCATCACCAGCGTGCCCCGCACCTTCTGTTCCCGATCAGCGGCCATGACGATTTCGGCGGCGGTCTGTTCCATCCGGTCGGCGACATCCATAAAACGCCGCCCGGCAGGGGTCAGGGCATAGCCGCGGTTGTGCCGATAGAACAGCCGCGTCCCCAGCCGCTGTTCCAGCGCCTCGACATGGCGCAGGACGGTGCTGTGATGCACGCCCAGCTTGTGCGCGGCATGGGTCAGCGCGCCGTGACGGGCGACATAAAGGGCGGATTTGATCTCGTCCCAGTTGTTTGTGGGCATGTCGTCCCCCTTGGGTCTGATCGGCGGGCGTGGCGGCTGATGCTGACAAAGCACCCGCTGTGCGAAACGGCAAGAGTCATCTGCCGCCAGATGCGCAGCATGTAGCCTCTTGCTATTTTCGCGCGAATTTCACGCAGAATTTCAGCATCCGGGGCGGCTAATTTGCACACCGTAACACTTCCCCCTTTTTGCTGTGCATTTTTGCAGAGCAAGCTACGATCCACGCACACTCATTCCAATTGTGGAATGAAACAGATGATGTAGAAGGTTAGCCACGAAAGCGTCACTGGGCAGTGCGTTTTTCGGTTTATGTCGTGGGGCGACAAAAGTGAGGTGTGCAGCACTTGGCTGCGCTTAAGGGATATTCGCGTGATGATGGTCGTATCGGCGACTTCAGCGGTCGTATCAGGCAGCAGTATGACTGCTGCGCTTGGGCCTGCTGCTGATTTTTCTGGCAGGTCTGTTGGCCGGGGTGGCTGGAATACTGATCGCTGCGGCGATCATCGCAGCCCGCCGCGGAACACTGAATATCCCTGACCCTCAAGGCTTGCCGGTGTGAAAGCATCGGCAATCTGATCCCGGCGTGTCAGGAAGACAATCCACTTTCCCCCTCTCGTGATTGTGTTTTCTGGCCGCCGGGATGCGTTACCATGACTGATGACGTCATGCCTGCGCCGCGTTAGATTGCGCCATTTCGCATCGGGGTCGTGATGGCTGGTTTTTCAGGTAGATATGTTCCGTTGTCAGGTGATGCGCGCATCGACGGGCTGACCTTTGGCGCGCGCTATGCCGGGCGTGACTTTATCTATGGCTTTTCAACTGCGGCATCGAATTATGGCAGCGATTACAGCCTGCCCGGCGGTGGACGCCCCGGCGAACTGGCGACGTTTTCACCCGTCACCGCCGCCGCCCGCGCCGCTGTCCGATTCGGGTTAGAGGGCGCGACGCCCGGCGGTCCGGGCTTTGGCGTCGAAGGCTTTACCCGCGCCGAATTCACCCAGGTGACACCCGGCGGTGATGTGTTCAACGCGCATTATCGTTTCGGCCAGACCGCCATGCCGAAATATGGCGAGATCGGCTATGCCAACCCCGGCGGCACCATTCCCGATGACCGCGCGGGCGATGTCTGGTTCAAAGGCGGCTGGTTCAAGGATGCCCGCCCCGGCACTCTGGCGCATTACGTCGCCCTGCATGAAATCGGCCATGCCATCGGCCTGAAACATCCGCGCGACATTTTCACCATGCCCAACGGCGACCGTCACGGCGCTTTGCCCGCGAAATGGGATTCGATGGAATACACGGTGATGAGCTATAATTCCTATGCCGGGGAAAGGGCCGCGTCCCTTGGCGGGAATGGGACGTTCGACTATGCGCAGACGTGGATGATGCTGGACATCCGGGCGCTGCAACACGCCTATGGCGCCGACTTCACCACCAATGCCGGGCGCACCACCTATAGCTGGCGACCGGGGCAGGGCGATACCTGGGTGAATGGTAAACGGGCGATCGACAGTCCGGGTGACACGATCTTTGCGACGATCTGGGATGGCGGCGGTTTCGACACCTACGACCTGTCTGCCTTTACCACCGACCTGCGCATCGACCTGCGCCCCGGTGCCAGCAGCATTTTTGCCGCCAGCCAACTGGCTAATCTGGGCGAGGGACGAACAGCCGCCGACAACATTTATAACGCGCTGCAAGTCAACGGCGACAGCCGTTCGCTGATCGAGGCGGCCAAGGGCGGCACGGGCGATGATCGTTTCATCGGAAATGCGGCGAACAACCATTTCCACGGAGGGCGAGGGCGCGATCAGTTCGACGGCGGGCGCGGCAATGATACCTACACCGGCGGGCCGGGCGCGGATCATTTCATCTTTCGCGGCAAGGGTGACGGGCGCGATACGATCACCGATTTCAACCCCGGTCTGGCAGGCGAAAAGATCATCCTGCGTGGCAGTGCAACGTTGACCGATTTTGATCTGGTTGTCCGCAATCTGGTGCAGGTCGGTGAGAATGTCGAACTGCGTGACCTTGACGGCGACGTGCTGGTGCTGCGCGGCCTGACCATCGATCAGCTTGCCGCTGACGATTTTCTGTTCTGAACCACTTTTATCAATCGAACCTTGCCCTGCCTCTCGCGTTAAATCCGACGGAGGTAGATATGCTTTATCATCAGGGCCGTCTGATCGACCACATCCACCTGCGCGTCACCGATTTCGGTCGCGCCTGTGATTTCTATCTGGCCATCTTTCAGGCGCTTGGGATCGATGATCGGATGCAGGGCGGTCGCGACTGGCTTGAGCTGGACGAATTGTTTATCGACGGCTGCGCGCCGGGGCAGGCGCCATCTCTGGTGCATCTGTGCTTTCAGGCCGCCGACCGGGATGCCGTGCAGCGGTTCCATACGACCGGACTGGCGGCGGGTGGGCGCGATAACGGCGCGCCGGGTCTGCGGAACTATCATCCCGGCTATTACGCGGCCTATCTGCTTGATCCTGATGGCAACAATATCGAGGCCAAGGTGGATGAGCGGGTTCGGCAGAGGTCGGCCCCGGCGATCCGGCTGACCGATTAACGGCGCAGCCAGCGAAAACCGACGCCGCCCAGCATCTCATCATAGGTGTCAAAGTTGGAATCGCGCCGCCCGATGGTTGCCGATACCGCCAGCCATGGTGTTGCAACGGTTTCTGCCGACAGGCTGACAATCCGGTCAGTGCGCGCGGTGCCAAAGATTGTGCTGCCGCCAGTTTGATACCACGATGCCTGCACCCGCGTCATCCGCCCCGCAATGGGCCGCGCCAGACCCGCGCGAAGCCCGCGCCGCACAGTGTTCTGGCCCTGAACGCGCTTGGCCCCCTCGCCCCCAAGGGACAGGGCACCGACATCAGGGATCGCGCCGGTCCAATCCATCGACAGGCTGTTCTGGTTGTAATCATTGCGCATTTTGCGCCGAAGTGTGGCCGAGATCTGTTGATCGACATTGCCCAGATGCGTGACCACCACCGGCGTCAGGCTGAGGCTGCGTTCGACCACATCCTCGCGCCCGCTTTGTCGTGCACCGACCAGTGCAGCGCAGCCGTCCAGCCAGACAAAGCCGCGCAGGTGCTGCGCGGCGCAAAGGCTGCCCCCCACTTCGCTGCGGCTGATACCCTCGCCCACAAGAGTGCTGACCGAGGCGCTGATCCCCGCCGTTACAACCGACCCACGGGCATAACTGAACCGGGCCACCGCCCCCGCACCACCGCCGATGACGATACCGGACCGGGCCCGGTCGGCCTCGTCTATGGTCCATTCCAGATCGCCGATCATGATGGTTGCGCCCGGCACACCGCCGTTGAAATTGCGCGACCACGACAGAATCGGCCAGACATCCGCCTGCTGCCCCAGCGATACGATACCGCCGCCATCCGGGTGCAGCGCGCCCAGACGGCGGGCCAGATTGGCGCGATACGCCTCTGATCCGGTGGGGCGGGCGCGTTCCAGCGCATACAGCGCCAGACGGTCGCTGCCCGATGCCATCGCGGCGGCCCATCCGGGCAGTGGGTCGGCCAAGGCGGGCGCGGTCGCCCCGGCAAGGGCTGCGGCACAGGCCGCAGCAACGATGCGCCGGATCGTCATGCTTACCGTGTGCCCGTGTAGGTCATCATGAAGGTTTCGGCCCCTTCATTCAGATTGCCCGAGACGATCCCGGCGGTTCCCCTGGCATAATCGCCGACGAAATGACCGATCACCGAACCACCCGTGACGTTATAGCGGTTCACGCCGATGTTCAGTTGCCCGGTGGGGGTGCCGATATAGCTGTTGTCGCTGATCGTGCCGCCGACGCCTACGGTGCCCGACACCATCGACTGCCCCGGCGCCGATTTGAAATCGCTGATCGTGCCGGTGATGCTGCTTGCTGCGATGTCGGCGGTTGCGGTCAGCCGCCCGGCCGCGACCACCGTATCCATATCCGGTTCGTCCAGCGACGTGTTGATCTGGTCGCCCGTCCACAGCAGGGCTGTGCCCTGATAGTTAAAGCGCCCGGCCACCGGCATCTGCGGGGTCAGGTTGTCCGACAGTTTCCCATCACTGGCATAGGTGCCATAAAACGCGCGGCTTTCTGCCATCAACGCGTTAAAACTGGGCGCTGTCGGGTCAACTGGCGTGGACGAAGACCCACCGCCACCACAGGCCGCTACCAAAAGACAAGCCACAAGGGCCGCGTGACAAGCATGAACGCGCTGCATCCGAATCCTTTCATGCCCCACCGCCGCGCGGTGTAGCCCAAGCCGCGGCGAAAAGCATCATCCGAAATTGTTCAAATGCTGCCGACCTGCGTCCCTTGGGTCACAGGTCAGCGCCCAAAGCCTGCATCAGCGGTCGGAAATCGGGGAACGAGGTGTCGATGGGGCTGCCGTCATCGACCGTCACCGGCGCTTGCGCCGCCAGACCCAGCACCAGAAACGACATGGCGATACGGTGATCCAGATGCGTTTCCACCTGCGCCCCGCCCGGCACACTGCCCATGCCATACACGGTCATACTGTCGGGCGTATCCTTGACCCGCACCCCGTTGGCCCGCAGCCCGACGGCCATCGCGTCGATCCGGTCGCTTTCCTTGACACGCAATTCAGCCACGCCATTCATCACCGTCGCACCTTGGGCAAAGGCCGCGACAACCGACAGGATCGGAAATTCGTCAATCATGCTGGCGGCGCGATCCGCCGGAACCGAAACACCCGTCAGCGCCGAATAACGCACCAGCAGATCGGCCACCGGCTCGCCGCCTTCTTCGCGTTCGTTTTCAAAGGTAATGTCGGCACCCATCTCGCGCAGGGTGATATACAGCCCGTCGCGCGTCGGGTTGCGGCTGACGCCCGGCACGCGGATTTCGGACCCCGGCACGATCAGCGCCGCCGCCACCGGGAACGCCGCCGAAGACGGATCGCGCGGCACCGCCACCCGCTGCGCCTGCAATTCCGGGCGGCCACGCAGGGTGATAACATGGCCTTCCCCGGTGACCTCGGTGCGGATGTCGGCACCAAACCCGCGCAGCATCCGTTCGGAATGATCGCGCGTCGGTTCAGCCTCAATCACCACGGTTTCCCCCGGCGCGTTCAGCCCGGCCAGCAGAACCGCCGATTTGATCTGCGCACTGGCCACCGGCGTGCGATAGCGCACCGGAACCGGGTCGGCGACGCCGCGAATGGTGATCGGCAAACGCCCGCCCTCGCGCGCGTCGATCTGACAGCCAAACAGCGCCAGCGGGTCCGTGACCCGCGCCATCGGTCGCCGCGATAGGCTGGCATCGCCAGTAAAGGTGGCGGTGATCGGCGTCGTCGCCATCGCCCCCATAATCAACCGCACCCCGGTGCCCGAGTTGCCGCAGTCGATCACGCCAGCCGGTTCCGAAAAGCCGCCCACGCCCACGCCGTGAACCGACCATTCACCCGGTCCCAGCCGTTCCACCTGCGCGCCAAAGGCGGCCATGGCCTTGGCGGTATCCAGCACGTCCTGCCCTTCCAGCAGTCCGGTGATCCGCGTCTCGCCCACTGACAAGGCGCCCAGGATCAACGCCCGATGGCTGATCGACTTGTCGCCCGGCACCTGCGCCACGCCACGCAGCGGACCCAATGCACGGGCAGTCATCGGACGGGGTTCACCAGAATGCGACATGGAACGCTCCCTTGAAATTCGGCCCTGTCTTGGCCCGGCGAACCGCCTCTGTCCAGAGCCAGCCCGTCTTTCGTTTCCAAATATCCCGGGGGGACCGGGGGGCTGGCCCCCCGGCTGTCGCGGGACGCAATCAGCTGTAATGCGCCAGCGGAGTGCCGGCCAGCGCACTCATGTTCAGCAGACCGCGCGCGGTGATCGACGGCGTGACGATATGGGCGCGGTTGGCCATGCCCATCAGGATCGGCCCGACCTCCAGCCCGTTGGCCTTCAGTTTCAGGGCGTTGCGCACGGCAGATGCGGCGTCGGTATCGGCAAAGACCAGCACGTTTGCCGCCCCCTCCAGCCTTGATCCGGGGAAGATACGTTCACGCACAGCCGGGTCCAGCGCCGCATCGACGTGCATTTCGCCGTCGAACATAAAGTCCACCTCGCGCGCGTCCAGCATGGCCATCGCCGCACGCATCTTGCGCCCCGATTCGGTGTCGAGGTTGCCAAATTGCGAATGGCTGCACAGGGCAATGCGCGGGGTCAGGCCAAAGCGGCGGACATGCCGCGCCGCGCCGATAACGGTTTCCATCACTTCGGCAGGTGTCGGGTCGTAATGCACCTGCGTGTCGGCGATGAACAGCGGGCCGTCCTCAAGAATAATCATCGACAGCGCGCCGACCGGATGCAGCCCGTCACGGGCCAGCACCTCGCGCACATATTTCAGATGCCAGCTGTATTGGCCAAAGGTGCCGCAGATCAGGCTGTCGGCCTCGCCGCGGTGAACCATGATCGTGCCGATGGCGGTGGTGTTGGTGCGCATGATCGCCCGCGCGATGTCGGGCGTCACGCCGCGCCGCGCCATCAGGCCATGATAGGTTTCCCAATAATCGCGATAGCGCGGGTCGTTTTCGGGGTTCACCACCTGAAAATCGGTGCCGGGGCGGATCGGCAGGCCCGCGCGTTCGCAGCGGGTGGCGATCACCTCGGGGCGGCCGATCAGGATCGGCACATCGGTGGTTTCCTCGATCATCGCATTGGCGGCGCGCAGAACGCGCTCGTCCTCGCCCTCGGCAAAGACGATGCGGCGGTTGGCCGTCGCCGCCGCCTCGAACACCGGGCGCATAATCAGCGCCGACCGGAAGACCGAGCCGTCCAGCCGCCGCTTGTAAGCGTCCAGATCGGCAATCGGCCGGGTGGCCACGCCGGTTTCCATCGCGGCGCGGGCCACGGCGCTGGACACCACCCCGATCAGCCGCGGATCAAAGGGCTTGGGGATCAGGTAATCGGGACCAAAGCTCATCCGTTCGCCGTGATAGGCGGCGGCTGCCTCGGCGCTGGTGGTGGCGCGGGCCAGCGCGGCGATACCCTCGATACAGGCGATCTGCATCTCGTCGTTGATGGTGGTCGCGCCCACGTCCAGCGCGCCGCGAAAGATGAAGGGAAAGCACAGGACATTGTTGACCTGATTGGGAAAATCGCTGCGCCCCGTGGCGATTATCGCATTCGGCGCAACCTCGCGCACCTGATCGGGCAGAATTTCCGGCGTCGGGTTCGCCAGCGCAAAGACGATCGGGCGGTCGGCCATGCGCGCGACCATTTCGGGTTTCAGCACACCGGGGCCGGACAGGCCAAGGAACATATCCGCCCCGTCGATCACCTGATCCAACGTGCGCAGATCGGTGGCCTGAGCATAGGCGGCCTTTTGCGGATTCATATCCTCGGTCCGGCCCTCATAGACCAGCCCGTGAATATCGCACAGCCAGACGTTTTCACGCCGCACGCCCAGTTTCAGCAGCATGTTCAGACAGGCGATCCCCGCCGCGCCGCCGCCGGTCGAGACGATCTTGATGTCCTCGAACCGCTTGCCCGCGATGCGCAAGGCGTTGGTGGCCGCCGCGCCAACCACAATCGCGGTGCCGTGCTGATCGTCATGGAACACCGGAATGTTCATCCGCTCGCGGCACAGCTTTTCGACGATGAAACAGTCGGGCGCCTTGATGTCCTCAAGGTTGATGGCGCCAAAGGTCGGCTCCAGCGCGCAAACGATCTCGGCCAGCTTTTCAGGGTCAGATTCGTTCACTTCGATGTCGAAACAGTCGATATTGGCGAATTTCTTGAACAGAACCGCCTTGCCCTCCATCACCGGCTTTGACGCCAGCGCGCCGATATTGCCAAGGCCCAGAACGGCGGTGCCATTGGACACGACGGCAACCAGATTGCCCCGCGCGGTATAGCGGGCGGCATCGGCGGGATCGGCCTTGATTTCCAGACAGGCTTCGGCGACGCCCGGCGAATAGGCCAACGCGAGGTCACGACCGTTGGCCAGGGGCTTGGTGGCGCGGACCTCCAGTTTTCCGGGCCGGGGAAACTCGTGATAATTCAGGGCCGGATGCTGGTTCATGTCCTGATCGCGATTTTCCATCTGTGCCTCCTGCTGTGCCGATAGTTCACCGTTAAACGATAACGGCGCGGACGTGAATATGGCTCTGCCGCTTGCGCCCGGCTTGTGTGCGGCGCAAGATCGCGGGATCAACAACGGGGGTTTGTCATGTCGCTTCTGGATGCTGCGCGCCATGTGCGCGAGGCCGCTTATGCGCCCTATTCGAATTTCAAGGTTGGCGCGGCGGTGCGCGGTGCCTCGGGGCGCATCTACAGTGGCTGCAACGTCGAAAACGTCGCCTATCCCGAAGGCACCTGCGCCGAGGCAGGGGCCATCGCCGCCATGATCGCCGCCGGAGAAACGCAACTGGTCGAGGTGGCCGTCATCGCCGACAGCCCCCACCCGGTGCCCCCTTGCGGCGGTTGCCGCCAAAAGCTGGCCGAATTCGGGCGCGGCGATACGCCGGTGCTGCTGGCCACCATCGGCGGCGCGACTTTGGCCACCACCATCGGCGAACTGCTGCCGGGCCGGTTCGAGGTCGCGCATATGAGCGGCACGGAATGACCGACGCGCGCAGCATCATCGCTGGGGTTCGCGACGGGCACGGGCTGGATGCGACGGATGCCCGCTGGTTCGCGCGCGGGCTGGCCGATGGCACGGTCGATGATGCACAGGCCGGGGCCTTTGCCATGGCGGTGTTTCTGCGCGGGCTGGACGATGTAGGGCGCGTGGCGCTGACACAGGCGATGCGCGATTCCGGGCAGGTGATCGCATGGGATCTGCCCGGCCCGGTGGTGGACAAGCATTCAACCGGCGGCGTCGGCGATACCGTCAGCCTGATCCTTGCACCGGCGCTTGCGGCCTGCGGGGCTTATGTGCCGATGATCTCGGGCCGGGGGCTGGGCCACACCGGCGGCACGCTGGACAAGATGGAGGCGATCCCCGGTTATCGCACCAGCATTGACCGCGCCACGCTGGACCATGTGCTGCGTCAGGCGGGCTGCGCCATCATCGGCGCGACCGATGACATCGCCCCCGCCGACCGCCGCCTGTATGCGATCCGCGATGTGTCCGGCACGGTCGAAAGCATCGACCTGATTACCGCCTCGATCCTGTCGAAAAAGCTGGCGGCGGGGCTGGATGCGCTGGTGCTGGACGTGAAATGCGGCAATGGCGCGTTCATGCCCGATCTGGGCGCGGCACGCGCGTTGGCCCGGTCGCTGGTCGAGACCGCCAATGGCGCAGGCTGCCGCACCATGGCGCTGATAACCGATATGAACAGCCCGCTGGCCCGCAGCGCCGGGAACGCGGTCGAGGTGGCCGAGGCGATTACCGTATTGACGCGCCCCGATGCCAGCCCGCTATGCACACTGACCATCGCCCTCGGGGCCGAGGCGCTGACCCTTGCTGGTCTCGCCACCACGGCGGATGAAGGCGCAGCCAAGATTCAGCGCGCCCTAGATAGCGGAGCCGCCGCCGACCGCTTTGCCCGTATGGTCGCGGCACTTGGCGGCCCGCCTGATCTGATCGAGCGTCCCGGCGACTATCTGCCCCGCGCGCCCGCGAATTTCAGCGCCCCGCAAACCGGCCATGTCGCCGCCGTCGATACCCGCGCCATCGGCGATCTGGCCGTCCATATGGGTGCAGGCCGTCTGCGCAGCGGCGATCAGATCGACCCCCGCGTCGGCTTTGACGGCCTTGCCCGTGTGGGCGATCCGGTGACCCCGGACCATCCCATCGGCCGCGCTCTGTCCACCACGCCGCAAGAGTCCGAAGCCGCCTTTAACCGTTTGCAATCGTGTTACACCCTGTCGCCCGGCCCCGTTCCCCCAGCCCCGCTGATCCTTGACCGGATCACGGCTTAAGGGTTTCCTGTTTGCCCAAATACGCATGAAAGCAACGCTGATGACTCGCGCATTCCTGATCGTCATGGACTCGGCCGGTATCGGTGGCGCGCCCGATGCGGACCAGTTCTTTAACGAGGGCCGTCCCGACACCGGCGCCAATACCATCGGCCATATCGCCAAGGCCCGCCCGCTGCATATGCCGAACCTCGACCGGCTTGGCCTTGGCGCGGCGATCAAGCTGGCCTCGGGGCTGGACGCGCCCGGCCTTGGCGCGCAACCGCAGGGCCTGTGGGGTGCCGCGACCGAAGTGTCGATGGGCAAGGACACCCCCTCGGGTCACTGGGAAATCGCCGGGGTGCCGGTGCCGTGGGATTGGCACGTGTTCCCGAACACCCGGCCCGCCTTTCCGCCTGACCTGACCGCCCGCATCTGCGAACTGGCCGGGACGGATGGCACTCTGGGCAACCGCTACGCCTCTGGCACCGAGATCATCGAGGATCTGGGCGAGGAACATCTGCGAACCGGCTGGCCGATCTGCTACACCTCGGTCGACAGCGTGCTGCAAATCGCCGCGCATGTGGATGCCTTCGGGCTGGATCGCCTGCTGACCTTGTGCGAAACGCTCGCCCCCATCGTTCACGCCATGCGCGTCGGCCGCGTGATCGCTCGCCCGTTCGAGGGCGCGCCCGGCGCCTTTCGCCGCACCCCCGACCGCCACGATTACGCTATCGCCCCGCCCGGCGACACCATTCTGGACATCGCGGCGGGGGAAGGTCGCGCCACCCACGCCATCGGCAAAATCGGCGACATCTTCAGCCATCGCGGCATCGGGCGGCTGCACAAGGGCCGCTCTGACGCTGATCTGGCCAACCACCTGATCCGACTGGCGGATGAGGCCGAACCCGGCAGCCTGACCTTCGCCAATTTCGTCGAATTTGACAGTATCTATGGCCATCGCCGCGACGTGCAGGGCTATGCGCAGGCGCTGGAATGGTTCGACACCGTGGCGGGTCGGCTGATCGCGGCGTTGCGCCCCGGCGATCTGGCGATCTTTACCGCCGATCACGGCAATGACCCGACCTGGCACGGCACCGACCACACGCGCGAACGGGTGCCGGTGCTGGGTGCAGGCGTCGGGCCGCGCGCCATCGGGCAGGTCGGTTATGCCGACATCGGCGCGTCGGTGATGGCGCATCTGGGTCTGCCTGCTCCGAAATACGGACGCTCATTTCTATGAAGAAAATCGAACTACATCTGCATCTGGAAGGTGCCGCACCGCCCGCGTTCATCCGGGGTCTGGCCGCCGAAAAGCGTGCCGATCTGCCCGCCATTTTCGATCAGCATGGTCATTACGCCTACAAGGATTTCCACGACTTCCTGCGTGTTTATGAGGCTGCGACGGCGCTGATCCAGACCCCGCAGGATTACGCCCGCCTGCTGGCCGTGGTGCTGGAAAACTGTGCCGAAAACGGGGTGATCTATGCCGAACTGTTCGTTTCGCCCGAGTTTTGCGGCGGTGCTGATCTGCCCGCATGGCGCGACTATCTGGCCGCGATGGAGGAAACCGCCGACCGGATGCGCGCGCATGGCATCGACAGCCGCGCCATTGTAACCCCGATCCGCCATTTCGGCCCCGAACGTGCCCGCAAATCCGCCATCTGCGCGGCGGAAACGGCGGGCGGCTGGGTTACGGGGCTGGGCCTTGGCGGGGCAGAAGCCGTCGGCAAAGCCACTGATTTCGCATGGAGTTTCGACTGCGCGCGCGAAGCCGGGCTGGGCTTGACCTGCCACGCCGGCGAATGGGGCGGCCCGGACAGCATCCGGCAGGCGCTGGCCCTCGGCGTCAGCCGCATCGGCCACGGCGTCCGCGCCATCGAGGACGCCGCGCTGGTCCGTGATCTGGTGGAACAGGGGGTGACGTTGGAGGTTTGTCCGGGGTCAAACATCGCGCTTGGCCTCTATCCTGATTGGCCCGCGCATCCCATCGCCCGGCTGGCTGACGCGGGCGTTCGTGTGACCGTTTCGACGGACGACCCACCGTTTTTTCACACCACGATGGTGCAGGAATACGACCGCCTCGCCGACGCCTTCGGCTGGGGTGACGCCGAATTTCGCCAGATCAATCAATGGGCTGCCGACGCAGCCTTTTGTGACGCCGCCACCCGTGACCGCCTGCGAAAGGAGTTCGAATGACCACCCCTCACCTGACCGTAATCGACCACCCGCTGGTGCAGCACAAGCTGACCATCATGCGGCAGAAAGACACCTCAACCAACGGTTTTCGCAGGCTTTTACGCGAAATCAGCCTGCTTTTGGCCTACGAGGTGACGCGTGAACTGGAACTGACCACGACCCGCATCGAAACCCCCATGTGCGAAATGGACGCCCCGCAGATCGAGGGCAAAAAGCTGGCGCTGATTTCCATTCTGCGGGCGGGGAACGGTCTGCTGGACGGCATTCTTGAACTGATCCCGGCGGCGCGGGTCGGCTTTATCGGGCTGTATCGCGACCCGGAAACCCTGCAACCCGTCAAATATTACTCAAAAGTTCCAAAAGAACTTGATGCGCGCATGACCATCGTCGTCGATCCGATGCTGGCCACCGGAAATTCTTCGGTGGCGGCACTGGATATGCTCAAGGCCGAGGGGGCGAAAAACCTGCGTTTTCTGTGCCTTCTGGCCGCGCCCGAGGGGGTGGAGCGGATGCGGCAAGCCCACCCGGACGTGCCGATCTTTACAGCCGCTCTGGATGAAAAACTGAACGATCATGGCTATATCGTGCCCGGTCTGGGCGATGCGGGCGACCGGATGTTCGGCACGAAATAGGCCGCGTTAACCCCTGCTTATCGCTTTTGGCCTAAGTCTGATCCAAGTGGAACGAATCAGGTGGGCTGGGCGTGTTGGGGCGTGTGTGCAGGATCATTTTGGCGGCAATGGCGGTGTGCTGGGGCGGTGCGGCTTGGGCCGAACCACGCCCGGCCGAAATGCCGCCGCCAGATTTTGTCAGCGCGCAATATATCGACAGCCGGGGCTGTGTTTTCCAGCGCCATGATGGCCGCTGGCGTGCCCGTCTGGGGCCGGATGACCAGCCCGTTTGCGGTTTTCCTCCTTCGACCGTATTGCGTCGCGTCGATTCCGGTGTGCTGCCGCGAATGCCTGAACCGGCGCCGATCAGCCCGGAACAGCGGTTGATGGCCACGCTGGCGGCTGGCTTGCGTGATGGCGAACTGACCGATGACCGCGCCCTGCGCGAAGAAATTCGCCCGGCCGCCCCGACGCCGCGCCCCGCCAGCGGCCCTTTGGCCGAACTGGATGCGATGGTTGCGGCTGCCCCGGCGCTGCGTGCCGGTATGACGGCGGGGCTGCGCCCGAACGACCGGCTTTGTGCCCTGCTGGGATATGAAGGGCAGGGGCGTCGTTTGCCGACATTGGGCCATGACGTGACGCAGGGCTTTTGCGCCGGGCTGACCGCGCCTGAACTGGCGCCGATGCCAGTGGCAAATGCCCGCGTTGCCAAGGCGCAAATCGGTATGCTCGCCACAAAATCCCGCCAATCCCCCGCCGCATCCACTGATATTGCGCCATCATCGACGTCGCGTCGTCAGGCGACGGCACCGCATCGCGCAACTGCGGCCAAGGCGGATGCGCCCTTGGCTGTGCGGCGCCCGCAACCGCTGCGCCCGGAAATGGTGCCTGCTTCGGCCCGATATGTGCTGATGGGCCGATTTGCCGATCAAAAGGCGGCTGATGATGTGATCGCGCGCCTGACCGCTTTGGGCTATCCGGTGTCCCGTGGCAAATCCAGGGTCAATGGCACCGATGCTGTGGCGGTTTTGGCTGGCCCGTTGTCGGACCGCCAGTCGGTGATCGCGGCCCTGAACGATCTGCGCGGGCGCGGCTATCGCAGTGCGGTGGCGCAATAGCTCTCAGTCGCAGATCTGCTGTAACGCCTGCCACTGCGGTTCGGTCAGCAAGGGCACGGTGATCGTGCCGGGCCGGATCGGATCAGCCTCAATCAGACCCAGAACCGTTTCGCCGCTTGGGTCCACAGATCGCGCATAGGGCTGACTGGAAATGCCAGCCGTCGTGAATGCTGCCAGCATGGTTTCATCATCCGGGCGCGGGGCAGGGTGCGACAGGATTTCTTCGCCATAACCGGGCAGCGCCCCTTTGGGTAACTGCCCTGAAGTCAACAGCGTCAGCGCCGCCCGAGGGCCAGCACGGCGCAAGGCGGCCAACAGCACATCATCATCGTCAGCCTCCAGCGCGGCGGCCAGCAGATGTCCGGCCAGCGCATCGACCGAAGACCCGTCAGCCAGCAGATTGATGCCAACCACGAACAGGTCGCCCGGCAATCGCCGCGCGCCTGAAACCGTTGCCGGAACCACAACCACCCGCGCCCCCTGACCCAGCAAGCGCGGCCCCAGATGCGCCAGAACGGCATCGCCCCCGTCACGATGACACGCCGCGCCGGTGGATCGCTCGATCTCGTTCAGAACATGCCGCCCAATCTCGGCGGTCTGTGCAGGCGGCGCGATCCGGGTGGCGTGGCGCACCAGAGCATCCGGCAGCCACAGCACCGCAGCCAGCAGCATGGCCACCGCTGCCAGTGCCGTCAGACCGCCGCGCACGCGGCCCGGATGACCGCGCCGTGTTTCAATCGCCTTATGCACCCGCTCGATCGCGCCGATCATCAAGGCATCGTCGATTTCCAGCCGCTCATCGCGGCCTTGGCCACCGGGACCATAAACCGCAGGCAGCCGACCTGGGTTCAGCCGTGTCACCGCAGGCAAGGACCAATGCGACAAGGGCGTTTCGGATTTTGGGTCTTTCAGGATCAGCGTGGCATCGCCAACCGACACGACGACTTCGCGCGCCCGCGCTTCGGGCGTGACGCGCCAGTTTCCGGCGGCTTCCAGCCGTTCAAATTCCGTCAGCGCCGTCATGCCCGCAAGGTCTTTCGCCCCGTCATTCACCCCACCCTGACCATAGCCAGCCAAGACGCCGGGTCAATCGCGCGCGGGTGCCAGCCGTTTGCTGTTCGCCTAAACAGGCATCTTTGGGCGTGGCCTTAGTCAGCTTCGGGAACACTCATCCCCTTGTCGCGGGCCAGAACGCGCATCCGGTCCTGCAATTTCTCAAAGGCACGCACCTCAATCTGGCGGATGCGTTCGCGCGACACGTCATAGCGGCCAGACAGATCCTCCAGCGTCATCGGATCGTCGCGCAGGCGGCGCTCCATCAGGATGTCGCGTTCGCGGTCGGTCAGCACGTCCATCGCCCGAGCCAGCATTTCGCGCCGGGTGCCCAATTCGTCTGCCTCGGCATAGGATTCGGCCTGATTGGCGTCTTCATCCTCCAGCCAGTCCTGCCACTGCGCGGTGGATTCCCCGTCGCCAGCCCCGACCTGCGCATTCAGCGAGGCATCGCCGCCCGACAGGCGGCGGTTCATGTCGATGACCTCTTGTTCGGTCACGTTCAGGTCATGGGCGATCTGGGCGACGTTTTCGGGGCGCAGGTCGCCTTCCTCTAACGCGCCGATGCGGGATTTGGCCTTGCGCAGATTGAAAAACAGCTTTTTCTGGGCACTCGTGGTGCCCATCTTCACCAGCGACCACGACCGCAGGATATATTCCTGGATCGAGGCCCTGATCCACCACATCGCATAGGTCGCCAGCCGGAAGCCCTTTTCCGGGTCAAAGCGTTTCACTGCCTGCATCAGCCCGACGTTCGCTTCGGAAATCACCTCGGCCTGCGGCAAGCCATAGCCGCGATAGCCCATGGCGATCTTGGCCGCCAGCCGCAGATGCGATGTCACCAGCTTATGCGCTGCCGCACTGTCTTCGTGATCGGCCCAAGCCTTGGCCAGCATATATTCCTCTTCCGGTTCCAGCAGCGGAAAGCGGCGGATCTCCTGAAGATAGCGGTTCAGGCCCTGTTCGGGGCTGGGGGCGGGAAGACTGGTATAATTGGCCATGACAACAACTTTCGCGGGTGTGGTATGAACGCGGGACGGCAGCTTATGGTTCCGCCCCGCGCAGTGCGGCCAGCAAACCGGCCATATCGTCGGGCAGCGGACTGTCGAATTCCAGATGCGCCCCCGTCACTGGATGGGCAAAGCCCAGATGCGCCGCGTGCAGCGCCTGACGTGGGAAAGCCGCAACCGTTGCTGCCGCCGCACCCAGAGACCGGACCGAGGCCCGGCGCGATCCACCATAGACCGGATCGCCGATCAGCGGCAGTCCGCAATGGGTCAGATGCACGCGGATTTGATGCGTGCGCCCAGTTTCCAGCCGGCATTCCACCAGCATGGCGGCAGGCGGGGTGCCGAATGCCTCGATCATCCGCGCCCGCGTTACCGCGTGCCGCCCCCGGTCGAAAAACACCGCCTGCCGCTGCCGGTCGCTGGCGTGGCGGTCCAGCCGGGTGGTGATGCGCAGCACGCCGCCATCCTCGAAGGCGGTGCCGGGCAGGCCGCGCAACCGCGCGTCACCCGCGTCGATCACCCCATGCGCCAGCGCCAGATAGCGGCGGGCCGCCGTATGCGCCTCGAACTGCGCGGCAAGGCCGTGATGGGCGCGGTCGTTTTTGGCGGCGACCAGCAGGCCCGAGGTGTCCTTGTCGATACGATGCACGATGCCGGGCCGCCGCGCGCCGCCGATGCCCGACAGGCTGTCGCCGCAATGGGCCAGCAGCGCGTTGACCAGCGTGCCGTCGGGGCTGCCCGGCGCGGGGTGGACAACCATGCCGGCGGGTTTGTCGATCACGATCAGGTCATCGTCCTCGTAGACGATGTTCAGCGGGATTGCCTGCGGGCGAGTTTCCACAGGCTCGGGTTCGGGCAGGCTGATGCGCAGATCCAACCCGCCGGTGATCCGCGCCTTGCCGTCGCGCATCGGGCCATCGGGACCAATGACCGCGCCATCAGCGATCAGCCGCGCCAGACGTGATCGCGACAGGGCCGCATCCTCTGGCACTGCGCTGGCAAGCGCCTTATCAAGCCGTTCGGGCGGTCCTTCGGGGATGGTAACGAAAAGGTCGGGCATGGCTGACGATCATAACGACTGGCGCGAGACGGCGAAAGCCGTGCCGGAATTGGGATTTCTGCGGATGCTGGTCACGGCGCTCAGCGTGGTCATGGGGCTTGGCATGATCGCCATCGTGGCGATCCTGTGGCTGCGGCTTGGCGGCGGTGCGCCTTTGCCGGAGCTGCCGGCGCAGATCGCGCTGCCCGAGGGGCAGACCGCCGCCGCCGTCACCTTTGCCCGCGACTGGATCGTGGTGGTGACGGAGAGCGGACAGGTGCTGCTGTATGACCGGGCAGGCGCGCTGCGCGACAGCGTTCAGCCCTGATCCGCGCCTTTGCTGTCCAGTGCGTCCAGACGGGCGCGCAGTTCGGTGTTTTCGGCCCGCGCCTTGATCGCCATTTCGCGCACTGCCTCGAATTCTTCGCGGGTGACGAAATCGCGTTCCGCCAGCCAGCGGTCGATCCATGATTTCATCGCGGTTTCGGCCTCGCTCCGGGCGCCCTGAGCCACGCCCATGGCGTTTGTCATCAGCCTGGACAGGTCGTCGAAGATGCGGTTTTGCGCGCTCATGTCGTGGTCCTTTCACGGTTTGCCGTGATATGGGGCGCGGGCGAGGCGTGGTCAATGGCGCGGGTTGACACGGCCCGCCGCCGCCTTATCCCTTCACCGATACAAGGAGCCGCGATGATCCCCTTTCCCGACATTTCCCCCGATCTTGTCACGATCCGCATTGGTGACTGGGCCTTTCCGATCCGCTGGTATGCGCTGGCCTATCTGGCCGGGCTGCTGATCGGCTGGCGGGCGATCATCGCGATGATGCGCCGCCCGGCGATCTGGGGCGGACAGGCCCCGATGCGGCCTGAACAGGTCGATGATCTGCTGACATGGATCATTCTGGGCGTCGTCATCGGCGGACGGCTGGGTTTTGTGTTGTTCTATGAACCGGCCTATTATCTGGCCAATCCGGGGCAGATATTACAGGTCTGGCAGGGCGGCATGTCGTTTCATGGCGGGTTTCTGGGCGTCGTGATCGCCGCGGCGCTCTATGCCCGCGCGCAGGGCATCGCGCCGTTGCGGCTGGCTGATTCGCTTGCGGTGGTTGCGCCAGTCGGGTTGTTTTTCGGCCGTATTGCCAATTTCATCAATGCCGAGCTGTGGGGCCGCCCGACCGATGCGCCCTGGAGGGTGATTTTCCCCGGCGAGGCCGCGCAGCATTGCCCCGGCATCACCGGCCCCTGCGCCCGTCACCCCAGCCAGCTGTATGAGGCCGGGTTGGAGGGGCTGGCCCTGGGGCTGATCCTGCTGCTGCTGGTGCGCGCGGGTGGCCTGCGCCGTCCGGGGCTGGCGCTTGGCGTGTTTTTGGCCGGCTATGCCGCCGCGCGCATCTTTGTCGAGTTTTTCCGGCAGGCTGACGCCCAGTTCATCACGCCGGACAACCCCTTGGGCCATGTCTTTGCCGGCCTGTCGATGGGGCAGCTTTTGTCGCTGCCGATGCTGCTGATCGGGCTGTTCTTTATCTGGCGCGCGCGGGCGGCATGACCGCGCTGGCGGCGATCCTTGCAGGGCGTATCCGCGCCGAGGGGCCGATGACGCTGGCCGATTACATGCAGACCTGTCTGCTGCATCCCGACCATGGCTATTACGCCACGCACGATCCGTTCGGGCAGGCTGGCGATTTTGTGACCGCCCCGGAAATCCACCAGATGTTCGGCGAGTTGTGCGGGCTGGCCTTGGCGCAGGCCTGGCTGGATCAGGGCTGCCCCGCGCCTTTTACGCTGGCCGAGATCGGGCCGGGGCGCGGCACGCTGATGGCCGATGCGCTGCGCGCCATCCGTGTGGTGCCCGGCATGGCCGAGGCCGCGCAGGTCACGCTGATCGAGGTCTCGCCGCATCTGCGGCAGGTGCAGCGCGACCGGCTGGCTCAGGTGCTGCATCTGGACCGCGCCGAGGATCTGCCCGATCAGCCGCTGTTCCTGATCGCGAACGAGTTTTTTGATGCGCTGCCGATTCGCCAGTTTCGGCACAACGGGCAGGCTTGGGCGGAAACCATGGTTGCGCTGGACGGCGGGCGGCTGGCCTTTGCGCTGTCACCGCCGGTGCCGCTGGCGCGGGCGGGCCGTGCGGGCGATGTGCATGAAATCTGCTCCGCCGCGCCGGGGATCGTGGCCGCGATTGCGGGCCGGATCGCGGCACATGGCGGGGCGGCGATCCTTATCGACTATGGCAATTGGGACGGGCAGGGCGACACGTTTCAGGCGTTGCGCCACCATGCCCCCGTCGATCCGCTGGCCGAGCCGGGGCTGGCCGATCTGACGGCGCATGTTGATTTCGCCCCGCTGGCGCGGTCGGCGCGGTCGGTGGGGGCGCAGGTGTCGGCGATGGAAACGCAGGGCGACTGGCTGCGCGCGCTTGGCGCGGGGCAGCGGGCGGCGCGGTTGGCGGCGGCGGGCGATGCGGGGGCGGATGCCGCGTTGAAACGCTTGACCGACCCGGCAGAAATGGGACAGTTGTTCAAGGTGCTGGCCATCTGGCCGCAAGGCGCCCCCCCCGTCCCCGGAACAAAGGTGCTGGACGAGGATGCAGACAATGCTTGAAATCCTGACTCATCCCCTGCTGGGGGGGCTGCGGCACGGGTTCTTTACCCGCAAGGGCGGCGCGTCCTCGGGGCTGTATGCGGGGCTGAACTGTGGCCGCGGCTCGGGCGATCTGGCCGAGATCGTGGCCGTCAACCGTCGCCGCGTGGCCGAGGCCATGGGCGTGGCGCCCGACGATCTGGTGACGGCGCATCAGGTGCATTCGCCCGATGTCGTGACGATTGCCGAAGGCGACGCCCCCGACCAGATCGCGCAGATTCAGGCCGACGCGCTGGTGACGGCGTGCCCCGGTCTTGCGCTGGCGGTGCTGACCGCCGATTGCCAGCCGGTGCTGCTGGCCGATCCGGATGCAGGGGTGATCGGCGCCGCCCACGCCGGGTGGAAGGGCGCGATGAACGGTGTGCTGGATGCCGTGGTCGATGCCATGCGCGCCGCCGGTGCCGAAAACATCCGCGCCGTGATCGGGCCGACGATCAGTCAGCGCGCCTATGAAGTCGGCTGGGATTTCATGGACAACTTTACCGCCGATGATCCCGAAAACGAACGGTTTTTCGCCGGTGGCCCGAATGGCAAGCCGATGTTCGACCTGCCCTCTTACGGGCTGGCACGGCTGCGCGCCGCCGGAGTGCAGGCGGAATGGAGCGGGCATTGCACCTATTCCGACGAGGCGCGCTTTTTCAGCTTTCGCCGCGCGACACATCGCGGCGAAAAGGACTATGGTCGCCTGATCTCTGCCATCTCGCTGTAAAAGCTGTGGGTGACATCAGGCGGCGGTCTGGCGGCCCATGTTGGGTATCGCGGTCCAGCTGCCTTTGCCGCGCAGCACGGGGAAGGGTTGCAGCAGTTTTGTCAGCACGATGCCGACCACGATACAGGCCACAAGCTGAGCGGCGAACATCAGCGGATAGAGGGGCTGGCTTTCGTGCCATGCCATCGCCATGGCGACACCGGCAAAGATCGTGATCGTCAGCATATGTGAACAGAAGATAACAAAGACATACGGCTCGAACGATTTCAGGGAACTAGCGACGCGCGGCCACCCATTTGCCAGACTGGCACAAAAACGCCAGGCAAGCATCGACAGGGCCAGGCGGTGCAGAATTTCCTGATTGTTACGCGCAATCTCGGGTATCCCGGCTATGATCCCGGTCCGCAGCAGGACATCAGCCGCCAACAGTGCCACGATCAGCCCCCAACCGGGCGTCCAGTTGGCCCGCCCGAAGGCAGCAAGCATGACACCGCCAAGAAAAAATGCCGCGACATACCAGCGGAACAGCACTCCGAGCTGGGGCTGCATCTCGATTGCGACGATCACGACGGCCAGCGTCACCCCGGCCAGCCGCGATTTGCCCAGCAGCAACAGCACCGCCGTGGCATACAGGCAGCACAAAAAGATCTCGCGCAGGAAATGCAGCGGTCCGTTTGCCGGTGCCCCGTGGATCGACAGGAACTGCGAGGTCCAGGCCAGCAGGCCATTGGGCCAGTCAACCAGATCGGTGCCCTTAAGATGATATTTCGCCGCCAGTAAAAGCAGGGCAGGAATGGACCACAGCGCCATAGGCAGGATCAGCGTCATGAACTTGTCAGCCAGCACGCGGGCGACCGAATTCTTGCGCCGGAATGTATAAACAAAAAGAATGCCCGACACGAGGCTGAGAAATGGCACCGAGGCGCGGCCCAGATAATCGACGATGATGAGGGTGAAAATATTCCAGACGGTGCCATGATCGGCAGCCAGAAGGCGTCCCCAGCCCGGCCATATATGCGTGGTCATCATAAAGACGATACACAGAACCCTTGCGATCCGCATGGAGTCTGAGGTCTGTCGGTTGAGTGAGGGCAATTCGGCGAAATTGATGCCGGTCAACTGCGCATGCGGGATGCTGCTGTTAAGGTCAACCATGGTAACTGTCGAACTAAAGATAAAACTGATTAACGGTTTGTTAAGGATTGGTCGGCTAAGATGCCAAGGGAATCAGGGGGAACAGGCGCTTTTTCAACTTATGGAAATGCTGATCGGCGGGGTGGATCATCCCCTGATTGTCATTTGAATATTATGTCCTGGCAGGTATTTCGCTTTCGCTAATAACTGATTCGCGCCCAAGCCGTTTCCTTGCCGGGCAAGCGGGGCTGGCCTCGCCCTTATGCCGGGGCTATAGCTGTGGGTATGAGCGATACCTTGCCCCCGTGCCCCGCCTGTGCCTCGGTCCATACCTATCAGATGGACGCCCTGCTGGTTTGCCCCGAATGCGGCCATGAATGGCAGCCCGGCGCAACCGAAGATAACGTCGCGCGGGTGCGGGACAGCGTGGGCAATATCCTTGCCGATGGCGACACGGTAACGGTCATCAAGGATCTGAAAATCAAGGGGTCGTCGCAGGTGGTCAAGGTCGGCACCAAGGTGCGTGGCATCCGTCTGGTGGCCGGCGATCACGACATCGATTGCAAGATCCCCGGCATCGGCCAGATGGGGCTGAAGTCGCAGTTCGTCAAAAAGGTCGCGGACTGATCCGCCCGGTGCGGCGGGATGGCTTGATTGACGGCCCGGCCTTGGTCGGCTTATCCCTTTGCCCAGAAAAGTTTCGCAGGAAAATCTGCTGCAACTCCAGAGGAGGGGTCTCATGTCCAGCAAATCGCACAAGGGCGGTCCGTTCAGTTGGGACGATCCGTTTTTTCTGGACGATCAACTGACCGAGGATGAGCGGATGGTGCGTGACAGCGCGGCGGCCTTTGCCGCCGACCGGCTGGCCCCGCGGGTCG
>NZ_JAUNTO010000008.1 GCF_030538655.1 Paracoccus sp. (in: a-proteobacteria)
ATCTTGAATCAGAACTCGAATGACAAGGGAATCCTTAAATGAAGACGCCGTCTAGAGTCAGGACCCATATCCCCGCCCGTTGCCGGGCGAGGTCATCGCGTCAGAAGTTGCGGGTCAGTGTCAGCGACACATTGCGCCCCGGCGCGGGGCCGGTCTGATACGTCGCGGGGACGTATTCGCGGTTCAGGATGTTGTCGATGGCAAGGCCGAATTCGGTGCCCTGCGCGACGCCGGATTGCGGCGACCAGACGGCAAAAACGTCATGCACGCCATAGCCTGCGCGGCGCGTGCCATCCGGCTTGTCGCGACCTGCCGCCAGCGTGCTGCGCAGCCCAAGCCGCCACTCGTCCGAGGGCCGCCATGTCGCCGACAGGGCCAGCCGGTTGTTGGGCAGCGTGTCCAGCGTGTTGCCGTCCTGATCGTGGCCATTGACCACCGAGACCGCCGCACCCAATTGCCATGCGGTGTTCGACCAGACCGCCTCAACCTCGCCGCCGCGCAGATAGGCGCGGTCGATATTGGTATAAGAGGGCGTCGGCGGGGGCGCGTTGGTGCGCACGATCATGTCGTCGATATGGTTGCGAAACAGGGTCAGCTTGACCCGCGCCTGATCATCGGCGCTGAACAGCCCGTCCTTGCGATAGCTGACGCCCAGTTCAAGGTTCTTGCCCCGTTCGGCCTTTAGATCGGGCGATGCCGCGCCGCCGCGAAAACTGTCATACAGCTCATCGACATTGGGCAGGCGGCTGACCTTGGCGGCCGAACCAAAGACCGACCAATTGTCGGTCAGGTCATACATGACCGAAATCTGCGGCTCGGCGGCGGTGTTGCGGACGTCTTCGTCTGTTACCGTCACGCTGTCGCGGGGCGAGGTGTTTTGTCGGGTCCACCGCAGCCCGGTGTTGATCGTCAGCCGGTCGCGGCTGAGTTCCGACCAGGCAAAGACCGCCGTATGCCGTGTCACTGCCTCGGGGTGGGATGCGGAAAAGGCGGTGCTGGTGCGATCCTGATATGAGGTCTCGGCCCCGATCGTGACGAAATGCGACCAGCCGCCAGCCGAAACATCCGCGACGTTCTGTGCCCGCAACTTCCACAGCCCGTAATCGCGCCGCCCCAGCAGGCTGTCCATGATCGGCTCATCCGGGTTCGACCCTTGGCGTATGTCCTTGATCGTGTTGGTGTAGGACAGCGTGACCGTGCTGTCGATCAGCGGGTTTTCGGGGTTATAGCCCCAGACCAGCCGCGCCGTCTGGTCACGGGTCAGGATGTCGCCCACACCCCAGCCGGTAAAGCCGGGAAAAAGACCGACCTGCGCGCCCTCTAGCTGGTTGAAATCCTGATCGTCACCACGCGCCTCAAGATGCAGATAAGACCCTTCGATGTAATGATCGCCGAACCGCTGCCGTGCCTTCAGCAACAGATTGGGCGCGTCTGAATTGGACCGGATCATCACATCGCCATCGGGATCTTTGGTGTCGCCCAGATGGCGATAGGCCAGCCCGGCCACCGCCTCGAAATCGGCGGTCGGGCGCCAGCCCCACAGCGCGCTGGCGAATGCGGTGTCGGGGTTCGAACCATAGCGCAACCGCAGCCGCCCGCCCTGCGTCGCGCCCTCGGCGATCAGGTCGCCCGCGCTGACGGTTTCCATCGCGATCACCCCGCCAAGCGCCCCCGCGCCATAGAGCGTAGACGACCCCGGCCCGCGCAGCACCTCGATCCGCGTCAGGAAATCGGGTTCGACGAACAGCGATCCCTGCCGGTAGGATTCGTAGTATTTCCTCTCGCCGTCGATCAGTTGCACGATGCCTGCCTCGGATGCCGCCGTGCCGGATGAGCCAAAGCCGCGGATGTTGAAACCCTGCCCGAAAAAGCTGCTTGAGCCGACCCCCGCCACACCTGGCACCTGTGTCAGCGCCTGACCGATGGTGCCCGGCGCGGTATCGTCCAGTTCCTGCTGTCCCACTACGCTGACCGATTGCGGCACGTCGGACGCGACCTTTTCCGTTCCTGCCCGCAGGATGATCGGGTCCAGAACCGTTGGTCGTTCCTGCGCCAGTGTGCCCGCAGGGATCGCCCCCAGAATAAACGGAATAAGTGTCAGTCTTTTGCGCATGTGCCGCTGTTCCCTGTTGTTTATTGGAATGATCCGGCTGGCTTGGGCTGGCGGCTTGCGTTGGCTAGCTTTCCTTACTAAACAAGTCAAGAACTGCGTCCAGCCGCTTTGCCAGATGCCCGCACTTGCAAAAGGCTGATCATGAATGACCTGACCCCCGCGCGGCTGCGCGATCTGAAACGTGAATCCACCCTGCGCCCTTTTGATCTGGCCGCGCAGCTTGGTCTGTCCGAGGCCGCGCTGATCGAGGCGGAACTGGGCCATGACGCCATCCGCATCGACGTGACGCCGGGGCGGCTGATCCCCGCCGTGCAGGCCTTGGGCGAAGTGATGGCGCTGACCCGCAACCGATCCTGCGTGATCGAGAAGCTGGGCACCTACAATAATTTCCACGACGGCGATCATGCGGCGATGGTGCTTGACCCTGAAATCGACCTGCGCATCTTTCCGCGCCACTGGGTCCATGCCTATGCCATCGAGGCCGAGGGCAAGAACGGCCCGCGCCGTTCCGTGCAGGTGTTTGATGCCGCCGGCGATGCGGTTCACAAGGTGCATCTGCGTGCGGGGTCTAACCTTGCGGCATGGGATGCGCTGCGCCGCGATCTGGCCCTGCCGGATCAGGCCGGGCTGTCGGATTTCGCCCCGCGCCCCCCGGTCGAGGGGCCGCGCATCGACCCGGCCCGCGCCGATACGCTGCGCAGCGAATGGGCCGGGATGACCGACACGCATCAGTTCAATACGCTGGTGCGGCGGCTGAAGATGAATCGGCTGGGCGCCTATCATCTGGTCGGTGCGCCCTTTGTGCGGCGGCTGGATGTGGCGGCGAATGATGCGCTGTTCACCGCGCTGCAAGCGCAGGGCCTGACGGCAATGCTGTTCGTCGGCAATATGGGCTGTATCGAGATCCACTCGGGCCGGTTCGAAAACCTGAAACCGATGGGGCCGTGGCTGAACGTCATGGATGACCGCTTCAACCTGCATCTGCGCGCCGATCATGTGGCCGAGATCTGGCAGGTGGAAAAGCCGACGAAACGCGGGCCTGCGATCTCGGTCGAGGCTTTCGACGAACATGGCGCGCTGATCTATCAGTGTTTCGGGATGCGTGCGGAAAAGGGCGGCGATCCGCAGGCTTGGGCCGATCTGGTGAACGGTCTGCCGGGGGCGGCATGATGCGACGCCTTGCGCTTGGCGCATGTGCTGCGCTGTTTGCCATGCCTGCACTGGCCGATGGCCCGCAGGCGCACCCGGATGCGCGGCGTATTCTGGCGGTCGGCGGCACGGTGACGGAAATCATCTATGCCATCGGTGAACAGGACCGGCTGATCGCGCGGGACAGTTCCTCGGTCTATCCGGCCAAGGCGCTGGATTTGCCCGATGTCGGCTATATGCGCCGCCTGTCGGCCGAAAACGTGCTGTCGCTGCGCCCCGACCTGATCCTGGCCGAAGAGGGCGCAGGCCCGCCCGAGGCGGTGGCCCTGCTGCAATCATCTGGCATCGCGTTCGAAACCATCCCCGACGCGGCAGACGCCGCAGGGATCGAGGCGCGGATCACCGCCGTGGCGCAGGCTTTGGGTGAAGAAAGCGCGGTCGAACCCTATCTGGACGAGTTGCGCGCCGATCTGGGCCAGCTTGAGGCGCTGAATGCCAATGTGACGCCCCGCCGGGTTTTGTTCATCCTGTCGCTGCAAGGCGGGCGGGTGCTGGCATCCGGCACCGATACGGCGGCGGATGCGATGATCCGGCTGGCGGGGGCGGAAAACGCGGTGACGGGGTTTTCCGGTTACAAACCCCTGACGGACGAGGCGATCATGGCCGCCGCCCCCGATCTGATCCTGATGATGCACCGTGATCCGATCAGTGACAGTGACCCGATCCTGCAAGAGCCGGGCGATGCGCAAATCTGGTCCATGCCCGCCATCGCCGCGACTCCGGCGGGGCAGAACCACGCGATTTTGCGGATGAACGCGCAATATCTGCTGGGCTTTGGCCCGCGTGCGGGCAAGGCCGGGCTGGACCTGCACCGCGCGATCTATGGGGGCGCGTGATGGTGGCGATGACGGCTGTCCCGCTGACAGGCGACCGCCGCAGACGCGGGCAGGTGGTGGCCGCGGCTCTGGCGGTGCTGACGCTGATCGTTGCGGTGCTGTCGATGGGGCATGGCGCCTCGGGCGTGTCGGCCATCGGCGTGCTGGGCGACTGGCTGGCGGGGCGGGACATCGCGCAGGCCGACCGTATCATCGTGCTGGACATCCGCCTGCCGCGCCTGCTGACCGGGCTGCTGGTCGGCGCATCTCTGGCGGTGGCGGGGGCAGTGATGCAGGGGCTGTTCCGCAACCCGCTGGCCGATCCGGGCCTGCTGGGTGTCAGCGCAGGCGCGGGGCTGGGCGCGATTGCCGCCATCGTGCTGGGCGGTTTGCTGCCCGCTGCCGTGACAGCGTGGACCGGCTGGTATCTGGTGCCGCTGGCGGCCTTTGGCGGCGGCTGGATCACGATGCTGGTGCTTTACGCCATCGCCACGCGGCAGGGGCGCACCTCGATCGCGACCATGCTGCTGGCCGGGATTGCGATTTCCGCCATGGTCGGCGCGGTGTCCGGGCTGATCGTCTATTACGCCAATGACGCACAACTGCGCGACCTGACCTTTTGGGGCATGGGATCGCTGGCCGGGTCAAGCTGGGTCAAGCTGGCCGCCGCCGGGCCGGTCATGGCGCTGGCGCTGATCGCCGCGCCCTTCCTGGCCCGCGCCCTGAACGGTCTGGCCTTGGGCGAGGCTGCCGCCGCCCATGTCGGCATCCGTGTGCAGCGCGCCAAGACCGCCGCCATGCTGACCTCGGCGGGGGCAGTCGGCGCGGCGGTCGCCATCTCGGGCGGCATCGGCTTTGTCGGCATCGTCGTGCCGCATCTGCTGCGGTTGATCTGCGGCCCGGATCACCGCTGGCTGCTGGTCAATTCGGCGCTGCTGGGGGCTTGCGTGCTGGTGCTGGCCGATATGGTCAGCCGCACCATCATCGCCCCCGCCGAACTGCCCATCGGCATCATCACCGCCATGATGGGCGGGCCGTTCTTTACCTGGGTGTTGTTGTCGAACCGAAGGATTCTGGACGCATGAGCCTGACCGCCGCCGACATCACCGTGAAACTTGGGCCGCGCCCGGTGCTGCGCGGGGTCAGCCTGACCGCGCAGCCGAGTCGCCTGACCGCGATCATCGGGCCGAACGGTTCGGGCAAGACGACACTTTTGCGCGCGCTGACCGCCGAGCTGCGCCCGGTATCCGGGCGGATCACGCTGAACGGCGCGGATATGACCGGCCTGCCGCCCGATGTGCTGGCCCTGCGCCGCGCCGTTCTGCCACAGCACAGCGCGCTGTCCTTTCCCTTCACCGCAGCCGAGATCATCCGCATCGGCCTGACCGCGCAGCCACAGGCACAGGGTGCGGCAGATGCGCTGATCGGTGCCGCGCTGGCGCAGGTCGGCCTGCCCGATTACGGCGGACGGCTGTATCAGGAAATGTCAGGAGGCGAGCAGCAGCGCGTGCAACTGGCCCGCGCCTTGGTGCAGGTCTGGCACCCCGTGGGCGAGGACGGCCCGCGCTGGTTGTTGTTGGACGAACCCGTCAGCAGTCTGGACATTGCCCATCAACTGGCAGTCATGCGGCTGGCCGCCGGTTACGCCCGGCGTGGTGGCGGCGTGATCGCGGTGATGCACGACCTGAACCTGACCGCCATGTTCGCCGATCACGTCCTGCTGATGCAAAACGGCTGCGCTTTGGCCGAAGGCCCGCCCGACGAGGTGCTGACCGACGCCTTGCTGACCTGCGCCTATAACTGCCCGCTGCGCACCCGCTGCGCGCCGTCAACGGGCGCGTGGCTGTTGCCGCAGGGGGCGATGGCAGAGTAGCGCGTTGGTCGTCCCCATGCCGGGGCGGGGGCGGGTGCTGGTGGAAAACCCCGGAAATGTGGTGAAAAACGGCAGACGGCGGGGCGACCGTGACAGATGTTGGCCGGTGCCCGTTTGCTTTATAAAAACGGGCCGAGCTTGGGGGGCCGAGGCAAGATAACCGGTCGGTGGCCCTGCGAGGTGAACAGCTGCAGGGCAATGGAGAGGTGCCGATCATATCGACGAGGATGTGCGGCAGTGCGCGTCTTGGCCATCAGGCCAGACTCTTTTGCGTATTCAGTCCTGCACTTGACCGGGCAAAGCACCTTGTGACCGATGGAGCGGGTTTCCTAGCAGCCAAGCGTATCGACGGTCGGGCCAAGGGCGAGGTCGGGGCGGGTAATCCAGTCATCAGTTATGCAGGCTGTCGTCTGTGGTCGTGACGGCCTCTTGCGCGTGATACCCCGCATGCGGGGCCTGCGTGAGTCAGGGCGTAGCAGCCGGATTGACGATAAGGTGGAAACGGACGGGTATTCTGCCGGTCCCGATTTGTGTCGGCTGGAATGTTTGTGATGCAACGAAATGGCGGAATTTAGGGTTAATTTTCCTTAATGGAGCAATCGACATTTTGAGTTTCTGCGCATGGAAATTTTTGATGAAAACTTTATACAACATATCGCGTCATTACCGTTATAAGTGCCGCTTTCTGGGATGAATATTTTGGGGCGTAAAGATGTCGGGCATCCCCGCTGGAATTAGCTGCGTCAGTAGGTGCGCGCAGGGCTGATTTGTGGCATATATTCTGCATCGGAAAATTTCTTCCGTATTTGATTGTGTTATCTCTGATTCTTTAGGGAATCATGGCCTTGTGTCACCCCATAGCTCTTTCCTGTCGCGGGCCGAACAGGTTGGTGGACGTGATGGCGGCACTCATATCCATGCGTGATTTGGGCCGTGGCCGCAATCAATGTATTCGATAGGCTTGCCATCACAGCCATACAGCCATACAGCCATGAGCCAACGGCCAACTTCCCGGCGGCGGGGGTAATCATCATTCCTTGGCTGCGTTATCGGGTTTCTGCGCCTGTCATGCATGGGAACATGCTCATCACTTTTGATGGAAAACCCTTATTCAAGAATATTCAGGCGGCGCTACAAACATTTGGCGGACAGATCCTGCCCTGCAAAAGAAGCCTGCATCTGCGCATTCATCTTGCCCCAAACTCCGCAATCCCCGCAATAATTGCCTGAAAGCTGCGCCTTGCACGGTCGCTGGTGCGGCGGGCGCGCAGGTAGCCGTGGGGCAGTTGCAGTTCATTACGCCAATCCGCAACCACCCCTGCGTCGCGCAGGCGTGCGGCGTAATCACGGCCATCGTCGCGCAACGGGTCAACGTCGGCGGTTACGATCAGTGCAGGCGGCAGGCTGCGCAGATCATATGCCATCAAGGGCCGGGCCAGCGGATCGACAGGGCCGTCACCATGCGCCGCCCGCTGATAGGTGGCCAGATCGGCCGTGCGCAACATCGGTGCCTGAGCATTGTCCTGATAGGACGGTGCAGTCCCGTCTCCGCCCAGTCCGGGATAGATCAGCACCTGTGCCAGCGGCGCGCGTGGCGGCCGGGACAGGCACAGCGATGCCGCCAGCCCGCCCCCCGCGCTGTCACCGACGACGATTCCCGGTCGATCCAGCGCCCGCCAGACAGTGGCCACATCGTCAAAGGCATCACGCCAGCGGTGTTCAGGGGCGAGCCGATAGCCCACCGCGACCACCTGCATATGTGCTGCATCAGCGATTTCGGCGCAAATGTCATCATGGCTGTCAAGGCCGCCGACCACCAGCCCGCCTCCGTGCAGATACAGCACAAAGCAAGGTGTTGGATCACCATAGACCCGGCACGGAATACCGCCGATCTGCCGGTCCGTCACTGCCAGCCCCTCGGGTCGCGGAGCGCGGAAGGCGGCACACATGGCATCATAAAAACGGCGATTATCGGCGGCGCTGACTCCGTTGGCCTCGGGTGGATAGGCGGCCTCGGTCGCGGCGATGAAGGCCAGAACTTGCGGGTCGCGGATCATGCTGCGCCCGCCTTGATGCGGCGTGTCAGCCAGTCGGGATCTGGCTGCGGCACGGAATTCAGCAGCTGTTGCGTATAGGGATGACGCGGCGGGTCCAGCACATCGGCCAAGAGACCGCTGTCCATCACCTGCCCATGCTGCATGACCACCACTTCATCGGCAATCGCCCGGACAGTCGCGATGTCATGGGTGATGAACAGATAACCCACGCCGGTTTCATCCTGTATCCGTGACAACAGGCGCAGGATACCTTGTGCCACAAGCTGATCCAGCGCCGACGTCACCTCGTCGCAGATGATGAATTCGGGTGCTGCGGCAAGGGCGCGGGCGATGCCGATACGTTGTTTTTGCCCGCCCGATAATTCGCCCGGCAATCGGTGAAGAAAGCGGGCCGGGTCCAGTTCGATCTGTTCCATCAACTCGTGCAGACGGGCGGTCAGCGCCTTGCCCGACAGGCCGAGATAGAATTGCAAGGGGCGCGACAGAATCTTGCGGATGCTTTGGCGCGGGTTCAGGGCCGTGTCGGCCATCTGATAAATCATCTGCACCGCGCGCAACTGATCGCGGCTGCGATCCGCCAGGCGCGGTGCCAGCGGCGTGCCGTTCAGCAGCACCTGACCCGTGCGTTGTGGCAACAGTCCGGTGATAACCCGTGCCGCCGTCGATTTGCCCGAACCGCTTTCGCCGACCACAGCAACCGTTGCACCACGCGGCACCGAGATACTGACATCCGACAGAACGATACGATTGCCATAGGCGGCGCTGATGTCGGTCAGACGGATGACCGGCGCGTCCGCCTTGGGCAGCGCACGCGGGGGACGACGAAACTCGCGCACAGCCCAAAGGCTGCGGGTATAGTCTTGGGTCGGGGCGGTTATCATCTGGCGCACGTCCGCTTCTTCGACCTCGCGCCCATGGCGCATGACCTTGATGCGGTCGGCCATTTGCGCAACCACGGCCAGATCATGGGTGATATAAATCGCCGCCGTCCCGGTCTGACGCGCCGCCTGCCGGATTGCAGCCAGCACGCCGATCTGGGTTGTTACGTCCAGCGCCGTTGTCGGCTCGTCAAAGATAATCAGATCGGGGCGGGTCGCCATCGCCATGGCAACCATCGCCCGCTGCAACTGCCCGCCCGAGACCTGATGCGGAAAGCGCAGGCCGAAATGATCCGGGTCAGGCAGATGCATCTGACGGTAAAGGTCGCGGGCAAAGGCTTCGGATTCGGCGCGGCTTGCGGTGCGGTGGATATGGGGGCCTTCACAGAACTGGTCGATCAGACGCCATGCGGGGTTAAAGCTGGCCGCCGCCGATTGTGCCACATAGGCGATGCGGCGGCGCATGGCACGGCGGCGGCGCATGGGCAGGGCCAGCAGATCGGTGCCGTCGAACACGACCTGCCCGCCTGTCACCCGCAGCCCCGGCGCGATATAGCCCATTGCCGCCAAGCCCAGCGTTGATTTACCGGCCCCGGATTCGCCAATAAGGCCAATAACCTGACCGCGATCCAGTGTCAGGTCAACGCTGTTCAGGATGGGCGACCAGCCCTCGTCCGATTTGCCCTCGATCTTCAGGTCGCGGATATTCAGGAGCATTGGCTTAATCCTTCAGGCCGGAACTGCGGTGCAGCATCCAGTCTACGACAAAGTTTACCGCCACGGTCAGCACCGCGATACAGGCGGCGGGCAACAGGGGCGTGATGTCTCCGAATGAAATCAATGCCGCATTGTCGCGCACCATTCCGCCCCAGTCGGCCAAAGGCGGGGGCAGGCCCAGTCCCAGAAAGGACAGCGCCGAAATGGTCAGGAACACGAAGCAGAACCGCAGTCCGAATTCAGCCACCAGCGGGGCGGCGATATTGGGCAAGACCTCGTGCCGGATGATCCACCATGTTCTTTCGCCGCGCAGGCGGGCGGCCTCGACGTAATCCATCACCATGACATTCATGGCGGTGGCCCGCGCCAGACGGAACACGCGCGTGGCATCCAGAATGGCGATCACCATGACCAGATTGGCAATCCCCGGCCCAAGCGCCGACAGCGCCAGCAGGGTAAAGATCAGGGTCGGCATGGACATCAGCACATCAACCAGCCGTGACAACACCAGATCGACCCAGCCGCCAAGCGCCGCCGTCAGAAGGCCCGCGACCGAGCCGATGGTAAAGGCCAATACCGTTGTCAGCAGCGCGATCCCGACGGTATTGCGCGCGCCCCAGATAAGGCGCGACAACATATCCCGGCCAAGCGCATCGGTTCCCAGCGGAAAGGAGGTGCTCCATGGCTCGAACTGCTGGCCGATGATGGCACCCTGGCCATAGGGTGCTAGAAACGGCGCCAGAATGGCCGTCAGCCCATACATGACGATGATGATGACCCCGGCAATGGCGGTCAACGGCATGGTGCGGATCAGGCGGAGGACTGTCATCCGCCTACCTCGGGTAAAGCAGGCGTGGGTTGGTGGCGATGGCCAACACATCCGCAATCAGGTTCAACAGGATATAGACGGCGGCGAAAATCAGCGCGCAGGCCTGCACAACCGGCAGATCGCGCTTGGTCACGCTGTCAACCATCAACTGGCCAAGGCCCGGATAGACGAATACCACCTCGACGATAACCACGCCGGTAATCAGCCAGGCGATGTTCAGCGCAATGACGTTGATAACCGGAGCCAGCGCGTTGGGCAGGGCGTGGCGGGTCACGATCCGCCATTGCGAGGCCCCTTTCAGGCGCGCCATCTGCACGTAGGGCGCACCAAGCACATTGACCACCGCCGCCCGCGTCATGCGCATCATATGTGCGCTGATGACCAGAACCAGCGTGATCGCGGGCAGAAAGGTGCGCACCAGTCGATCCGCCAGCGTTGGTGCGGTGCCCGGATCGGCGATCGAGGGCAGCCAGCCCATCTGCACCGACAGCCAGAACATCAGGATATAGGCGATAAAGAATTCGGGAAAGGAAATCGCCGTCAGGGTGACAAGATTTGTGCCTTTATCGAACAGGCTGCCCCGCCACAGCGCTGCCAACAGACCCAGCAGCACCGCCAGCGGCACCGCAATGACAGCGGCATAGGCGGCCAGAAACAACGTATTGCCCAGACGTGTCGCCAGCAGATCAGCGACCGGCCGACCATTGGCCAGCGAGTTGCCGAAATCCCCCTGCAATATGCCGCCGATCCAGTGAAAATACCGCAGCACAAGCGGCTGATCGAGACCAAGTTCACGCCGGAAGGCGGCGACGGTTTCCGTTGTCGCGCCCTGTCCCAGCACCTGCTGGGCGATGTCGCCCGGCAACAGGCTGACCGCCAGAAAGACCAGCACCGAGATCACCCATAGCAAGAGCGCCCCGATGCCCAGTCGTATCAGGATCATCTGCCTCAGGGGGTGATTGCTGCTCATGCCGTGACCCGCGGGGCAATCGGGCGAACGCCCTGGCCCGCGTGATCGGGCGGCGGGGCGGTTTCCTGCGCCACCACCCCGTCCAGCGCGGTGATCAGATGGTCGGGCATCGGCACGGCGCGCCCGGCGGTGCTGTCCACATGCAGCAGCATATGTTCGCCCGTTGCCGCCTCGCCCCCATCGGCGCGCAGGATGCGGTGATGCAGGCGGAACCGTTTGGCGTCATGTCCCAAAAGCCGGGTTTCGACTGTCAGTCGCTCGCCCGCGCCAACCTCGGCCAGATGGCGGATATGGGTTTCCACCGTATAGGCGGAATGCCCGCCCGCACGGTAATCCGGCCCAAGGCCGATGTGGATCAGGAACGCATCGGTCGCATCGCCCATCACCTGAAGATAACGGAACTCGGTCATATGGCCGTTGTAATCCAGCCAGGCTCCGCCCACTGTCACCTGATGCAGCCGCAGCGGATAGCCTGCCGGGGACGGCACCGCGCGGCCATAGAGGCGGTTTTCGGTGTCGCGCACCACCTGACCAGCACCCCAGTCATTCGCCTTGAGCGCGTGCAGAATACCGATCAGATTGTCGTCGCGGATGCGTTCCAGATCGCGGATGGAATGCGCGCCCGATTGCGCATCCGATTGAGCGGCGATGCGGTCGATCAGGGCCTCATCCAGATCAGGGACATCGGTCAGGCGCGACCATGGCCATTTCAGCGATGGCCCGAATTGCCCCAGAAAATGCCGTATCCCGGCCTCGCCCCCGGCAATACGATAGGTTTCGAACAAGCCCATCTGCGCCCATCTCAGGCCAAAGCCAAAGCGGATGATGTCGTCGATTTCCTGAGTGGTGGCATAGCCGTCGCGGACCAGCCACAATGCCTCGCGCCAGACCGATTCCAGCAGCCGGTCGCCGATATGGGCGTCGATTTCGCGCGGTATGTTGATGGGCTTCATGCCCATATCGGTCAGCAGCGCCGCCGCCCGGTCTGCCGTTGCACCGCCGCCGACGATTTCGACCAAGGGCAGCAGATAGACCGGGTTGAACGGATGCGCGACGATGATCCGGCCCGGATGGCGTGCGCCCTGCCGTAACTCGCTGGGGCGAAAGCCTGACGTCGAAGAACCGATGATTGCCCCGTCAGGCGCGGCGGTCTCGATCTCGGCAATGATGCGGTGTTTCAGATCCAGCCGCTCGGGGACGCTTTCCTGAATGTAATCCGCCCCGCGGACCGCCTCGGCGATAGAGCTTGCAAAGGTGATGCATCCCGGCTCGGGCAAGGGGGCCTGAAACAGATTACCCCAGGCGCGGGTCGCGTTATCCATGATCTCGCCCACGATCCGGGCCGCATCCGGCGCGGGATCAAAGACGCTGACCGCGTGGCCATTCAGCGCAAAGCGGGCAATCCAGCCACCACCGATCACGCCGCCACCGACACAGGCGATTTTCATGCTGCCCACCAACGCTCGACGACCTTCCAGCCGTCCAGAAAGCGGTTTCCGGCCACTTCGCCATGCGCCACCTTGTCGTTATGGGCATCGACGTAGTTCACAAAGACCGGGATGATCGAGCCGCCCTCCTCGCTGACCAGCGTCTGCATTTCGGCATAGATTTCAGCCCGTAGGCTGTCATCCAGTTCAGCCCGTGCCTGCAACAGCAGTTCATTGAACCGATCATTCGACCAACGCGCCTCATTCCATTCGGCATCCTTGGAATAGACCAGCGTGAACATGTCATCCTCGGTCGGACGCCCGTTCCAATAACTCATGCAGAAGGGACGTTTCAGCCAGACGTTCGACCAATAGCCGTCTTCTGGCTCGCGCCGAATGGTGATGTCGATACCTGCCGCAGCCGCCGATTGTTGAAAAAGCTGCGCGGTATCAACGGCCCCGGCGAATGCTGCCTCAGAGGTGGCGAGCTCAACAGACAGACGATCAAGCCCGGCCTTTTTCAGATAATCGCGGGCCTTGTCGGGATCATAGCTATGCTGCGCTGTCGGTTCGGCGAAAAAGCGGTTGGCGGGCGTGATCGGGCTGTCATTCGCGACACGACCATAGCCACGCAGGATTTTATCGACGATCTCCTCGCGGTTGATGGCGTGTTTCAGCGCCAGACGCACATTCACATCGTCAAAAGGCGCGGTGTCGCAGAACATCGGAAGGGTGTAATGCGCGGTTCCCGTGGTTTCGACCAGCGTGATACCGGGGCGTCGTTCCAGCAGGTGAACGGTAGAAAGGGGCGGGCCGTTAATCACATCAACTTCGCCCGTCATCAGCGCGTTCTGGCGTGCGGTCGGGTCGTTGATGGTGCGCAGCTCAACCGTGTCGAACCATGCGCGGTTCGGCTTCCAGTAATCATCCCGGCGGCTGAGACTGATGCGGACGCCGGGTTCGTGATTGTCCAGCACATACCCGCCAGTGCCCAGACCCGACTGCCAGTTCAGGGTGCCATCCTCATTCGCGGGCATGATGATGAAGTGATAATCCGAGGTCAGATAACCAAAGTCGGCATTGCCGCCATTCAGTTCAAAGATCACGACACTATCGCCATCAGCGCGGATGTCGCCGACTTGGGCCAGCGAATCCTTGGCGGCTGATACGGTATTTTCGCCGCGATGGTGATTGAATGACGCGATGACATCCTTGGCCGTCACACGCCGACCATCCGAAAACTGTGCATCACCGCGCAGGCGGAAGGTCCAGACGCGTGCCTCGGGATCGGACTCGACGCTTTCGGCCAGTTCTGGCACTGCCTGACCTTTGGCGTCGATTTCGACCAGGTTGTTGCACACCGCCAGCATGGCGGTGATGACCGGGCCAGCGGAAAAGGTCGCCGGATCAATCGAATCCGAGGTGGCGCCGCTTGAGTGGCCGATCCGCAGGGTGCCGCCCGGTTTCGGTTCAGCGGCCAGTGCGCCATGCGGCAGGATCAGTCCGGCCGCTGTTATGGTGGCCGCCCCGGCCAGCAGGCCACGTCGTGTCAGTCGATAAGTCATGTTACCCCCCTTCAGTCGCATCTAGCGCCGGGTCAGTTTCAGTTTTTCGCGCACCTCGGCAGGGCCAAGGATATGACAGCCCATCGCTGTCAAAATCGTTGCCGCGCGTTCCACCAGCGCGCCATTCGTCGCCAGAACGCCGCGATCAAGCCAGATGTTATCCTCAAGCCCGACACGGACATTGCCGCCTGCCAATGCCGCCTGCGCAACATAGGGCATCTGCATCCGCCCGATGGAAAAGGCGGAAAAAATCCAGCCTTTCGGGATATTATTCACCATCGCCATCAGGCTGTTCAGATCGTCCGGCGCGCCATAAGGGATACCCATACAAAGCTGGATCATCACCGGATCGTCGATCAGCCCTTCGTCCACAAGCGTTCGCGCCAGCCACAGATGCCCCGTGTCAAAGACTTCTATTTCGGGGCGCACACCCATTTTCTGGATATGGGCCGCCATAGCACGCAACGTGCCGGGTGTATTGGTCATCACATAATCTGCTTCGGCAAAGTTCATGGTGCCGCAGTCCAACGTGCAGATTTCCGGCAAAAGCGCCTTGACGTGAACCAGCCGCTCGGTCGCGCCAATCAGATCCGAGGCGGGTGACAAAGGCAGCGGCGCTTCGGCCGAGCCAAGCACGATATCCCCGCCCATCCCCGCCGTCAGGTTCAAAACCACGTCGGTATCCGCAGACCGGACCCGCTCGACCACTTCACGATATAAGGCCGGATCGCGAGACGGCGCGCCGGTTTCGGGATCACGGACATGGACATGGGCGATGGCCGCCCCGGCCCTGGCGGCCTCAATGCAGGCGTCGGCGATCTGGGCGGGGCTGCGCGGCACCTTGTCAGATTTGGTATGGCTTTGCCCTGATCCGGTGACGGCGCAGGTAATGAAAACATCGCGGTTCATAGGATCTCCGGCATTGGGACAGGGGCAAGGTTAAGACGATTTTTCTGGCATGATATGCTTTTCTCGCCTCATGATATGCGTATGTCGCCAATCTCGCCCTTTCATCTGACATTTCTGCTGTTCGACGGCTTTTCCAACATGGTTCTTGCCAGCGTGATCGAGCCATTGCGCGCGGCCCGCGATCTGTCCGGGCGACGGGTGTTTTCATGGCAGACGGCAACGCTGGATGGCACGCAGGCGCACAGTTCTTCGGGTCTGGCGATCGGGGTTGATCTGCCGCTGGACAGGATCGGGGCGACGGATGCGCTGGTCGTGGTTGCGGGTTATGGCGTGCGCGACCAGATGCGGCGTGAGGTGTTGCAGGCCGTGCTGACAAAGGCGCGTGGTCTACCGATGATCGTGGGTCTGGATACGGGCGCGTGGTTGCTGGCAGGGACCGGGCTGCTGACCGGACGCCGGGCCGCTGTTCACTGGATGGAACGCGAAGCACTGGCCGAAGCGTTCCCCGAGATTGAAGTCGTGGATGCGCCTTTCGTCACCTGCGGTAATATCGTGACGTGCGGCGGGGCGCGAGACGTTCTGGAATGGTCGCTGGACCTGATCGGGCGTCGCACGGACGAGGCGCTGCGCTATGATGTGGCCACGATGTTCGGCGGCATCGTCGCATCTGTGACGCAAAGGCCGGATCAGATGACCAACCGCGCCCTGCCTCCCGCCATGCAACGTGCAGTGCAGGCGATGCGCCAGACGACCGAAGCTCCCGTGCCGCTGATCCGCATCGCCGAGGCGGCGGCGGTATCCGAACGAACGCTGGACCGCCTGTTCCATGCACATCTTGGCATGGCAGCCGGTCGCTATTACCGGCTGATCCGGTTGACCCATGCTCACGCCCTTGCGCGCGAGACGACGTTGACATTGGCCGAGATCGCCGTGCGAACGGGCTTTGCCTCGGCGTCAACATTGGCGCGGGCCTATCGTGCGCACTTTGGACACTCGCTTGGCCAGTCAAGGCAAAACTGATGGCTGTGTCGCATTCCAGGGTTGGCAGAAGGCCATTGGCCCCAGGTTGTCTTGGACTGCGGTTTCCCAAGCGACAGGATATAAATTGCGGGTAAGCCCAAGCTCGCCCTCGCTGACTCTGGGGCAGAGTGAGCCGCAAAAGAGGTATGTGTCATCGGTCCCGGCGCATCGTCCGGGGACAGCCAGCCACGCCTTTCATGTTTTGGGCATTGGGTAAGGTTTCAGATTCTGGCGTGATTGGCATCATCGTCTTTTCAAGCAGAAACCTATGCCACCACCGCCCAATAGGCATCAATGGATTCCTGCAAATGCGCGGTCATTGCGGCTTCGGCGGCATCTGCGTTTCTGTCTTTGATTGCGTCGAATATCTCGCGATGACGGGCAAAGGCGCGTTTGGCTGCGCCGGGGGCCTGAATGGCGACGCGGCGGTGTGCGGTCAGCCATGCCTGAACCGCATTGTGCAGCGCGTCGATAAAGACGTTTCCGCTGACATTCGCGATGGCCAGATGGAAGTCGATATTGGTGCGAACGAACGCTTCGGGATCGTTGATCGTCTGGCCGTTGGCATCCAGTGCGGCCTGAATTGCCGCAAGCTGATCGGCGGTTGCCATGCGGGCGGCGGTGCGGGCCAAAAAGCCCTCGAACATCATCCGGGCCTCTTGCAACTGGCGCAGGCGTTCGGGGCGGGTCAGGACAAAGCGGGCCGGGCCGCTGAGTTCCTCGATCAGACGCTCTGCCGTTGGTTCGATGATGCGGGCACGGCGACCGTTCACAAGCTCGATCAGACCACTGGTTTGCAGGGCAAACAGCGCCTCGCGGATGGCGGTGCGGCTGACCTCGAACCGTTCGCATAATTCGCGCTCGGCGGGCAGAAAGTCGCCCGGCTTGAGGCTGCCGTCCACGATGGATGCCTCGATCTGTGCGACGACATCTTCGTAGAGGCGCTTTTTGCGAACCGGCACGGCATTCAGCATCGGGATCTCCTTATGTCCGGCGTCAGGATAGCAAGACCCTATCATTGATTCTACCTTTCACTTGGTATAATAGGTATACAGCTGAGGGGAATCGGTGACCGAGGGGAGGGAACCATGAAACTTGCGCGCATCAGCGGTGTAATTTTGCTGGCCATAGCGGCAGGCACCGCACCAGCATTGGCCAAAACGGTGCTGCAACTGGCATCTGTCGAAACGCCGCAGACGGTCTGGGGGCAGGCAGCGCAGCGATTTGCCGATGGCGTTGCCGAGGCATCCGGCGGCGAAATCGAGGTGCGGCTGTCGCTGGCGGGATCGACCGGCACCCCGCGCGAGACGCTGGAGGCGCTGACCATCGGAACAAATGACATCGTGATGACGGTGATCGCGTCGCTGAACACCTATGATCAGATCGCGGCGATCGAAAGCTATCCCTATCTGTTCCGTGATCCCGCGCACTTCGATGCTGTGTTCGGCGGCCCTGTGGGCGAGGAACTGTTCGCCGAAATCACCGAACGCACCGGGTTCCGCCTTGTCGGGGCCGGGATGCGCGGTCCGCGCGCCATGGCGTCAATTCGGGCGGTCAATACGGTTGACGATTTGGCGGGGCTGAAAATCCGTGTTCCGAATATCGACATTTATGCCGCCACATGGGCTGCATTAGGGGCCAGCCCGACGCCGATGTCCACGAATGACGTCTACAGCGGCTTGCAATCGGGGATCATCGACGCGGTTGAAAACCCGCTGTCGGCGCATCTGCGGTCGAAATATTACGAGGCCGCCAATTTCATCATCATGACCGATCACGTCTATGGCGCCTATACGCTGATCTTTGACGAGACGCGTTTTGCCCGCCTGAGCGAAGGTGAGCAGAAAATCGTTCTTGATGAAGGGCGCAAGGCGATGACATGGGCCGCCGCGCAAGAACATGTGCAGGATCAGGCTGACCGGGCAAGATTGGAAGCCTTGGGTGTGACCGTGATCGCGCCTGATCTGGCGCCGTTCCGGGAAAAATCCGCCGCAGTTGCCGAACGGTTCCCCGGCCTTCAGCCGTGGGTCGAACGAATTCAGGCTGTTGAATAACAGGCCGCGCGCGGGTGCTGAAGCGGGGGGGTGGAACGATGCGTATTCTGCAAAGGACGGTTTCTGGACTGACTGGCGTTCTTGGGGTGGTGGCCAATCTGCTGCTGGTCATGATGCTGCTGGTTATCGGATCGCAGGTCGTGGCGCGTTTCGTGCTTGGCGCGCCGACCATGTGGGCCGAAGAGCTTGGCCGCTATCTGCTGGTCGCGATCACGATGATCGGCTCGGCTGTTTTGATCGAAAAGAACGACCATATCGCGATTGATACCTTTGTCGAGATATTGCCGAAACGGCTGCGGGTGGTGATCGCATGGATGCGCGATGCGATTTCCCTGACTGTCTGCGGGCTGATCGCCTGGTATGGCTGGACGCTGGTGGGGATCGGGGCGCGGCAAACATCCACCGGGCTGCCGATCAAGATGTCACTGCCTTATCTGGCAATTCCGATTGGCGCTGCGCTGATGGCGGCGGTTCTTGTCCTGTCGCGCCTGAACCGGCAGGAGGGGTAAGCCATGGATCTGGCTGTTCTTGCGTTGATTCTGACCGGCACCATCACCTTTTGCATCCTGATCGGCGTTCCGCTGGCGCTGTCGATCATCGCAGGATCGTTTGCGGCAATCTTTGCCCATGGTGGCGCCAATCCGGTGATTGCGGCACAGCGGCTGTTTGCCGGGATGGACAACTTTTCGCTGATGGCAATTCCGGCCTTTCTGTTCGCCGGGGCGATCATGTCGAATGGCGGAATATCGTCACGGCTGATTGATTTCGGCAATGCACTGGTCGGACGCTTTACCGGCGGATTGGCGATTTCCAATGTGCTGAGTTCATTGATGTTCGGCGGCATCTCTGGTTCGGCTGTGGCGGATACCGCAACCATCGGCGGCACCTTTATCCCCGAGATGAAAAAGGCAGGTTATCCGGTGGGTTATTCCGTCGGGATTACGGCGGCCTCATCACCGATTTCGCCGCTGATCCCGCCGTCCATCGCATGGATCGTCTATGCCTATATTACCGACCAGTCGGTAATGCGCATGTTTCTGGCCGGGTTGGTTCCCGGTCTCATGTGGGCCGTCGCGCTGATGGTGGCGGCATGGTTTCTTGCGCGTCGGCATAACTATCCCACACAACCGCCCGCTTCGTTCAGCACCATCTGGGACAAGTTTATCATTGCCTTTCCGGCGCTGATTACTCCGGTTTTATTGCTGGGCGGGATTTTGTCGGCATTGTTCACGGTGACCGAGGCTTCTGTCGTGCTTTGCGTCTATGCGATGCTGATTTCCGGGCTGGTTTATCGAGAATTGACGTGGAAGGTGGTCATTGACTCGCTGACTTCGGCGATGCGGCTGACGGCGGCGGTGATGATTATTCTGGCCGGGGCGTCACTCTTTGCTTGGATGCTGGCCTGGGTTCAGGCCCCTGAAGGCTTTGGCGCATGGCTGCAAGGCTTTGTCACCTCGCCGATGACCTTCCTGATCCTTGTCAATATTCTGCTGTTGCTGATCGGCATGGTGATGGAGGTGAACGCCGCCAAGGTCATGCTGCTGCCCGTCTTGTTCCCGATCAGTCAGCAATTGGGCATCGACCCGATCCATTTCGGCGTGGTGATTACCGTGAACCTGTGCATCGGGCTGATTACACCGCCCATTGGTATCGTTCTGGCGATTGCCAGCACAATCGGCGGCATCTCGATCATTCAGGGCACGCGCGCGATTACGCCTTTTCTGATCGTGGCGCTGTTGGTGCTGGCGCTTTTGACCTTTGTGCCGGTTCTGTCCACCTTCCTGCCTGATCTGCTGATGGGGCCAAGGCTAAGCTGATGTCTGAATATGGCGAATTCACACGGCTTGGGACTGCGCTTGTCAGCGATATTCTGGACGAGGCCGGTTATCACAACCAGACGCTTGATCCGTCGATTGCGGGTGTGGGGCAGGTGGCCAGCTTTTGCGGAGCCGCGATCTGTGTGCAGGGGCAGCGGCGGGTGAATACGGTGAACCCGCCCGCCGATGCCGCGACCATGCCGCTTTACCAACTGCCCATGCTGGTAAGCGGTCCTGCGGTTCTGGTGCTGGCCACCAACAGTTTTCGTGGCGGTGCGGTAACGGGCGGCCTGTTGGCCGAGGAACTGAGGCAGGCGGGTTGTGTGGCGGTGGTGACGGATGGCCTTGTCCGCGATCTGAATGAACTGGCGGCAACCGGCCTGGCTGTTCGGGCCGCCGGGGCAATCCCGTTGAACGGCGCGCGTCGGTTCATCCTGACTGGCTGGAACATGCCGGTCAGCCTGCCGACACCCGAGGGCGGAGGCGTGACGATCCATCCGGGCGATCTGATTCTGGGCGATATGGATGGCACGGTCATTGTCCCGCAAGCTGTGGCATCCCAAATCCTGACCATGGGCCGGGAACTGGAAAGACGCGAAAGCCGGTTACGCAAGGATTCCATGCATCTTTCCGCGCCCGAGCGCGCCGCGGCCCGTGCAAACCGCATGAGCCACGTCCTATGGTTGCGCGGACAAAAGGAGATGGCCCCATGAAATTCGACGGACGTATCCTGATTCTGGGCACGGCACCGGACGCCATGAAACGTCAGTTGGCAGGCGAGGATCTGACGCTGGCAGAGGCGGGCGAATTGCGCAGCGATATTTCCACCGACGAGATCACACCGCTGCCCATTCTGCTGAACTATGACAGCCGGTTGGGGCGCTATGCCCATACCGGGCTGACCATTAATGGCGAGAAACCCTTGGGCGAAAATGCCATTGCCGGGGGCGGCTTTGCCGTGCTGGTCGGCGGGCGCCGATATGGCAAGGGGTCGTCGCGTGAACATTCACCGCTGGCCGAATATTCAGCCGGGATCAGGCTGGTCATCGCAGAAAGCTTTGAGCGGATCTATCGTCAGAATTGCGACAATATCGGGCTGTTTACCTCGACCGATTTCAATCTGATCGACCGCATCAGGGCGGGCGAGCGGATTTCCATCGACGAACTGGTCGCCGAACGTGACCCCTTGGCGCAGGCGATCCTGCGCGCGGGTGGCCTGCTGGCCTATGGTGCAACCCACCTGCGCAATGCCCGGCTGCGCAATATCGAAACCGCCGGGCCACGCACCCTTGCCCAAAAGATCGTTGATCGCTCTGCGCTGATGGTTGACGGGCTGGACTGGGACGCGCGTCCCGGAACCGGTGGTTTTGTCCGCGCCGATTTCCGGTTCATCCACGAATATTACACCGCGATGGCCGCACATATGCTGCATGAATATTACGGTCGTCCTCTGGCTTTGCACGAGCCGGACAACATCCTGTTGTTCGAGGATCACCTGTCCTATGCCCACCGCTCTCCCACGCATCTCAGGCTGGGGCTGCTGCCGGATGTGCGCGCCATCAGTCAGGCACATCGTGATTTCGCCCGCGAATATGGGCTGACCGACCACGGCTATCTGATCGGCGAGGATGGCAGCGAGGGTATCAGCCATGCGATGATGGCCGAAAGCTATGCCCTGCCGGGGCGTATTGTCGTGGGCACCGACAGCCACACGCCGCATTCCGGGGCCATTGGCGCCTTTGCCTATGGCGTCGGCACAACCGACATGGCCAATGCTTTTGTCACCGGGGCCGTGCGGCTGACCATGGCCGAAAGCCTGCTGGTCCGGCTGACAGGTCAGCGCAGGCCGGGGGTGACGGCCAAGGACATCGTGCTGAACCTGCTGGCGCAACCCTTTATCCGCGAGGGCGGCGGCGTTGGCCGGATATTTGAATTCGCGGGGCCGGTGATCGATGCTATGTCTATCGACGAACGCACGACGATCACCAATATGGTGGCCGAACTCGGCGGCCTGACTGGGCTGTGCGCCCCGGATGCCGAAACCGTGCGTTTCCTGAAAGAACGCCGTGGGATTGATTTCCAGATCGAGGACTGGATGCGGTCTGATCCCGGTGCGGCCTATGCTGCGACCATCGAAATGGATTGTTCGGGCATCGGTCCGATGCTGGCCATGCCCGGCGATCCCGGCAACGGTATTCCTCTGGTCGCGCTGGATCGTGACGTTCGGGTGGACATCGCCTATGGCGGCTCTTGCACGGCTGGCAAGCGTGACGATTTCGACAATTATCACGCCGTCGCCAGATGGGCGCAAGAGCGCGGGTTGCGGGTGGCCGATGGCGTCAGGCTCTATCTGCAATGCGGCACCGTTCAGGTTCGCGATTACTGCCGCGAACAGGGCTATATGGAAACCTTCGAGGCCATCGGTGCCGAGATGCTTGGCCCCGCCTGCGGATCGTGCGGGCAATGCGGGCCGGGCGTTTCTGAGACCGCCGATCAGGTCACCATCTCGGCCATCAATCGCAACTTCCCTGGTCGCGGCGGTCCCGGCCAAACATGGCTGGCCAGCCCGCCCACGGTTATCGCCAGCGCAATCGCCGGAAGGATTTGTTCGTTCGAGGCATTGCAGGCGATGCAAGGACTGTCTGACTGACAGGATGTGGCCCTTTGACTTGGTGGGGATGCGGGTCAGACCACACCTGCCGCCGGAAATTGGTGAATCTCTGGCGGCCGGTGCGGTGGCTGCTGCTGTCCCCCATTCCGTGCCTAAGGAAAACGCGGCAACCGCTGATTCAAGTCGCCGTCACCAAGCCTTGTGGGTGTTGTATCCCGTCCCTCACCCTCCCCCCCCAAATTGATAGAGCTCTGCCGGATTTTCGACCAAGATGCGGTGTTGCACGGCCTCATCCGGTGCCCATGTTTCCAGCAGATCGAACAGAGCCGCATCGTCGGGCAACTGGCTTTGTCCCCGATGCGGCCAGTCGCTGCCCCAGACGACACGTTCCGGCGCGGCCTCTGCATAGGCGCGGGCCATGGCGGTCGCGTCGGGGTAATCGGGCGGGCCGATCTCGGTATTCAGATAGGCACCCGACAGTTTGACCCAGGTGCGGCCACGATCCAAAAGCCGGCGGATCACCGCGAAGGCGGGGTCCGAGGGACCGGCTGCGGGTGGCAGGCGGCCAAGGTGGTCGATCACCAGCGGCACCGGCAGATCGGACAGCGCATCCTGCATCGCAACGATCTGTTCGGCCCGCGCATAGATCTGAACATGCCACCCCAGCGGCGCGACGCGGGCGGCGGTCTCGCGCAGGCGATCAACCGTCGTTTCGCCCCAGGATTGCGGCGTGACAAAGTTCACACGCACACCTGTCGCACCTTGCGCCGCCATTTCCTCCAGTTCCGCCTCGCTGATGTCGGGTTCAACCACCACTACGGCGCGACCGTCCTGGCCCAGCCGCGCGCTTGCCTCCAGCGTGCAGCGGTTGTCCACGCCATAGGTCGAAGGGTTGACGATCACGGCGCGGGTTGTGCCGATGCGTTTCTGAACCGCGCGATAGGCTTCAAGCGTTGCATCCTCGACAGGCTGCCCGGTCCAGTGAGGAGATGCGGGAAAGCGCGTGTCGAAAATATGCAGATGGGAATCGCAGGCCAGAGCCGGTGCGCGCAACCGTGCGGTGCCGCTGCCCGACGAAAACGGTGCCGTCTGCGCCATGGCAGGGCGTGCAGCCGCTGCAACGGCCAAGGATAGGGCGGCACCGGACAATAAGCTGCGGCGGCTGATCGTGCTGGTTTTCATGAGGTCTTCTCCTGTCAGTTGAAACGATACAGCTCTGCCGGATTTTCGACCAAGATGCGGGCGCGCAGTGTCGGATCGGCTGCCCAGTCCGCGATCAGGTCCAGCAGGGCGGCATCGTCGGGCTTGGCGTTCTGATCCCTGGTCGGATGTGGCCAGTCGCTGCCCCAGACCAACCGCTCCGGCGCGGCGGCCACCAATGCGCGGGCAACATGGCCGACGTCGGCAAAATCCGGGCGGCCATCGGTGGATGAGATATAGGGGCCGGACAGTTTGACCCATGTGCGCCCGCCATCAAGCAACCGGCGGATCAGCGCAAAGACGGGATGACTGACCCCATCCGGCTGCGGGACGCGGCCGATATGGTCGATGACCAGCGGCGCGGGCAGTTGAGCCAGCGTCCCGGCATGGGCCAGCATCTGCTCGGGGGCCATGTTGATCTGAATATGCCAGCCCAGATCCGCAATGCGCTGTGCCATCGGTGCGATCATATCGGGCGTCAGGAACGCCCCGGTCGTCAGATTGAACCGCAGCCCGCGAATGCCGGCGGCGTCCAGCGCCTTTAGCTCTGTGTCGGTCGAGTCGGGCGACAATACGGCCACGCCGCGGCTGGCGGGGCCAAGCGCACGGATCGCCTCGGTCGTGACGCGGTTGTCGGTGCCATAGGTCGAGGGCGTCACGACGACGGCCCGCGTCAGCCCCAGACGTGCCTGAAGCTTGCGATAGTCCGCGACCGAGGCATCAGGCGGTGTCAGTCGTGCTGTCGGAGCGACCGGAAAGCGGGAATCATAGATGTGCATATGACAATCGCAGGCCATATCGGGCAGGGATGTCCGTGGCGGCCGGGTCCCTGCCGAGAATGGCACCGCACCCGCGACGCCTTTCGCGGCTGTCCCAGGCGGGATGATGGCAAGCGCGGCGACGCTTGCCGCGATGAAACCGCGTCTGTGCATTCTGGTCTCCTGTGGTCGGATCATTTGCGGCGGGCTGTGACGCCCGCCGGCAAGGATCAATCGCCGTCCTGTGGTTCGGGCACCTGTTTGCGCCGCCGCTTTATGAACAGCGGTTTCAGGCCCCAGATCAGGATCACGGCGGTGAGGGCCAGGACGGTGGCGCTGATCGGGCGCTCGACAAAGGTCATCAGATCGCCGCGCGACAGCAGCATGGCACGACGGAAATGTTCCTCCATCATCGGGCCAAGAACAAAACCCAGCAGCATCGGCGCGGCGGGATAGTGCAGGATCCGCATGGCATAGCCAAGCGCGCCGAACATCGCGACCAGCAGCACGTCGAAGGCGCTGTTGTTTACGCTGTAGGTGCCGATGCAGATGAACATCAGAACCGCCGGGAACAGCCATTGATAGGGCACCATCAACAGCCGCACCCACAGCCCGATCAGCGGGATGTTCAGCACCAGCAGCATCAGGTTGCCGATCCAGAAGCTCATCACCAGCCCCCAGAACAGCGAGGGCTGCTCGGTCATCAGTTGCGGGCCGGGCGCGATGCCGTGGATCATCAGCGCGCCCAGCATCAGCGCCATGGTGGCGCTGCCGGGGATGCCAAGGGCCAGCGTCGGAATAAAGGCGGTCTGGTCGGCGGCGTTATTGGCCGATTCCGGCGCCATGATGCCTTCGATGGCGCCTTTGCCGAACCGCTCGGGCTGTTTGGCGACGCGGCGCTCGATCGCATAGGCCATGAAGGCGGCGATCGAGGGGCCGGTGCCGGGCAGGGTGCCGAAGAACGACCCGATGGAGGCGCCGCGGAACATCGGAAACCATGACCGCCGCACATCGTCGCGGGTGGGTTTCATCGCTGACAGTTTGATGGACTCCGGGTCAACATTCTTGCCATCGACCTTGCCGACGCTGGCGATCACCTCGGCCACGCCGAACAGGCCCATGGCCAGTGCGATCAGGTTGATGCCATCGGCCAGATCAAGGATGCCGAAATCGAACCGCCGCGTGCCTGTATAGATGTCGCTGCCGACAATGCCGAACAGGATGCCCATGAACACCATGGTCAGGCCCTTCAGCATCGACCCGCTGGAGATATTCGATGCCGCGACCAGTCCCAAGAGCATCAGCGAGAAATACTCGGCCGATGAAAACCGCAGTGCATAGGCGCTGATGGTGCCCGAAAACGCCATCAGCAGGATGATCCCGACCGAGCCGCCAAAGAACGATGCCAGCGTCGTCATCAGCAGCGCAACCCCGCCGCGCCCCTGTTTGGTCATCGGATAGCCATCCAGCGCGGTGATCGCGTTCGAGGGCGAGCCGGGCACGTTCAGCAAAATCGCCGCCGTGCTGCCGCCATAGGTGGTGCCATACCAGATACCCGCCAGCATGATCAGCGCGGCGGTGGCATCCAGTTGGAAGGTCAGCGGGAACAGCATCGAAATCGCGGCCAGTGTGCCGATGCCGGGGATCACGCCCAGCAGCGTGCCCAGAAACACCCCGGTAAAGCACCACAGCAGGTTGTTCCACGACAGCGCGGTTTGCAGGCCCAGCGTCACATAATCAACATATGTCATCAGAACGGCCACCGGATCAGAGCAAAGTTCATGCCAAGCGCAAGGCGAAAGATCGCCCAGGCCAGCAGGCACAGCGCCGCGCACAGGATGGCGACATTCACCGGATTGGCACGGTTGTCCGAAAAGGCGGAAATCCCCACCACCGCGATCACTGACGGGATCAGGCCGAACGGCTGGATCATCAGGGCAAAGGCGATGACGGCGATGATGATAAGGGTGGCGGTGCGCCATTCAACCGCTTCGCTCAACGCGTCAGCGCGGCCCTTGATCCATGCGTTCAGCGCGATTGCCGCGCCCAATGCGCCGATCAGCACACCCAAGGCCATAGGCATCATCCCCGGCCCGACGCGGCGCAGGGTGCCAAGGTTGTAATTCTGCGCCGCATAAACGGCGACGGCTGCGCCGAACAGGGCGATGACGATGCCCCCGGTGGTGTCGGCCAGGTTACGGTTTGCCATCCTCTCCTCCCCAGAAAGATCAGCGGTTAAGGCGAAAAGGGCAGCGCGATCACGCGCTGCCCCCTGGTTCAGTCGATGGATGCCCCCGAGGTCTCGACCACTTCGGCCCATGTCTTGACCTGTTCGGCCAGATAGGCGGCGAATTCCTCGGGCGAGCCGCCCAGAATGGTGCTGCCCTCGGCCTCCAGCGCGCTGCGCAGCGTGTCGTCGGCCAGGGCGTCATTGATGGCGGCGTTCAGCGTGGCTACGGTTTCGGCAGGGATTCCGGCGGGGCCGACAACGGCCTTCCAGTCGGCGGTGTCGAAACCGTCAAAGCCGAACGAGGCCACGGTCGGCACATCAGGCAGGATAAAGTTCGGTTCAGACGAGGTGACGGCCAGCGGACGGATGCTGCCCGCGCGGATATGGGGCAGCACACTGGGCACGCTGCCGATATAGATGTCCACCGCGCCACCCATCACATCCGTGATCGCCTGCGCGATGCCGGGATAGGGCACATGGGTCAGATCCAGATCGCCCTCGGTCGCCAGCAGCTCGATGGACAGATGCGCCACGGTGCCATTGCCCGGTGTGCCGAACAAAATCTCGCCCGGATTTGCCCGCGCGGCCGCGATCACCTCGCCGAAATCGGCATAGGGGGAATCGGGGAAGGTGACGATGGCCATGGGCTGTGTCGTCAGCAGCGCAATCGGGGTGAAAGCGGTCAGCGGATCATAGGGAATGTCGGGATAGAGCGCCGGGTTCACCGCCATGTTCGAGGTTTGCCCCATGCCCAGATGACGGCCATCGGGCGTGGTTCGCGCCACCTGCGCCAGCCCGATATTACCGCCCGCGCCGGGTTGATTCTGCACGACAAAGTTCCAGCCCTTTTGCGCGGTGATACGCTCGGTCAGCAGGCGCGCCGGAATGTCGGTGCCGCCGCCGGGCGGGTAAGGCACGATCATCTCGATCGAGCCGCCGGGAAAGTCCTGCGCCACGGCCATATTGGCCAGCGCGGCAAAGGTGAACGCAGCGGTGCCGCGCAGCAGATAGGTGAACATCAGTTTCCTCCCATTATGCCGGTGCGGGACCGGCGGATCGTTGTCAGATGCCTGCGGGTATGTCGCAGCCCAGACGGCGCAGGGTCTCATCCACCCAGGCGCGGTTATTGGTTCCGGCCCTGATCGCGGCCATCTGTTTGGTCTCGGCCTCTTGCTTGGCGATGGTGCGGGCATAGATCGCCTCGGCTTCGTCAAAGGGGATGGCCAGAACGCCGTCGCTGTCGCCAAGGATCAGATCGCCCGGATGGATCACCATGCCGTCGATGGCCACGGGCACGTTGATTTCACCCGGACCGTCCTTATAGGGGCCGCGATGGGTGACGCCCGCCGCATAGACGGGCAGGTTGGTGTCCCAAAACGCGTCCACATCACGGATCGCGCCGTTCAGGACGAAACCGGCAACACCCCGGTTGAGGGCATGGGCCAGCATCAGCTCGCCCATCAGCGCGTTGGTGGTGTCGCCGCCCGCATCCACCACGATCACATCGCCCGGCTGTGCCATGTCGATGGCCTTGTGCAGCATCAGATTGTCGCCGGGCCGCGATTTGACCGTCAGCGCAGGGCCAGCCAGCACGCCGTCGCGGTGCATTTTGCGCAGGTGCGGCCCGGCGGCGGTCATACGGCTCATGCTGTCGCTGACATTGGCGACGGGAAGGGCGGCGAAACGCGCCACCACATCGGCGGACATCGCGCGGTTACGGTTCAGGATACGAAAACCGATGTTCATCGGATAAACCTTTCAGTATTTCAGGCGCTGATCGCCGGAGGCACCAGCAGATCACGGTTGACAATGCGCGAGGCCGGGATGTCCCGCCCCGCCAGCAGGTCCAGAATCCCCTGTGCGGCCTGAACGCCGACGCGGGCATTCGATGCCGCCGTGACGCCACCGATATGCGGGGTCAGGACCAGACGCGGCTCGGCCCAGAAGGGGTGATCGTGCGCAGGGGGTTCCTGCGCGAAACTGTCCAGCCCCGCGCCGGCGATCCGACCCTCGGCCAATGCGGCGGACAGGGCTGCCTCGTCGATCAACCCGCCGCGGGCGGTGTTGATAATGATGGCACCGGGCTTCATCCGGGCCAAGCGGTCGGCGTTTATCAGGTTGCGGGTCTGGTCGGTCAGCGGTGTGTGCAGGCTGATGATGTCACAGCTTGCGATCAGATCATCCACATCGGCAACCCGCGTCACGCCTTCTTCCGCGAAAAACTGATCGGGGCAAAACGGATCATAGGCGAACACATCCAGCGCAAAAGCCTTGGCAAAGCGCGCCGTCTGCCGCGCAATCGCGCCAAAGCCAACCAGCCCGATGCTGGACCCGGCCAGTTCGCGCCCGTCAAAACCGGGCTTTTCCCAGCGTCCGGCCCGCAGTCCGGCATCCAGCGTGGGGATCTTTTTGACCACCGCAAAGAGCAGCGCCATCGTATGTTCCGCCACCGCCACCGCATTCGCGCCCGTGGCGACCAGCACCGGAATGCCGCGCGCACCTGCCGCCTTGAGGTCGATATTATCGACGCCGACGCCGTGTTTGGAAATAACCCGCAGTCGCGGCGCGGCCTCCAGAACCTGCGTATCAACGCGACCCATGCGGGAAATGATCCCGACCGGGTTGCTGTCGCGGACAGCGGCGATCAGCGCCTCGCCCGTGCTGTAGGGCGGCACATAGGCCGGTGTCAGCCCTGCGGTCTGGATAAGGTCAACGGCTTCGGCGGCCAGACTTTGGCCGGTAATCAAGATTGTGTCTGACATAGTCCCTCCCTGCCGGCATCGGGGATGTCGGCGCAGGGGGACATTACCAGTAGATATGCTGAAACAAAGCGGATATATCTGAAGTATATATTTAGGGATTCTGAAATAGTGGATACAAGGCAACTTAAAACCCTGCTGGCTATCGCCGAGACAGGCAGCTTTTCGCGGGCGGCGGATGCCGTCCACCTGACAGCTTCGGCGATCAGCCAACAGATTCAGGCGCTTGAATACGAGGTCGGAGCGGAACTGTTCGACCGCCGCAGCAGGCCGCCCCGGTTGACGGCGGCAGGTTTGCAGATGGTCGAGGCCGCGCGCGAGTTGGTGAAGGTCACGGAAAATGCCATCGACGCGATTTCCGGGCGGCGCGTCACCGGCACGCTGGCGCTTGGGTCGGTCAGGACCAGCGCCCTGTCGTTGCTGCCGCGCGCCATTGTGCCGCTGAACGCCGCGCATCCCGAATTGCGCATCAAGCTGCGCGTTGCCCTGTCCGAGCCGCTGTTGCAGGATGTCGCCGCAGGGCGGCTGGACGCGGCAATGATCGCCGAACATGGCAATTTCCCCGCCGCCCTGCGCTGGCGCCCCTTCCTGCGCGAGCCGCTGTTCGTGATCGCCCCGCCCGGCACCCCGCCGCAGGATGCCGAAACCTTGCTGGCGCGGCATCCCTATATCCGCTTTGCCGCGAATGTGCCGCTGGCGCATATCATCGACCGGGAACTGGGCCGTATGAATGTGCGCCCGGTCGAGATCGCGGAAATCGACACGATCTCCTCGATCGTTGCCTGCGTGGCGAACGGGCTTGGCGTGTCGGTGGTGCCAAAGGTCGCCATCGACGATTGCGCGCACCCCTTGGTCAGCGCCCCCTTCGGCACCCCACAGGTCCACCGCGAAATCGGCCTGATCGAGAGACGGAACCACCCAAGGCAGGCACTGGTCGATAAGCTGCATGATCTGCTGACCAAGATTGCGGGAGGGGGATAGGTCGGCGCCAACCGGCCATCAAGGGACTTTGCGCGTCAACAGGCTTTTCCATGAATTCGCAAATTTTGGATCATCCGCACAAGCTATGCCGAGACGCAGCCAGCCATAATATCCGCCCTTGCGCCAAGCGTTATCGAGAGGCCCGGACGCGCCACCAGTGCCGCAGTTTGTGCGCTGGTCTTGCCGATGTGGCCTGATGCGTGTGCACGGGATATGGCCTGGCACATTGTTCATTTTGGGGCGGGGTGAATGATCCGGGCAGTGGCTCGCCCCCCCTTACCGAAATGTCAAAGCTGTTCCCCCGGCCTGCGCGACGATCTTTGCGAGGGCTTCAAGGGGCAGGGTGCCATCTTGATCGTGCCGAACACATTTAAGGGCAGCTTTGATCGGCTATGATTGTGTGGGGTGCATGTCGCTTACGCAGGCTGGCGGCCATTACGCCCAGAGACGGTTGTAATCGTCCCGTTAGGCCCGCCGCGCTACTCGTAGCTGCCCCTTTTTCGTATCCATTCATGCACCGTCCAAGTTCGAGCGCTCGGGCGATAAACCAAACTGTTCAGGAAAAATGCCAGAAATTTCAGATAAATATGGTGAGCCCGACAGGCTCCAAGTTATCAAGTGGAATCAATGCTTTAAATTGTCCATCGTCACAATTCAGAGCTATTGAAAACATTGCCGAACTTTCCGCATTGTCCAACGTCAAAAATGAAAACCCCGGCGCGCTGGCGGGCGCAACCGGGGCAAAATACCAAGACTGGCTGTCTCTGCTTGACGACTATAGCTTGAACCTCGATTCGCACGCAAGAGCTTTGCCCCACGTCCCTGTGAAGGGGGCAGCGGTATGAAACGGCGCGCGCAAATTCAGAAGTCCATTAATTGGGCGCAGGCGCTAGGACTGATCAGCGATGGGGTCTACCAGACGGCGAAGGTCATGGCTTCGTTCGTACTGGACGATTTCCAGCGTCCGGTCTGCGCCGTCGAGGTGTTGCGGCTAGCCAAGGAGCGTCGGAAGCACGTTAGCACGATCCGGCGGCACATCGCGGCGCTGGAGGATGCCGGACTGGTCGAGCGCCAGACAGCGGGGAATGGCCTGCGAGGGTCGTTTTTCGGCGGCGCGGTGGTGTTCGGAATCAATTTCGCACCGGCGCTCGAACGCCATGACGAGCTTTGCGAAGCGTATCGGCGGCAGTGCCACGCGAATACGGCGTTTCAGAAAGCCCGGCTCTTGTTCAGCCGCACGAAGGCTCACCTGCGCCGGATATGCGAACAGGTGGACGATCATCGCACGCTTGAATGGGTGCTCGGCTTGGACCGTCCCAGCCGGTTGCCCGCAAGCGAGCTACGGCGGTTGACCCACGAATGCAGCGCACGGGTCGAGGCGCTGCAAGCTGTGGCCGAGCACGGTGAACAAGCCCAGATCACATCGACGGAACGTCGCCAACCCATCAGTCCTGACCGCGCAATTATGCGCGCCGCGCCACGCGAAATCGGCCGTCACTATACTGATACCAATAAAAAAAATAACAATAGTAATACGGCGGTAGAGGCTGGGGAAAACAGCCACGAAGACGTGCTGGGGAAGCTGACGCCCGAGATGCTTGCGCGGATTGCACCGAAAGACTGGCGCGAGTGGATCGAAAACTTCGCATACAGCGGCAAAACCGGCTGGGACGGGTTCATCCTGACCGCGCAGATGATGTTGCCCTGCATTGGCGGGTCTGGCGGGACATGGGACAGGATCGTGCGAATGGCCGGGCCACAGGTGGCGAGCGTGCTGGTCCTTCTTGCTGCTTCCGATCCGTCGATCAGGAACCCTGACAGGTGGATCGTATCCATGACGGGCCGCGCATGTAGCCAGCGCTTCAACTGGCAGGCACCGATCAAGAGGCTCGTGCGACAATCGTCCAGTGCCGCGTTGGTAGTGGGGTAAGCCATGAATATGACTTTTCAAGGTTTTTTGGCTTTTGTGAGAGGCCTCGACCGCAGCCCCGGACATGATCGCGATCTGTGCGCGGCGCTGATCGGGCTGTCGAATGATGATCAGGTTCAGATGGTTCGCCAGTGGGAAGCTGGGTGGATTGCGGCTGATGAAATGCGGCGCGAGCTGAAGCTTGAACTTTACCCCGAGTCGCTGGCCGCGCTTGAGACCGCCCAGAAGATCGGCAACGCCCGAAGGGCGGCATCCCAGAAGTCTGCGAGCGGCAGAAGCCGGAAAGGCGGTGTGTAATGCGCGGTGATCTTCTGGCCTACATTTTGGGCATCCTTGCCTGCACGCGCGGTCTCGACCGCAGCCCGGATGAGGACAAAAATCTGGCTATGGCGATGTTCGGTCAATCGCAGGCCGAGAGGCAGGCGATGATTGCGGCTTGGCAAGACGGCTGGATCGCGGTCGCTGACGTTCAGCAGCTTGCACCAGATCGCTTCAACCTCCCCCTGCGCGGGCGCGGCGGTGCGAACAAAATCCCCGGCATCGACGCAGCGTTGGAGATCGGCGCTGCCCTCAACTCGGTTGCCAAACGACAAAGAGGGTGGGGCGATGGAAGAGTATGATTTCAGTAGCTTGTTCGAACGCTCGTCGGGCGACTATGCGGGCGGCATCCTCGAACGCCTGTTCGGTGGGATCGTTCCGTTCCTGACGGGCGCGGCGGACGACTTGGGCACGGGAAACTGGCTCTCGTCCATTTTCAGCATCTTCAACACGGCAGGGTTGCTTTGCGTACTCGTGGTGACATCCTACACGGTCTATACCGTGATGTTTGATTCCGCATCGGACGGAAAGACCTTCGGGCAGCGGACGGACACGAAATACACGATCACGCGGATTTTGCTGGGCATGATGTCTTTCGTGCCGGTCGCGGGCGGCTATTCTCTGGCGCAGGTCGCAATGCTCTGGCTGGTGTTGCAGGGATCGGCGCTGGGAGACGTTGTATGGAGCCGAACGGCTGAATCGGCCCTCACCGGGCAGCCGCTGCTTTCGCAGCCGCAGAACTCGTCCATCACCGACATCATCGTGCAGGGGCAATTTGCGCAAGCCTATGACGCCCTTGTTCTGGGGCATCTCTGCGCGATCAATGCGAACAGTATTTACTTCACGTTGAATAGCCTGCGCGCTGACGAACAGGACGCCTATATCGAGCAGGTCACAAGCGGCCCGTTGTCCGCCCATAGCTCCGCTGCCACGGAAGTCGCGTCGTCGCCAAGCTGGATTTCAATCGGCTCGGTCGAGGTGGGCACGCTCAACCACGTTATCCGCTTTCAAGAGGCCGTAGGCTCCACCGCTTACAGTGGCAGGTCGAACTTCTGCGGCGGTGTGACGAACAGCGCCAGTCTTCGGGTGTCCGATGCTACTGACTATTCATTCGCGGATCAGGTTACTTCAGTCCAGACGCGAGCGCTCTTTCAGAGCTATGTGCAGACCATCAACCAGTTGTCGGAGCGTGCGCAGAGCGTTGCTGTGCAAATTCACACGGGATTGCGCAATACCCCGACACTTGAGGAACTGGCGCGAACCCATATTCGCGAGGCGACGAACAGCTATATCGGCGGGGCCGGTCCCGCCTTCGAGTTCGATGACACGGAAATTGCCGAGCTATACGACTTCCTTCTTGCCGAGGCGACGGAGCGCGGCTGGCTCTTCGCGCCGGGCTGGCAGCGGGGCATTTCGATGGCTGCGGCGTCTTTCGGGTCGCCCGATGGCGATCTGCGTTTGAATGCCTACCGGGAATCTAACCTGACGGAATATCTCTCGGGGCAAGGCGTCAGGACGGGCTGGCGGGCTGACTCGATTGTGCGCTCAATGTTAGCGAAGGCAGATAGCGATTTCGAGACATGGGATATGATGTCGGCCTATGTCACCAATCTGGGCGAGCCGAGCGCGGACGCCGATGATGAGAACTACGCCTCGATGCGGCGGGGATCGGCCTTCAGTGGGCTGTTGAACGGCATCTATACCAGTATGCTCGACCTGTTTAACCCGGTCGCGCAGCCGGGCGGCAACGCGGGCCTGACAGACCCGATGGTGCAGGTCTCACAACAGGGCAAGGTCATGCTGGTGACAGGTGGCCTTGTCACCGGCGCGGGCTTCGGCAGCGCGGCGGCAGGTGGGTTCCTGCCAAGCTGGATACCGTTCACCGGGGCTGCAAGCGCCGTGCTGGAAGCCGCCAGCGGGCCGCTGATCACGGCGGGAATGTTCCTGATGCTGTTCGGGGCAATCATCTTCGTCGTCGTCCCGATGATACCGTTCATCTATTACTATTCGGCAGTGATCTCGTGGGTGATGCTGGTAGTTGAAAGTATGTTCGCGGTGTCGCTCGCTGTGCTGACGCTCTTCGCCCCGGCCCGCGAAGGAACCCTGATCGGCTCGTGGAACAAGATACTTCTGAGCATCTTCGGCATCATTTTCCGACCATTCTTCACGGTCGTTGGGCTTATCTTCTCTATGATGGTGATCGCCTTCTCGCTCCAATATCTCTACGATCTATTCCACATGCTCATGGACTTCATCACGCCGGGGCCAGAGATCATCAGCTTGGTTGCGATGGTGGGCTTCCTGTTCATCTATGTGGTCGTGACCTGCGTCACCGTGCTGATCGGCGCGCAGCTTATCACTGAACTGGGCGACTCCGCGATGGGTTGGCTTGGTATCTCGTTCGGCGGCATCAGCCAGCGTATGGACGTTGGCAAACAGGTCGCTAATGCCGCCGATCTCGGCCCTACTGGATCGATTCCCCGGCGGGCTGGTCTCGGTTTGGGCACCACCGGAACCCAGAACTCCATAGTCAAGGGCGCAAGCAACCGCTTGCGGCAAATCGGGAATCGCGGCGGTGGTGGTCAACCGCCCAAATAAGGAGAGGCTTCCATGAACAAGGTCGCTAGATTTTGCTACTGGTGCCAATCGGTCAGCGACCGGCTGGCCGAACGCCGGAAGCGCATCGCACGCTTTCGGGATGAATACGCGCGGCAGGCACAGTATTTTCCGGCGCTGACGCAAGCCGAAGTCGATGCTGCTGCGGCAGGGGGTATGGAAACTCTCCTGTCGCGGTTGACGCTCGAACGGGACAAGGCCGCCGCCCTCTGCAATCAGATCGAGCGCGACCTTGGTCCGAAGTTGCCGAAATATGAACATTGGATCGGCATCGACCAGATCGTGAAGCAGCGCATCAGCGACCTCGATATCAAGGGCGTTCGCTGGATCGGCCAGAAGTTCCTGCCTCCGCGCAAACCTCCCCTAGAACCGGCTCCCGACCTTGGTGCTGATTGTGCCGAAATCCCTTGGTCGGAGCAGGAATATCTCGAATGCCGGACCGGGCGGATCATAAGCCACGGCGAATACGAAGCCATCGGCGGGCCGGGTAGGTGTGCGGAATTTGTCAGAGTGAGGTAACAAAATGCTGCGAAAACTTCTTTTTTCAGCCATCGCCAGCATCATGGGCGCTGCACCCGTCGCGGCGCAGAATGAATGGGAAGCGGTGTCGTTCTCGCTAGTAGAGGTCAGCAAAGGGGATGCGACCACCCTGTATTCCCGGCAGGAGCTTGAAGAGGCTGGAGGGGGCCTTGACGCCGTTCGCCTCTACAGCGCCGAAGTGGAAACGCCGCAGGGGCGGCTGGTTATGGGCGCGCTGCCGGGCTTCTGCGGCTTGGAAGCCTGCTATCTCAAGGTGGCGCTCGAAGCGCCAGACGGCCAGCACATCGAACCTGCCGATATACAGCCGGTATGTCCCGCCTTCGCGGATCATGCCGAAATTCGACCTAGCACAATGACCCTTCGGGCCTGCGATGTTGAAATCGACCTCGCAGCTCTCTTTGCGCAGCATTAACGGGGGCCACTATGCGCTTTCACTCGATCATCAGCGCCGTGGCGGTGGCCGCATCGTCGTTTTTCCCGGCAGAGGCACTTGCCAATGTCAGTGCGGCGGACCTGATCCGACACGGTATGCCGCCCGATCTGGCCGATTTCGCTGCCAGAGTGTCGGCGTCCGAAGGGACATGGACTTCCGTGAACCAGTATGGCTGCGCGGGCGCTTTCCAGTTCTGCCCACCAACGCTGGCCGAATACTACTCGGGCACGCGGGATCAGTTCCTTGCCGATCCGCGCGCGCAGGTGGATGCTTATCGGCGCTACATGGATCGACAATGGTCACTGGCGACCCGACACGGTTATGACAGCCTGATCGGCCAGCAAGTCTGTTACGGCGGCACCTGCACCATAATCACAGCATCTTCCATCCTCAAAGCCTGCCAGTTCGGCTGCTCACTGAACGGTGCGCTGTGGAACTATTACCAGACAGGGGATTGTGATCAGGGTCGGGATGGCAACGGTGTTTCTGTCTGCCGCTACATGATTGACGGAGTGGGTCTTAATGTCGCTGCGGTTACGGGTGCGGAAGAAGACGGTGTTGTCAGCGTGGCCAGTGTCGTGGCGGGCATGTGCTTGCAGGTGCCCGTTATGTCACAGCAGGGCGAATTGGTGACGTCACCTTTCGGTGTGGACCGCACGGGGCGCTCGGGTGCATCCAACGGCTATCATCTGGGCCTTGATCTGATCAACGGTGTCGGTCGCGACGATCCGATCTTGTCGGGTGTGCCGGGCCGTGTCGTGATGGCCCGAAACGACGACACGAACTCGGTATTCGTCGAAACGCCGGATGGGGCAATGCGCGTCGGATACCTGCATGGCGGTGCCATCAATGTTCGTGTTGGGGATGAGGTGCAGCCTGATACGCAGGTGGTCACGATGGGCGATAAGGGATCGCCGGGTGCAGTTCACCTGCATCTCTATACCTCGCTTCGCGGCGATATTGTCGCAAACCTCGGGGAAGCCGCAGGCGTCGTCTGGCCGCTTGGCGAGGGCGATTTCTGGGGCAACAAGAACAGAGGCGGGCTATCCGGGGGCGATCTGGTCGCGGCAGCACCTGCCCCCTATTACATGGTTAATCCCGAAACTTACCTGCATCACCGCATTCCGTTTCAGAAGGCTTTGCTGGACTCGGAACATTATCGTCAGCAGGGCCTTGTGAGGCCGGACGGCCTCACGCTTGAGCCGACCTGCGCGCCTGCGCCGGAGTTCTATGCTCGCGGCGGCTTTCGGTCCATGAACTACGGCTCGACCTCCAATGGCGGGATGGCCGAAAGCGGGGCGGCGTTGGCTACCAACCCGCAGACGGTCGTGAACATGGCGACCTCGCAAGGCCGGGATGCCATGATCCAATACAGTATTTCCGCGATAGGCGAGACTACGCGCGCGGCCAATCACGGGCAGTCCCAAAGGGCAACAGCCGCGATGTGGGCCGGAATGGTTCTGGGGGTGCAATGACCAGTTCTAGAAGTATTCAGCCGCGCGTCGCCCTTTACATCAATGGCCCGGAAGAGGTCATGGGCGCGTTCATCGAGTTCCGTGAGCAGTGCGGGCATACGAGCTACTGGCAAGCCTTGGAGGATCTGCTGGAACGCTGCGGGCGGCTCGCGACGAACACTCCTGCTGACGTTTCGTCGCCGGATAGGTACCCTGCGTTCAGTACCAGAAAGTTCAGTTACCATCCGGGGCAGGTAAAGGAACGGGCAAAAGAAGGGCCGGTGATCCTGACCGAACAACGGCGACCCGCCTATGTCCTGATGACTTATCGAGACTTTGTAGACCTGATGGCAGAAAAGGAGACCGATTGATGCAGAAGATCCTCGCGCTGATTGCCGTGACCTGTACCACTGCACCGGCCTTGGCCGACACACCTGCGTTCATTGGGCAATGGTCCAGCAACGCGGCCTGCGCGCCTCACGAGGTGGCCGAATACACAACCGAGGTTTACGAGACTGAATGGACTTATTGCGAAATCGAAACGATCTTCGAGGTGGGTGTGAACAAATGGAACATTGCCGCTGTCTGTTTATATGAGGCCGACCGCAACCCCGTCACCTTCAACCTGACGGTTTCTGGTGATGGCGCCCAGATGCGGGAAACGATCACGGCTGCCGATGGTCATGCCCAGACAACGGAGCGCATGCGGTGTGATCAATCAGTATCGGGAAACTGATCGTCTGGTCCGAGCGGTTCGAATTCGGCCAGCACGTCCAGCAGGTTCTTTTCGCGCTTTGAATCTGCTGTCTGCGCTTCTTCCCGAAGCCTGTCGATCAGGTTTTGAAGCTCATCACCATAGTTGCCCTGCCAGACGGCGCGAAGCTCGTCACCGAACCCGAGCGGTGCCTTCTCCGGTGGTTTGCTCATAGTTCGCCCTCTCATCCATGCGTTGCTGCCTGATCGCCCTGCATTCTTTCGCGCAGCGCCCGCACCAGATCGCGGGCGGTGTGGAACACGGCCACTATTGTCACCATCTCGGCGCTGACCTCGTAGACGATCAGATAGGGCAGCCCCGAAACACTCAATTCCCGCGTATCGGGATGGCGACCGGGACGCCCGAGGGCCGGGAACTGGGGCAGCTTGCTCGCCACCGCTACAATTCCCCGATAGACGCCCTCGGCGGCAACAGGATTGTCCAGTGCGATGTAGTCCACGATCTCCTCAAGGTCGCGGGCGGCTGGTTCGGCAATGACCAGTTTTTTCAACGCGACCAGCCGTGCTTGGCTGCGATCCCGGCAAAGACCTCATCGGCAGGCATAACCCTGCCGTCGCGCGCGGCCTCGATCCCCGCCGTGATCCGTTCCATCTGCCATGCGTTGGCTTGCAGATACTGCTCAATTGCCTGATTGACGATATAGTTGCGGGAGCGGTCCATCGCGTTCGCCAAGGCGTCGATCTCCGAAACCTTGTTCGTGCGAATGGTGATCGGTTCTGATGCGGCGGGCTGCGGCATGGTGTGCTCCATTGTAATCATCTGTAGTCATATCACGCCGCGCCGTCATTTCCAAGCTGCCCGCCGCGCCGGTCGCTCGATACCTATGGTCTCGCTCCCTCTGCGGCTACCGTATCGCACCATGCCGACACGGTATGTCGGGGTCTCTGTGGTAGGATGTTCACGTAGCCGCCGCGCTCCCCGATCCCCTGACCGACCGCCCCCCACAAGGCTGGGGCGGGCAGGGGATCGAGCCGCCGCAGGCGGCTTCGCAAGGGTGCTGGCCGAAGGTCGCAAACCCGCGCAGGCTCATTCAGGGCGGCAGCCCTCGACGGGCCGAAGGGCAAGGCTGAAGGCCGCGCAGGGACAGCGACAGCGGGCCCGGAGGGAGGGGGGTTTCAAAAGGGGGGATGCTGTGGCATCCTCCCTTTGCCTACAGGATAAGCTTGCTTATCCCTAGTAGGTTAGAGGATAAGAGATATCCTTTCGCGGAAATGAGCATGGCCGAGGATATTCTAAAGCCGGAGAAGGGCGGCAATCCGAAGGCCGCGCAGACACGCATCAAGTCATTGAGCGCCGCCGCTATAGGCGGGCAACGTGCGCACGATCTGCGGATTGGCCCGCAACCTTCTTATGTCGAGGCGTCCCGCTCACATCTCAACCGCGTGTTGCTTGAATCGCTGACGGGTACGAAGCTGCGCGCGATCTGCCAAGAACGTCGCGCAGTTCGCCAGACAGTCCGCGCCATGAAGTCTAACGCTTCTGTCGGGGTGGCAGGAATCATCACGTTCGGCCACAAAGCGCAAAGGATCTTCGAGCGGCTGACGCCCAAGCAGCAGGACGCAGCCTATTGGGAAACCGCCGAGGCCATTGCTGCGCGGCTCAACACGACCCTGACCGGCCTCGTCGTGCATGTCGATGAAACTGCCCCCCATGCGCATTTTCAGCTTCCTGCATATGATCTGAACGGAAATCCGATCAGCGATGTCGCCAAGCGCGGCGTGTTGCGCGATCTCCAAACCATCACCGCAGAGGTGATGGGTCGTCATGCCCCCGGCATCGAGCGAGGACGATCGAAGTATGACCGGCTCAAGGCGGGGGCCGCGCCCGCCGAGGTGGTCAATCGGTCGGTTGCGCAACTTCGCGATGAAGCGATCCCCGAGCTTGAAGCCAAGGTTGAGGCCAAGGAAACGGCGTTGGCCGAGGTGCAGGAGAAGCTGGCGACGAATCTCGACCGCCTCGCCAAGGCGCGCGTGGCAGCGGAGGGCGAAGGCCAGAAGGCTGAGAAAGCCCGGAAGAGAGCCGAGACCTATGAAGCCCGCGCCATCAAGGCGCAGGCCGAGGTGGACCGGCTCGCAGATGAGATTGCTGCCGCGCGCGATAGTCTCGACCGGATCGAGGCGGCGAAGGTCAAGGCGGAATCCGATTTGGCGCAAAGCAGAGCAAAAGCAGCCGTGCTGGCTGCGGAACTGGCGGAACAACAGGAACAGCAGGCAGCGCGCGAACGTGAGCTTGAATATCAGGCGCGTTCGCTGGAAAAGGCTGCGGCCCACCTTGAAGCAGCGGTTACGCACGCCGTGGAAGGTCGATATGATGCTGAAATCACCGCAGCGGATATGAGAGAGCGAGCGCCACGGGCTGAAGAAGAGCTTGCCGTGCTGCGGGACGCCGCACCGGACGGACGCGCGACATGGGGCTGGCGGGCACGTTTCTGGTCGCTGAATTTTACCGATGGGACTCCTAAACCATTGTTGCCGCCAATCCGGGGTGCCATCACCTCTGCATTCGACCGTCTCGCCACGTGGGCCGAAAAGCTGATGGGGGTTGAGGTCGCAGCCGAAAAACGAGCAGCAGCAGCCCGGAAGCAGGCCGAGGTGCTCGAAAGCCGCCTTGCGCCTCTACAGGCCGCCGTGGCGGCTTTGGATGACCACGAGGCCAGAGAGGTTGAGCGACACGACGAATTGCGCCGGCGGCTTCTTCGTGAGAAGGGCGAAGAAATGTTCCGTAGGTTGACCGCATGGCCAGACGGTGGAATGCCCACGCCGCGCGACACCCAAAGTCCGGTCCTTGCGGTATGGTGTGCCCTCCATCCAGAGGAAAGCAGCCACCTCCGCAAAGCACTCGGGCTATCCGCGAACGATACGCTGTTGACCATTTTTGAGAAGGTGCGCGAAGGATACGACAGGCACTGGCAGACGATTGCCAGCGTGGATAAGTCGGATTGGACTTATTGGCATGCGCAGAGTGCCCTTGATCATGCGCGCTTCCAGCTTGATCGCGGCGCCTCATGGGCTGATATGCTCCGCGCCGTTAATGACGATTCCCGGCAGGTGGTGGGACGGGTGACAAAGCTGCTCGTTGATGCCGTGATGCAGCGGGGGTGGAAGCCGGAACCGCCCCCGGCAGACGCCGCCCCGGCTCTCCCCTTGGACGAACGGACCCGCGAGGCTGTCCGCCGGATCGACCGGTCAAGGGAACCGGACGGCCCTTCCTGAACACCAATGAATGGTCAAGGCTATATGGCGTCTTGGTGCCTTAGTCCGACTTCCTTTTCGGCGAACCAACATTGCCTGCTTGAATTTGATTCAGTTGAGCCAACCTCCCGCTCAACTGCGCTTCCAGACGCTTTGTTTGCTCAGCGGATTTCGTATTCCGTAGCACGTCTCTCACCGCATGGATCTTTTGTCGCTGCCTGTTCGGTGCCGTGATCCCGTCGCGCGTCAGGATGACCCCGGTCACTTCGGACGGCCGGTCCCTACGGGCACGTTCTTTGTGAGGCGCGTAACGGTGCCCATGCCTATGCAGACTCTGTTTCAGTAGCCAGATCAACGCCTCTGGCACGGTGTCCCCCGAAACCGTTAGGTCGTCTGCATACACGCTCAAGGTACACCCGGCGGCAGCGACTTGGGCGTCGATTTCTTCCCACATGTCGATATAGGTGAAATAGGCGAGGATGGGGCTGCACGGGCTGCCCTGCGGCAGCACCCCATAGCTCGTGACAATGCGTGCCAGCATGACAGCCACGTCTGTCGAACATTCCATCCGCGAGTGAAAGAACCAGATAACCTTGTAGATCGTACAGTTCGGAAAAAAATCCTCAATGTCCAGCAAGCGCACTGACCGTGCACCAATGTGACGCGCCGCATTGTCTACATAAGAACGCCCCTCGACCGGGGCGAACAAGTAGTCTGGTGGAGCAATGCGGCTCAGCAATTCCGCTATGCGTGCTTGGGTCGATTTCAGCGGGGCTATAGGCGCACTGATGTCGCGCATTTCCCCGTTTTTCTTAGGCTTTTGAAATTTTATGTACCCGTCTTCAAGATTGGAAAGTCGCTTTAACTTCTTCGGAGACACCAGAAGTAGGCGGGCCAGCTTTGACTTGGAGCGCAGCCGAAAAAATGGACTATCACGTAAAGTGTACTTACGTTTTGCCATTGGCGGTCTTGCCTTCGATTAATTGAAGGAACTGCAAGACCTTACCAGCAATTGCAGACTTAGCTCGCTTGGATTTCGATGGGTCCTCAAGGTTCTCGGAGAAGAAGAGAATTGATGACGCCGGAATGCCGAACGTCTCAGAATACTTCTGTATTACCTCCATCGACGGCATTTTTTTCCCGCTTTCCAACTCGGAGACGTAAGACTTCGACAGGCCTAGGCGTTCAGCCAACTCCTGTTGCTTCATGTCATGAAATACGCGGATCAGGCGCAAGGCTTCCGCGAGCATAGGTTTCTCCTTTCTTTATAGGATACAGTGGAAGCTCTTTATAGGATACAGTGGAAGCGACTTAGCTGTCAGGATCGCCCGCGAGGGCATTCCACAACCGCCAGAGGCGGTACGCGAGCTTTCCAATCAGGATCGCCCACTTTAGCAGGAACGGTGCGCGCAGCGACTTAGGCCACTTGCTCGTTCTTTTCAGCCGCTGTTGTCGTTCGTTAGTCTCTAAGTCCATTTCTGGTCTCCTTCTTGTTCACCCCGGCCCACCATGGGCAGGGGGTCATCGCGAACAAGAAGCGCGGACAACGACAACCAAACCAAAGTACCAAGAGACCCACTGGTCATCGGTGGGTCTCTGCTTCGCCGTCCCTCGCCCACGGGAGTCCTCGGGGAGCCGTGGCCGTGGGGCCGGTTTAGCGATAGGGAGCGAGCCCCCCGCGAGCCCGAAGGCTCAAGATGTGATGACTTTTCCTTCCGCAGTGACCAACTGAAAGCATACATAGCTGTCTGATCAGCCATTTTCAAGAACAAAGTTCGCTTATGGCGATTTTTTTTGTTTGTACAGCGATCGACAACGGTTCGCATTGCCGACGTCTACCTTCAGGAGCAGTGGATCAGCTTTGGTCGGCGTTCGGGTCAAAAGTGGCAAGCGCTTCGTTGTGCCTCGTGCAGTGACGCAGTCACCTGTGGTTCAAGAATATACGGAATTTCGCCGTAACATTCGATATATCGACTAATTCTTGCTATATGTAAGCTCATATTGAGCTCGCAAAGATTGAGCAAAAAAGTAAATCAAAACAGTTGGTTGTGACCAAAATATCCGCTATGATGGCCTCGTTTGTGTTTGAGGATGGCAAGGGCGCTGAACTGGATGATCGTGGTGCTGATCCCGATTGTTAAAACTGCCGGTATCGTGGGCCTGACGGCCAGCGATCTGCGAGGAACCGATGTGGCGGCGCGGAAGGAGAGGGTTGTTATCTGATGGCTAATCGTTCTGTCGCTATCACTCCAACCGAACTGACAGGGTATGCGAAAGCTATGCAGGAAGCCGGAATTGTGAGGTGGACGGTGACGGCAGAAAAGCCTGACGGAACCCGCTTGACTATTACGGCTGGTGAACAGTCCACTAGTCGAAACGAAGTCGATAGAATGCTGGGACTAGACTGATGCGCAAGAACCCGTTCCCCGGTGCGGCCATCGTTAACGATCCCCGAGGCGGTAAGCGTATCCGTCTTCGCAAGACTATCAAAGGCCGCAAGATCGATTGCTATCTGCCCGGCCCTTGGGGAAGCAAGGCGATGATCGAAGCATACAAGGCTACGATCACGGGAACGCCGGAACTCCCAAAATCCAACAGCCCGCGTGGCACCTTTGATCACCTCATTACCCACTATCTGGCTTCAAAGCAGTTTCAGGAACTTCGCGAATCGAGCCGGTATCATAAGCGCCTGCGGCTGGACTGGATCAGGTCAAAGCTTGGTGCCGCTCGCATTGCAGACCTTGAGCCGCGCCATGTCGAGCATCTGATGGACCTAAAAGGTGGAAACACCGCTGCTAATCGGCTGCACAAGGAACTCGGTGAGATCTATAAGTATGCGAGGCGAAAATTCGGTTTCAGCGGCCTGCCCCCGACCGAGCGGGTTGACCGCCGTAAGATCAAGGGCACCGGGTTTCATACTTGGACCGATGGCGAGGTCGCACAATTTCGCGAGCACCACCCGAGCGGCACCCTTGCCCGGCTCGCCCTGGAACTCATTATCGGGACTGGTGCTGCGCGACAGGATGCCTGCGCCATGGGTCGCCATAACATTAAGGGCGGTTCAATCTGGTATCGCCGAATCAAGACGGGGCAGGATGTCACACTGCCGCTGCAATACTTACCAGAGTTGCGGGCGGAACTTCGGCAGATACCTGCGACACAGATGCTGTTCATAGTCCACGGTGGCAAGCCCTACACCGTCGAAAGCTTCGGCAACTGGTTCGCTGATCAGTGCGATGACGCTGAGCTTCCTTCTCGGTGCCGGGCGCATGGTCTACGGAAATACGGCGCGACCCGCCTAGCGGAACGTGGGGCGACCGAATGGCAGATCGCGGCATTTTTAGCCCACAAGGATACGCGAGAGGCGCGGCGATACGTCCAAGCTGCCAGTCGCGTGAAGATGGCAGCCGATGGGCTGGCCCATCTAGAAAATGTCCAACGGATCGGATCGTTGGACAAAACCAACCAGCAATATGCTGAAAGGAAATGATAAAATGCAAACAGTGGTGAGCCCGACAGGATTCGAACCTGTGACCCACTGATTAAAAGTCAATTTCCGTTCGTTTTCTGGGCTTATCGCGGCTTGTCGAAATATTTCTAACTATCCGTGTTTGCGTGATATTTTTTCACCTTGCGTTGCCGCGTCATATCATAGATTGCTTTTATGGTGTGCCCCCGGTGTGCCCCAGAAATGAAAGCGATGACCGAGACCGAAAAGACAGCCCGCACCTGCAAGCTGACAAAAGCCAGTGTTGACCGGCTCATCAGAGAACATCAGGGCAAGCGTGTAGATTGGACTGATACGGTGACGCCGGGGTTTATCTTACGGGTCAGTGACGGCGGGGCGTCTTTTGCGTTCCGGTATCGCGTTGGGGGCGGTCGCGGCGCGAGAATGCGAAAGGAAACGATTGGCAAGGTCGGCGCGATCACGCTGGATGCGGCGCGCAAGCGGGCGCAGGCGCTGGCCGCAGAGGTGACGCAAGGCGGCGATCCGTCTGGCGACAAGGCCAAGTGGCGCGCTAACCCGACCGTTGCCGAACTGATGCTGCGCTATCTGACAGACCATGCGGAACCGCACAAAAAGGCGCGATCTGCCGCCGGTGATCGCCTGCATATTGCCAACAGGATCAATCCCGCCATTGGATCTATGAAGGTCAGCGATATTGCCCCGGCTGATATTGAGCGGCTTCATCTGTCTGGCCGGGCCACGCCATATCTTGCGAACCGGGTTCTTGCGCTGTTGTCCAAGGCGTTTTCACTGGCCGAAAAATGGCGCGTTCGGGATCGGGGAACGAACCCCTGCCGTGACGTGACGCGCTTTCCCGAACGCAAGCGGGAACGCGCGCTGTCGCCGGATGAGGTCGCCAGCTTTGGGGCAACCCTTGATCTGGCCGAAACCGCTGGAAGCCTGCACATGCCAAGCGGGCGGTCGCGGCAGATCGCGCCTGCGGCGGTGCTGGCTGTGCGGCTGATCCTGCTGACCGGGGCGCGGCGTGGGGAAATCCTGTCGCTGCGATGGGATTATGTCGATCTGGCGCGGGGGCGGCTGGTGCTGCCCGATAGCAAAACCGGGGCAAAGGTCATCCCCATTGGGCCGATGGCGCGGCGGCTGCTGGATGCCGCCCCGCGCGTGGCGGGCAATCCGTTCGTGATTGTGGGCGAAAAGCCGGGGTCGCATCTGGTGGACATAAAGGGGGCATGGGACGCGATCCGCACTCACGCGGGCCTGCCTGATCTGCGCCTTCACGATCTGCGGCATGGGTGGGCGTCTGTCGCGGTTGAAACTGGTGCATCGTTGCGGTTGGTCGGGGGACAGCTTGGGCACACGCAAGCGGCGACAACGCAGCGTTACGCCCATGTCAGGGATGATCCGGCCCGCCAGCTTGTCGATGAGGTGGAGCGGGCGATTGCGCGCGATCTGGCCGGGGGCGGCAAGGTGGTGCCTTTCAGGGGGCGCGAATGATGGGATACCGACTGCTTCTTGCCCATCGTCCTGACCCAGACGAAAGCCTGCTGTTGTTTGGCTTATTGCGATGTTACGACACCATAGGCGACCCGTCCTTTACCTTTGAGCGGGATCACATTCTTCATGAGCGTTCGGCCTATCATTTCATATATGATGACCTGTCGCCCATGCAGCGCAATGAATTGCAGATGATTGATGACTTTTGGCGCGCCCATCCTGTCGCGTTCGATGATGATTTTTGGACCTTTCACCATTGGACCGACAAGAAAACCGAGTTGCGCGGATGGGTCGAGGATGAACAGGGGCGCACCCCGCACATCCCGCATTCGCATTGGTGGTGGTGGCCGCTGTTGCCTGACCGGCCAGAGAAAAGAACGCCGCCTTGGCTGCGGGGCGGTCAGGGGTGATCCGCTGGTCATCACCTGATCGTTACCGCGCTGCGCGCTAATGGGTCGCGAAAAATATGCCGGGGGGGTCCGTTAAGTCTTTGATTTGGCGTGCGGCGGATTTGCGGACCACATTATTCTGGAATGAAATCAGTGAATTGCGTGATTGACCGGCACCACCTGCGTTGCCATTGTGTGTCTGCGGATAGTCTGACTGTTCGCTAATGTCGGGACGGGTGGCGCAGTCTGGAAAACAAAGCCACCCGCCCCATCGTCAAAGCTGACGGCGGCGCGGGGCCGCTGGGCCGGTTGCACCCGGCCTTGCGGTCTAGCTGCCCCGAAAATCCCCGGCGTTGCAAGGGATTTTCACGGGCAGGATTTCGCCCCGCCGTCCAGATCGAAAGGAACCGGGGCACATGGAAGCCACCGAACTGCTGACCGTTGGGCAAGCTGCCGAACGGCTGAAACTTTCTGTCACCACGTTGAACCGCTGGCGGGTCACTGGCGAAGGCCCGGCCTTTGTCAAGATGGGTCGGGTGGTGCGTTACACCCCTGCGGCGCTGGCCGCGTTCGTGGATGGCAACGGCCATACCTCGACCATGCCTTACACCACGGGGCGAGCTCATGTCTGACGGCGATCAGGCAAGCGCACCGCGCGGCAACTGGCGGGAAGAAAGCGACGATTACGCGGGTGAGATTTTCCGCCGTGGGGCGCATCGGGTCATCACCTGCCCGCGCGGCCTGCAATGGATCGTGCAGCAGCGGCGCTGCAAGGCTGGTCACGCGCGCTGGCGGTCGTTGCACTACTGCACCACCCGCGCGGCGCTTGTGCGGCTGTGGCGCGGCGCAGAACCGGGCTGCGGGCCAGTTCAGGCGCTGGACGACCTGCCGCCGCGCGCGGCGCTGATGAGCCGGGGACGTTAAGAATGTTACAGTATCACATGAATACCCCCGATGCGGTGACGAAAAGCGGTAATTTCCGGCTTGGGTCAGGCGAAAGCCCCTTGACCGGGGCCGCGTCCGCCACCAGAATCAGCCCATCCACGGGGGTTCCCGTGGGTAGCACGGCGAAAAGGGCCGTGCCGGGAATACCACCCCGCCAGAACACAAGGCGCTGTAAGCCGCGCCGTTTCCGCGCGGCTTTGCCATATCCGCAGGCATGTCCTGCGCCTATGGGTCGGGCGTCCGGGGCCGCGAAAGCGGGCCGTTTCCTTGTGTGCGGCAGTGGTATCCCCGCTCGTCCGGCCCACCAGTTTACCACTATGGCGGGCCGGTTTCACATTGAAACACAAGGGGCTAACCATGTCTGACCTGAACGAAACCACCCAAACACCCACCACCCTGACCGGCATTTTCGACCAATGGGACGCGATCATCCGCCGTCTGGATGATCCGGCAACGCCGGAATGGGAAGCGAAATTGCTGTGGCAGCGTGAACGCGACCTGTGCGCCGCTGCGGCAAAAATCCCGGCCAGAAATCACCTTGACCTGTCGATCAAGCTGGTGATGGACATGAGCCAGATCACCCCCGAAACCAACCTGATGCGCAGCGCCGTAAACGATGCGCGCCGGGTCGTCGCCAGCAATCAAGGTGATGCGCAATTGATCGTGCTGTTCCGCCATTGGAACGCAGCGCGTAATGTCGTCATAAGCAACGACGTAAGCGAAGAAACATCTGATCTTATTGGTGAATTGGTCGATGGCATGGCGGATGAAGCCGCCACAGTCCCGGCCAACACCCCGCGCGGGCTGGCGGTCAAGATTATGATGGCGGGCGACATGGAAATGGGCAATCGACCGATTGTTGAAAGCACAAAGCGCGACATTTACCGCCTTGCCGGGCTTGGGGCGAACTATCGGGAAGCATGATCTGACCCAAAAAGGGACTTGCCGCGCTTGCGCGGCTTGAGAAGCGCGGGCTTGCCCGCGCGCCCCTTGGGTCAGTGTTTCACTGGGTCAAATGGCCGGACGGTTCCACCGGGCGCAACGCCGCCGGGGTGTGCTGTCATGGCCGAACGGAACAATTCCCGCCGCCGCTGGCAGGCCGGGAATGTGAGGTAAAGCAATGGGATACGAAAACAGCACCCGGATAGATTGGGAAGCCTCAATGCCAGCCGTGGCGCGCGCCTTGTTCGGGGAACCGGATGAAAAGCACGGCGGCGGCAAGAATTGGCGATGGGGAAAGAAAGGGTCTCTGTCGGTCAACGTGGAAAAGGGCGTGTTCACAGATCACGAAACCGGCGATACGGGTGGAGCTTATGACCTGATCCGCCGCGAAACCGGGCTGACCGGCGCGGCGGTGGTGGACTGGTTGCGCCGGGAATGTCCGGGCGCGGATGTGCCGGAAATCACCCGCGCGGAACAAGATGCGCGCCGGAAAAAACAGGCGAAAGAGCGCCGCGACAGGGATAAATGGGCGGCGGACAAGGCGGCGGAAATCTGGCGCGGCGTGCGCCCCGCTGCGGGGACGCTGGCCGAAACCTATCTGGCGGGCCGTGACCTGTCTGCCGCCGGGCAAGCATTCATCCGCTGCGCGCCGGATTGCTGGCACGGTGGGCTGAAACAGAAAATCCCGGCCATGATTGGCGGCGTGACCGTCTGGCCGGGTGATGAAGTCCGGGCCGTGCATCGCACCTTTCTGGCGGCGGATGGCGGCAAGCTGACGGCAGAGGGGCACGACGCAAAGATGATGCTTGGCCCGGTGTCTGGTGGCGCGGTGCGCCTGTCTGGCGCGGGCGATACGGGCGGGCCGCTGATCCTGTGCGAAGGGATAGAAACCGGGCTATCGCTGGCCGCTGCGGGCGTCGGGCCGGTCTGGGCGGCGCTAAGCGCAGGCGGCATAAAGGCCGTGGTGTTACCGCCCCCGGCGCGGGGTGCTGACAGTCCGTGCGCGGCGGATGGGCGCGCGATAGCTGTGGGCGCGGATAATCACAGCCAAGATGACCAATCCCCCGCGCAGGAAATGGGCGCGATGGGCGCGGGCGCGGGAAATCCCCGCCAAGATGGCAAGTCCCCCGCAGCGCCAGCCCTTGACCATGCGCCGCGCGTCATCATCGCCGCTGACCATGACAAGGCTGGCCGGGATGCAGCAGAAACGCGGGCGGCGGCGTTGGTGCGCGCGGGCTATGCGGTCTCGGTCGTGGTTCCGCCTGATCCGGGGCAGGATTTTAACGATCTGCACCGCGCGGCGGGGATTGAGGCCGTGCGCCGGGTGCTAACCGGGGCGCAACCTTTTGGCACGGAACCCCCGGCCCGACTGCTGAACAGCGAAGGCTGGCCGTTCTATGTGAATGAAAAGGGCGTGTTCTATACCGCTGAACGCACCAACAAGGACGGGGACGCGGTGCAGGACGTTGTGAGACTGTCAACGCCCATCCATGTCGAGGCGATAACGCAGGCTGGCGATGGCACGGGATGGGGGCGCATGGTCTGCGTGGTCAGCCCGACCGGCCAGCGGAACCGAACGATCTTGACGGCTGCGGATATTGCAGAGGGCGCGCGGGCCGGGGTGTTCCGGGTGCTTTCATCCCTTGGGGCAACCCTGCCAGCGGGCGCGCGGCTGCGCGACCGGCTGCTGGATTACCTGATGGAAGCGCAGCCAGATCGCCAACTTATCGCCGCAGATCGCACCGGCTGGCACGACGAAACCGGGGCGTTTGTCTTGCCCGACGCCAGCTTTCAAGATGATCTGGCCGGGCCGTCCGTGGTCTATCACAACCCTGCGTCATCGGGCGCGCGCAGCCCCTATCAGGTCAAGGGAACGCTGGCAGAATGGAAGGAACAGATTGCCAAACCGTGCCGGTGGAATAGCCGCCTTGTGTTCGCGCTGTCCGTCGCCTGCGTCGGGCCTCTGATGCGCCTGATTGGCGGCGAAGGTGGGGTTTTCCATTTCAGCGGGCCGTCATCTATCGGGAAAAGCACAATGCTGACCGTGGCCGGTTCGTTCTGGGGCGGCGGCGGGCTGCACGGGTTCCGTGATACATGGCGGGCGACCGATAACGCGCTGGAAAGCAAGGCGCAGGAACATTCCGATACCCTGATCTGTCTGGATGAACTGGGGCAGTCCGAAGCGGGCGCGGCGCAGCGGGCCGTTTACATGCTGGCACAGGGTGCGGGAAAGTCGCGGATGGATAAGGGCGGCGCGGCGCGGGCGCTGTCGCAATGGCGCATTAGCGCGCTGTCCACCGGCGAAATCGGTATGCTGGAAAAGCTGGCAGAGGGCCGGGGCGCGTTTGTGCTGAAAGACGGGCAAGAGGCGCGTTTCGTGGAAATTCCGGCGGATGCTGACGCTGAGATGGGGATTTGCGAGGTGCTGAACGGCTTTGCTTCACCAGCGGCATTGTCTGAACATTTCAAAGCCGCCGCCATGCGGTGCTACGGCGCACCTGCGCGGGCCTATCTTGAAAAGTTGGTTCCAGACCGAGTGCGCGTGGAAGGTCTTGCGCAAGAGAATATCCGCAGGATGCGCGGTCTGCTGGCGAAGAAAGGTGCGTCGCCCGCCGTTGATCGTGTCGCACATCGCTTTGCCCTTGCGGCAACGGCGGGGGCGCTTGCGTGGAGTTATGGCATTCTGCCTTTCACAAGAGGCGAAATCGACCGGGCTGCACTGACCTGTTTTGAAGCATGGATCAGGGCGCGCGGCGGCGCGGGGTCGGCAGAGACCTATCAGGCTGCGCGCCGGGTGCGATCATTCATAGATCAATACGGCGGCAGTCGGTTTCAGGACTTTGACAATACACCCCCGCATCCTGTCCAGAGCCGCAGCGGGTTCCGGCGCGAACAGCCCGGTGGAAGTCAATCCGGGCGCAGGTATGAATACTTTTTCCTATCGTCATCGCTGCGCAGCGTTCTGGAAGGGCTGAACTTCAGGGCTAGTATTAAGGGCATGGCGGCAGATGGGCTTTTAGTCGGGGTCGATGGGTCGGCGGCGGCAGTCATCCGGGTGCCGTCAGAACGCGGCACGTTCCGCCTGTATCCTGTAAGCGATAAGCTGTTCGATCAGGATTGACCCACAAGGAAGGGTTGCCATGCGCGGGCGCAGTGCAGGCCGTCGCCCGCGTTTTTTTGTGTCACAGTAGGTTCAGCACGATGATCAGATCAGGATCGCGCGTGTGAGAATGCCTGTAAAAAACGTAACAGCGTAACAGAGGGATGAATTTTCCAGTAAATACATGATATTAAATTGAAAAATGTGTTACGATTCTGCCGAAAAAAACGTAACACAAGCGTAACAAGCGTAACAGATGAGCCATCTATGCTGACCTTTTGTTACGCTTGTTACGCTCTGTTACGCGCCGAAAATCGCAAACCGTAACGCCTTTTTCTATTTTGTGTCAAATAAATAGCAGGCCGCGTTACGCTGTTACGCTTTTTTGCAGGCATAGCCTTATACAGCGATACGAAAACACGCCCGACCCGGCAGGACTGCGTTGTCGCAGCAACACATGATGCGGATCAGCAACAGCGCCCATGCCCGCTCATATGGGGGGTTCAATGGGGGGGGTGTTCGGAAAAAAATCGCGGTTCTCTCAACCCGATTGATCGCCCTATGGTTGTGTAAATTGCTTCCTGCGTGGCGCAGTCGTTTTCCCATCGCGGAACCCGGAAATTATCCACCATGTGGAAAATCATTCTGCTGCCTAGATTTTGAAAACTGGCCTGACGCGATACAAAAGGCGGCGACAACAGCATGGGATTGGAAGCTATGATTGCCTGCCCGAAATGCGGCGAAAGGTCCGGTGTCTATGCCTCGGTGAATGAGGGGACGTTTGTTCGCCGTTGGCGGGCCTGTCCCGGCTGTGACTTTCGGTTCAGGTCGTATGAAAGCGCTTTGGATATTGAGCCTGTCAAAGCGCATCTGAACCCGCGTCGCCTCACGCAAAAGAACGGAAAGGAAAGAAAATGCGCACCATCATAAAGAACATGCCAGCCGATGGCACCGAAATTACCCCGGAAACTGTCCGGCAGATCATGCGTGAGGAAATCGCCCGCGTGGTTGGGGCGGTTGCAGAGGCGATGACCGCCGCGCAGGTCCAGAAATCCGGCGGCTATATCGACCGGCACGGGCGCGGATGGGTGCCGTCTGACAGCATCATGTGAGGGGCAGGCAATGACGAATGTTAGCTTTGTGCCCGCCGATGTGCCGCAGGAACTGCGCGCCGCCATGTATCAAGCGTTTGACACCCTTGCCGCTCAGCGGGCCAAGGTGGATCGTCTGAAAGCCGCGCTGGCAGAGGTTAAGCAGGGTATCGCGCAAGACAAGGCCGAACTTGAGGCCGCGCGCACGGCCTATGTTTCGGCATTTGATGCTGATGTGCAGGGCACGGATGCTGACCCGAAAAAGCCGCAGGATCGCCGCGCGGCAATGTCGCTGATCGGCGGGCGCATCTATGCTGCCGAACAGACCATCCCAGACTTTGGGGCGTCTATCGCAGCGGCAGAGGCGGAAATGGTGCCGTTCAGGCAGGCGTTTGACCGCGCCAGAATGCAGGTGGTTCGGCGACTGCGCGCCGGGTCGCCGCGCCACGATACGCCGCGTTCATCGCTGCTGTCGTTGCCGGACGTGCTGGCCGGTGATGAGGTGTTCGATTTGGCTGCCGCAATGCAGATGTATCTGGCCCATTACTATGACCTGCCGCGCGAAGGCGGCGCGGCGTTTGTGCCGGGCGACGGGATGGGACGCTTCTTTGGCTTCCTTGGCAGTTTTTTCCGCCCCATGACCGCAGATGAGATTGCCGACCAGAACGCGCGGCTTGAGGCGGCGATATGGGGCGACCGGGAACCGGAACCCCGTGTCAAGATGCCGGAACACCTGCCACCCAAAGATGCGCTTGGTTCCGGCTTTCATTGGCACACGATGGGCACGATCTGAATCGCCGCCGGGACCGTTTTTCATCACGGTGTGCCCCCGGTGTGCCCCAAAGCAACAAGCCGCGTCTTGCACGCGGCCTTAACCTATTGAATTCAGTGGTGAGCCCGACAGGATTCGAACCTGTGACCCACTGATTAAAAGTCAGTTGCTCTACCAACTGAGCTACGGGCCCACGACAGGGGCGCTGAATAGGGGGGGGCGCGGGTAGGGTCAAGAGGAAAAATCACCCTTCTGGCGGAATCATTGCGACGGGCATATATCGGCGACATGAGTGAACAGAACAAAGCTGGCCTGCCCTTCATCAAGATGCACGGGCTGGGCAATGACTTCGTGGTGATCGACCTGCGCGGGGGACTTGATGCGCCTGCGCCGGAACTGGTTGCGCGGATTGCTGACCGCCACCGGGGGGTGGGCTTTGACCAGATGGCGACGATTCAGGGCGATGCCGATGGCGCGGCCGACGCGCGACTGGTGTTCTGGAACGCCGATGGCTCGCGCAGCGGGGCTTGTGGCAATGCGACGCGCTGCATTGCGCGGCTGCTGATGGACGAATTGGGAGCAGACCGACTGGCGCTGCGCACCGATCATACCGTCTTGCAGGCCGAAGATGTGGGGGCTGGGCTGACGCGGGTGAACATGGGCGCGCCAGTGCTGGACTGGCGAGCGATTCCCTTGGCGCGGGATGTGGACATCGACCATCTGCCGATCACCGGCGATCCGGTCGCCACCGGCATGGGCAATCCACATATGACCTTTTTCGTGCCGGACGCAGGGCTTGTCGATCTGGAGCGGTTCGGGCCGCTGCATGAACATCATCCGCTGTATCCCGAACGCACCAATGTCGAGGTGGTGCAGGTTCTGTCGCCCGATCAGATCATCTTGCGCATCTGGGAACGCGGCACCGGGGTCACGCTGGCTTCGGGGTCGTGTTCCTGCGCGGCGGTGGTGGCGGCGGCGCGGCGGGGGCTGACCGGGCGGCGCGTGACGGTGAACGTGCCGGGCGGGCGGCTGTTGATCGACTGGCGCGAGGATGGCGTCTGGATGGAAGGCCCGACGGCCGAGGTATTTCGCGGCACATTGACACCCGCATGGCTGGCCGATGGATAAGCCGCCGGTTTTCGCGACGCTTGGCTGCCGCCTGAACGCCTATGAGACCGAGGCGATGCGCGAGATGGCCGAGGCCGCCGGGCTGTCAGGCGCGGTGATCGTGAACACCTGCGCCGTGACCGCCGAGGCGGTGCGCAAGGCGCGGCAGGAAATCCGCCGGTTGTCGCGCGAAAATCCCGGCGTGCCGGTGATCGTGACCGGCTGTGCGGCGCAGACCGAACCCGAAACCTTTGCCGCCATGCCCGAGGTGACGCGGGTGATCGGCAATCACGAAAAGATGCAGCCGGAAACGTGGCAGGCGATGGGACCGGATTTCATCGGCGACACCGAAAAGGTGCAGGTCGATGACATCATGTCCGTGCGCGAAACGGCGGGACATCTGATCGACGGATTCGGGCGGCACCGGGCCTATGTTCAGGTGCAGAACGGTTGCGATCACCGCTGCACCTTTTGCATCATTCCCTTTGGGCGCGGTAACAGCCGCAGCGTTCCGGCGGGCGTGGTGGTTGAACAGATCAAACGGCTGGTCGGACGCGGTTTTAACGAAGTCGTGTTGACCGGGGTTGATCTGACAAGCTGGGGCGCGGATCTGCCCGGTGAACCGCGTCTGGGTGATCTGGTGATGCGCATCCTGCGGCTGGTGCCGGATCTGCCGCGCCTGCGGATTTCGTCGATCGACAGCATCGAGGCGGACGAGAACCTGATGTTGGCGATTGCGACTGAACCGCGCCTGATGCCGCATCTGCACCTGTCCTTGCAGGCGGGCGACGATATGATCCTGAAACGGATGAAGCGCCGCCATCTGCGCGATGACGCGATTGCCTTTTGCGAGGAAGCGCGGCGGCTGCGCCCGGACATCGTGTTCGGTGCCGACATCATCGCCGGTTTCCCGACCGAGACCGAGGCGATGTTCGAAAACTCGGTTCGGCTGGTGGGGGATTGCGGGCTGACGTTCCTGCATGTGTTCCCCTATTCGGCGCGCAAAGGCACCCCGGCGGCGCGGATGCCGCGCGTGCCGGGGGGCGCGATCAAGGACCGCGCGGCGCGGCTGCGGGCTGTGGGCGATGCCGCGCTGGCGGCGCATCTGGCGGCGCAGGTCGGGCAGTCCCGGTGCATTCTGACCGAAGGCCCCCGGCTTGGCCGGACCGAGCAGTTCGCCGAGGTGACTTTTGATCGCGACATGCCCGAAGGGGCATTGATGGACGTGCGGATAACGGGACATGATGGTGCCCGGCTGATCGCGTAGGACCGGGGGTTTCACACCCCACCTCCGGGTCGCCTCGAACCAGTGGCGGGGACCCGGTGATCCCGTGGGATATTGGGAAACGAAAGACGAAGGGGGAGAAGATGGGCAAGATCAAGGTGGCGGTGGCGCAACTGCCGGGTGCGCCGGACGATGCGATGGCGGCGGCGCATCAGGCGGCGGATGCCGTGCGCGAGGCCGGGGCCAAGGGCGTGCGGCTGGTCGTCTTCCCCGAGGCGTTTCTGGGTGGCTATCCCAAAGGGGCCAGCTTTGGTGCGCCGGTCGGTTTGCGCAAGCCCGAGGGGCGCGAGGCGTTCTTGCGCTATTACCGCGCGGCGGTTGATCTGGACGGGCCAGAGGTGGCGCATCTACAGGAGGCTTGCGCTGATACCGGAGTGTTCACGGTCATCGGCGTGATCGAACGCGATGGCGGCACGCTGTATTGCACCGCGTTGTATATCGACGGCGCGCGCGGTCTGGTGGGCAAGCATCGCAAGCTGATGCCAACGGCGGCGGAACGGTTGATCTGGGGCTATGGCGACGGGTCCACCATGGCGGCGGTCAAGGCGGATTTTGGCACGGTTGGTGCGGTGATCTGCTGGGAAAACTATATGCCGGCCTTGCGGATGCATATGTATGCGCAGGGTGTGCTGTTTTACTGTGCGCCAACCGTCGATGACCGCGACAGCTGGCTGCCGACGATGCAGCATATCGCGATGGAGGGGCGCTGCTTTGTGCTGACCGCCTGCCCGCGCATCACCCGCGCAGCCTATCCCGACGATCACGAATGCGCGCTTGGCGATGATCCCGACACGGTGCTGATCCGAGGGGGCAGCGCCATCATCGGGCCGCTGGGGCAGGTGCTGGCCGGGCCGGATTACAGCAACACCGGGCTGATCTGCGCCGAGGTTGATACCGATGATGCCATCCGGGGCAAGTTCGATTTCGACGTGACCGGCCATTATGCCCGCCCGGACATATTTCAGTTGGGCGTGGATACACGGGCGCGCTCTGCCGTGGTCGCCGGAAATGCCGAATGACGACCGCGCTGTTCACACATCCGTCTGCTGACGGGCACCTCACCCCGCCCGGCCACCCGGAGCAGGTTGCGCGTCTGGCCGCCGTGCTGGATGCGCTGGCCGATCTGGACCTTGACCGGCGCGAGGCCCCGCTGGCCGATGAATCCGAGGTGCTGCGCTGTCACCCCGCCCGCTATCTTGTGCGGCTGCGGGACGCTTTGCCCCAGGCGGGCAGCGTGACGCTGGATGCTGACACGCATCTGTCGCCGGGCAGCCTTGAGGCCGCGCTGCGGGCCGTGGGCGGGGCCAATGCGGCGGTGGATGCGGTGCTGTCGGGGGCTGTGGGCAATGCCTTTGTCGCCATGCGCCCGCCGGGCCATCATGCGGAAACCGCCACAGCGATGGGGTTTTGCCTGTTCGGCACCGTCGCCATCGCGGCCAAACGGGCGCTGGATCATCACGGGCTGTCGCGTGTTGCCGTGCTGGATTTCGACGTGCATCACGGCAATGGCACGCAGGATTTGCTGTGGGATGAGGGGCGGGCATTTTTTGCCTCGACCCATCAGATGCCGCTGTATCCGGGGACCGGGGCGGCGACGACGCGCGGGGCGCATGGCCAGATCGTAAATGTGCCGCTGCCACCCGGATCGGATGGTGCGACGGCGCGGCAGGCGTGGGATGCGATCCTGCACCGGATGGATGCCCATCACCCCGAACTGGTGCTGATTTCGGCCGGATTCGATGCCCATGCCGACGATCCCCTCGCGGAACTGAACTGGCACGAGGGCGATTTCGCCGCCATCACCCGCGCCATCTGCACTGCGGCGGCTGCGGCAGGTGCGCCGGTGGTATCCTGTCTTGAGGGCGGCTATGATCTGTCCGCGCTTGGCCGTTCAGCCCGCGCTCATGTCCAGATCTTGCAGGAGTTTTCCCGATGACCGATCTTGCCGCGCTGTCGTTTGAAGACGCGATGAGAGAACTTGAATCCGTCGTCGCCCGGCTGGAACAGGGCGAGGCCAGCCTGGACGAATCCATCGCGCTCTATGAACGCGGTGCGGCCCTGCGCGCCCATTGCGAGGCGCGGCTGAAGGCGGCGCAGGAACGGGTGGACAAGATCACCCTGTCGCAATCCGGCGAACCGACCGGCACCACCCCGGCCGAGGGGTTGTGATGCGTGACCGGCTGGCCGATGTTGCCGCGCAGGTTCAGACGGCGCTTGACGTGGCGATCATGGCGCTGCCGCAGGGCGAATTGCGCGATGCCATGGCCTATGCCACGCAGGGGGGCAAGCGGCTGCGGGCGTTTCTGGTGATGGAATCGGCGCGGCTGCATGGGGTGCCTGATCCGGCGGCGCTGCCGGTGGCCGCTGCGGTCGAGGCGCTGCACGCCTATTCGCTGATCCATGACGATCTGCCCGCGATGGATGACGACGATCTGCGCCGGGGGCAGCCGACCGTGCATGTGAAATGGTCGCAGGCGACGGCGATTCTGGCCGGTGACGCGCTGCAAACGCTGGCCTTCGATCTGTTGACTGCCCCGGCCATCGGCCCGGACGCGGCCCGGCTGGTGCTGGTCGGCGCATTGGCCCGCGCGGCGGGGGCGCAGGGCATGGTCTGGGGACAGGCGCTGGATATTGCCGCCGAAACCGCGCCACAGCCGCTGGATCTGGATGCGATCATCCTGCTGCAAAGTGGCAAGACCGGCGCGCTGATCGAATTCGCTGCCACCGCCGGGCCGCTGATCGAGGGCGCCGACCCGGCGCCGCTGGTGGCCTATGCCCGTGCGCTTGGGCTGGCGTTTCAGATTGCCGACGACATTCTGGATGTCACCGGCAACGAGGCCGCCACCGGCAAGCGCGTGGGCAAGGACGACGCCGCAGGCAAGGCCACCTTCGTGTCGCTGCTGGGGCTGGACGGGGCGCGCGACCGCGCGGCGACCCTGGCCGGTCAGGCGGTGGCCGCGCTGGAACCTTATGGCGAAAACGCAGGAAACTTGCGCGAACTTGCGCGTTTCGTTATCGAACGCGACACCTGACCGACGCGCCCGGAGGGCCAGCCCATGACCGCCACAGACCACCGCCCGGCGACCCCGACCCTTGACCGGGTGACTTTGCCCTCGGACCTGAAATCGCTGACGGATCGCGAATTGCATCTGCTGGCCGACGAATTGCGGGCTGAAACCATCAGCGCGGTATCGGTCACGGGCGGGCATCTGGGCGCGGGTCTTGGCGTGGTGGAGCTGACCGTGGCGCTGCATGCGGTATTCGACACGCCGCGCGACAAGATCATTTGGGACGTCGGCCACCAGTGCTATCCGCATAAAATCCTGACCGGGCGGCGGGACCGCATCCGCACCCTGCGCATGGGCGGCGGGTTGTCAGGGTTCACCAAGCGCGCCGAAAGCCCGTTCGATCCGTTCGGGGCGGGCCATTCCAGCACCTCGATTTCGGCCGGGCTTGGCTTTGCTGTCGCGCGCGATCTGGGCGGTGATCCGGGCGATGCGATTGCCGTCATCGGCGATGGCGCGATGAGCGCGGGCATGGCCTATGAGGCGCTGAACAACGCCGGCCACCTTGGCACCCGCATGTTCGTGATCCTGAACGATAACGAGATGTCTATCGCCCCGCCGGTTGGCGCGATGTCATCCTATCTGACCCGGCTTTACGCGGGCGGCCCGTTTCAGGAACTCAAGGCGGCGGCCAAGGGCGTCGCCAGCCTGTTGCCCCCGCCGCTCGCCGAGGGCGCGAAACGCGCCAAGGAAATGCTGAAAGGCATGGCGGTCGGCGGCACCTTGTTCGAGGAACTGGGGTTCAGCTACATCGGCCCGGTCGATGGCCATGATCTGGACCAGCTTTTGCCGCTGCTGCGCACGGTCAAGGCGCGCGCCACCGGCCCGGTGCTGATCCATGTGGTGACGAAAAAGGGCAAAGGCTATGCCCCGGCCGAGGCTGCCGCCGACCGGGGCCATGCGACGGCCAAGTTCGACGTTCTGACGGGCCAGCAGGCCAAGGCGGCCTCGAACGCGCCCAGCTATACTTCGGTTTTCTCAAAGGCGCTGATCGCGGCGGCGGAACGTGACGACAAGATTACCGCTATCACCGCCGCCATGCCGGACGGCACCGGGTTGAAACAATTCGCCGAACGCTTTCCCCGCCGCTGCTTTGACGTGGGTATCGCCGAACAGCACGCCGTCACCTTTGCGGCGGGCCTTGCAGCGGGCGGGCTGCGGCCGTTCTGCGCGCTTTATTCGACGTTCCTGCAACGCGGCTATGACCAGATTGTGCATGACGTCGCGGTGCAGGGCCTGCCGGTGCGCTTTGCCATCGACCGCGCCGGGCTGGTCGGGCAAGACGGCCCGACCCACGCCGGAGCCTATGACATCGCCTTTCTAGCCAATCTGCCCGGCATGGTGGTGATGGCTGCCGCAGACGAGGCCGAACTGACCCATATGGTTGCCACCGCCGCCGCCCATGACGCCGGCCCCATCGCATTCCGCTTCCCGCGCGGGGAAGGCACCGGCGTCGATATGCCCGAACGCGGCGAAATCCTTGAAATCGGCAAGGGCCGCATGATCGCCGAAGGCAGCCGTGTCGCCATCCTGTCCTTTGGCACGCGCCTGTCCGAAGTCATGAAAGCCCGCGAATCCCTCATGGTGCGCGGCATCACCCCCACGGTGGCGGATGCCCGCTTTGCCAAACCGCTGGACCGCGACCTGATCCTGCGCCTTGCCACCACCCACGAGGCGCTGATAACCGTCGAGGAAGGCGCGGTCGGCGGTTTCGGCAGCCATGTCGCGCAACTGCTGGCCGATGAAGGCGTGTTCGACCACGGGTTGAAATTCCGCTCGATGGTGCTGCCCGACAGCTTCGTCGATCACGACGCGCCCTTTGCGATGTATGACACATCGGCCCTGAATGCCGCGCATATCGAGGCAAAGGTGCTGGAAACGCTTGGTGTTGCCAGCTTGACGACCGCTATCCGGTAATGCTGTTCACTTTTTATCAATCATGTGTCCATATGGTGGAAACTGACTGATTTGCGAATACGTTGTTGCCGTGGGGGATTGTTATGACACAGCACGTTCGAAAATTAGCGATAGTTCCAAGGGCTCTTGGTTTTGGTGCTGGTGTGCGGCGTGGTATGGCCGTTTCGGATTTTGCGTTCGACTCTGATCTGGCGCGTGTTCGGCTTCGGAACTTTCGCGACAGTATGAGCTATGATCTTGAAACCCTCAGAGAAGATTTCATCCGTGCCGACAGACGATTCAGAGCTGAGCAAAAGCCTGCCGAAAGCTGACCAGTCACTACAGACTGAACAAGGCGAGATTATTCATTCAGACGGCACACGTGAGGTTGTAACGTTGGCGGTTTCGCGAAGCTGATCTGGCGCTTTGCCTAGACCGCAAGACTTCGGCGAATATGGGCGGATCGTCCCCGATGCGCCAGAGCGCATCCTTCGGATGGCAGAAAACGAGCAGCGGCACCGCATAGAGATGGAACGCATACTCGTTCCCGCCGAAGTTCACGCTGGTAGGCGGGGACAACTTCTAGGAACCGGCATTTCCTTAGCTGCGCTGATATTGGCTGCTGTTACGGCATGGGTAGGTGTGCCGTGGCAAGTCAGTATAGCATTGGTGGGAGTGCCTGTCCTAAGTGTTGCGCGTTCGCTGGTTCTCGCAATTCGGCGTGGTGACGACTGAGAACGGTTAGGTTGGGATCTCATCCCCGCCGCGATTCCAGCGCCGTCTTGATCCCCATCGTCACCAGCGCGATCAGCGTCAGCGTCGATGCGGCGGCAAAGGCTCCGGTGGTGTTCAGATCGTTGAACATCAGCTCGACCTGCAAGGGCAACGTATTGGTCTGCCCACGGATATTCCCCGACACCACCGACACGCCGCCAAATTCGCCCACCGCCCGTGCCGTGCACAGAACCGCGCCATACAGTAGCGCCCATTTGATATTGGGCAGGGTCACGCGGCGGAACATGGTCCAGCCACTGGCGCCAAGGGTCAGCGCCGCCTGTTCCTGTTCCGACCCCTGCGCCTGCATCAGCGGCAACACTTCGCGCGCGACAAAGGGGGCGGTGACGAATGCCGTAACCAGCACGATACCGGGCAGGGCGAACATCACCTGCCAGCCCTGATCGGCCAGCCATGGTCCCAACAGCCCCTGCCGCCCATACAGCAGCAGGTAACAGATCCCGGCGATGATCGGTGAAATCGAAAACGGAATCTCGATCGCCGTCACCAACAGCCCGCGCCCCGGAAAGCGGAACCGCGCCACTGCCCATGCCGCCGCCACGCCAAAGGCGATGTTCAGCGGCACCACGATCAGCGCGGTGATGGTGGTCAGCCACATCGCGTGCAGCGTCAGCGGGTTCAAGATGTTCGACGCATAAACCTGCCAGCCCTGCGCCAAGGCGCGCACAAAGATATAGGTCAGCGGTGCGACCACGATCAGCAGGGTCAGCACCACCGCCAGACCGATCAGCAGGCGCGGGGCCAGACGGGCTTGGCCGGGGGGCAACGGAACGGCATGTGACATCTTAAGCCCCCTTATAGCGCAGCGCCCAGGCTTGCAGCCGGTTCGACACCAGCAACAGCACCAGCGCAAAGAACAAAAGCACCAGCGCAATGGCCGCAGCACCGCTGTAATCGAACTCTTCCAGCCGGATAAAGGCCAGCAGGGCGGCGATTTCCGTCTTGAAGGGCAGGTTGCCGGCGATGAACACAATCGCCCCGAACTCGCCCAAGGACCGGGCGAAAGCCATGGTGCAGCCGGCCAGATAGGCGGGCAGAATCTGCGGAAAGACGATGCGGCGGAAAATCTCGCCCTCGGTCGCGCCCAAGGTGCGGGCAGCCTGTTCCAGCGAGGTGTCCAGATCCTCCAGCACCGGCTGAACCGTGCGCACCACAAAGGGGATCGAGGTAAAGGACATCGCCACCGCCACGCCCCAGATCGTATAGACCACGCTAATTCCATGCGGGGCCAGCCATGCGCCGAACCAGCCATTCGCCGAAAACAGTGCCGTCAGCGATAGCCCGGCGACGGCGGTGGGCAGCGCGAAGGGAATATCCATCAGCGCATCCAGCAGCCGCTTGCCGAGAAAATCATAGCGCACCAGCACCCATGCCATCAGCAGCCCGTAGGCCGCGTTGAACAGCGTGGCCAGCGCCGCCGCCGTCAGCGTCACCTGAAACGCCGCCAGCGCGCGGGGTGAGGTGACGATGGCCCAGAACCGCACCGGCCCGATTTCCGCGCCCTTCAGGATCAGCGCCAGAACCGGGATGGCGACGATCACCGTCAGGTAAAGCAGCGTCGTGCCAAGGCTCAGCGTGAACCCCGGCAAGACGCGCTTGGCGCGGACGGCAGGCGGTGCGGCGACAGCGATCATCGGTTGACGAACACCTGATCCAGAATCGCGCCATCGGCCAGATGCTCGGCGCGGACGGCATCCCAGCCGCCGAACACCTCATCCACCGTGACCAGTTCGACCTCGGGGAAGTCGGTGGCATGCGCCTCGGCCACGGTCGCATCGTTCACGCGGTAGTGGTTTTGCGCCAGCAATTCCTGCGCGGCGGGCGAGTAAAGCCATTCCAGATAGGCGGTCGAAACCTCGGTCGAGCCGTTCTTTTCGGCATTGGCGGCGACCACAGCCACCGGGAAGGCCGCAAACAGCGACATCGACGGCGTGACCCGCTCGAACCCCTTGTCGGCGTATTGCGCGGCGATCTGGGCGGTTTCGGCCTCGAACGTTACCAGCACGTCGCCGATCTCACGCTCGGCAAAGGTTTGGGTGGCGGCGCGGCCCCCGGTGTCAAACACCGGCACGTTGGACAGCAGTTTGCGCACGAATTCCTGCGTCGCCGCCGGATCGCCGTTGTTCTGCGCCAGCCCATAGGCATAGGCCGCCAGATAGGTATAACGCGCGTTGCCGCTGGTTTTCGGGTTCGGGAACACCGGGGCCACATCGTCGCGGGCAAGGTCGGACCAGTCCTGGATATTCTTGGGGTTGCCCGCGCGCACAAGGAAGGCGGGCAGCGAATAATAGGGCGAGGCGTCGTTCGGCAGCTTGTCGCGCCAATCGGCAGGGACAAGGCCACCCTCGGCCAGCACGTCGATGTCGGTTTCCTGGTTAAAGGTCACGACATCGGCGTTCAGCCCTTCCAGAATGGCGCGGGCTTGGCGCGAGGAACCACCGTGGCTTTGCTCAACGGTGACGGTGCGGCCGGTGTCGGCCTGCCATTGTTCGGTAAAGGCGGGGTTCAACGCCTCGAACAATTCGCGGGCAATGTCATAGCTGACGTTCAGGATGCGATCTTGCGACAGCGCCGGAGTGGCGGCAAGGCCAAGCGTGGTGGCCAGCGCCAGCGCGCGGATCAGGCCGGTTTTCATAGGCGGTTCTCCTTGATCGGGGAAAGGGGGGTAGGTGCCGCTGCGGCGGTGGCGGGGCGGGCTGCGGAAAAGATCGCGCCAGCCAGTGGACGCAGGCGCAGATGCGTGCCGATTTCAACCGGCGGTGCGGTATAGCGTGGCAGGTCGATGCTGATGCGGGCGTCGCCGGAACCATGCAGATCAAGCCGGATCAGCGCGCCGGTGCTGGTTTTCGCGGCCAGTCGCCACGGGCTGGCCGGGTCGGGCTGCACGGTGATGGCGTCGGGGCGCGGGAACAGCGTGGCCGGGCCATCGGGCAGGGCGCGGCGGTCCAGCGCCGATGCGTCCAGCCCCGGTGCCTCGGCCCGGCCTGCGCGCAGGGTCACGGGCAGTTCGATCACCGCGCCCATAAAGCGGGCCACAAAGGGGCTGGCGGGGTGGTCGTGGATCTGGTCGGCGCTGCCGATCTGTTCGATGCGACCATCGCCCATGACGACGACTCTGTCAGCCAATTCAAAGGCTTCTTCCTGATCGTGGGTCACGAAAATCGTGGTGCTGCCGGTCTGGTCATGCACCTCGCGAAGCCAGCGGCGCAGATCGCGGCGGATGCTGGCATCCAGCGCGCCGAAGGGTTCGTCCAGCAGCAGAACCGAGGGTTCGATGGCCAACGCCCGGCCAAGCGCCACGCGCTGGCGCTGGCCGCCCGAAAGCTGCGCCGGGAAACGATCTGCCAGATGCGGGATTTGCAGGAAATTCAGCAAATTATCGACCGTTTCGGCGATTTTCGCCGCGTCGGGGCGCTGTTTGCGCGGGCCGACGGTCAGGCCAAAGGCCAGATTGTCGCGCACCGTCATATGCGGGAACAGGGCGTAATGCTGAAACACGAATCCGATGCGGCGGGCCTGTGCGGGCAGGGCCAGCCAGTCGGTTCCGGCGACGGTCAGTTCGCCCGCTTCGGGCCATTCCAGACCGGCTATGATCTTGAGAAGTGTGGTTTTTCCTGACCCGGACGGGCCAAGCAGCGCCACCAGCTCGCCATCGCCGACGGTCAGATCGACGCCGCGCAGCACCGATGTGGTGCCAAAGCTTTTGGTCATTCCGCGGATCGAGATGGACATGCCTGGCTCCTGAGGGTTCGGGTCGGGAAATATTTCCTGAAACCGGGCAGATCAACGGGCTGAGTTGTGTTTTGTTGTCCGTTGGCCGGATTTCGGCGGGATATTGTTCCGGCGACGCGGCGATCCGACTGATGCTGATCGCGTGGCCTGCCGCCCCGGCAAACGCTGTTCGCCGGGCGTGCGGCGGGGCGCATGATCGTCCTTATTTCGACCTGCACAATGCGAGGTGCCGGCGCGGCTGTGGCATGGGATCGGGGCGCAACGACAGCGTGCGTTGCGCGGGCATAAATGCAACGCCTGATTGCCGTCGGGGCCAGCAATTGCCGGGAATCCGGCTGCACAGCCTGTGCACCATCCGTGCACAACCTGTGCACAACCTGTACACAGGCTGCGGGCGTTGCAGGGCTGACTTTGGTCAGGTTTCGGCGGCGCGGGGGCTGTGACATGTGGCGGTTTGACAAATCCGCCGCGCCGCGCTTCCCTGTGGCGGCAAAGCAGGAGGTGACGATGGATCTGGGCATCAGGGGCAAACGGGGGCTGGTCTGTGCCGCCTCGAAAGGATTGGGGCGCGGTTGTGCCGAGGCGCTGGCCGAGGCGGGCGTCGATCTGGTCATCAACGCCCGCACGTCCGAGGCGATCACCCAGACCGCCTATGATATTGCCGCGAAATACGGCGTGCAGGTGACGCCGGTCGCCGCCGACATCACCACCCCCGAGGGCCGCGCCAAGGTGCTGGAGGCCGTGGGGCAGGCCGATATTCTGGTCACGAACGCAGGCGGCCCACCGCCGGGCACATGGACCGACTGGGATCGCGACGATTTCATCCGCGCGATTGACGCCAATATGCTGACCGCCATCGCGCTGATGCAGGCACTGGTTCCCGGCATGATGGAACGCGGCTGGGGTCGGGTGGTCAATATCACCTCGGCCGCCGTGCGATCGCCCGTGCCGGTGCTGGGGCTGTCGAACACCGCGCGCACCGGGCTGACCGGCTTTGTCGCCGGCATGTCGCGGCAGGTGGCGGGCAGCGGCGTTTGCGTGAACAACATTCTGCCCGGCCTGCACGCCACGGATCGCGCCGTCAGTCTGGATACCGCCGCCGCCGCGCAGCAGGGCATCACCCCCGCCGAGGCCGCGGCAAGGCGCAAGGCGACGATCCCGACCGGCAGCTATGGCGAGGCCGCCGATTTCGGCGCCGCCTGCGCGTTCCTGTGCAGCCAGCAGGCGCGGTTCATCATCGGGCAGAATCTGCTGTTGGATGGCGGCGCGCTGAATGTCACGGTCTGAGATCGGGCGGCGGCTTGTGCCCGGACTTGTGCCTGGCCCGGCGGATTGCTAGGCCGGGCTTGTGCTGCAAGATGAACGACATGCCGTGACGACGATTGCCCCGCCCCGACTTGAGGTGAAACATCTTTCGCGCCGTTTTGGCGACCGTGCGGTGGTGGACGATGTGTCCTTTGCCGTGTCCGCCGGTCAGGTCGCCTGTCTGCTGGGGCCGTCGGGTTGCGGCAAATCCACCACGCTGCGCATCGTGGCCGGGGTGGATATTCAGGATTCCGGCCAGATTCTGGTCGATGGCAAGCTGATCTGCGACACCGTGTTCCGCATCCCGCCGGAACGGCGCGGCATCGGGTTGATGTTTCAGGATTTCGCGCTGTTCCCGCATCTGTCGGTGGCTGAAAACGTCGCCTTTGGCCTGCGCGGCGGCCCCGCCGCCCATCGCAACCGCGTGGGCGAGTTACTGGAGCGGGTGCATATGTCGCGCCATATCGACAGCTATCCCCATGCGCTGTCGGGGGGCGAACAACAGCGGGTGGCGCTGGCCCGCGCGCTGGCCCCGCGTCCGCGTGTGATGCTGATGGACGAACCCTTCAGCGGGCTGGACGAACGTCTGCGCGACGGCATCCGCGACGACACGCTGGCGCTGTTGAAAGAGGAAGGCACCGCCGTTCTGCTGGTCACGCATGAGCCGCACGAGGCGATGCGCATGGCCGATCTGATCCTGCTGATGCGTGACGGGCGGATCGTGCAGCAGGGCGCACCCTATAACATCTATAACGCGCCGGTGGATCGCGCGGCGGCAGGTTTTTTCAGCGACATCAATGTGTTGCATGGGCGTGTGACCGGGGCGCTGACCGCGACGCCCTTTGGCGATTTTCTGGCCCCCGGCGTGCCCGACGGGTCCGAGGTGGACATCGTGATCCGTCCGCAGCATCTGAAGATCGACTTTGACCGCGCGGGCAACGGCCCCGCGCCGACGCCGCAGAACGGCACCGCCGCCCATGCCTTTGTCCGCCGTGCGCGGTTTTTGGGGCGGGAATCGCTGGTGGAATTCGTCACCGAACAGGGTGGAATCGCGCTGACGGCGGCGGTGCCGGGCGTGTTTCTGCCGCCTGTGGGAACGCCGATGTGGCTGATGCTGCGCCGGGACCGGGTGCTGGTTTTTCCGCGCGAAGCGCAGCAATAACCTGCACGTCGCGCAATGTTCTGCCACAAGTTGTTCAATTGGTGTCTGAATCCGCTTAACCGTGCCGTAAACTGTGTTATCCCTAGCCCTGCCCTGATTCACGAGGTGAAGTTTGCTGCGTTTCTGTCTTGCTCTGCTGTTGTCTGCCTTGCTGATCGTGCCGCTGTGGCCGGGTGCCGTGCTGGCACAGGATTCCGCTGCCGATGAGGGCCGGATCGTGGTCGAGCTGAACAACGCCAGCGACACGGAAACCGGCGCCTGCCGCCTGACCTTTGTGGCGGCGAACCACAGCGGCACCGGGTTCGAGGCCGCGTCCTGGCAGGTGGGTGTGTTCGACGGGCAGGGGATCGTGCGTTCGATCCTGGTGCTGGAATTCGGCGCGCTGGCCCAGGGGCGGACGCGGATCGTGCTGTTCGATCTGCCGGGGCGGCCCTGCGCCGATATTTCCCGCGTGGTGGTGAACGATGTCGCCGCCTGCCGGGCGCAGGGCGGTGATGCGCTGTCGCCGGTCTGTCTGGATGCGCTGACCCCGCGCAGCCGCACTGCCATCGCCTTTGATCTGTAAGGGGGCCGGAATGTCGCAGATCATGCCGATTCTGAACCTGTCCACTGTGGCGATTTTCGCGGCGCTGATGGTGCTGTCGGTGCTGGCGCTGACCGTGACCATCTTCAAGGTGATGCAGTTCCGCCGTATGGGCGTGGGCCGCCGGGCCGAGGCGGACGCGGTGCTGGACGATTGGCTGAACGGGCGCCCCGATCAGGCGATCACCGCCGCAGGGCAGGGGCACAGCGTGCTGACCCGCGTGCTGGCCCCGGTGATGGAGGGGCTGCGCGCCCGCCCCGGCGACACGACCTATGCCGAGGAACTGGGGCGGCAGTCCGCGCTTGAGGAACTGGCGGCGCTGAACGGGCGGATGCGTCTGCTGGAGGCCGTGGTGCAGGCCGCGCCGATGCTGGGCCTGCTGGGCACGATCATCGGCATGATCGACGCCTTTTCCGCGCTGTCGCTGTCGCAAAGCGCGGTTGATCCGGCGTTGCTGGCCAATGGGATCTGGACGGCGCTGACCACCACCGCCATCGGTCTGGCCATCGCGCTGCTGACCTATTTCGCCGCCAACTGGCTGGAAGCCCGGATCGAGACGGAACGTCAGCGCATGGAAATGATTATCCCTGCCGCGATCCTTGGCCGGGTCGGGCTGTTGGGGCGGCGCTAGGGCGTGATGGCGATGGCGGTGGCGGCGCTGAACCGGATCGACCTGCCACGCGGGCAGCGGCGCTATGGCTTTGCGCTGACGCCGCTGGCGGATGCGATGTTTCAGGTGCTGATCTTTTTCATGCTGTCATCGAATCTGTCGCCCTATTCGTTGCTGGACCTGCGCGGGGGGGCGCTGGCGGTGGGCGGTGGTGGCGGTGATGCGCCTGATCCGGGGCAGCAGGCGGCACCGGCGATGCCTGCCGGTGAAACCGCGATCTGGTCGGTCAGTGGCGATGGAATCGTGGCCTCGGGGCAGCGGTTCGGCTTTGACCGGCTGCCGGATCTGGCGGCGGCGCTGGATCAGGCGGGCACCGCGCGGGTGTTGTTGGTGACGCGGCCCGGCGCGCAGGTGCAGAATCTGGTCGCCGTGATCGAGGCGCTGTCGATCGCGGGTGTCAGCGATATTCAGGTGGCCAGCGGGGCCGGAGGATGAGCGTGTCCTTGCCCTCGCGCGCGCGGCGGTTACGCATCGACGTTTCGCTGGCGATTGTGAATATCGTGCTGCTGCTGATTTTTTTCTTTCTGGTCAGTGGGCAGATCGGTGCCAGCGACCGGGCCAGGCTGCCTGACCTGCCCGAGACCACCGAACTGCCGCTGGATCAATTGCCGCGCCCGATCCTGATCGTCACGCCGGGGGGCGACTGGCTGCTGGACGATCAGCCGGTCGCGCCCGATCTGCTGGGAGTCGCGCTGGCGCAATTGCCGCAGCCGGTGACGCTGAACGTGCTGATCGACCGCGCCGCACCCGCCGATGCGCTGGTGGCGGTGCTGCGCGACCCGGCCTTGCAGGGCGTGGCGGTGCGGCTGGTGACGCTGCGCCACCGGGGCGGCCGGGCATGAGCGCGCCGGTCTATGAAAGCGGTGGGCACTGGGCGCAGGCGCTGTCGCTGGCGCTGGTGACGCATGTGGCGGTGGTTGCGGTGTTTGCGGACCTGCCCGGCTGGCGTCGCCCGGCAGAGCAGACATTGCCGGTTCAGGTGCAGGTGACGGGCCTTGCCGTCGAAACCGCCAGCCTGCCCCCGACCACGCTGACCGAGGCAATGCCGGTGCCGCCGCAGTCGCTGGCCCCTGCGGAACCGGCACAACCGGCGATGCCCGGCGTGCCGACCGGGGATGATCCCGCGACGGCTCCGCCGGTCGAGGTGATCGCGCCCCATGTGCCGACAGGCGGCAGCGCGCCGCCCGTCACCCAGCCCGGCGCGGCGCCTGCTTTGGCAGAGGACATCGGCGGTGGTGGTGCCGACGGGGACGCCCGGCAGGCGCAGGCGGTTCAGGCGCTGATCGCGGCCATTCGCGGCAGGCTGGAACAATCCTGCCTGATCGCCGTTCCCGCCGCCGCCCCGGACGGTGCGGTGGAACTGACCGTGATCGGAGCGGGCGATCAGGATATTGCCGGGTTCGGGCAGGGCATCGCCGCACAGGCGCAGGGGGTGGCCTTGCTGGAACGATCTGTCTTGCTGGACGCGCGACAGTGCCCGGCGCTGGCCTATGCGCGGGCGGCGGCCAGCTATCCGGTCGGGCCGGTTGCGATTTCGCTGGCGCAGCCGGTGGTGGCCTCGGGCGACAGTCTGCGCGGGTCGGTCAGCAGCGGGCAGGCGGTGCTGGTGCTGGTCGATGACAATGGCGTGGTGCAGGATCTGAGCCGCTTTAGCACGGCGCAGGACGGTGGGGCCACGCAATTTGACGTGCCGGTGCGCCGCAATGGCAGCGCGCGCGACACCAGCCAGATCATCATGGCGCTGAGCGGGCCGGGCATGGCGCAGGCGGTGGCGCAGAATGCGGGCCAGTCGGCAGAGCGTTTCTTTGCCGCGCTTGGCCCGCAGCCGGGACCAGGGGTGCAGGTCGCCGTTGCCGGGTTCTACCTGCGCTGACTGGCCCTTTGGGGCTGGGCGGTTCAGCGCGGCAGATTATTCGCCACCGGCAGCCTGTCGATGGCGTTGCGACAGGCATCGGCGAACAGGTGAGGGGGCGTCCAGCATTCCGCTGTTGTGCACTTGTCCATGGCGCGGGGCCAAATGGTCAGCGCGGCAGATTGTTCGCCACCGGCAGTCCGTCGATGGCGTTGCGATAGGCATCGGCGAACAGGTCAAGGAATTCGTCCAGCATTCCGTTGTCGTGCTGTTCGGTCTTGGCGCGCCAGCGGGCGGCATAGATCTCCCACGCTTTTGCGGCGCGGTTGCCGCCTTGACGGTTGGTTTCGGCCTCGGCCTCGATCCCGTCGGGGGCCAGATCGGCCAGTAGCCGCGCCAGGGCCGGTTGCAGCGCGGCAAACAGCGCCGACTGATGCAGCCGCAGATCGGCCAGCGCATCGTCCAGCCCCCGCGGCCCGGTCAGAAAGCCGGGGCGCGGGCGCAGGAACATCGCCTCGATCGCCTGATCCGGGGTCGGCAGGAATTTCAGCGGGTTGTTATCCTGTTCGGCCTGCATCGTGCCTTCGCCCGCGCGGGTGAACTGTTTCGCGGCGGCGCGGTCTTGCAGGGCCAGCATGATCTGTTCGCTGATCCGCCGCACCGATTGCCCCAAGGCCAGCGCCAGTGCCGGGGCATCGACCTGCGCATAGAGATCGGGCGGCAACCCTGCGCCATTGCAAAAGGCGGTGATGACATCGCTGGCGGGCGCGGCGGGGGCGGGGGTCTTGATCCCTGTCACCTCGTGCCGGGGGGGCGGAGGCAGATCGGCCAGCCCCTCATAGGCCGGGGGGTTAGACCGGAGCGGGCGCGACAGATCAGGCAGCGATTCCGCCGTCAGCGGCTGTGGTGGCGGTGTGGTTTCGCCTTCGATCAGCGCCGTAATCAGATAGGGGCCGACCTGAAAACGGTCGCCATGCCGCAGCCGGTGTGGTCCGTCCAGCCGGAACCGCTGGCCTTGCAGAAAGGTGCCGTTGGTGGACATGTCGCGCAGCCACCAGCCATCGCCCTGACGCGACACGTCGAAATGGTGCCCCGACACGTGGCGGCTGTCATCGGGCAGCACCCAGCCCATGCTGGCGGAACGGCCCGCGCTCAGCCCGGTGTCGGGCACCTCGATCCGCGACGGATTGGCGCCGGGCAGGCTGGTGTGGCTGTCGATATGCAGGATCAGGGTCATGGGCAACCTGTGCGGTCAATAGGCGCGGAACAAGGGTTCGGCCATGTCAACGAAGCGAGCCAGATAGTCGGGGCGGCGGCGCAGATCGGTGCGGGCCAGACAGGTCAGCACCGCGCCGTTGACCGCGCGCGGACAGCGGTGCAGCGGCGCGGGCAGCGGATCATTGGGGGCCACCGGCCCGCCCGACCACGCCACCGCCAGCCCCAGCATCACCGAGGGCGACCGCGACGGTGCCCAAAGTGCATCACGCGCAATTCTTTGGCGCATATTGGTGGCCGGATGTCGCAGCCATGCGGCGATCAGTTCCATCATCGGGCGGTCCATCGGGTCGAGATGGTCGGCCATCATCCGCAGCGCCTCGTATCCCCAGCGGATCGCCGTTTGCGGCAGCGCGGCAAAGGCGGTGAAGGTCAGCGCGTCTTCCGGCGTGGGCGAAGATCGCAGCCGGGTCAGAAAGGCCAGCGAATCTTCGACGGCGCGCGGGCGTTGCTGGGTCAGTTCGGCGATCTGCGGCAGGTTGATGAACAGCGCCTGCGGTGATTCGTAGCGCAGAAACCCCATCGGCGGGCGTGTCTTTTCTGCATCGGTCCGCATGGGGGGCGGGGAAAGCTCGGTCATGTCTGGTTACGCCATTTTCTGTTCACGCAGGATGCGGGCAAGGTGCTTGCTCCGTCAAGACCACTTGCGGTTGAACGGGTTGCGTGACAGTTGAAGGGGCGGGCCACGGTGGATGGCCGCGCTGGATTGCAGGTCGTGTGGCTGGCCAAGTCTGCGTGCCGTGCAAAGCTGCGGAAATTTTTCCGCTTTGGCAACATTTTACATTTGATTTCAAGTGAATTTTCGGAAAAGCCCTTGGATATGCCGGGCTGTTTCCCGGCCGGGAAAGGTAGCATGGGGCAAAATCCGAAGGGTCATCGTGGCGTGACCGGCTGGCCGCTTTGGCCAGCGGGGGTTTCCCGTGCCCGGTTGGTCTCGCCGCTGACCCTTGCGGTTGTGCTGGGCAGCGGTCCCTGTGCCGTGGCCGCGACGTTGCATTATGATTACGGCGATGGCAATGCCGACGGGCAGTTCAACCCGCAATCCGGCGGCGCGTGGGATGGGCACAGTGCCAACTGGTGGTCCGCCGCAACCCAGGCCCCTGCCGTTTTCCAGCCCGGCGATGATGTGATTTTCCGGCATGACGGCGGCGGCGCGGTCAGTCTGACCGTGACCGAGGCGCTGATGACCGGCGCAATCCGGGTTGCCAGCGGTGATTTCACCCTGAATGCCGCAGAGGGGGCCGGGCTGTCGTCAATCGGCGGCTGGCTGCGCGGCATCGAGGTTGGCCCGGATGCGCGGCTGTCTTATTCGGGACCGCTGGCGGGGCTGTATAGCCTGACGGTCGCCGGGCAGCTTGACCTGACCGCACAAACCGCGCGCCTGCACAATGTCGAGATTGCCGCGACCGGGCAGGCGGTTCTGGGCAATACGGCGGGCGGCGAGCCGATTCAGATTGCCGGGCAGTTTCGCAACCAGGGTGATCTGACCATCGCCGCAGGGGCGGTTGTGCAGACCGCGCAGACACTGGTGAATGCCCCGGCGGCGCAGCTGACGATTGACGGCGCCCTTGGCGGCAATGTCACCAATCAAGCGGGTGCAACGATTGATCTGAACGCCAGCGGTGTCATTACGGGCAACCTGAACAATGCCGGGCTGGCGCGGCTGAACGGCGGTGTCATCACCGGCATTGTGAACAATACCGGCCTGACCAAAGTGGCCGGAACCACGCAGATCGGCCAGACCTCGGGCGTGATCGCGCTGAGCAACAGCGGGCAGATCATGGCGGGCAAGGGTGGCGGTCGCCTGTCGGTGACAGGGAATTTTCAGAATAGCTGGAACGGGGTCATCGGCGGCTCGGCCGATGATCCGCTGGTGATTTCGGCCGAGACGCTGACGCTTAGATCAGGGTCGCAGATCAGCGGTCAGGTGCGGCTGGAGGGTGCGGTCGTGAACCAGTCGTCGCTGAATCTGGCCGCGCTGGACGGTCTGCACGGCAGTCTGACCAACGCCAGCCCCGGTGCGATCACGGTCGGTTCCGGGGTGCAGGGTAACGGCCATGACGTGACCAACAATGCCAGCTTTATCATTGCGAATACCGGCGATTTGTCGGCTATCGGCATGTTCACCAACACCCATAACCTGACCATCGCCGCAGGCGGGCGGCTGGCGGCGCAGCAGGTGCTGCATGATGGCGGTATGCTGAACAGTCAGGGCCGCATCGACGCGGGGCAGCTGCGACTGGCCTCCCTCGCCAGCCTGTCGGGGCAGGTGAATGGGCAGGTCGAGGTGGCGGGCGGCGTCACCAGCGTTTCGAGCAGTTTGACCGTCACCACGCCTGATACCGCCCCTGATACGGGGGCCGATGATGTCACGGTATCGGGCGGCGAATTGCGGCTGGGCGGTGGCGCGCAACTGACGGCGACCCATGTGGCCAATGACAGCCAGTTGTATCTGGGGGCAGGCGCGGTGCTGAGGGGGAATGTGACCAGCAGCGGCCATATCGCCGGTCCCGGCCTGATCGACGGTGATCTGCGGCTGACAGGCGGCGCGACCTTTACCTTGCTGAACAACACCGGCACGCTGATTAATCAGATGAGCGCAGCGCAGACGCTGACCAGCTTTGGCGCGCTGACCGCCGTTGCCATCGAAAACCGCGCGGTGCTGCATATCGACCGCGACATGACGCAAAGCCTGACCAATGCCGCAGGCGGCGATCTGACCATTGCGCGCGACGTTGCCGGGCATGTCACCAGTCTGGGTCAGACCCGTGTGCTGGCGCAGCCTGGCCATTCGGGGGTCAGCCTGACCGGAGGGCTGACCGTGGCGGGTGGCCAGACGGTGACGCATGGCGCGGTTGCGGTTGCCGGACCGGCCCCGATCTCGTTGCGGGTGGCGGAGGGGGGGGCGCTGAACGTCGCCAGTGGCACCCTGACCTCGGAAGGGGATACGGTCAGCCGTGGCCTGTTGCAGATCGCCGACGGAGCCGAACTGGTCAGCGGGCGGTTGCGGCTGATCGACGGATCGGGGCTGATTTCGGGACGGGTTCAGGGGGGAGTGCGGGTCAGTGCCCCGGCCACGCTGACGCTGGATGGCGCGGTGCTGGATGGTTCTCTGACCAATGCCGGGACGATCACCACCGGCAGCAGCACGGGCCGCGCCAGCCGAATCGCGGCGCTAAACAACAGCGGCACGGCGGATCTGGCAATGGCGCAGATCGACGGGCCGGTGGCGAACAGTGGCGATCTGACCGTGACCGGCGGTTCGCTGGCGGGCGGGCTGACCAACACGGGCACCGCAAAGCTGGATCAGACGGCGGTCACGGGCGCGCTGGGCAATGAGGCGGGCGGCGATCTGACCGTCACCGGCGGCACGGTGGGGGCGCTGACGAATGCAGGGGGCGCCGCACTGAACGGCGTGGCGGTGACGGGGGCGGTCAAGAATGCTGCCGGGGCGGATCTGACGGTGACGGGCGGTTCAGTGGCGGGCAAGCTGACCAATGCGGGCACCGCCGCGTTCAGCGGGACGAGCGTGGCGGGCACCGTGACCAATGCCGCGGGTGGCCAGATGACGTTGGATGCCTCGGACACGGGCGGTGTGGTGAACCGGGGCGATCTGGGCCTGTCGGGCAACATAAGCGGTGCGATCAGCAATCTGGCCAGCGGCATCGTCACCACGCAGGCCGATACGTATCTGCTGTCGGGGCTGACCAACAGCGGCACGGCTGACCTGTCCGGGCGGATCGACAATGGCGTCACCAACACCGGCACGCTGCGGGTGAACGGCGCGCTGACCGCCGGGATCGAGAACGGCGCGGGCGGGCAGGTGCAGATGGATGCGGCCTCGCAGCTGTCGGGCGATCTGAGCAATGCCAGCGGCGGCACGGTCGAGGCGGCGGGGCGGATCGGCGGCGATCTGACCAATGCCGGGGTGGTAACGCTGCGCGGCGATCTGTCGGTTGGTGGCGATCTGAGCAATACCGGCACGCTGACCAAGACCGGCGGTAATGCGCTGTTGGCCGTGGCAGGCAAGCTGATCCAGAACGGCAGCATCACCAGCGGCGGGCAGGGTCGGCTGACCATCTCGGCCGGGTCGGTGCAACTGGGTGGCCAGTCCAGCATCGGGGCGGGCGTTGATATTCTGGGCGCGCTGGATGTCACGGGTGATGTGACCTTTGCAGATGACCTGACCTTGTATGACGATCTGCATGTGGCCTCGGGCGGCAAGATGACGGTCGGTGCGGTCGTGTCGGGGCAGAATATCGTCTCGGTCGAGAATGAAGGGCAGACGGTGGTTGCCGATGGCGGGGCATTGGTCGGGCTGAACAGCCTGACCAATCGCGGCACGCTGACCATTGCCGGTGACGGCAGGGTCGAAGCGGCGACGCTGAACGCCGGGTCGGGCAGCAGCATCAGCAATACGGGCACGCTGGATGCCAATATGACCCTGCGTGCCGGATCGTCGCTGGTCTCTACCGGCCTGCTGCGGGGTGATGTCGGCAATGCGGGCACGGTCAATATCCGGGGGCGTCTGATGGGTGATCTGACCAATCAGAGCGGCGGCCAGGTGACGGTCACCGGATCTCTGGACGCGCGCGGCGCCAATCTGGTGAATGACGGCGATCTGAACCTGACGGCTGGCACGCTGCGGGCCGGCGATGTGCTGAACCGGGCGGATATGTCGCTGGCCTCGGGCACGACGGCGATCATCAGCGGCCTGACCCGCAACACCGGCACGCTGACGGCGCAGGGGCGTCTGGTCGGCGATCTTCAGAACAGCGGCAGCGCCAGCCTGGACCAGCGGCTGGAGGGCGCGGCCAGCAATGCGGCGGGGGGCGATCTGGTGCTGAAGGCCGGGGCCTCGGGCGCTGTCACCAATGATGGCCGTCTTGGCATCGGCGGTCATCTGGGTGGCGATCTGCTGAACCGGGGCACGCTGTCGCTGTCGGGCGATCTGACGGCGGGGCAGGTCAGCAGCACCGGCAGCATGACCATCGCCAGCGGGCAAAGCGCCAATCTGTCGGGCCTGTTGTCGGTGACGGGGGGCGATGCCGTGATCGGCGGCAGCCTGAGCGCCGCCGGGATCAGCAACAGCGCCGATCTGACCGTGGCTGCGGGCGGCGAGCTGACGGGCGATCTGTCCAACAACGGCCTGATCCGCCTGAACGGCACCGCGCAGGGCGACATCGCCAACAGCGGTCGCATCGCTCTGGCCGGAACGATTGATGGCAATCTGCGGAATAACCGCGGCACGATTGTGTCGGCAGGCGATGCGGTGATAAGCGGCACGCTGACCAACGCCGCGACCTCGGCCCCAGCCGACGTGCTGGCGATGACAACGGTGGCGGACAGCACGGATGCGGCGGCGGTGTCGGGCTTGAATGTGCGCGAGGGGCACCGCCTGACGGCTGCGGGCGGGGTTAACAATAACACCGGCGGCCAGATCACGCTTGGCGGCACGCTGGCGGCGGACGTGGTCAATGACGGTGCGATCACCATGACCGGCACGCTGGACGGATCGCTGCACACGCAGGGCAGCGCCGATCTGGGCGGCACGATCCGCGGCGATCTGACCTATGCCGGGGGCAGCCTGCGTCTTGCCGATACGCTTGAGGTCAGCGGCACTGTTGATCTGCAAAGCAGCACCAGCATTGGCAGCACGACCCGTCTGAGCGCCGCGCATGTCATCAACCGGGCCGAGCAGGCGCTGAGCCTGTCGGGCACCATCGCGGGCAATCTGACCAACGCCGGGCAGACCAGCCTTGACGCGACCGGGGTGGTGCAGGGGGCCGTCAGCAATGACGCCGGTGCGATGCTGACCGCGACAAGCGGCGGCCGGATCGACGGGGTTCTGGCCAATGCGGGCACGGTTGATCTGCGTGATGGCACGGCTGACGGCGTGCTGCATGTGGGCGGGCTGTCGGGCAATGGCACCTATGCGCTGGACGTGAACCTTGACCCAAGCGGCAGCGGGCCGCGCGCGGACCAGATCGTCGTTCGTGGCGGGGCGGTGACGGGCCATCTGAATCTGGATCTGAACATCGTCAACACGCCGCTGGAATCGCCGCTGGATGGCGGGGTTCTGCTGATTGATGCCGATGACAGTCTGGCGGCGCGCAACAGCTATACCTATTCGGCGGCGAATTTGCCGGTGGGCACGGAAAAGCTGGTGTATGGGCTGGAAAAGACCTCGGTCGGGGATCTGCTGCTGAGTTACGGCACCAATGCCACCATTGGCGGGATCAGTGCCAATGTGGTGCTGACGCAAAGCCTGATCGGGTCGGTGGTGAACCGCCCGACCAGCCCCTTTGTCACCGGCTATGCCGTGGCCGAGGGCGAAAGCCGCTGTTCCCCCGGCGCATGGAGCCGTGTCACCGGCGGTCGCGCCGATGCGAGCGGGGCCAGTTCGGCCCGGACCTACAGCGTCGAAAGCCGTATTTCGGCCAGCTATCGCGGGATGCAGTTCGGCGGCGATCTGGCCTGTTTTGACGGCTATTTCGATGGCTGGAACATGGCCTTTGGCGCCATCGGCGGCATGAATGACGGCAGCACGACGCAGCCCGTCTATCTGCTGGAATGGGATGGCAGCACCTGGAACCAGACCGGGCAGCGCGGGTCGATCAACCGGGCCGATTTCCGGCAGGTCTATGGCGGCATCTATGTGACCGCCGCGCGCGACAATATCAGCGCCGATCTGCAATTGCGCCGCGAACGGACCCGATTCACCCTGAACAACACGCCGCTGATTCAGGGCAGCGACGGGTTGGGTCTGACGGATTCGGATTTCAGCAGCCATGCCTGGACGCTGAGCGGGTCGGTGTCTTATGCGGTGCCGCTGGCCGATGGCTGGCAGGTGGTGCCGACGGCGGGCTTTGCCTTTTCCGACACCCGCACCAGCGCGGTGCATTTCGACGACGGATCGCGACTGGAAATCCGCGGCAGCAGCAGCCGCGTGGGCTTTGCCGGGGCCACCCTGTCGCGGGGGCAGGTGTTGGCATCCGGGGTCGAGGCGGTGAATTATTACGCCACCGGCACGGTTTACAAGGATTTTGCCAATCGTGTCCAATCCGAGTTCAGCAAATATCGCGCCGATGGCAGCCTTGAACTGCGCGAGGATCTGGCATCCGACAACCTGGGCGTGTATGGCGAGCTGGGGATCGGTGCCGCCTATACGCGGGTGCTGCAACCCGGCGGCGATGGCCGGCCCAAACAGTTCAGTGCCTCGGTGCGTCTGGACGGGCGGACCGGGGAATCGCTGGACAGCGTCGGTGTAACGGCGCAGATGCGGCTGCAATTCTAGAAAGGGGGCGGCGATGACAGGGCAAATTGCGCCATCGGCACCCTGGGGGCAGAGGCCGGTATGATCCAGCCTCTGTCGCATTTCCGTTACGACACCGGCTCGGCCAGTGATACCGGACTGGTGCGCGGCCATAACGAAGACAGCCTGCTGTCGCTGCCTGCTGCCGGGGTCTGGATGGTGGCCGATGGCATGGGCGGCCATGATGCGGGCGATGTCGCCGCCGCCATCATCGCCGAGGAAATCGAATCCGTGGGCATCGCGGTTTCCACGCAGGATCAGCGCGCCCGCGTCTCGGAACGGCTGGGCCGCGCCCATCATCGCATCACCGCCCATTCGCGCGAGATGGGCCTTGCCACCGTGGGTGCCACCGTGGCCGTGCTGCTGATCTTTGAAACCGGCTTTGCCTGCCTGTGGGCGGGGGACAGTCGCATCTATCTGCTGCGCGCCGGGCGGCTGTCGCGGCTGACCACCGACCATTCCGAGGTGCAAGAGCTGATCGACGCCGGACGCCTGACGGCGGAACAGGCCCGGCACTGGCCGCGCCGCAATGTCATCACCCGCGCCATCGGCATCCATGACGGGCCACATATCGAAACCGTCACCGGCATGGTGATGCCGGGCGATGTATTTCTGCTGTGCACGGACGGGCTGACCGAGCATCTGCCGGATGCCGAGTTGGCCGCCTTGCTGGCCGGGCAGGGGGCGGCGCAGGCGGCGGCGGATACGCTGATCGCGGAAACCCTGCGGCGCGGGGCGCGTGACAATGTGACAACCATCGTGCTGCACTGCCTGCCCATAGGTGAGGCCGATGATGATGCCGGGGATCTGCCATGACCCGACCGGGCAGCACCGAAAACCGGCGGGATGCCACCCATGTCACGCTGATCGCCCCGGCCGGGGACAAGGAACGCACGGTTATCGTCGTGCCTCCGGGCGTGACCATTCCGCCGCTGTTGCCCGCCCGTCCGGTCGCGCCCGGTGTGCTGATTAACAACAACTACCGTGTTCAGCAGATGCTGTCTCAGGGCGGGATGGGCGAGGTTTACCGGGCCGAGAACGTCTTTACCGGCGATCCCGTCGCGCTGAAAATCGTGCTGTCCAGTCTGGCCAGCGATGACGGCATCATCCAGATGTTCATGCGCGAGGCGCGGATTCTCGGGCAGCTGACCGATGACGCCATCGTGCGCTATCACAATTTTGTTCTGGATCAGGGGCTTGGCCGCTATTGCCTGATTATGGAGTTCATCGACGGCACGACGCTGTGGGATCATGTCGATGTTCACGGCCCGATCCGCGCCCGTGATGCGCTGAACCTGATCGTGCGGCTGGCCGAAGGTCTGGCCAAGGCCCATGCGCGTGGCGTGACCCACCGCGATCTGTCGCCCGATAACGTGATGCTGCGCGGCGATGACCTGAACCAGTCGGTGCTGATCGACTTTGGCATCGCGCGCGCCGCCGATATGGGCGAAGGGGTGCTGGCGGGCCGGTTTGCGGGCAAGTTCAAATATATCGCGCCGGAACAGCTTGGCCATTACGGCGGCGAGGTGGGGGCGCGCGCCGACATCTATGGCATGGCGCTGATGATCGCGGCGGTGCTGCGCGGCACGCCGCTGGACATGGGCGCATCCGCCGAAGAAGCAACCGCAGCGCGGCGGCAGATCCCCGATCTGAGCGGCATCCCGCATGAGGTCTATCCGCTGCTGCAATACATGCTGGAACCCGATCCTGAGGCGCGCCCGGCCAGCATGTCGGATGTGGCGGCGATGGCGGTCGATCCGACGCGGATTCCGCAACGCTATCGCCATCCGCTGTGGGGGGCGGTGGCGGTGGATGATCTGGTCCCGGTCGCGGCGGTGGCTGTGTCGCCACAGCCACCGCGCCGCCGTGCGCCGATTGTGGCGGGGGCGGGTGTGCTGGCTGTGGCGGTGCTGGCCGCTGGCTGGCTGACGCTGCGTGGCGGGGATCAGCCGCTGCCGGTTCCGTCTGCGCCGCCGCTTGCCGCTGTGCCGGACCTGGCGCTGCCGCCGCGTGACATGGCCACGCGCGACGGCTTTCTGGCCGGGTTCGATCTTGGCCCTTGCGTGCAGGTTCACCGGCTGTCGTCGGGACTGGATGCCGGGCGACTGTCGGCGCTGTCGGCGGGGCCGGTTGACTTTGCGCCGTTGCTGGCTGGCTATGACGCCGCCTTTGGCGCCCGCCCCGCCCTGCTGGAAAACCGTGTGACGCAGGCGCAATGCCCGGCGCTGGATTTCGTGCGCGAGCTTCAGGGCCGGGCCGAGCTGACCCCGGTGCTGACGCTGGACAGCGCCGCCGTTACCGCCGGCACCGGCACTGTCGCGGGCAGTCTGCGTGACCTGCGCGGGCGGTTTCTGTGGTTGTTTCTGGTGTCCGCAAACGGCGAGGTGCATGACCTGTCGGCGCGGTTGAGCGCGAATCCCGATGGCCGGATGGCCTTTGCCTTTGCGATGGCGGCGTCAGCGGGCGATGCGCCTGAACCGCAACTGATCGTTGCGCTGGCCAGCCGTGATCCGCTGGTCGCGCCGGTGGCCGCGACGGCTGCGGGCCAGGCCGCCGCCGATCTGCTGCCGCGCGTGCTGGATGAGATCAGAGCCACAGGCGGCACTGCCGCCGCCGATGTGGCCTTTTTCCAATTGCTGCCGCCCGCGCCCTGACGGCGCGGGCCATCAGCGGGCTGTTCAGGCCAGCTTGACCGGCTTGGCCTGCCAGATGTCGTCCATATAGCCGCGGATTGTGCGGTCCGACGAAAAGAACCCTGACCGCGCGATGTTCAGCGCTGCCATCCGGTCCCAGCGGGCATGGTCGGCATAGGCGGCATCGACCTGCCGCTGGCTGGCGAAATAGCTGTCGAAATCCGACGCCACCAGGAACGGATCGTCGTTCCATGTCCGGTCCAGCAGCGTGTTAAAGCGATCCGTCGCCCCGTCCGAGAACCGCCCCGTCGCGATCGCCACCAGCGCGTCTTTCAGGTGCGGGCTGGCTTCGATCGCGGCGCGGGCATGGCCCGGCTGCGTGACCCGCGCCTGTGCCTGTTCCGCATCCATGCCGAACAGAAAGAAATTCTCGGCCCCGACCAGTTCGCGGATTTCCACATTCGCCCCGTCCAGCGTGCCGATGGTCAGCGCGCCGTTCATGGTGAATTTCATGTTGCCGGTGCCGGATGCCTCTTTCCCGGCGGTGGAGATCTGTTCCGACAGGTCCGCCGCCGGGATCAGCCGTTCCGCCATCGAGACATTATAGTTCGGCGGATAGGCCACTTGCAGCAGGTGTTTCGTGACCGGATCGTTGTTCACCACCCGCGCGACCGAGTTGATGAGATAGATCACATCCTTGGCCAGCCAGTAACCCGGCGCGGCCTTGCCGCCGAAAATCTTGACGCGCGGCGTCCAGTCGGCGTTCGGCGCGTCGTGCATTCGTTGCCACAGTGCGATGGTTTCCAGAATGTTCAGCAATTGCCGCTTGTATTCATGGATGCGCTTGACCTGCACGTCAAAGATGGCGTCGGGATCGGCCTTGACCCCCAGCCCGGCCAGCAGACCATCGGCCAGTGCCACCTTGTTTTCGCGTTTCGCCGCGCGCAGGCGATCCTGAAAACCGGCATCACCGGCATGGGTTTCCAGCCGCGACAATTCGTTCAGGTCGGTGGTCCAGCCGGTTCCGATGGTGTCGTCCAGCAGATGCGCCAGCGGCGGGTTGGCCATGCGCAGCCAGCGGCGCGGCGTTACGCCGTTGGTTTCATTCAGAATGCGGTCGGGGTGCAGCCGGTGCAGATCGGCAAACACGGTCGAGCGCACCAGATCGGAATGCAGCGCCGACACGCCGTTGACCTTGCCGACCATGATAAAGGCGAGTTCGCCCATATGCACATGATCGTCGCGCACGATGGCGGTGCTGTCGCCGCCGCCGGTCGCCGCGCGGTGATCGGCGTCGATCATTTCCACGATCTGCATATGGCGCGGCAGGACACGGCCAAACAGCCAGGTTGGCCATGTCTCCAACGCTTCGGGCAGCAGGGTGTGGTTGGTATAGTTCAGCGTTCCGCGCGCGATGTCGCGGGCCTCGGCAAAGTCAAAGCCGTGGTCGTCCATCAGCAGCCGGATCAGTTCCGGCCCGGCAATGGCGGGGTGGGTGTCATTCAGCTGGATCGCCACCTTTTCCGGCAGGCGGCGCAGGTCGCCATATTCGCCCATGAACCGGCGCAGGATGTCATGCAGCGCGGCGGCGGTCAGGAAATATTCCTGCTTCAGCCGCAGTTCCTTGCCCTGTTCGGTCGTGTCGTCCGGGTAAAGGACGCGCGACAGGGTGCGGGCCAGCGCCTCGGGCGCGGCGGCGGCGGTGTAATCACCCGCGTTAAAGCGGTGCAGATCGAACAGAGTCGTCGGATGCGCCCCCCACAGCCGCAGCGTATTGGCCCAATGCCCGCCCCAGCCGATGACGGGGGTATCATAGGCCCGCGCCTCGACGCTTTCGGTGGGGTGCCAGACAGCGCGGCCATCAACATGTTCAACATGGCCCTTGAAGCCAATGACATAAGACGATTCCGGGCGGGTGAATTCCCACGGGTGCGACTGGTCCAGCCAATCCTCGGGCGATTCGACCTGACGCCCGCCCTCGAACCGCTGCCGGAACAGCCCGTGTTCATAGCGGATGCCATAACCATAGGCGGGGCATTGCAAGGACGCCAGCGATTCCATGAAACAGGCCGCCAGCCGCCCCAGCCCACCATTGCCAAGCGCGGCGTCGGGTTCATCCGACAGCACCGCATCGCGATCCAGCCCAAGGCGGGCAAAGGCGGCGTCCATTTCCTGATCCAGACCAAGGTTGATGATCGCATCGCCCAGGATACGGCCGATCAGAAACTCCATCGACAGATAGTAAACCCGCTTGGCCTGCTGGTCATAGGTGGCGCGGGTGGCGGCAAACCATGGGCCGACCATCAGATCGCGAATGGTGTGGCTGACAGCCATCCGCCAGTCATAGGTGCTGGCGTGTTCGGCATCCTTGCCGATGGTAAAGGTCAGGTGGTGCTGAATCTGACGGACCAGATCATCAGTGGTCGGCGCGGTCAGGGGATCAGTCATTTCAATGACTCCAACAATGCTTCAGGTCATCCAAACGCGGCCATAAGGCGGCAGGGCAAGGTTGCCGCCGTGCAGCGTGACCACGGCATCGGACAGCAGATCCCGCATGTCCTGCACGCCATGATAGCGCAACCAGTGGCCGGGCACCTGTTGCCAGTTTTCGGTGAAATTGAAAAGACACAGAATAGTGCCGGTGGGGGAACGCCGCGCAAAGGCAAAGATCGCCGGGTTTCCGGCATCCAGCACATCGGTGGCGATGCCGCCGTGCAGGCCGGGCGTCGCGGCGCGGCGGGCCATGATGGCGCGGGTGCCATGCAGGATCTGGCCCTCGGGCGAATCGGGGTGCGCTTCGGCATGGGCCACACGGTCCCAATCCATCATGGGACGGTGAATCCAGCGGCTGTCATGGGCGTGGGCGGGCCTGTCCTGATAGCTGTGATCGTTCAGCAGCCCGATTTCGTCGCCCATATAGATCAGCGGAATTCCGCCCCATGCCGCGATCAGCGCGGTGCCCATCAGAATCCGGTTCACCGCCAGTTGCCGGTCGTGATCGTTCGCCGCCGTTTCCAGCCCCGCCAGCGAGGCAAAGCTGCCTGAAATCCGCTTGTCGCCGGTTTCGGGGTTCACCTGAAACAGCGCGCCGCTGGCAAAGGTGCCGGGAAAGCTGCCGTCATAGAAATTCGACAGGAAGCCGCGATGGCCGGGACCGGAAATTCCCAACGCGCCCGCATCCTCGTCGGTGATCGCCCAGCCGATGTCGTCGTGGCAGCGGATATAGTTGGCATAGGTGGCGTTGGTCAGCTGCGCGGGGAAATGCGTGCCCATAACATAGGTCATCAGCCGGGTGTCGCGGGTGGCCAGCGCGGCCCAATACTGCACCATCAGACTGTTGTGATAGGCAAGGTTGCCTTCGTGCCCGTCATGTTCGCCGCGGCCGAAATAGGTCAGCATCTCAGCCGGGCCGACGATGGCTTCCTCAAGATGGATGGTGGCACCGGCGGCGATGCGGGTGCAGGCGCGCAGGGCGCGCAGGATGACGTGAACCTCGGGCTGGCTCTGGCAGGTGGTGCCCATGCGTTTCCACATGAAGGCCACGGCGTCCAGGCGCAGCACATCGACACCCTTGTTCGCCAGATTCAGCATGATCTGCACGATTTCCAGAAAGACGCGCGGATTGGCCCAGTTCAGATCCCACTGATGTTCGTTGAAGGTGGTCCAGACCCATTTGCCGAAATCGGGGTAGTGGGTAAAGCTGCCCGGAGCGGTGTCGGGGAAAATCTCGATCAGCGTTTCTTCGTAGCGGCGCGGCAGAGTGTCGTCGTCGAACATCAGATACATGTCCTGATAGTCACGTTCGCCCGCTGCCGCGCGGCGCGCCCATTCGTGTTCCTTGGCGGTGTGGTTCAGCACCAGATCAATGCACAGCGACATGCCGCGTTCGCGCAGTGCGGTGGCCAGCTTGGTCAGGTCGGCCATACTGCCCAGATCGGGGTTGGTGCGGGTGTAATCCATCACCGAATAGCCGCCGTCGCTGTCGCCGGGGCGCGGCATCAGACAGGGCATCAGGTGCACATAGGTCACACCCAGCGATTGCAGGTAATCCAGCCGGGCGTGAATATCGGCGATCTTGCCCGCAAAGCGGTCGATATAGAACACATAGCCAACCATGCGCGGGCGCTGAAACCAGTCGGGTTCCAGATCACGCACCAGATCAAGCCGTTTCAGCGCAGGCGGCCGGGTGCGCCAGTTGTCGCGCAGCATCTGGTCCAGCTGGGCACAAAATTCGGCGAAATCAGCGCGCTGGCCATAGAGCCGTTCCAGCATCGGCCACAGATCGGGCGCGCTGCGGGCCATGCGCAGATCAAAGATGTCGGTGCCTTGCGATTTGGCCGGGACTGATGATGGTGGAACGGGGGCGTCGGATTGAACAGTCATTGATTACGAACCTCGGGATGCAGATGAAAGACCGCCACACTGTCGGCGGCGATGGATTCGGTGGTGCCTGCGGTGGCGGTGGCAAAGGCATCGGGGCGGGCGGTGTCCAGCGCGCGTTGCCAGCACAGGCCGGGCGGCGGGTCGGGCAGGCGCACCTGCGCGGTCTCGCCTGCGTTGAACACCAGAAACAACGCGCCTTCGCGGGCGGCATGGTCGGGCGTGCCCGAGGCCATGCGCTTTTCGACCGCCAGCAGGTGCAGGTCGGGGTCAGACCAGTCGGCGGTCTGCATGGGCGCACCGTCGGTGCGACGCCAGAACAGATCGGGCAGACCGTCCTGCGGGCGGGGCTGCGAATGCAGAAACCGGCGCTGCCGCAGGATCGGATGGGCGCGGCGAAAGGCGATCAGCCTGCGGCAAAAGGTCAAAAAGCCCCGGTCGGCCCGGCCCCAGTCCAGCCAGCCGATAGGGTTGTCCTGGCAATAGGCGTTGTTATTGCCCTGCTGCGAATTGCCCAGTTCATCCCCCGCCAGCATCATCGGTGTGCCCTGTGACAGCATCAGCGTGGCCAGCAGGTTACGCCGCCGCCGTTCGCGCCGGGCGGTCAGGGCGGGGTCGTGCGATGGCCCTTCGGTGCCCATGTTGTCCGACAGGTTGTGGTCGTGGCCGTCGCGGTTATCCTCGCCATTCGCCTGATTGTGTTTATGGGCGTAGCTGACCGTATCCATCAGCGTAAAGCCGTCATGGGCGGTGATGAAGTTCACCGAGGATGTCGCCAAACGCCCGCCATGATCGAACCGGGCGGCCGACCCGGCGATCCGCTTGGCCAGCTTGCCGATCTGCCCCGCATCACCGCGCCAGAACCCGCGGATCTGATCGCGGAAACGGTCGTTCCATTCGGCAAAGGGCGCGGGAAAGTTGCCCAGCTGATAACCGCCCTCGCCGATGTCCCACGGCTCGGCGATCAGTTTCACTTGCGCCAGCACCGGGTCCTGGCGGATCGCCTGAAAGAACGGCGCCTGTGCACTGAACGCGCCGCCCGTGCGCGCCAGCACCGGCGCCAGATCAAAGCGGAACCCGTCCACCCGCATCACCTGCACCCAATAGCGCAGCGAATCCATAACCATGCGCAGCACAAAGGGGTTGTCGAAATTCAGCACATTGCCGGTGCCGGCATCGTTGACATAGAACCGTCGATCTTCGGTCAGGCGGTAATAGCTGGCATTGTCCAGCCCGCGAAAGTTCAGCGTCGGGCCAAGCTGGTCGCCCTCGGCGGTGTGGTTATAGACGACATCCAGAATCACCTCGATCCCGGCGGCGTGAAAACGGGCGACCATCTGCTGGAATTCGGCGATGCTGTCGCCGCACAGATACCGGGGGTCGGGCGCAAAAAAGCCCATGGTCATATAGCCCCAGTAATTGCGCAGACCGCGTTCGGTCAGAAAGCGGTCGTTGATAAAGGCCTGCACCGGCAGCAGTTCGACGGCGGTGATGCCCAGCCGTGTCAGGTGATCCAGCACCGGTTCAGAGGCCATGGCCAGAAACGTGCCCGGATGGGCAATGTCGCTGCGCTGTGCGGTCATGCCTTTGACATGCGCCTCGTAGATGACGGTTTCCGACAGCGGGCGTGCGGGCGCGCGGTCGTCCCCCCAGGAAAAGGCCGGATCGGTGACGACACAGCGCGGCATAAAGGGCGCACTGTCGCGCGCATCAAAGCTGACATCGCCCAAAGGGTCGCCGGGGCGATAACCATACAGCGCGTCATTCCAGCGCGGATGCCCGGTCAGACGGCGGGCATAGGGATCAAGCAGCAGTTTGTTGGGGTTAAAGCGGTGGCCGTCTTCGGGGCGATAGGGGCCATGGACGCGATAGCCGTAATGCTGGCCGGGATGCAGCCCGGCGATATGGCCGTGCCAGATATGGCCTTCGCGTTCGGGCAGGTCGATGCGGGTTTCGTGGCCCTGCGCGTCGAACAGGCACAGTTCGATCCGGCTGGCATGTTCGGAAAACACCGCAAAGTTGACCCCGCCGCCATCAAAGCTGGCGCCAAGCGGGGCCGGATGGCCTGCGGTCAGAGGCAGCGCCGCGCTCATGCCGGGGTGCCGGTCAGCAGGTCGCGATAGATCGCCGCATAGGCGTGGGCCGACTGATCCCAGCCCACCGGCTGCGCCATGGCATTCGCCTGCATCTGTGCCCACAGGTCGGGCTGGCGATACAGCGCGCACAGATCGGTCAGCGCATTGCGCAGCGGTTGCGCGCCCACCGGGCTGAACTGGATGCCGGTTGCCACGCCCCGCGCCATCGCGGCGGGCGAGGCGTTGATGACCGTATCGGCCAGCCCGCCGGTCAGCGCCACCACCGGCAAGGTGCCATAGCGCAGCCCATACATCTGCGTCAGCCCACAGGGTTCAAAGCGCGAGGGGATCACGATGGCATCCCCCCCCGCCATCATCCGATGCGACAGCGCCTCGTCATAGCCGATGCGGATGGCGACATTCGGGTGATCGGCGGCAGCAGCGCGAAAAGCGTCTTGCAGCGATGCCTCGCCCGACCCCAGCAGCGCCAGCTGCCCGCCCTGTTCCAGCAGCGCGGGCAGCGCCTGAATCAGCAGGTCCAGCCCCTTTTGATGTGACATCCGGGATACGACGATGCACAGCGGCCCCGGCGCATCCTGGGGCAGGCCGAATTCGCGTTGCAGCAGCGTCTTGTTCGCGGCTTTGCCATGGGCGTCGGCATAGGGCTGAATCAGCGGGTCGGTGGCGGGGTTCCACACATCCGTGTCGATGCCGTTCAAAATACCGATCAGATCGGCCTGGCGGTGGCGGATCACGCCGTCCAGCCCCATGCCGAATTCCGGCGTCATCAGTTCGCGCGCATAGGCGGGTGATACGGTGGTGATCCGGTCCGCCCCCATCAGCCCGGCCTTGAGCGCCGAGACATGGCCGTAAAACTCATACGCGCCGGAATGATAGCGCGCCGGGTCCAGCCACAGCGCCGGGATGCGGCTGGCGTCCGCCGGGCCGGTAAAGGCGATGTTGTGGACCGTCATCACCACGCGCGTGTTGCCCCGGCCCAGATTGTGCAGATATTCGGGGATCAGCCCGGCCTGCCAGTCATGGCCGTGCAAGACATGGGGGCGCCAGCCATCGGCCAGCCCCTGCCGCGCGATCTGCGCCGCCACCCAGGACAGCGCGGCAAAGCGTTCGGGATTGTCCCACCAGTCGCGCCCGTCCGGGTCAAGATAGGGGTTGCCGCCCCGCGCAAACAGATGCGGCGCGTCCAGCACCAGCAGATCCAGCCCCGCCGCCGTGCCCGCCAGCACCCGGCCATGGCCGCCGAACAGGTGGTCAAAGGATGCTGCCACGGTCGTATCATCAAGCGCGTTCATCACATCGGGATAGCCGGGGATCAGCGTACGCATCTGCACCCCTTGCGCCCGCAGCGCATGGGGCAGGGCACCCACCACATCGGCTAGTCCGCCGGTTTTCACCAGCGGCGCGCATTCGGATGCGACCGACAGAACCCGGATCAGAGGCTGTTCGCCCGCCGGTCCAGCATGTCCTGCGTTATCAGGGTGACGCCCCCTTCGCTGACTCGGAACCATTTCGCATCCTCCTGCGCATCCTCGCCGACGATCAGACCTTCGGGAATGATGACACCCCGGTCGATGACCACCCGTTTCAGCCGGGCGCGGCGGTGGACCGTCACATAGGGCAGCACGACGGCGTGGTCCAGCACCGCATAGCTGTTGGTCTGCACCTGCGTAAACAGCAGCGAGTTGCGGATTTCCGTGCCCGAGACGATGCAGCCGCCCGATACCATCGACGACACCGCACTGCCACGCCGGTCGGCCTCGTCATGGATGAATTTGGCGGGCGGCACGCTTTCGGAATAGGTCCAGATCGGCCAGTCCCGATCCCACAGGTTCAGTTCCGGGACGAAATCGGTCAGGTCGATATTCGCCTGCCAAAAGGCATCGACGGTGCCCACGTCCTTCCAATAGGTCGGCGCGTCGGGGCTGCGCACGCAAGACGTGTCGAACCGATGCGCCATCGCCTTGCCGTGCCGCACGATCTGCGGGATCAGATCGTTGCCGAAATCATGGCTGGATTGCGAGTCATCGGCATCGCGGATCAGCAGATCGCGCAGGAACGCCCAGTTGAACACATAGATCCCCATCGAAGCCAGCGACATATCCGGGTTGTCCGGCATGGCGGGCGGATCGGCGGGCTTTTCCTGGAACGAGGTGATGCGCCCCGTATCATCCACGGCCATCACCCCAAAGGCCGATGCCTCGGCGCGCGGGACGGTCAGGCAACCGATGGTCACATCGGCACCGTTGTCCACATGCTCGCGCAGCATCTGGCTGTAATCCATCTTATAGATGTGATCGCCCGCCAGAATGACGACATAATCCACATCGTAACTGTCCACGATGTCGATGTTCTGCGCGACGGCATCGGCGGTGCCGCGATACCAGTGATCTTCGCTCATCCGTTGCGATGCGGGCAAGATGTCCAGAAATTCGTTGCGCTCGGCGCGGAAAAAGTTCCAGCCGCGTTGCAGGTGGCGGATCAGGCTGTGGGCCTTGTATTGCGTCGCCACGGCAATCTTGCGGATGCCGGAATTCATCGCGTTCGACAGGGCAAAGTCGATGATCCGGGTCTTGCCGCCGAAATAGACGGCGGGTTTGACGCGCCGGTCGGTCAGTTCGTGCAACCGGCTGCCCCGGCCCCCGGCCAGCACAAAGGCCATGGCGCGGCGTGTCAATTGGCGGCTGTCAGCCATGGCTTTCTCCCTGCGTTGCATCGGCGACAAAGATGACCACCGACAGCGGCGGCAAGGTGATTTCCAGCCGCGCGGGCTGGCCGTCGTGGCCGTCCCCGGTTGCCGTGACCCCACCCAGATTGCCGCGCCCGGCCCCGCCATAGATTGCCGCGTCGGTGTTCAGCGCCTCGCGCCAGAACCCGGCCTGTGGCACGCCGACGCGAAACGCCGGACGTTCCACCGGGGTAAAGTTGCACACGGCGACCACCGGCGGATCATCAGGCCCGCCGCGTCGGATAAAGGAAAACGTCGATTCATCGGCATTGGTGGCGATCCACTGGAACCCGGCGCCGTCGCAATCATGCAGATGCAGCGCCGGTTCGCCGCGATAGAGCGTGTTCAGATCGCGCACCAGCCGCTGCATCCCCTTGTGCAAGGGCTGGTCGGCGGCGTGCCAGTTCAACTCGCCATTGTGGTTCCATTCCTCGGGCTGGGCAAATTCGCAGCCCATGAACAACAGCTTTTTGCCCGGATGCGCCCACATAAAGCCGTAATAGGCGCGCAGATTGGCGAACTGATCCCATTCGCTGCCCGGCATCTTGCGCAGCATCGAGCCTTTGCCATGCACGACTTCATCATGGCTGATCGGCAGGATGAAGTTTTCCGAAAAGGCGTAGATCAGGCCAAAGGTCATCTGGTTGTGGTGATGCTTTCGATACACCGGATCGCGCTGCATATAGCGCAGCGTGTCGTTCATCCAGCCCATGTTCCACTTGTAACCGAACCCCAGCCCGCCCGCATCGACCGGGGCCGACACCTTGGGAAAGGACGTGCTTTCCTCGGCCACGGTCATGATGCCGGGGGTTTCGGCATAGGCGGCGATGTTCATGTTTTGCAGAAAGGCGATCGCCTCGTAATTCTCGCGCCCGCCGTCGCGGTTGGGCACCCACTGACCCTCGCTGCGGGAATAATCGCGATACAGCATCGAGGCCACCGCATCCACCCGCAGCCCGTCGATGTGATATTCCTCAAGCCAATACAGCGCATTGGCGATCAGGAAATTCTGCACCTCGGTCCGGCCATAGTTATAGATCAGGGTGTTCCAATCCTGATGAAACCCCTCTTTCGGGTCGGCATGTTCATACAGCGCGGTGCCGTCGAACCGCGCCAGCCCATGCGCATCGGTCGGGAAATGCCCCGGCACCCAGTCCAGCAGAACACCCAGACCGGCGCGATGCGCGGCATCGACCAGATCGCGGAATTCATGCGGCGGGCCGAACCGCACCGTCGGCGCATACAGCCCCACCGGCTGATAGCCCCATGACCCGTCAAAGGGAAATTCGCTGACCGGCAGCAATTCGATATGGGTAAAGCCCATGTCGCGGACATAGTTCACCAGATCATGCGCCAGTTCCTTGTAGGACAGCGGACGCCCGCCCTGATCCCATTTGCGCCGCCATGACCCCAGATGCACCTCGTAGATTGATACCGGCGCATTGCGCGCGTTGTGATCGGCGCGCGCGGCCATCCAGTCGCCATCATGCCAGCCATAGCCGGAAATATCCCGCACCACGCTGGCCTTTTCCGGCGGATGCTGCGCGCCGAAACCGACCGGATCGGCCTTTTGCAGCGGGTGGCCATCAATGTCGATGATCTCGTATTTATACAGCGTGCCGTCATGCAGGCCGGGAACAAAGATTTCCCACACGCCCGAGGCACCAAGCCGCCGCATCGGATGCCGCCGCCCGTCCCAGCGGTTAAAGTCGCCCACCAGCGACACCCGCCGCGCATTCGGTGCCCAGACCGCGAAATGCGTGCCCTGTGCGCCCTGATGGTCCATCACATGCGCGCCCAAGGCCCGCCACAATTGCCGGTGCGTGCCCTCGCCCAAAAGATACAGGTCGGTTTCGCCCAAGACCGGGCCAAAGCGATAGGGGTCGTCATAATCCTGCGACCGGCCATTGCCATAGGTGGCGCGCAGGCGATAATCGCCTGATGCCAGCGGCGCGGCGAACAGATCACCCGCGACACGGGCCAAGGCCACATCGCCCCTGCTGGTCAGTGCGGTCAGTTCGGCGGTGTCAGGCGACAGGGCGATCAGCCAGGTGGTGCCGCCATCGTCATGCAGGCCAAGCCGGGAAAACGGGTCAGGATGCAGCCCCGTATTCAAAAGGGCGATGTCATCCTGTGTCAGAAAAGACGGCATTTTCAGGTCTGCCATGATGTTGTCTCACCCCCCGGTCGAATCCTGCCCAACAGGTTAACGCTAACGCTTGCCCGTGCGCCCTGCCAGCGATAATCGTTGAAAATCGGCCGATAAAGGGGGCAAACATGCGGGAATGGTGGCGCGATGCGGTGATCTATCAGGTCTATCCGCGCAGTTATCAAGACAGTGACGGCGATGGCATCGGCGATCTGCGCGGCATTACGTCGCGGCTGGATCATATCGCCAGGCTGGGGGCGGATGCGATCTGGCTGTCACCGATCTTTACCTCGCCGATGGAGGATATGGGCTATGACGTGTCGAACTATACCGACATTGACCCTCTGTTCGGGACGCTGGCCGATTTCGATGCGCTGATCGCACGGGCGCATGATCTGGGGCTGAAGGTCATCATCGACCAGGTTATCAGCCATTCCAGCGACCAGCACCCGTGGTTCGATGAAAGCCGCACCAGCCGCGACAATCCCAAGGCTGACTGGTATGTCTGGGCCGACCCCAACCCCGATGGCACGCCGCCCAACAACTGGCTGTCGGTATTTGGCGGGCCGGGCTGGGAATGGGAACCGCGCCGCCAGCAATATTACATGCACAACTTTCTGATCTCGCAGCCGGATCTGAACATGCACAACCCCGAAGTGCAGGATGCGGTCACGGATGCGATGCGGTTCTGGCTGGAACGCGGGGTGGACGGCTTTCGGCTGGATACGGTGAACTATTACTTCCACGACCGCAGCCTGCGCGACAACCCGCCGCGGCAGCGCAAGGACAACAGCCCGATCAACCAGCCGTTTGATTTTCAGGATCATGTTCATTCCAAGAACCAGCCGGAAAACATTGCCTTTCTGGCCCGGCTGCGCGCGCTGACCGACGAATACGACGACCGTATGATGGTGGGCGAGGTCGGCGACGCGGGCGATACCGGCATCCGGCTGATGGCCGAATACACGGCGGGCGATCACATGCTGCACATGTGCTATTCGTTCGAGATGCTGGGGCCTGACTTTACCGCCGCCCATTTCCGCCGGGTGATCGAAGGCGTCCGTGCCGGTGCCCCCGACGGTCATTCCTGCTGGAGCTTTTCCAACCACGACGTGCCGCGCCATGTTACCCGTTGGGCGCAGCACGGCACCGGACGCGAGGCGCTGGCGCGGCAGACCGTGGCCATGCTGATGGCTTTTCCGGGCACCATCGGCATCTATCAGGGCGAGGAACTGGGCCAGCTTGAGACCGTGATGACCTATGACGAGCTGACCGACGCACAGGCGATCCGCTTTTGGCCCGAGGTCAAGGGGCGCGATGGCTGCCGCACGCCGATGGTCTGGGATGCAGGCCAGCCGAATGCGGGCTTTTCCACGGGCAAGCCATGGCTGCCGGTGAAACCGCCGCAGGCCGAACAGGCGGTGGCGCAGCAGGGGGCGGATGGGGTGCTGGCGGCTTATCGCGACACCATCGCCTTTCGTCGCAGCCAGCCCTGTCTGCGGCAGGGCGACATTGCCTTTATCGACCTGCCCGAACCTGTGCTGGCGTTCCATCGCAGCCTGAACGGCCAGATCGTGACCTGCCTGTTCAACCTGTCACCTGCGCCGGTTTCCCTGACGGTGGCGGGGGCTGTGACGGCGATTGGTCCCGGCCTGGGCGATGTCGTGGACGGGCAGATCAGCCTGCCGGGCAGCGGATTTCTGTTCCTGCAATCGCAGGGTCAGCCGCCAAAGGTGGCGATGGCCTGATCCCGGCGCCACAGCCCGCCACGGCGATCAAAGCACTCGATGACGGTTTCGGTAAACCGGGCCGGGCCGGTCATCGGGCTGATGCGGCGCGTGATGGTCAGGCGCTCGCCCTTTAGATCAAGGATGGCGAATTCGTTCTGCCGGTCGCCGGGGCGGTCGCACAGCGCCGTGCCAGCCTGAACTTGCAGCAGGGGCCGCCCGGCAAAGGCTGCTGCCTGCCAGATATGCAGATGCCCGCTGATCGCGATCTGCGCACCCGCCCGTTCAAGCGCGGCAAGCATCTGGGCCGCGCCGTGGGCCAGTTGCTTGTCCACTTGCGGCAGTTGTTCCAGCGGATGATGCAGCACGACGATATTCGTCAGATCAGGCGACAGCGCCGCGATGGCCCGTTCACACGCCGCCACTGTAACCTGCCCGCGCTGCCATGCCAGCGGATCGACCGAGTTCACGCCGATTGCCCGCACCCGACCTGCATCGCACAGCGGCGACAGATCGCCGCCCATATAGCGCCGCCAGTTGCGATAGGGCCGCGCCAGCCGCGAGATCAGCCGATACAGCGGCACATCATGGTTGCCCGGCACCACGATCAGCGGCGCGGCCAGTCGATCCAGAAACCGCCGTGCCTGTTCAAACTGCGCGCTGCGGCCGCGATGGGTCACATCGCCCGCCACTACGATCAGATCAGGTTGCGCCTCATTCACCTGTGCCAGCAGCGCGGGCACCAGATCGACGCGGTGCATTCCGAAATGCAGATCAGACAGCAGAACCAGACGTGTCATGCCTGATCCTGTGACGTTGTGGGCAGCAAAACGGTCAGCGCGTCGCGGTGAACGCTCAGGCGGAAGGGGCCGGTCATACGGCTCTTTTCGCCGTCATGCGCCACCAACTGCCGGGCGGGGCGCGTTTCGATGGTCATCTGGTCGGTCACGATCAGGTCAAAATCGCTGCCGCGCGCCGATTGCCCGAATGCCAGCCGCAGCGCCGCGCCGATCAGTGGCCAGGGGCGACTGGCGCGGGCGATCATCAGCGCGAATTTGCCCGCCTGAATCTGGTCGCCGCCGTCCAGATCAAACTGCTCCATTTGCAGGCGGTTGTTGGCGACAAAGGCCAGTGCGGTGGTAAAGACACGCCCGCCAACGGTCAGACGCATCGGGCGGCGCAGGTTGCGCAGCGATACGATCACCGACCAATAAGCCGCGATGCGGCTGCGGCCCCAGCGACGATAGATGTCCTCGCGCCGTTTCAGAATGTCGGGATAGGCCCCGAAACTGACATTGTTCAGAAATATCTGCCCGTTGATCTCGCCGACATGGATGCGGCTGGCGCGCCCGCTAAGCAGCGTTTCCAGCGCCTGCTCGGGTGTCTCGCCCACGCCCAGATCGCGGGCGAAATAGTTGAAGGTGCCGCCGGGGATCACCCCCATCACCACATCGCGGCCTGACAGTTCGCCCGCGATGGCCGCCTGCGTGCCGTCACCGCCCGCAGCCACAATCAGCGTAAACCCGTCGCTGACCGCCTGCCGTGCCAGCCGGGGCAGATCATCCCCGCGCGCGGTGCGGATCAGCGCAAATTCGGCCACGCGCGGGGCCAGTTCGCGTTCCAGCAAGGTCGAGATTTCATCGCCGGATTGCTTGCCGGACCCGGCGTTCAGGATCACGCAGGCCCGCGCGCGGGACAGGTCGAACGGGGCCGTCGGGTCGGACATGGATCACCAGAGACAAAGGGGCGGGGGCATATCAATCACCCCCTGCCAACACCTCAGATGATCGCAAGGTTCCCGGTTGCGGCTGCGACGGCAAAGACGATCAGATTCGCCACCGCATGGGCCAGAATAGCATCCGCAATCCGCCCGCTGCGGCGCGTGATCCAGGAAAAGGCCAGACCGGCGATCAGCGCCTCGACCCAGCGATCATGCAGGGCGGCGAACAGACCGGCGGTTATCAGCGCTGCCACCAGCACCCGCCACAGCGGCGCAGGCTGATCGGGCGCGGCGCCACGGATGCGGCTTTCCAGATAATCGCGGAAGAACAGTTCTTCGACCAGTGGCACCAGAACCACCGTGCCAATGCCCCGGAACAGATACCACAGCACCAGCGCCCCGCCAGTCAACGCGCCATAGGGCGCCACGTCGGACGGTTCGACCGGGATCAGCGCCCAGCCGATGCCGACCGCCGCCCCCACCGTCAGCGCCAGCGGCGATACGCGCCAGTTGATGCTGCGGATAAAGGGCCAGAACAGCGCCACGGCAGCCGCCAGCAACAGGACGCGAACCGGATAAAACATGGCGGGCGACTGCGTGATGGCGGGCACGACCACGGCGGTCAGCATGAACACGGCAAAGGGCAGGATGCGCGCGGCCTGCGGGTCCTGACGCAGCGGCGGCGGGGCGACGAATTGCCGGGGGACCGCATTGGCCGCGACCGTGCCGTAATCCTTGCGCAGCCACGGGATATTGCGGGCAACGGCGATGATCCCCAAGGCGATCAGCGTGAACATGATCCAGCCGGCGTGGCTGTGAAAGCCACCGGCGGCCAGTTCGGGCTGACCCTCTAACCCGATCATCATCAGCACGGCGATCCGCACCACGTTCAGAATCGCGCTGGCCAGAATGCCCAGCGGATACAGGATCAGTGCATGGGGAAAGCGGATTTCGGCGCGGAACAGCCACAGGTAAAGCGTGACGAACAGCGTGACCAGCGCGATGCCTTCGACCCCCGAGCAGACGGGCGCGATGGAAATGGCAAAGTTTTCGCCCCACAGAATCTTGGTTTCCGGCTCTGGCGTGATCGGATAGCCGAACCCGCCAACGATGGCCACCACCGCGCGGAAGGTGATGTCGGCCACCGTATCCAACTGCCAGATCGGTTGCAGTTTCATCGCAAGGGGCGGTGTCAGCATCCCCGCGATCAGCGCCACAGGCAGCGCAGGCCCGGCCTGCCGCAGAAAGCGGCCCCAGCGGACGGCGGGCGCCAGATACAGCGCCAGCCCGGCCAGCATCAACGCCATGCCGCCGATCCAAAAGGCGAAAGAGGGCAGCACCATCGACCGCGCCTCGGCGGTTTCGCGCAGGAACAGCACGGGCACAAAGGTCAGCGCAAAGCCAACCGCGTTCAGCGCCAGCGGGCGCAGGTCTCGACCCGGATCGGACAGCAAATCGGTAAACAGGTCACGGCGCAGCAGCGCGAACAGGCCAAGTGCGGCGGCGGCGCAGTAAATCCCGGCTAACGCCCGGCTGGCCCCGCCACAGGCCGCGGCGGGCCAGTAATCGAGACAGTAAAAATTGATGCCATGTTTGAACACCAGCCCGATGGCCAGCAGTTGCATGGCCAGCAGCGCGGCGGCAAAGATCAGCGGCCGGATGCGGGGGCGCGGATTGGTCTGTGCGGTCGCAAACATGGTAAACCCTTCCTCTTTATGGCGGCAGGCCCGCCTTGCGGGCGGACCTGCCAATGTTTCAGACCTCAATGAGATCAGGCCGCGCGGCGGCGGCGTTCCCAGGTCAGCAGCACGACGGCGGCCAGAGCGGCGATTGCCGCAGTGCCTTCCAGCGCGCTGATTTCCGGCACCAGCGTCGGGTCGCAGCCCGGACCAGTGCAGCCACCGGCCGCCTGAGCGGTCGAGGCGATCATCGAGGAGAGAGCGGCGGCAACGCCACCAAATGCGAACTTCTTCATGCTACATAGCTCCGTAACAACGAACGAGCGTCCAGGAGTCTCGTTCACACACGACACAAGATCACCGGACAGTGATCTTGATCCCGATCCATGGACAACCGGGATGTCAACGCGGGGCCAGTCAGGCCCGGTCCCGCGATTTCGCTTTACTCAGCACAGGCAATCCAGCGCGAGATCATTCCAATTCACACCGATGATGAACGGTTGTTCGTGGTTGCCGTTGGCTCCGGTCGGTTCCAGGATCAGGCCGATGATGTCGCCTTCGCCCGGTTCGAACCCGTTGCCCTGCGCCATGGCCAGGTCATAGATTTCCTGCGCATTGGCCGTGGTGCCGTAGTTATAATCCGGCTGCACGAACACGATGCCGTCTGTCAGACCCCAGATGGCGCCCTGAATTTCGGCCTCGGTATAAGTGGTGTTGGTGCCATCGCCATTATCGCGCGAGCCGAAGTCCTGGTTCAGGATCCAGTTCACCTTGTCCAGATTCTGCGGCAGCGGGATTTGTGTGTTGCTGGGCAACGAGTCCTCATCGGCCAGATAGATATTGACCGGCAGGTTGGTGTTCAGCGGCAGGTTGTCATAGGCCGACACACAATAGGCGATGTCGAAGGACTTGCCGTCCAGACGGGCATCGCCGGTGCCGGTGACGGTGGCGGTGTAGAAGGCACCGTCAAACGACCTGTCCAGCGTCACGCGCAGCACGCCACTGTCGGGCAGGCTGGCCTTGATGCTTTCCAGCGTGTTGGTGACGCCGCACCATTTCATGTCAACCGCCGCGCTGGCGGTGCCGCCCATGCCGTCGCTGATGGAATAGCCATAGCTGACGGTGGTGCTGGTGCCGACGATCTGGTCCTCGTAGGCGGTGCCCGAGGCGTCGAACACAAGCTGGCCGCTGGTCAGGGTGACGCGAACGCCATCCGACAGGGTCAGCGTCTGGCCATCGGCAATTGCCCGGCCCGCCACATGGGTGATGCTCAGCGCATCGCCGTCCGCGTCGGTGTCATTGGCCAGCACGTCCACGGTCACGGCCTTGTCGGCGCAGGTGTGGGCGCTGTCGTTGTTGGCAACCGGGGCACGGTTGTCACGCACCAGACCGGCATCGACGGTCAGGTTGGTTTCACCAATCGCCAGCGAGATGGTGCCGGTGCGGCCAGTGGCCTGAGCGGCGTCACTGTCGATGGCGTCGTTGCTGCCAGCGTTCGCGGTGGTGAAGCTGTAACCATCGGGGCGGGCAAAACCGACCTGATAATCGCCCGCCAGCAGGCCGGTGAACAGGTATTTGCCGTTCGCGTCGGTGGTGGTGGTCGCCACAACGGCGCCGGTCGCGGCGTCATACAGAGTCACGGTCACACCGGCGCGGCCGGTGTCGCCATTGTCCTGAATGCCGTTGCGGTTGCTGTCCACCCAGACGTAATCACCCAGCGATGCGGTGCCCGGATCTTTGTAGCCGGCGTCCACATCGGTCACGTTATCGCCGACATTGACGGTGTAGCTGCCGGTGCGGCCGGTGGTCTGGCTGGCATCGCTGTCAACGGTGTCGTCGTTGCCGACGTCCTGCTGGGTCAGCACACGACCGTTCGCCGTGGTCGGGAACTGAACCGAATAGTTGCCCGCATCCAGATTGGTGAAGCGATACGATCCATCCGCCGCAGTAGTGGTGGTGGCGATCACAACGCCAGCGGCGTTCAGCAGCTGCACGGTCTGACCGGCAATTCCCGGTTCGTTGTTGTCGATGCCGTCACGGTTGGCGTCAACAAAGGCGCGGCCTTCCAGCGATGCGGTGCCCGGATCCTTGTAACCGGCGTCCACGTCTTTGACGTTCTGGCCGATATTTACGGTATAGCTGCCGGTCCGCCCGGTCGAGGGGTTGGCGTCGCTGTCGATGGTGTCGTTGTTACCCACGTCCTGCGCGGTCAGCACACGGCCATCGGCATCGGTCGGGAAGACCACGGTATAGGTGCCCGCGTCCAGCCCGTCGAATTTGTAGGAACCATCGGCACCAGTGGTGGTCACGGCAACGACATTGCCGTTTGCATCCAGCAGTTGCACGGTCTGGCCCGGAATGCCCGGCTCGTTATTGTCCAGCCCGTCCTTGTTGCTGTCCAGGAAGGCGCGGCCTTCCAGCGAGGCGGTGCCGGGGTCTTTCAGACCGGCATCGACATTGCTGGTGGTTTCGCCCGCGACGACGGCATAAGCGTCGGTGCGGCCGGTCACAACGTTGGCGTCGCTGTCGATGGTGTCGTCATCGCCGACGTTCTGGTGGGTCAGCACGCGGCCATTGACCGAGGTCGGGAACACGACGGTATAGTTCCCCGGCTGAAGGTTGCCGAACAGGTAGGAACCATCGGCCCCGGTGGTGGTGGTGGCGACCAGATTACCGTTTGCATCCAGCAGCTGCACGGTCACGCCCTGAACACCAGGTTCGCTGTTGTCCAGACCATCCTTGTTCTGGTCGATGAACACACGACCTTCCAGCGCGCCGACGCTTGGGCCACTGGGGCACAGGGTCAGCTTGTCGATCTTGGCGTATTCACAATACTTGCCTTCGGCGCTCAGCTTGATGACATCGCCGGGTTTCAGGTTAAGATTCTCGATCGTCACCTCGTTCCAGCGGTTGTTGTCTTTGTTAAGGCTGACCGTCTGAACCAGTTTGTTGTTGACATAGACCCGGATCGAACCGCTGCCCGCCGTGTCGGTATAGCGCATGGTCATGTCGAATTCGCCTGCCGGACCCTTGTAGGTCGTATAGGCATAGCCGCTATAGCCGGTCAGGCCGATGACCTTGCCTTCCGACGCGCCCGAAACCGAGCCGACGCGCATGTTACACAGCGTCATGGATTCCGCTTCGATCACCTGACAGGCGGGGGTGCCTTCGTCCACGTCCTTGACGCAAACGGTCAGTTCTTTGTTCTGGACGCCGCCCTTGCCGTCGTCCACGGCCACGATCACCTTATAGGTGTTGGTGCCAGCCTTGGAACCGGGGGTTTCATAATCCGGCGCTTTCACAAAGCTCAGTTCGCCGGTTTTGGCGTCGATCACGAACGAACCGGCATCGGTGCCGCCGATGATCTTGAAGGTCAGCTTGTCGCCATCGGCGTCGGTGGCGTTCAGCTTGATGACCAGCGTGTTGTTTTCATCAATGCAGAACACGCCGTCCTTGGGGACGTTGGTAAAGGTCGGCGGGGTGTTCGGCGGGGCCGACGAACCGGCGCCCAGGCAATTATAGTTGACCCATGAACCGGAAACCGCACAGGTCTGCACAACCGACAGACTGACACCAGCCGGAGGGGTAGCACCGTAGAAGGTGAAATAGCCGTTGCCCGCGCCGGGGGAATCGTGGCCCTCGACGATGATGTCGATCAGGTAATAGGTCTTGCCGTCCGAACCCTTCAGCACGTGGTATTTGTCGGCATACATCTTGCCGCCGGTCCCGGTGCCGTTGATCGTGGCGTCCTGACCCGTGCGGTCGGTCGATTGTGTTTTCCCGGTCCACCAGTTCTTGGAACCGCCGCTCAGCGCGCCGTCATTGTCCTTGGTGGACATGGTGACGGTTGCCGATTTCGGCATGACGAAGGTGTCGCCCAGGCCAAAGTCAGAGCCGTTCTTGCCGTTGGCCAACAGGTCGGCTTCGGTGAAAGCTGTCCATGTATAGGTTTTTGTCGTGCTATAGTAATATGTCACTGTTGTCCCTCCTGAGTATCGGACTGCCTGTTGCCGTAAGGCAAAAGTAAACCACCCCACCGGAATGACCGGCGAGCAATGTTGAACTACAGAAGAAGCGGGCCATCCCCGGACCGCCGCACCCGGCAACGGGGTGCGGCAGAGCCTTTGTCAGATCCCTGTTCCACCGGGATTCAACCTAACCTAACGGCAGTTAAAGTTCATGTGAAAATTTAATAATTTTGGTTCAGTTTTCCCTCTTGTCAGGGGGGTGCTCTGCCGAGGGTGCATAAAGTCCGCACATTTCCACAACTTGAGATGGTATAGCCGCTTAATATTTTCTGTAGACCGGCGCCAATCCGCCGAAAGTATCTGCATGGGGTGATTCGCGCGTCTTCCGACAGGCGCTGTGTGGGTTAAAAATTTGTATTTTTGGTTCAGATTTAAATTAATATGATTTAAAATCAGCAATATGACGGGATATGCCGTTGCGGTGCGGTATCGGCATCGAGGCGATGTTACGGTAGCTCTGCACCGCTTTGGGTTTTAAATGAGCGATTCGTCGGAGATGTGCATCGGCGGGCTTTTGCTCGTCTTAGGGTGTTTTATTACCGCTATCCTTATTTTTGAAACTTAGTTTAGTTTTTCATTCATGCCGTGATCGCCTGTGCGGCCATACAATCTGCCCTGCGATGAATTCTGGCAGCGGGACATAACCCCGCCGACTGCTGCTGAGATGCCATCAATGTGTCGGGATGACTGGCGCAACGATCGTGAACCGACGGCGGGGCTGAAAGCTGCGCCGCAGGATAGGGTGCGCATCAGCCGCATGAAATGGGGTGTGGGTCGGCCCAAAGCCGACCCTGACAATAGCTATGCTGGTGGGAATGGCATGACCTATCAAAAGGTAGGTTTTGGCGCTCAATGCCCCTCGATTGTGCGCATCAACCGCACGGCGTCGCGATCCTGACAGCGTGCGGCCCAGGCCCGCACCGCTGGCGTTGCGGGCAGTTGATCGCCAAACCACGCGAACAGTTCCGCGCATAACAGATCGGCGGCGCTGTAATCATCGCCCAGCAGATAGGGCTGGTGCGTCAGAACTTCGTTCAGTCGGGCAAGGGCGGTGTCGTAATCGCGCAGGCTGTTCGTGATGGCGGGATGATTCACCTTTGCCCACATCAGGATTGTGACGGGTTCGAACACCCCCTGATACCAGACCAGCCACGACAGATAGGCCCCGCGCTGCGGGTGCCCGACCGGACGCCCCAGCGGGCTGTCAAAGCGTTCGGTCAGATACAGGATGATCGCCGCGCGTTCGCGCACATGGTCGGTGCCGTCGGTCAGATAGGGCACCTTGCCTTCCGGGTGCGGGTTGGCAGCGTCGCGCTGGCCCGAGCCATCCTGCCGCGGGATCGTCACCTGTTCGATCCGCACCTGATCGGTGACGGCCATTTCATGCAGCAATTGCACGACCGAGGTCGAGCGGCTGGCGGGGGCGTGATAGAGGGTCAGCATGTCTTGCTCCTTCCGGTGTGATGAGCATGATCTACGCTATGGCCCCTGACAGAAGGTGACAGCATGGCCCGATCTGACCGGCTGATGCGGCTGATGGATCGTCTGCGGCGCTTGCCTGCCCCGGTCACGGCGGCGCGGCTGGCCAGCGAAACCGGGGTTTCGCCGCGGCAATTGTATCGCGACATCGCCACGTTGCGCGCGGGTGGGGCGCTGATCGACGGCGAAGCCGGTGTCGGCTACACCCTGACCGAAGACCCGGCGCTGCCGCCGCAATCCTTTTCCCGGCTGGAAATCGAGGCGCTGCGTCTGGCGGTCGAGGCACTGCCCGCCATCGGCGATCCCGACCTGATCGAAGCGGCCCATACCGCCCTGTCGCGCATGATCGCAACGCTGCCCGAACGGCAGGCGCAACAGGCGATGCACGCAATCATGAAAACCTTTGTCCCGCTGCCCGCGCGCGATCCGCCGCAGGTGCCGCTGGCGCTGATCCGTCAGGCGTGCTGGGATGAGCAGGCGCTGATGATTGACTATTGCGATGTGCAGGGCGCGCGAACGCAGCGGGTGATCTGGCCGCTGGCGCTGTCCTATTCCGAGCGGGCGCTGATGTTGTTGGCGCATTGCCGATTGCGGGATGATTTCCGCACCTTTCATGTCAACCGCATCGCCGATACCCACATGACCGGTGACAGTTTCCGCCCCCGGCGGGTGGCCTTGCTGCGCGATTACATCATCACCCGGCGCGACATGAAAAAGCCGGGGCGCGCAGATGGCGGCCCCGGCCCGGTTTCATGCAATCAACCAGGTCAGAACTGATAGTTCAGACCGATTTTGATCAGGTGATGTTCCGGCGTGGCAACGGTCTGAACGCCCGAGTCACTGCCTTCGCTGGCCGGGAAGAACACGTCGGTCTTGCCAAAGTTATAATAGTTCCACTCGCCAAACAGGGACAGACGGTCATTGATCTTACGCTCGACACCGGCACCGATGACATAGCGGGTGGCATCGTAATCAACCGACAGCGCGCCTTCGCCCGTGCCCTGGGTATAGGTAAAGTCGCCATAGGCGATACCGGCCAGACCATAGACCAGCGTTTGTTCGTTCACCAGCGAGCCGCCTTTGAACTTTAGCGAGATGATGTGGTTCACCTCGGACTTGCCGCCATCGGTAAAGGTGCTGCCGCCTGCGACGGCTTCGTAATCGTCTTCGACCTTGCCGAAATCAACGCTCAGCTCTGGGCCGTAAACCCAATTGTTACGCTGCCAGCGATAGCCAAGCGCCAAGGATGCCGCCGGACCTTTGACATCCAGACTGTGCCCCGAAGGCGTCACCGAACCAGCCGCAACACCGCCCGTGACGTTTTCCATGCCCACGCGGTCATCGCCGTTGAAGGCATAGCCCAAGGCACCGCCGACATAGGCGCCGGCCCACAGCGGCGCGGCCACCTGTTCAGACGGGGCGATGACGATCGGCGCCTGGACCACGGGCGGGGTATAGCCGCCAGCCAGCGCGGCGGCGGGCAGGGCAGCGGTGGCAAAGGCGGCAAGGCGCAGATTGCGGATCATTACAAGGCTCCATCCAAGAGATAACACGGATTTGCCCCTGCCTTAACGTCAGGCTGCCTATCGCGCAAACATCCCGTTACCGCATCCGTCGAAAAGAACCGGCGCGCGGCAGGAAAACCACATAATGTCTGGTTCAGATATCCAGATTTTCAACGGACAGTGCGTTTTGCTGAATGAATTCGCGCCGGGGTTCGACGACATCGCCCATCAGTTTGCTGAACAGATCCTCGGCCTCGGCCACGTCCTCGATCTTGACTTGCAGCATGGTGCGCGCCGCAGGGTCCAACGTGGTTTCCCAAAGCTGATCGGGGTTCATTTCGCCCAACCCCTTGTAGCGTTGCAGCGACAGACCCTTTTCACCCTCGAGGAAGATGGCCTGCAACAGCCCCAACGGGCCAAAGATGGGAACCTCGCGATCCTTGCGGATCAGCCGGGCGGGCTGGCCGTAAATTTCTTGTAAGGTAGCGGTCAGATCGGCCAGACGGCGGCTTTCGGCGCTGCGCAGCATCTGGCCATCCAGATTGCGGGTTTCCTCGACCCCGCGCAAGAACCGCGACAGGCGAATACCCGCGTCTTGCGTCGGCCGCCCGGTCCAGCCGCGTTCGTATTCTTCGGCCACAAGGTCCAGCCGCGCGGCGATGGCGTCGGCCACGCCTTGCGCATCGGCGTCGATCCGGCCCGGCACCAAGGCACCCGCAATCGCCGCCTGTTCTGTGATATGGGGCGGGTAATGCGTCGGATAGGCGCGCAGCAGGCGGCGGGCCAGACGCGCTTCGTCCACCACGCGGGCCAGATCGGCACCGGAGATTTCCTCGCCCGAGCCAAGCCGCAGGATCGCACCGTCGATCCCCTGCTGAATCAGGTAATCATCCAGCGCGGCCTCGTTCTTCAGATAAACCTCGGACCGGCCACGGCCCACCTTATACAGCGGCGGCTGCGCGATATAGAGATGGCCTGCCTCGATCAGTTCCGGCATCTGGCGGAAGAAGAAGGTCAGCAGCAGGGTGCGGATATGCGCGCCGTCCACGTCGGCATCGGTCATGATGACGATCTTGTGGTAACGCAGCTTGTCCAGATTGAATTCGTCGCGGCCAATGCCGGTGCCAAGCGCGGTGATCAGCGTGCCGATCTGATCCGAGGACAGCATCCGGTCGAACCGCGCCCGCTCCACATTCAGGATTTTCCCGCGCAGAGGCAGAACGGCCTGATTTTTCCGGTCGCGTCCCTGTTTGGCCGACCCGCCTGCCGAGTCACCCTCGACGATGAACAGTTCCGCCAGCGCGGGGTCTTTTTCCTGACAATCGGCCAGCTTGCCCGGCAGGCTGGCGACATCCATCGCCGTCTTGCGCCGGGTCAATTCACGGGCCTTGCGTGCCGCCTCGCGCGCCAGCGCAGCTTCAACGATCTTGCCGACGATGGCCTTGGCCGGGCCGGGGTTTTCCTCGAACCATTCGGCCAGCTTTTCGCCGGTCAGGTTTTCCACCGCCGGACGCACCTCGGACGAGACCAGCTTGTCCTTGGTCTGGCTGGAAAATTTAGGGTCGGGAACCTTGACCGACAGCACGCAGGTCAGCCCCTCGCGCGCGTCATCGCCGGTGAAATCGACCTTTTCCTTTTTGGCGATACCGCTGGACTGGGCATAGTTGTTGATGACGCGGGTCAGCGCGGCGCGGAAACCGGCCAAATGGGTGCCGCCGTCGCGCTGCGGGATGTTGTTGGTGAACGGCAGCACGGTTTCATGATAGCTGTCGTTCCACCACATCGCCACCTCGACCCCGATGCCGCCGCGCTCGCCAGAAATGAAGATCGGCTGGTCCAGAACCGGGGTCTTGCTGCGGTCAAGGAATTTCACGAATTCGCGCACGCCGCCTTCGTAGAACAATTCGCTGCGCAGCATTTCGGCGTGGCGTTCGTCTTCCAGAATGATGCGCACGCCGCTGTTCAGAAAGGCCAGTTCGCGCAGGCGGTTTTCCAGCGTCTTGAAGCTGTAATCGAGGTTGGAAAAGGTGCCATCGCCGCCATCCGCCTTGGATGAGGCCAGAAAGCGCACCTCGGTGCCCTTTTCGCCGGGGGCGGCATCGCCGACCACGCGCAGATGTTCGACGGTCTCGCCATGGGCGAATTTGGCGTAATGTTCTTTGCCATTGCGCCAGACGCGTAGTTCCAGCCAGTCGGACAACGCGTTCACCACCGACACGCCAACCCCGTGCAACCCGCCCGAGACCTTGTAGCTGTTGGAATCGAATTTCCCGCCGGCGTGCAACTGGGTCATGATGACTTCGGCGGCGGAAACGCCCTCGGTGGGATGCATATCCACCGGGATGCCGCGCCCGTTGTCGCGGACGCTGACCGAACTGTCGGCGTGGATTTTGACGTGAACATAGTCGGCATGACCGGCCAGCGCCTCGTCGATGCCGTTGTCCACGACCTCGTAAACCATATGATGCAGGCCAGACCCGTCATCGGTATCGCCGATATACATGCCAGGCCGTTTGCGGACGGCCTCTAACCCCTTGAGGACTTTGATGGAATCGGCGCCATATTCGGTGGACTGCGGGGCGGCTTCGGTCATGCGTTTCTTATCCTGCCTTAGACCCGCATCTTATAGGGGCAAGGCGGGGGAATGTCACGGCAAAGCCACAAGATTTTGCGGTTGGCGGGGGTATTTCCCCCTTGGCCGGACGGCGAATACGCTTGCACAAGCAAGAAGCGGTCAGTCCGGCTGTGACCAGCGGCGATGCAGAGCGTTGGCGGCGCTCCAGTCCAGCGGGGGCGGGGACATGGGGGCGGCCGCCAGCCAGTCACGCGCGGCCTGCATTTCGGCGGTCATCAGCGCATCGCAATCGGGGTTGGTGCTGTTAGCCACGCCCATTTCGCCGGTGGCCTGTTTGACCGCGATCAGATCGTTCAGCCACAGTGTGACGGCGGCAGGCAGGTTGGTTTCGGCCATCAGCATCTGCATGTTCATCGGCACCATCGCCGCGCCATGCAACCGCATATGCCGCAGCGCCAACGCCGGACGCAGGCAATAGAAATAACGTTTTAGCCGCACTTGCCCTGCCGGGTCGCGCAGCCGGGCAAATTGCTGTTGTGCCAGCGACAGATAATGCCAGCTAACCGCACGCCGGTTCAGCGTTTGCGCGCAGAATGCCGCCAGATCGGCGCGTGCCTGCGGATTGTCGGCATAGGTAATCGGCGATTGCAGCCATTCGGCCAGCACCGCGTTCGATTTCATGGCCAGCCGCAGCGCCTTGGCCAGTTCCCAGCCCGCGATGTCGAGATCACCGGAAATGGGCCGCTCGATCACATCGCGCTTGGGTTCCAGCCGCAGGTGCCATTCTGGCGGGCGGGCTTAGACGAAACGCACGTCATAATCGCTGTCGGGCGAATGAAAGCCCCAGGCGCGCGACCCGGATTCGACCGCCAGCAGGATGGTAACGCTTTCCTCTGTGGCGATCTGATGCAAGCGGGCGCAGAGTTCGGCGTGCATGTCGGGGGAAACAGCGGTCATGGGGCGATCCTTGAGGTGCAGTCGGTTTTTCCCACGGCCAGATCTTCGCCATGCAGCGTGTCGAACAGCTCCGGTCCTGTGCCGGTTAGCACCGATTGCGCGGGCAGGGCAGCGATTTCGGCATAGAGCAGCGCGCGGCGGCTGGCGTCCAGATGGGCGGCCACTTCGTCCAGCAGCAACAGCACCGGCTGATCGGCCAGGGCGCGGGCATTGGCGAGGATCAGTGACAGCAGCAGCGCCTTTTGCTCGCCGGTCGAGGACAGGGCGGCGGGCATATCCTGCGGCCCCCAATGCGCGCCCAGATCGGCGCGATGTGGGCCGGTCAGACTACGCCCGGCAGCCAGATCGCGGGGGCGGGTGGCGGCCAGTCGCGCGGCGATGCTGGACGGGTCGGGGTCATCGGCGAAACCCTCGCCGGGCAGCAGGGTCAGGCGGGCGGCGGGAAAGGCATCGCCACCCTGCGCCTGAGCCGCGGCGATCAGCTTCAGCGCCGTGATGCGGTTGGCGGTGATCTGCGCCCCCGCCTCGGCCATCTGGGCTTCCAGCGCGCGATACCAGTGCGGATCGCTGATCTGATCGCGCAGCAGCCGGTTGCGTTCCCGCATCGCCTTGTCATAGGTCAGCGCCGCTTCGGCATGGGCGGGCGCAAAGGACAGCGTGACGCGATCCAGAAAACGGCGCCGGGTTTCCGGTGTGTCGGTCCACAGCCGGTCCATCGCCGGGGTCAGCCAGATGACACGGATCAGCCGCCCAAGCGCCACCTGCGGTGCGGGCTTGTCGTCGATGATGACGTAGCGGCTCTGATCCGGCGGCGCGCCGGTTTCCACGGCATGATCGCCGATGCGCGCCCGGATGCGCCAGCCCGCCGCCGCGCCCTGACGCGCCTGTTCAGGCGCTGCCACGCCGCGCAAGCCGCGACCGGGGGCCAGCATCGACAGCGCCTCAAGAATATTGGTCTTGCCTGATCCGTTCGGCCCGTGCAGCGCCAGCGGCGCGCCGCTGAAATCCAGTGTCAGGCGTGGCCATGAGCGGAACTGGGCAAGGTTGATCGTCGAAAGGATCACACCCGCATCGGCATGACGACATACACCGCGCTGGTGTCGCCGCCCTCGCGGATCAGGGCGGCATCGCCTGCGCCGTTGAACAGAAACACGGCGTTTTCGCGATCCACCTGCGCGGCGATTTCTTGCAGGTATTTGGCGTTAAAGCCGATTTCCAGCGGCTCGTCGGCATAGGCGACGATCAGTTCCTCGTCTGCGGCACCCGAATCGGGGGCGTTGACCGACAGCACCAGCCGATCCTGATCCAGCGCCAGTTTCACCGCGCGCGACCGTTCCGACGATACGGTGGCCACCCGGTCCACTGCGCGGGCGAAATCATTGGCGTCTACCTCGAGCTTGCGGGTGTTGCCAGTAGGGATGACGCGCGAATAATCGGGGAAGGTGCCGTCGATGACCTTGGACGTCAGGGTCTGGGTCGGTGTGGCAAAGCGCACCTTGGTTTCGCTGACAGAAACGGCGATGGCCGCTTCGTCATCTTCCAGCAGTTTGCGTAATTCGTTCACGGTCTTGCGTGGCACGATGACGCCCGGCATATCCTCGGCCCCCGGCGGCAGAGGTGCATCAACGCGCGCCAGGCGGTGCCCGTCGGTCGCCACACAGCGCAGAACCGTCGCGCCATCGGCCTGCGTCACATGCAGGTAAACGCCGTTCAGATAATAGCGCGTTTCCTCGGTCGAGATGGCGAATTTCGACTTGTCGAACAGCCGCCGCAGCACCGGGGCCGGGGCGCTGAAATTCGCGCTGTATTCGGAACTGGCCATCACCGGGAAATCTTCGCGCGGCAATGTGGCAAGGCTGAAGTTCGAACGCCCGGCCTGCACGTTCAGCCGCCCCGCAGTCTCATCGGCGCTGATGTTGACCAGTGCGCCATCGGGCAGCTTGCGCGCGATTTCGTTCAGCAGCGCCGCGCTGACCGTGGTGCCGCCGGGGCGTTCAACCATGGCCGGGGCGCGGTCCACCACTTCGGTGTCCAGATCGGTGGCGCGCAGGCTGACGCCATCAGATGTCGCTTCGATCAGGATATTGGCCAGAATCGGGATGGTGTTGCGCCGTTCGACAACGGATTGCGCCTGATTGACCGCCTTGACCAGCACTGCGCGTTCGATGGAAAACTTCATCGCCTTTCCCCGTCCCTATGTGTGGACTGCGTTTTAGCTGCCCGGCGGGCCGGTCACAAGGATTTCATCGCACTGGCGTCGCTTATACCTCAAGCAGGCGTTTCAGCATGTCGATATCTTCGGCCAGACCCTGATCCTGATGGGTCAGTTCCTCGATCTTGCGGACGCCATGCATGATCGTGGTGTGATCGCGCCCACCGAATCGGCGGCCGATTTCGGGCAGGCTGCGGCTGGTCATCTGCTTGGCCAGATACATCGCCACCTGACGCGGGCGGGCCACGGTGCGTACCCGTTTGGGGCCGATCATGTCGGCCAGGCGGATGTTGTAATGTTCCGCCACCTTGCGCTGAATTTCCTCGATCGAGATCTTGCGGTCGCTGGCGCGCAGGATGTCAGCCAGGCAGTCCTGCGTCAGATCCAGCGTGATTTCGCGACCCACGAGGCTGGCAAAGGCGAACAGCCGCTGCATCGCGCCTTCCAGAACGCGCACGTTCGAGGTGATGCGGTGGGCCAGAAACTCCAGCACGCCGGGGGCGATTTGCAGGCCGGGATATTGCGCGCGAAACGCTTCGGTCTTGGATTGCAGGATGCCAAGGCGCAGTTCATAGGTGGTGGGGTGCAGGTCCACGATCAGCCCGCAGGACAGGCGCGATTTGATCCGTTCTTCCAGCCCCTTGATTTCGCCCGGCGCGCGGTCGGCGGAAATCACGATCTGCTTGCCCTGATCCACCAGCGCGTTGAACGTGTGAAAGAATTCTTCCTGCGTCGAGTCCTTGCCGGCGATGAACTGAACGTCATCGACCATCAGCATATCCACGGCGCGGAACATTTCCTTGAAATCCATGATGTTACGTTCGCGCAGCGCCTGAACAAAGCGATACATGAACTGTTCCGCCGACAGATACAGCACACGCGCGGCGGGTTTGTTGCGCTGATATTCATGAGCGATGGCGTGCATCAGGTGGGTCTTGCCCAGACCGACGCCGCCATAAAGAAACAGCGGGTTAAAGCTGACCGGCCCGCCTTCGGCCACGCGGCGGGCGGCGGCATGGGCCAGTTCGTTCGGTTTGCCCACGACGAAATTGTCAAAGACAAAGCGCGCGTCCAGCGGGGCACCCAGATCGACCGGCGCGGCAGCTGCGGGCGGCGTGGTTGGGGCGGCGGCGCGCGGTTGTGCGGGGCGGGCAGGGGCAGCCGTCGCCGTGACCGAGATGCGCAGACGGTCTGCCGCTGCGCCGCTGCGCATCAGCTCATCCAAAATCTGCCGGGCATAATGGCGGTTCACCCAATCCGACAGAAAGCGGGTCGGCGCGGCAAATTCCGCCACACCGGCGTCAATGCCCGTCAAGCGCAGCGGTTTGATCCAGTGGTTGAAGTTGTTCGCCCCAACGCTTTTTTCCAGCCCTGCGCAGGCCCGCCCCCAAAGATCTTCCATCGTCTTGCCCGTCCGTTGTCCCCAGATCGCCCGCAGGTTGATCCCGCCGGGCCGATTGCACCACGCCTTGGTTCAGGACAGTCAGGCAACACGCAACCCTGCGGCGAAATTGCCGCAGATATGGCCGCACAGCCGTCTCGTCTCTTTCAGACACGAGCCTGCTCTGGCCGGTGGCAGCCGACGGTTGCAGACCCAAAGGCAGGACGGAAGCTCCGCCATTTGCCCGGCTTGGTGATCCGGTTTCGCAACCAGATTCGCCAGCCTGTCCCCCAGGTGCGAGGTGAATCGCCCGGTCAAACTAGCAACCCCGCAAGGGCCGCTGCAACTGAACTCTGCGCTTGACAGCCTGGATAGCCAGACGAATCTGCGATCCCTCTGATCGGTAAGATAATTTCATCCAAACGGCTGCAAATGCAAAGAAAAAGGCGTGAGCGGCGAATCGCCCCAAATGCAAAAGGCGCGCCGGGTCGGGCGCGCCAGATCAGCCATCCGGCTGACAACGGGCGAGTTTTCGCCCGCTGTGGAACAAGTTCAGGCGGTGGCCAGCGCCTTGACCCGCGATGCCAGTCGCGAGATTTTCCGCGAGGCGGTGTTTTTGTGGTAAACGCCTTTGCTGACGCCGCGCATCAGTTCGGGCTGCGCTGCTTGCAGCGCCGCGCGGGCGGCGTCGGCATTGCCGCTGGCAAGTGCTTCTTCGACTTTGCGCAGGAAGGTGCGGATGCGCGAACGGCGGGCTTTGTTCACTTCGGTGCGGCGTTCGGTCTGGCGGGCGCGTTTTTTCGACTGGGGCGTGTTGGCCATGGGTCTTGTCCTATCGGGTCTGTTGCATTTCGATTGCGCAAAAGACCCAAGGCAGCGTCCCTGTCAGGAACAGCCATGATTCTTGCCAAAGCGGGCCCACACGCATGTAAGTCTGGGCCTTTACAGCAGTTGCGCCGGAAAGAAAACCCCTGTCAGCGGTCGCGGAATTGCGCCTCGCGCTTTTCAAGAAAGGCCGCCATGCCCTCTTTCTGGTCTTCGGTGGCGAACAGCGCGTGGAAAATGCGGCGTTCGAACAGCAGCCCTTCGCGCAGGGTGGTTTCATAGCTGCGGTTGACCGCCTCTTTGACCACCTTCACCGCGATCTGCGATTTCGCGGCGATCTTGGCGGCGGCGGCCATTGCTTCGGGGATCAGCTTGGCGGCGGGCACCACGCGGCTGACAAGGCCCGAACGCTCGGCCTCGGCGGCATCCATGAAACGGCCGGTCAGGTTCATATCCATCGACTTGGACTTGCCTACGAAACGGGTCAGCCGCTGTGTGCCGCCGATACCGGCGACGACGCCCAGATTAATTTCAGGCTGGCCAAATTTGGCGGTATCGGCGGCGATGATGAAATCGCAGGCCATGGCCAGTTCACAGCCGCCACCAAGGGCATAGCCGCTGACAGCCGCGATGATCGGCTTGCGCACACGCTGAATGGCATCGGTCGGGCCGCTGAACAGATCGGCGGTGAATACATCCACAAAGGATTTTTCCGACATTTCCTTGATGTCGGCACCGGCGGCAAAGGCCTTTTCGCTGCCGGTCAGCACGATGCAGCGCACCTTGTCGTTGTGGTCGGCCTCGGTCAGCGCCTGCGCCAATTCGCCCAGCAACTTGCCGTTCAGCGCATTCAAAGCTTCGGGACGGTTCAGGCGGATCAGCGCCACGTCATCCTCGATTTCCACGATGATCGTCTCATAGGCCATCGGTCATCTTCCTTTCGGTTAACCTTTGTCCCGTCCTAGCAGCCGCCATGCCCCCTGACCAGCATGGCCTATTGCTGACAAGCCGGACAGTAAAAGCTGGAGCGCCCCGACTGCACCACCCGCGCGATCACGCCAGAACAGCCGGGCGCAGGGCAGGGCGCGCCCTCGCGGCCATAGACGCGGAAACTGTGCTGAAAATAGCCCAGCTCGCCGCTGGCCTGCCGGTGATCGCGCAGGGATGATCCGCCTGCTGCGATCGCCTCGGTCAGCACGTCGCGGATGTGGCTATGCAGACCGGCCAGTTGCGCGGCCTCAATCTGCCCGGCGGGGCGGCGCGGATCAAGCCCCGCGCGATGCAGCGCCTCGGACACATAGATGTTGCCCAGCCCCGCCACGATCCGCTGATCCAGCAGCGCCTGTTTCACCGGCGCGCGCCGCCCGGCAAAGGCTGCGGTCAGCGTGGCAGGGGTGAAATCCTCGCCCAAAGGTTCGGGGCCAAGATGCGCCAGCAGCGGATGTTCGACACCCTCGCGGACCAGATCGACCATACCAAAGCGCCGCGCATCGTTCAGCGTGACCGTGGCCCCGGCCTCGGTGTGTATGACAAAATGATCGTGCCGGGGCAGAACTGCCGGGTCGCGGTGAAATTCGCCCATGCCTGCGCCCTGAACCAGCATCCGCCCCGACATGCCCAGATGGATCAGCAGGCTGCCCCGGTCTTGCAGATCGGCCAGCAGATATTTCGACCGCCGCCGCAGCGCGGTGATATGCGCGCCGGTCAGCACCTGCACCAGATCGGGCGGCAGGGGCCAGCGCAGATCGGGGCGGCGGACCTCGACCCGCGCGATGCGCGCGCCCTCCAGATGCGGCAGCAGGCCGCAGCGGACGGTTTCGACCTCGGGCAGTTCTGGCAATCCGGTCCCTTTCGCTCCATTGTGCAAGGCGCAGGCTGGCCTTATCTGGGCCACGATACAAGGAACGGCAAGGCAGATGACGCGCAAGACCACCCATTTCGGTTTCCAGACCGTGGACGAGGATGCCAAGGCCGGCATGGTTCACGGCGTCTTTTCTCGCGTGGCGTCCAAATACGACATCATGAACGACCTGATGAGCGTGGGTATCCATCGCGTCTGGAAAACTGCGATGATGGACTGGCTGACCCCGCGCAATGGCCAGCGTCTGCTGGATGTGGCGGGCGGGACCGGCGACATTGCCTTTCGCTTCCTCGACCGCGCGCCGGGTGCCCGCGTCACTGTGTGTGACCTGACCGAATCCATGCTGATCGAGGGCCGTGGCCGGGCCGAGGCGGCACGCCTTGATGACCGGCTCGACTGGGTGGTGGGCGATGCGATGGCGCTGCCCTTCGCGGATAACAGCTTCGACCGCTATACCATCAGCTTTGGCATCCGTAACGTCACCCGCATTCCCGATGCATTGGCCGAGGCGTATCGCGTGCTGAAACCCGGCGGGCGGCTGATGGTGCTGGAGTTTTCGCAGATTCCCGTGCCTGCGCTGCAATGGGCCTATGACCGCTATTCCTTCAACGTCATTCCCGCGATGGGGCAGGCGGTGGCGGGTGACCGCGACAGCTATCAATATCTGGTCGAATCCATCCGCCGCTTTCCCGATCAGGACACATTTGCCGATATGATTTCGGCGGCGGGTTTGGGGCGAGTGCAATACCGCAACCTGTCTATGGGCATCGCCGCGCTGCATTCCGGCTGGAAGCTGTAAGCGATGCGCGGGCCGCATAACATCCTGCGCCTGATCCGCACCGGCGCCACGTTCGAACGGACCGGCGCGATGTCCGTCGCGCTGGATGCGGTCGAGGCACCGGCCCGGCTGCGCATCGCCCTGCGCGCGCTGGTTTGGCCGTTCCGCTGGATGGGCTATGCCGGTGATCCCGCGCTGCCGCCGCTGACGCGGGCGATTACCGCACTTGGCCCGGCCTATATCAAATTCGGCCAGATCCTTTCGACCCGCGCCGATGTGGTGGGGGTCGAACTGTCGGGCCAGTTGCGCATGTTGCAGGACAGGCTGCCACCCTTTGCGACCGATGTGGCGCAAGACATTGTTGCGACCGAACTGCGCGCGCCGGTCGATGCGCTGTTTTCTGAATTTTCCGAACCTGTCGCGGCAGCATCCATTGCCCAGGTTCACCGTGCCCGCCGCGCCGATACCGGGGCCGAAGTCGCCGTCAAGGTCGTGCGCCCCGGTATCGAGGCCGCCTTCCGCCGCGACATTGACGCCTTTCATTTTGCTGCCGGATTTCTGGAAAAGCTGCTGCCCCAGACTCGCCGCCTGCGCCCGCGCGACGTGGTCAGCCATTTCGAATCGGTGGTTCTGGGGGAACTGGACCTGCGGCTTGAGGCGGCATCCGCATCGGAATTCGCGGAAAATACCAAGGATGACACAGGGCTTCAGGCCCCGGCCCCGCATTGGGAACTGTCGGGCCGCCGGGTGCTGACCGCCGACTGGGCTGATGGTCTGCCGATGGGCGACCCCGCCGCCCTTGTCGCGGCCGGGCACGACCTGCACCAACTGGCCACGCGCATCTTGCAGCTTTTCCTCAGCCATGCGCTGCGCGACGGTTTTTTCCAGGCTGATATGCATCAGGGTAACCTGAAGGTCGCGGCCAATGGTGATGTCATCATCTATGATTTCGGCATCATGGGCGAGATCGATGAATATACCCGCCGTGTCTATGCCGAAATCCTGATGGGCTTTATCCGTCGCGATTACCGCCGTGTCGCCCGCGTGCATTTCGAGGCCGGCTATGTCCCGCGCGACCGTGACGAGGCTGCTTTCGCCCGTGCGTTGCGCGTTGTGGGCGAGCCGATCTTCGGTGCCGACGCCAGCCGGATTTCCATGGCGAATCTGCTGGCCTATCTGTTCGAGGTGACGGAACGCTTTGGCATGGCGACCCGCACCGAACTGATCCTGTTGCAGCGCACCATGGTGGTGGTCGAGGGTGTCGCCCGCTCGTTGGACCCGAACATCAATATGTGGCAGGCCGCCCGCCCGGTGGTCGAGGCTTACATCCGCAACAACCTTGGCCCCAAAGCCATGGCGCGCGACGGGGTGCGTATGGTTCAGACGCTTGGCCGTTACAGCCCGCTTTTGCCCGCAATTCTGGATGATGCGCTATGGGAGCGCGCCAACCGTCCCAAGGCCCCGGCGACACCGCCGCGCCATGCCAACTGGCAACGTCCGGTGCTGGCCGCTGCCTTGCTGGCCGTGGGTGTCGCCTTGGGTGCGGCCTTGGGCTGACATCGCATCGGCATGATGATGACGGTGCTGATTTGCTGCATTCCAGCGCACTGAAAGGTTCCGCCAGAATACGGCTGATGCAATGGTCATCATGGTCATCATGGCGACAGATGGCGGCGGCTGCGGAACGACGATCAGGCCCCGCTTGCCCGGCGAAACGTGCCACATCCGACCGACGGCAGGTGATGCGATAATACGATCAAGGTGACGCGGCCCAAGACCGCGCCCCCATTCCGTCGGCTATCCAGAGCACGAATCGCCTGCCTATTGTGCATTCGGCGCCTGCCGCGCACAGTGCGGACGCGACAGGCCCATGGGCGTGGATGCCTGCCATCAGCCCGGCTCGCGAATCGCGTCCACCTCATCGGTCATAGCGGTGGCACCGCCTGTCAGAACCAGCCTTACCCCCTGAGCCGTAGTTTCCGCTCCGGTCACGCGGCTATAGGCACCGACATCGGATTCGGCGATTTTTTCGCCATTCAGATAGCTTTCGATGCGGAAGGCATAGCTGCCATCGGCCACCTTGTTGCCCACGGTGTCGCGGCCAAACCAATCCACCTGCCCCGCGCCGGTGCCGATTTCCTCGCGGCTCAATTCGCGGCCATGTGCATTCTGCGTGACCAGAATCACGCTGTCGGCGCGCGAATCAGGCTTGATGTCCAGTGTGATCGCATCAGAGCCGAACCAGACCGGCGCAGTGGTGCGCACCTCTTTGCCCAGATATTGCGACAGTTGCGTCAGACCGCCGCCACCCAACTGATTCGCGATCTGGGTCAGCAGCTTGTTCGAATGTGCCTGCTGCTCCACGCCCGAGAATGTCGCCAGTTGCACGGCAAATTCCGACCCTTCCATCGGGTTCATCGGGTCCTGATTCTTTAACTGAGTTGTCAGCATTCGCAGAAAAGTTTCGAAATCAGCATTGCCCAAGGGCGATTCGGATTTCTTTGTCTGCGTGGCCGAGGTGGTGGCCGCCGTTGCGGCAGTGATCGAAGTGGTCACTTCTGTTCCTTTCATACCCGAATATCAAGGGGGCGATCGCTCAGCCGGGTGGGCTGGGACGGTTTGTCGGCAAGAGGGACGGTCGCCCGCTCAAGGGCAGGCTGTTCGTCATCCCCCCCCTGATCCGCCGTTTCCCGATCCGATTCGCTGCGCAGATCCAGCAGCGGCGATTCGAATCCGCTATCCTGCAAATCCTGCATCAGCAGATCCAGATGACGGCGCGCGGCCTCCAGCACTTCGGGGCGCTCGAACCAGACCGTTACCGCTGCGCCACCATCCGTCCGCATGATCCGCAGACGTAGGCGGCCCAATTCCTCGGGGGCCAGCGCAAGTTCGATTTCGCCTTCGCGCAACGTCACGGCGGCTTGCGCGATCTGTCGTGCAATGGCGGGTGCCTGTGCCTCGGGCACCCGCGCCGCTGTTACCTGCGGTGCCGATTCGGTTCGGTGCAGCAAACCGGCATCCACGACGCCACCACTGTCCGGCAAAGCCACTTGAAACGATTCGCCATCGCTGATTGTCGGCCCCGCTTCGGCCAAAGCCAAAGCGGCATATTCAGCAGCGGGCGCCATCAAGCGTTCCGCGGTTGTGATCGGCGTCACATTCCCGGCCGATGTCATCAATCGGTCCGCTGTCGTAACAGAAGCCAGGTCCGCAGTCGGCGTCATCAGCCGTTTCGCAGCCGTGACCGGAGCCATATTCGCCGTCGGTATCAGCAAGGGCTCCGCAGTCGTGGCCGGAGCCATACCCACGACAGATGCCGTCAACCGCTCGTCACCGACAACAGACATCATCGCCGGAGCGGGCGCAGCATGTTCAACAGGCCGCTGTCGAATCGACAAGGGTTCGCCTTGCTTGGCAAGGGCGGATTGCATGTCGGATGGCGCGGTCTGATAGGGCGGATCAGGCTGCTCCACGGCCATATCACCCCGGTTCGTGGCGGGCCGGGCATCTGTCGGCTGCCCCTGTTGTGCCGCAGGCTGCGGGTCGGGTAACCTGCTATCCACCGGCTGGATTGCTGTGCCTGCCAATTGCTGCCGCACTATGGGGGCCGCCGTCAGACGCTCGGGCGCGGAGTGATTCGATGCGCGCTCTGTTGGTTCGGGCTGCGGCATCATCATTTGTGCCAGTTCCTCGGGAAGCGGAGCCGGAGTTTCATCGACTGCGGCTGTCATACCGTTCCACTGCGCCACCATGGTTTCGATCCGGTCGGCAGATGATTCGCTTGCGTCAGTTGTGAAAACAGCCCGGTCAGACGGGGCATCGGGCCACGGTAGCGCCACCTCGGCGGGCGCAGCCATATCCGTATCGGCATCGGTTTCCTGGGCTGCTGATGCATCCCCGATCCGGGTCTCACCCGGATGTTCCTGAATTTCCTCAGCCTCCTGCGCCAGCCCTAGATATTGGGCCATGAAATCCGCAACGCCTGTCGGCTGCGCATCGGGTGATGGCAGTTGCGGCGCCAGCGGGGCGGCGGGTGAGATCAGCGGGATAATGTCCATGTCCGCTCCTGTCGATTCGTTACCCTCTTATATATGATCGACTCGTTACTGATTATTTACCGCTCTCTGCTATTCGATGAAAAATCTAATCAAGCAGAGGATCACATGCACGTCTCATCCTTTTCAGCCCCAACGGCTCTGCCACGCACATCTGCGGCCCGGCAGCTGGAACAGGCTTTCATCGAGAACATGATGCAGCACGCATTCCCGCAGTCCGGGGGCGGCGATTTCGGGGGCGGCGCGGGCGAAGATCAGTTCGCATCCTTCCTGGCGCGCGAATACGCCGCCGTCCTGACCGATTCGCTGGATTTGGGATTTTCACGTTTTATCAAGGAGAAATCTGAATGACCGTTGCCGTTGACAAGCTGACCCGCGCACGCGTCGCCATTGTGGACGGTCGCCCCGCCGAGGCGCTGGACATCATCGAATCCTTTGTCCGCACGATTGAAGACGAAAAGATCGACCACGACCAGCGCGACCGGATGGAGACCATGCTGGTCGAATTGCGCACACTGGCGCAGGCTGCGCAAAGCGGCGCGCAATCCGCCATGGACCAGATTGCCGACATCATTCAGGCCGCCCGTTCGTTGCGGACCTATGACAGCACCGGGCGTCGTCAGGTCGCCACCATCGCCGTCGAGGCACCTCGTCGTTTTTGAATAAAATGCAATGGGAATTAGGTTTTGAAAAAAGGAGGCGATTCATTATTTCGTAAGAGATCGTCGGTAAAACGATCTCACACAGCAAGTGAAGGGCATCAGCCCAGCCGGTCAGAAGGCCGTCATCCGAAACCGGGCCAAAATCTGCCCAATCTAAAAGGAGGACAACATGTCCAGCATTCTGACCAACAACAGTGCCATCGTTGCTCTGCAAACCATCAAGTCGATCAACTCGAACCTGACGAAAACCCAGAGCGAGATCTCGACCGGCAAATCGATTGCCACCGCCAAGGATAATGCCGCGATCTGGGGTGTTTCCAAGGTGATGGAAGGTGAAGCGGCTGCGTTCAAAACTATCCAAAGCAACCTGAACGCCGCAGGTGCTGTTGTCAGCACGGCCCGTGTCGGGGCCGAGGCTGTGGTGGATGGTCTGACCGACATCAAGAAACTGGTGTCTGGTGCAACCAGCGACCTGATGGATGCCGATGCACGTGAAAAGACCACTCAGGAAATCACCCGTAAGCTTGAGCAGATTAAATCCACCATCGACACGACGCAGATGAATGGTGTGAATATGCTGTCGAACGGTGATAGCTTTAAATTCCTGGGTGGTGCGAACCACGGTGTTGAGATCGGCGATGACACGGGACACTACATCACTGTTGCCGGTGTGAACCTGACCGCTGAAATGGGTCTCGACTTTGATGCCGGTCTGGACATCAGTGACACCGCCAAGGCTGCTGAGGCGATGAAAGCGATTGACGATGCGCTGAATGCGGCGATCGTCGGTGCCGCGACGCTGGGTTCAACCGGCAAGCGGATCGAGGATCAGTCGAAACTGGCTTCGCAGATGGCCGACTCGTTGAAAGTGGGTGTTGGCGCGCTGGTTGACGCCGACATGGAAGAAGCCTCGGCTCGTCTGCAAGCTCTGCAAACCCAGCAGCAGCTGGGTATCCAGGCGCTGTCGATTGCGAACCAGGCGCCGCAGTCGATCCTGTCGCTGTTCCGCTGATAAACGTGGGGGCGCCCTTCGCGGGCGCCCCGCACACTCTGACCTTATCCTAGAAATCGGGAAATACGACCTTGAACGCGGTTACGCCAATGAACGCTCATGCTCCTTACGGATCGCACACCGTCCGCACCGCAAAAGACAGCGAATACGATGTTTTTGCCCGCGTGACGCGCATGTTGCGCCAGTCCGCCAACGATGGCGGCACCGCCGACAGCATTCGCGCTGTTCAAAAAAACAACGAACTCTGGACTATTCTGGCCGCCGATCTGGCTCATCCGCACAATGGCCTGCCTGATGAGGTCAAGGCCGGCCTGATTTCGCTGGCGATGTTCAGCGTGCGTCACGGTCACGCCGTCATGAACGGTACGGCAACCGCTGATGCCCTGATCGAGGTTAACCTGTCGGTCATGAAGGGCTTGCGCGGCGAGGTGGCGGCATGAGTGGTCTGGTCATCAAACTGGCACCCAACGAACGTGTGCTGATTAACGGCGCGGTCATCGAAAACGGCGACCGCCGGTCCAAGATTGCCATCAAGACGCCCAACACGCATGTGCTGCGCCTGAAAGATGCAATCCACCCTGAAAACGTGAATACGCCTGTGTCGCGGGTCTGCTATGTCGCTCAACTGATTTTGTCTGGCGATGCTGAACCTGAACAGGGCAAATATCAGCTGCTGCGCGGCATCGAACAATTGACGCAAGTGTTCGAGGATCGTGACAGCCGTAACCTGCTGAATGATGCGACGCATTTTGTGGTTGAGGGCAATGCTTATCAAGCCCTGCGCCGCTTGCGCGATCTTCTGCCGCGAGAGGCACGGCTGATGGCCGCGAGGGTGCAGTAATGTCTCAGATCGCCCTTGGCTTGGGGGGTATTGCTGGCTGGAATGTGCTGAAGCGCACCTCGGCTCAGCAAAAGCAGATGATCGCCAATGATCCCTCGGTCAGCCGGAACAGCGCGTATTTTCGTGAAAATATTGCCAAGGTCCAGTCAGCGGGCGATCTGGTCAAAAATTACCGGCTGCTAAGCGTTGCACTGGGGGCGTTTGGTCTTGAGGGCGAAATTGGTAGTAAGGCCTTCATCCAGAAGGTTCTGGAATCCGACCTGTCAGACAAACAGTCCTTGGTGAACCGACTGTCCGACAAGCGTTTTTTGCAACTGGCAGAAGCGTTCCGGTATGGCGAAGGCGCGGATGGGGTGCAGTCTCAGGGCTTTGGCGACAAGCTGGTCGGCCAGTTCATCGACCGCGAGTTGGAGCGTCGTGTCGGGCAGACAGATGAAACCATGCGTCTTGCCCTGAATGCTCAACGCGAACTTGCTGCCTTTGCCGAACGCGACACCAAGGACACAACCTTGTGGTATGAGGTTTTGGGAAACCCGCCGCTGCGCAAGGTCTTTGAAGGCGCGTTTGGCTTTTCTTCGGGCAGTTTCGGCAAAATTCCGGTCGAGCGTCAGATGACGATGATGAAGGATCGCGCCGAACGTATGTTCGGGTCGGAACCATTCAAGGCATTCGGAACCGAGGAAGGCATGGAAAAGCTGGTGCGGACCTATTTGGCCAAATCCCAGCTTCAGACGGGTTCACCCGCCCAGAACGCATACAGCGCCGCGCTTACTCTGTTGTCGCGCTGATGATTGTTGACTTGTCGGCAAGAATATCTGTCACGGTGGTTGCCGTGCCGTGGCAAGGAAATCGGCCCTGATCACCTATGGCCGAGAGACCGACCTTGCGTTGTCGCCTCGCTTGGCTATAACCCCGGACGATTTGCGCCGATCACAGCAGCGGGGATGCGACCATGCCGAAAAGAACCGATATTCAGTCGATCCTCATCATCGGTGCCGGTCCTATCGTGATCGGACAGGCGTGCGAATTTGATTACTCTGGCGCGCAGGCGTGCAAGGCGCTGCGCGAAGAAGGGTATCGGGTGATTCTGGTCAACTCGAACCCGGCGACGATCATGACCGACCCCGAGATGGCCGATGCCACCTATATCGAGCCGATCACCCCTGAAATCGTTGAAAAGATCATCGCCAAGGAAAAGCCCGATGCTTTGCTGCCGACTATGGGGGGGCAGACCGCGCTGAACACGGCGCTGGCGCTGGCGGATAATGGTGCACTGGAACGTCATGGCGTCGAACTGATTGGCGCGCAGCGTGAAGCCATCGAAATGGCCGAGGATCGCAAGCTGTTCCGCGAGGCGATGGACCGTATCGGCCTTGAAAACCCTCGTGCCACGATCATCAGCGCCCCCAAAAACGCTGCCGGTAAATATGACATCGCCACCGGCGTGGCGCAGGCCATGACAGAACTGGATGCCATTGGCCTGCCCGCGATCATTCGTCCGGCCTTTACGCTGGGCGGCACAGGTGGCGGCGTGGCCTATAACCGTGACGACTACGAACGGATTGTCCGTTCTGGTCTGGATGCCAGCCCGGTTGCGCAGGTTCTGATTGATGAAAGCCTGCTGGGCTGGAAAGAATACGAGATGGAGGTGGTGCGTGACCGTGCCGATAACGCCATCATCGTCTGTTCGATCGAAAACGTCGATCCGATGGGGGTTCACACCGGCGATTCGATCACGGTCGCCCCGGCGTTGACCCTGACGGACCGTGAATATCAGCGAATGCGCAATGGCTCGATTGCGGTTCTGCGCGAAATCGGCGTGGAAACGGGCGGATCGAACGTGCAATGGGCGATCAACCCCGCCGATGGCCGCATGGTCGTGATCGAGATGAACCCCCGTGTCAGCCGGTCTTCGGCGTTGGCATCCAAGGCGACCGGCTTTCCGATTGCCAAGATCGCGGCCAAGCTGGCTGTTGGCTATACGCTGGACGAACTGGATAACGACATTACCCGCGTCACGCCGGCGTCATTCGAACCTTCAATCGACTATGTTGTGACCAAAATTCCGCGCTTTGCCTTTGAAAAATTCCCCGGTTCCAAGCCGGAACTGACCACGGCGATGAAATCCGTGGGTGAAGTGATGGCGATTGGCCGCAGCTTCCATGAAAGTCTGCAAAAGGCCCTGGCCAGCATGGAAAACGGCCTGACGGGGCTGGACGAAATTGTCATCGAAGGTGCTGCTGAACAGGGCAAGCCCGCCATCGTCGCTGCCCTTTCGAAACAAACCCCTGACCGCCTGCGCGTCATTGCCGAGGCGATGCGTTTTGGCCTGTCGGATGATGATATTCAGCGCATCACCCATTTCGACCCGTGGTTCCTGGCCCGCCTGCGTGAAATCGTTGATGCCGAGGCGCGTATCCGTGCCGACGGTTTGCCGGGGGATGCTGAATCCTTGCGCGAAATCAAACAGATGGGGTTCACCGATGCACGGTTGGCCAAGCTGACCGGCCAGTCGGAAGACGATATTCGCCGCGCCCGTCGTGCGCTGGATATTCACCCGGTGTTCAAGCGCATCGACACCTGCGCCGCCGAATTCGAGGCGCAGACCCCCTACATGTATTCTACCTGGGAAGTCCCGGCGATGGGTGATGTGGAGTGCGAATCACGACCGTCGGATGCGAAAAAAGTGGTGATTTTGGGCGGCGGTCCGAACCGGATCGGGCAGGGGATCGAATTTGATTACTGCTGCTGCCACGCCTGCTTTGCCCTGACCAAAGCCGGGTTCGAAACGATTATGATTAACTGCAACCCGGAAACGGTCAGCACCGATTATGACACCTCGGACCGGCTGTATTTCGAACCTCTGACGCTGGAACATGTGCTGGAAATCCTGCGCATCGAACAGCAGAACGGCACCCTGCATGGTGTTATCGTGCAGTTCGGCGGCCAGACGCCACTGAAACTGGCCAATGCGCTCGAGGCCGAGGGCATCCCGATTCTGGGCACCACCCCCGACGCCATCGACCTGGCCGAAGATCGCGAACGGTTCCAGAAACTGCTGAACGACCTGAACTTGCGTCAGCCGGTCAACGGCATTGCCAACAGTCCGGCGCAAGCGGTTGAAATTGCGGAACGGATCGGCTTTCCACTGGTCATCCGCCCGTCCTATGTTCTGGGCGGGCGCGCGATGGAAATCGTGCGCGATATGGACCATCTCAACCGCTATATCACCGAGGCGGTGCAGGTTTCCGGCAAGAATCCGGTGCTGCTGGACAGCTACCTTTCCGGCGCGATCGAGGTTGACGTGGATGCGCTGTCCGATGGCGAAACCGTTCACGTCGCCGGCATCATGCAACATATCGAGGAAGCGGGTGTTCATTCCGGCGACAGCGCCTGTTCGTTGCCGCCGCATACGCTGGATGCTGCGACGATTGACGAACTGAAACGCCAGACCGTCGCCATGGCCCGCGCCCTGCGCGTCGTGGGCCTGATGAACGTGCAGTTCGCCCTGAAAGACGGCGAGATTTACGTGCTAGAGGTGAACCCGCGTGCCTCGCGCACCGTGCCCTTCGTGGCTAAGGCAACCGACAGCGCCATTGCCAGCATCGCCGCGCGGCTGATGGCAGGCGAGCCAATGTCAAATTTCCCGGCCCGCGCCCCCTATCCCGAAGGCGTCGGCCCCGAAGATGACCTGCCTTTCGCTGATCCGCTGACGCTGGCCGATCCGATCACCCCGTGGTTTTCCGTGAAAGAGGCGGTGCTGCCCTTCGCGCGCTTCCCTGGTGTCGATCCGCTGCTTGGCCCCGAGATGCGCTCAACCGGCGAGGTGATGGGCTGGGACCGCAATTTCCCGCGTGCTTTCCTCAAGGCGCAGATGGGGGCGGGCAACCATTTGCCGCATGATGGCCGCGTGTTCATCTCGATCCGGGACGAGGACAAGACCGACGAAATGGCTGCCGCAGCCCGTGATCTGACCGGAATGGGCTTTATCCTGATTGCCACCAGTGGCACCGCTTCGTTCCTGTCGGATGCCGGGGTCAGGGCGGAAATGGTGAACAAGGTTTACGAGGGGCGGCCCAATATCGTGGACCGGCTGAAAAACGGCGAGATTTCGATGGTGCTGAACACCACCGAAGGCGTGCAGGCGCTGGCTGACAGCCGCGACATCCGGGCCGTCGCGCTGTATGACAAGATCCCTTATTTCACCACCGCCGCCGGGGCGATTGCGGCCATTGCCGCCATCAAGTCGCGCGAAGAAGGCGAAGTCGGCGTCCGCCCCTTGCAGGACTGACGCCGCGCGCCGGGCGCTGTGCAGACCATTGGACAACAGCAAAGGGCGGCGCATCAGCGCCGCCCCTTTTCGTTTATCAGCCGCCTCAGGCAGCAAGGTGGCGACGACGGCGCAGCGCGGCCAGCGCGCCCAGACCGGCAATCATCAGCCATGCACCGGCAGGCAGCGGCACCGGGGCGGGGGTCGGCAGGCCCGCCGCCTGACTGATCGCACCATACAGGCCGGTGTTGTCGATATAAGCGCCGGTGGTGTTGTGCCCCAGCAGGCTGACCAGCCATTCATCGGTGCCGATAACCTGATCGAACAGCGCCTGTGCGCCCGCGCCATGCGCCCATAGCAGGGTGTTTTCGATGGTGTGGGTGCCATAATGCCACGTGACGCCCGGCAGAACGCCCGCGCCAAGGTTCTGGATCGGCTCGAACGGGATCACGTCGGAATTCGGCCCCATCGGCATTCCGTTGCCGTGGTCGGTCAGGACCAGTAGCATGGTTTCATCCCAGTTCGAATTCGCCTCGACCCAGTTCACCGCGTTCACGACCGAATGGTTAAAGTCGATCTGTTCCTCGATGATGCGGCCGGTGTCATTGGCATGGGCCGCCCAGTCAACCGCGCCACCCTCGATCATCACGAAAAAGCCGTTTTCGTTCTTGCCCAGGTGGTTCAGTGCGCCGGTGGTCATGGTCGCCAGCGTCGGCACGTTGGTGTTATAGGCCACGCCCGACGGGGTGCTGCTGTCCAGACCGACCACGCTGTCGCGGCGGCTTTGCTGCAAGGTGCCGTGAACCTGCGGGACGCCGATCAGGCGGCCTTCAACGCTCAACGAGCCACTGGCCAGTGCCTCGAAATCGGCGCGGGTCTCGATCAGCGTCATGGCCGGGTTCGGATCGTGGCGCAGGTTCTCCCACACGCTTTCAGGGATATAGCCGCCGCCACGGCCGGTTTCAGCCGCATAGACCGGCGCATCCAGACGCACGCTGTCGTGATGGAACTCGGGGTGGCCGGTGCCCATAATCAGGTCCAGCTTGCCACCGAACACCATTTCATGGGCCAGCTCGCCATAATGGTTGCGGCTGATGTTATGCGCGCCAAAGGCGGCGGGGGTGGCGTGGCTCAGCGGAACCGAGGTGACGACGCCGACTGACCGATCCGCCTCTTTGAAGCCGTCGGTAATCATCCGCAGCGGATTGGCAAAGTTATCCACTGAAATGGCGTTATTATAGGTTTTCTGCCCGGTGGACAGCGCCGTGCCGGCAGCGGCGCTGTCGGTGTAGCCCTGCTTGATATATTCGTAACCGGCAATGGAGCCATCGGCGTTGATGGTGCCGTCCCATGCCTTTGCCGGGTCATAGCTGATGCGGGGGATATTGTCATAGGTTGGCACGGACGAGGTATTCAGCGGCTGCGTGGTCATGCCCAGCTTGACATCAAAACGGTCATAGACCTGGCGGCCTTTTTCGCCGAACTCCCAATAGCTGGCCATGTCCCAGGTGCCCCACGAGGCGCCGTCGGAAATCATCATGATGACATTCTTGACCGAGGCGTGGCCCGCCATCGGAATGGACAGGGCGGCAATGGAAACAGCGGCCAGCAGCCGGGGGCGCAGGGTAATATTCATCGGTTCCTCTCTGGGGTGTCAGTCAAAGACAGGAACCGCCTAGACGGCGTCTTCATTTAAGGATTCCCTTGTCATTCGAGTTCTGATTCAA